>JAZKIN010000023.1:0-104040 GCA_040384885.1 Pseudomonadota bacterium | reverse complement strand
CGCGCTTCATCAGCGCCTTGGTGGTGCGGATCGAGGCGGCCGGCAGCGCCACCAGCTTGGCCGCCTGGCGCGCGGCGTACGGCACCAGCTCGTCCAAGGGCAGCACCTTCGACACCAGCCCCATCTGCAAGGCCTCCTGCGCCAGGAACGGCTCGCCGAGCAGCAGTTTTTCGGCCGCGCGCGGATAACCGGCGATCATCGGGAACAGCATGCTCGAGCCAAACTCGGGGCACAGGCCGAGTTGCGCGAAAGGCAGCGCGAACTTGGCGTTGTCGGCCGCGTAGACGAGGTCGCAATGCATCAGCAGCGTGGTGCCGATCCCGACCGCCGCGCCCGACACGGCCGCGACCACCGGTTTACTGGTGCCGCTCAGGGCGCGCATGAACTGGTACACCGAACGCTCGGCGGCGGGCGCCCCCTCGACCGGCCCCGAATTTTTGAGGAAGTCCTCGAGGTCGTTGCCTGCCGTGAAAATCTCCGGCTTGCCGATGAACAGCACCGCGCGCACGGCCGCGTCTTTCTCGCCATCGATGAGCGCATCGGCCATGGCCTGGTACATGGTCGCGGTGATCGCGTTCTTGCGCTCCGGGCGGTTGAATTCGATCGTCAGGATGCCGTCGGCCTTGCTGCACAAAATATCCATGTGTTCTCCAAAAATGATGAAGGGCGCTAAGGAAAACCCTTAGCGCCCTTTGATAAGGCGGATTTTAAACCAAACTTATACGCGCTCGAAAATTCCCGCCGCGCCCATGCCGGCGCCGACGCACATCGTCACCATGCCGTACTTGAGGTTGTTGCGGCGCAGCGCGTGGATCACGGTCGCGGCGCGGATGGCGCCGGTCGCGCCCAGCGGATGGCCGAGCGCGATCGCGCCGCCCATCGGGTTGACCTTGGCGGTGTCGAGGCCAAGATCGCCAATCACAGCCAAGGCCTGGGCTGCGAACGCTTCGTTCAATTCGATCCAGTCGAGCTGGTCTTGCGTGATGCCGGCCGCCGCGCAGGCCGCGGGAATGGCGACCTTGGGGCCGATGCCCATGATCTCCGGCGGCACGCCGCGCACCGCGAACGAGGAGAACTTCGCCAGCGGGGTCAGGTTGTGCTCGCGCAGGATTTTTTCGGAGACCAGGATCAGCGCGCCGGCGCCGTCCGACATCTGCGAGCTGTTGGCTGCCGTGACCGAACCCTTGGCCGCGAACACCGGCTTGAGCTTGGCCAGCGACTCCATCGACGAATCGGCGCGCGCGCCCTCGTCGGTGTCGACGGTGCGGGTCTTGATGTCGATCTCGCCGGTCGCCAGGTTCGGCGTGCGGGTGATGATCTCGACCGGGGTGGTCTCGTCCTTGAAGAAGCCGGCCTGCTGCGCGGCGATCGCGCGGCGGTGCGACTCGACCGAGAACGCGTCCTGCTGCTCGCGCGTCACCTTCCATTGCTTGGCCACGTTTTCGGCCGTCAGGCCCATGCCGTAGGCCATGCCGACGTTCTCGTCGGTGAACATATTCATGTTCATCGACGGGTGGTGGCCCATCATCGGCACCATCGACATCGACTCGACGCCGCCGGCGACCATGACATCGGCCTCGCCCACGCGGATGCGGTCGGCCGCCATCGCGATCGCGGTGATGCCGGACGCGCAGTAGCGGTTAATGGTCACGCCGCCGACGGTCTTGGGCATGCCGGCCAGCAGCACGGCGTTACGGGCGACGTTGAAGCCTTGCTCGGCCTCGGGGAACGAACAACCGATGATGGCGTCGATGATCAGCGCCGGATCGAGGCCAGGCACCTGCGCCATCGCGTTTTGCAGCACGCGCACCAGCAGGTCGTCCGGACGGGTGGTCTTGAACATGCCGCGCGGCGCCTTGCCGATCGGGGTGCGGGTTGCGGAGACGATGTATGCGTCTTGAAGTTGTTTGCTCATTTTGTTCTCTCAAAAATTCGATCGCGTTCTGTGATTCGAGGAATATCTATTCGGGGATGACCTGTGCCGGCTACGCTTAGCGCTTCTCGGACAAATACCAGTCGACCTGCACCTTTGCCGCCAGCGTTCCCTCGGCGTCGAACACGTCGACCTCCACCGGGAACGCCACCTTGCCGTCGGCCTTGAGCGCCGCCTTCAGCGCCGCGATGTCGCCCGGCACGCGCCCTTCGGCGCGGGTGGCGCCCTTGGCCACCTTCTGGTACTGGATGCGCGACTCCTTGGCCACCGGCCGCAGGCCCATGATCAGCTCTGCGAAGCCGCCCGCCATGGCCGCGCCGGAGGCCGTTTCGGCCAGCGTGAACAGGGCGCCGGCGTGCTGGGTGCCGAGGTGGTTGTTGAGCTTCGGGTCGGCCGGCATCGACACCTTCGAGGTGCCGGCGCCGATCTCGTCGATCCTGATCCCCAGCAGCTGTACAAACGGCAGGGTGTCCATCATTTGCTGCTTGATTCGGTCATACATAATGCTGGGCCTCACTCGCAGTAACAGCTTGATTGCATGGTTCAGGATCGACATGATGTCGGCCGGTCAGTTGCGTACCGGCTTACCGGTTTGCATCATGCCCATGATACGTTCCTGGGTTTTCGGATGGTTCAGCAGCTCAAGGAAGGCCTTGCGCTCCATGTCGAGGAACCACTGCTCGCTGACCACGCTGCCCTGGTCCACGTTACCGCCCGATACGATCTCGGCGATCATCTGGCCGAGCTTGAAGTCGTGCGCGGAGATGAAGCCGCCGTCGCGCATGTTCACCAGTTGCGCCGTGATCGTGCCGAGGCCGTAGCGGCCGGTGACGGTGACCGGCTTCTTGAGCGGCGGGCGGTAGCCGGCGTCGAACATCGCGCGCGCCTCGACCTTGGCCACGTGCAGCAGCTCGTACGGGTTGAACACGATGACATCGTCTTCCTTGAGGTAACCCATCGCCTTCGCTTCGAGCGCCGACTTCGACACGTTGGCGGTGGCGGCGTTGGTGAAGTAGGTCTTGAGGAACTGGAAAATGTCGTTGCCCTTGGCGTCGTTGACGGCGCGGATGGCCGCCTCCTTCAAACCGCCGCCGGCCGGAATCAGGCCGACGCCCACTTCGACCAGGCCGATGTAGGACTCGATCGAGGCCACGCGCTTGGACGCGTGCAGCGCCATTTCGCAGCCGCCGCCGAGGGCCAGTCCGGCCACCGCGGCCACCACCGGGACGCTCGAGTATTTCATCGCCATGAAGGTGTCTTGCAGCAGCGCGATGCCCGGCTCCATCGCCTTGGCGCCGCCTTGCATGAACAGCGGCAGGGCCGATTGCAGGTCGGCGCCGGCCGAGAACGCGCCGCCGTCAGCCGCGTCCGAATTCCAGATCACGAGGCCCTTGAAGTTTTTCTCGGCTTCGGCTTGCGCCATTTTGAGGCCATTGATCACGCCCTCGCCGATCACGTGCATCTTGGTCTTGAGCGAGATGATCAGGACGTCGTCGCCCTGGTGCCAGATGCGCACCGATTCGTCTTCGAAGAAGGTGGTGCCGGCGGTCTTGCCGTCGATGGCGCCGGCGCCGAGCACCGGTGCGCGGAAGGCCTGGCGCTCGTACACGGCCAGCGTCGAACGCGGCACGAAGCTGCCGCTGGCGGCGGAGTACGAACCTTCAGGCGTGTGCACGCCGCCCTTGTCGGCGACCGGGCCTTCGAGCACCCAGGCCGGCAGCGGCGCGTCGCACAGCGCATTGCCGGCGGCGATGTCTTCGTTGATCCAGGTGGCGATCTGCTGCCAGCCCGAAGCCTGCCACGTTTCGAACGGGCCGACGTTCCAGCCGAAGCCCCAGCGCATCGCAAAATCGATGTCGCGCGCGTTGTCGGCGATCGAGCCGAGGTGCACGGCGATGTAGTGGAATGCGTCGCGGAAGATCGCCCACAGGAATTGCGCTTGCGGGTTGGTCGATTCGCGCAGCGCCTTCATTTTCTTGACCGGATCCTTTTCTTTCAGGATGCGGCCGACGATGTCGGCGGCCTTGCCACCGCCGGCGACGTATTCGCCCGAGGCGAAGTCGAGGCGTTGGATGTCCTTGCCGACCTTTTTATAAAAACCCGCGCCGGCCTTTTGGCCCAGCGCGCCTGCGGCCACCAGCTTGGCCAACACTTCGGGGGTCTTGTAGACCGCGAAGAACGGATCGTCTGCAAGGTTGTCTTGCATTGTTTTGATTACATGGCCCATCGTATCGAGGCCGACGACGTCGGCGGTACGGAAGGTGCCCGACTTGGCGCGGCCAAGCTTGGCGCCGGTCAGGTCGTCGACCACGTCCACGCTCAGGCCGAATTTTTCGGCTTCGTGGATGATCGCCAGCATGCCGAAGATACCGACACGGTTGGCGATGAAGTTAGGGGTGTCCTTGGCGCGCACGACGCCTTTGCCCAGGGTCGTCGTCAGGAAGCCTTCGAGCTGGTCGACGATGACCGGCTTGGTCGAGGCGGTCGGGATGATCTCGACCAGGTGCATATAGCGCGGCGGATTGAAGAAGTGCACGCCGCAAAAGCGCGCCTTGAGTTCGTCGTCGAAGCCGTCGGCCAGCGTGGTGATCGACAGGCCCGAGGTGTTCGAGGCGAAGATCGCGTTGGGCGCGATGTGCGGGGCGACCTTTTTGTACAGGTCGTGCTTCCAGTCCATGCGCTCGGCGATCGCTTCGATGATCAGGTCGCAGCCGGCCAGCAGCTCGAGGTTGTCGTCGTAGTTGGCCACTTCGATCAGGGCCGCGTCATCCTTGTTGCCGAGCGGCGCAGGGCTCAGTTTTTTGAGGTTCTCGATGGCGCGCAGGACGATGCCGTTCTTAGGCCCTTCCTTCGCGGGCAGGTCGAACAGCACGACCGGCACCTTGGCGTTGATGCAATGGGCGGCGATCTGCGCGCCCATCACGCCGGCGCCGAGGACGGCTACTTTTTTCACAATAAAATTGGTCATAATCTTCCCTCGGGTTTGCTAGTCAGCTGGGGTCAGAGTAATTTCGCGATACCCCCGCGAAAAAAACTCTGACCCACAGAAAAATTTAGAATAAATCGGCGTCGAGCGCCATCAGGTTGGCCGAACCGGAACGCGCCTGGCGAATCAGCATCGCGGTTTCAGGCTGCAGACGTGCGAAGTAGAAACGTGCGGTCGCCAGTTTCGCCTTGTAGAAGTTGTCGCCCGAGTCTTCCTTGGCCAACGCGATCTTCGCCATCTGCGCGAAGAAGTAGCTGTAGATCAGGTGGCCGACCACGCGCAGGTAAGGCACGGCCGCGGCGCCGACTTCGTCCGGGTTCTGGAAACCCTTCATGCCGATTTCCATGGTCAGCTTGGTGACCTTGTCGCCGAGCTCGCCCAGCGGCGTGATGAATTCGGACAGCGCCTCGTCGGTGCCGTTGTCTTCGACGAAGGCCTTGATCTTCTCGCCGAACTTGCGCAGCTTGGCGCCGTTGTCCATCAGGACCTTGCGGCCCAGCAGGTCGAGCGACTGGATCGTGTTGGTGCCTTCGTAGATCAGGTTGATGCGCGCGTCGCGCACATACTGCTCCATGCCCCACTCGGAGATGTAGCCGTGGCCGCCGAACACCTGCATCGCCTCCGACGTCGCAACCCAGCCGTTGTCGGTGATGAAGGCCTTGATGACCGGGGTCAGCAGCGCGACCTCGTCGGCCGCCTCTTTGCGCACGGTTTCGTCGGGGTGGTTCAGTTCGCGGTCGATCTGCAGCGCCATGTACGAGGTGAACGCGCGGCCGCCTTCGGCGTAGGCCTTGCAGGTGAGCAGCATGCGGCGCACGTCGGGGTGCACGATGATCGGGTCGGCTGGCTTGTCGGGCGCCTTCACGCCCGACAGGCTGCGCATCTGGATGCGGTCTTTCGCGTAGATCAGTGCGTTCTGGTAGGCCACTTCGGTCAGGCCGAGCGACTGCATGCCGACGCCGAGGCGGGCCGCGTTCATGAACACGAACATCGCGTTGAGGCCCTTGTTTGGCGCGCCGATGATCCAGCCCTTGGCGCCGTCGAGGTTCATCTGGCAGGTCGAATTGCCGTGGATGCCCATTTTTTCTTCGATCGCGCCGCAGGTGATCGGGTTGCGCTCGCCTACTGTGCCGTCCGCGTTAGGCAGGAACTTCGGCACCAGGAACAGCGAGATGCCCTTCGAGCCTTCAGGCGCGTCCGGTACGCGCGCCAGCACCAGGTGCAGGATGTTTTCGGCCATGTCGTGCTCGCCGGCCGAGATGAAGATCTTCGAACCCGTGATCGACCACGAGCCGTCGGCCTGCGGCAGCGCCTTCGAGCGCAGCATGCCGAGGTCGGTGCCGCAATGGGCTTCGGTCAGGCACATGGTGCCGGTCCACTCGCCCGAGACCAGCTTGGGCAGGAACATCGCCTTTTGTTCGTCGGTGCCGTGCTCGAGCAGGCACTCGTAGGCGCCGTGCGACAGGCCCGGGTACATCGACCAGGCCTGGTTGGACGAGTTGAGCATCTCGTAGAACGAGTTGTTGAGCACGATCGGCAGGCCCTGGCCGCCGTATTCGGTCGAGCACGCGAGCGCGGCCCAGCCGCCGTCGACGTATTTCTTGTACGCGTCCTTGAAGCCCTTCGGGGTCGTCACCGTGTTGCTGGCGGCGTCGAAATGGCAGCCTTCGCGGTCGCCGGAGTGGTTCAGCGGGAACAACACTTCCTGGGTGAACTTGGCACCTTCTTCGAGCACCTGGTTGATGATGTCGGCGTCGACGTCTTCAAACTTCGGCATCTGCTTCAGCTCTTCTGAAACATTCAGGAACTCGTGCAGAATGAACTGCATATCCCGGATTGGCGCGACGTATTGACCCATGATTTTCTCCTGACGACTAATGATTAAAGACTGATGCGGTTCTTGCCCGCCCAGTTGTTGCTGTTATTTAGGCCGCGTTAGCGCGGCTGCGGATTTTGCTGAGTGTTTTGGTAATGCAATACCAGCCGTTCGAAGCCCACGCGCGCCCGGTCGACGCTGCCCGGCCGGCGCAGGAAGCGCGCGTCGTGGTGCAGTGCCAGGATCAGTCCGTACATCTCGTACACCATCTGCTGGGCGTCGGTGTCGGCCTTGAGGTCGCCCACTTCGATCGCCTGCTGCACGCAGCGCAGCAGCGCGCCCTGCCAGGCGCGGACCATCGAAACGAGCTCTTCGCGGATCGGACCGGGACGGTCGTCGTATTCGACGGCGCCACTGATATAGATGCACCCCGAGGCGATCTCGACGCTGACGCGCTTGATCCAGCGCGCATACATCGAGGTCAGGCGCGCGATCCCGCGCACCTCTTGCACACTCGGGAAAAAGACTTCCTGTTCAAAGCGCTGGTGGTAGAGCTTGAGCACTTCCATCTGCAAATCTTCACGCGAACCGAAGTGCGCGAACACGCCCGATTTGCTCATGTTCATTTTATCCGCGAGCAAGCCGATGGTCAGGCCCTCGAGGCCCTGGCGGCTGGCGAGGTCGAGCGCCACATCGAGAATCGCGGCCCGTGTGAGTTCGCCCTTGCGCATGAATTTGACTGAAGTGTTGATAGCGTTACCCACGATTGGTTGAAGTCCGTTTTGCACCGTTTTCCCCTCTGGACGGAGGCGGCGCGGCATGCGGTCCGAAAGCATTTCGAACGCTCGTACTATTATCCACTACTGGACAAAAGTCAAACGGGAACTTAGAGGCGGGTGTCTATTGGTGCGATGCAGCAGAGTCCGCTTGAAACGGGGGCAAATCCGCGGCCTATTCGCTCGCCTTGCTGAGCTGGCGGCGGTCGCGCTTGGTCGGGCGGCCTTTGATGGTCGTGCCCGGCTCGCGGTAGAGCTTGCGGCCCTCGAGTTCGCCCTCGCGGCGCGCGATGCTAGCGTCTGTTTCTTTATACAAAGTGCGGGCCACGGGCGCGGCGCCGCGCTTGTCGGAGAGTCCCGCGACCAGCACCTCCCAGGTCTCGGCGCCATTGTCGATTGTTAGCTTATCGTTAATCTTGACGGCGCGCGCGGGCTTGATGCGCTCGCCGTCGAGGCGCACGCGGCCGTTGTCGACGGCGTCGGTCGCCAGCGAGCGCGTCTTGAAGAAGCGCGCGGCCCAGAGCCATTTGTCGATGCGGATATTGTCCATGCTGGTCCCGGGGCTTAGGCGTAGCCGATCGCAAAGATGCGCATCAGCAGTTTATAGAAGAAATAGGCGGCGCCGTGGCCGCAGCGGCGCAGCCAGCCGACCTGGCGCAGGTCCTCCTGCCGGATCAGCACGCCGTCGGCGATGCCCTGCTGTAAATGCTGGCGCATGGTCTGGGCGAAGCCGGCGTCCTTGACGACCACGTTCGCCTCCTGGTTGACGAACAGGGACAGGCCGTCGCAATTGCTCGAGCCGACCGTGGCCCAGTCGTCGTCGATGACGGCGATCTTGGCGTGCAACTGGGTCTTGCGGTATTCGATCACGTGCACGCCGGCGGCGAGCAGCTTGGGGTAGAACGAATGGGCGACCGCGTCCTGCAGCCGGAATTCGCCCACGCCGATCAGCAGCGTTACCTCGACCCCGCGCTTGGCGGCCGACGCCAGCGCCTCGCGGAACTTGCTGCCCGGCGCGAAATACGGGTTGGCCAGCATCACGCTGTGCCGGGCGTGGCCGAGCGCCTGCAGGTAGGCGCGCTGGATCGTGCGCCGGTTGCGCAGGTTGTCGCGCACCACAAAGCCGGCCAGCATCGGCTTGTTGCCGTTGCCGAGTTGCACGGCGCGCATCTCGCGGTACAGGCCGATGCGCTTGAGCAGGCCCATGCGCCCGACGCGCGCCCATTGGGTCTGCGCCTCGTGGTGGATGGTGGCCACCAGCGGGCCGCGCAACTGCACCGCGAAATCCCAGCGCGGGGCCGGCAGCCGGCGCGCCTGGTCGTAATCGCAGAGCCAATCGTCGTTGATGTTGATGCCGCCGACAAAGGCGGTGGCGCGGTCGAGCACGGTGATCTTGCGGTGGGTGCGCGTGACGCCGCGCCGGAACCATGGGTTGAACACGCGGTAGTGGACCCCGGCTTCGACCAGCGACAAGCCCAGCCGCGTGGCCTGGGCGTGGCCGGTGCCGAACCAGTCGACGATCACGCGCACCTTGACGCCGCGGCCGGCGGCCCGTTTGAGCGCGGCCTCGACGGCGGCGCCCGTGTCGTCGGCGGCGAAGATGTAGGTCTCGAAATAGATGTCGTAGCGCGCAGCGTCGATCGCCGCGATCAGGGCGGGGAAGAATTCGGTACCGCTCTGGAGTAGGGTGACTTCGTTGTGAGCGATGAAGTTGACTGTGCGCATATCGCTTCAGGTTGGGTGTGCGACCGGGAGGGCGTGTCGGCAAGCATGCGGACAGCGGCTCGCGGGCGCATCGAATGCCCTATTTTAGCGTGAGGTTGGCAACGATGGGAGCATGGTCGGACAACTTGGCCCACAAAGTACCATGCAACACTTCAGCGAGCTCGACCTTGAAGCCGCGCACATAAATACGATCGAGGCGGAACCAGGGCAGCGCCGCCGGAAACGTCCGCGCAGGCGCCACCTTCTTCGCCGTTTTGCTGCGCGAAAGGCCGCGCATCAAGTCGCCGAGCGTCGATTTGGAGCCGATCTCGTCGAACACCTCGGCCACGCCGAGCGCGTCGCGCAGCTTGTCGCCGAGCGTGTTGCGCCAGTCGTTGAAGTCGCCCGCGATGATCACCGGCTCGCCGTTCGGCGCCGATTTCTTGACCGCCTCGATCAAGGCCTCGGTCTGGCGCCCGCGGCCGGACTCGAACAGCCCGAGGTGGACCACATAGCAATGCACCTGGCCGTGCGGCGTCTCGAGCACGCAATGCAGGATGCCGCGCTGCTCGTAGGCATGGTCGGACACGTCGTGGTTGTGGGTGGTGCAGATCGGATGGGCACTGAGCAAGGCGTTGCCATGGTGGCCGTGGTCGTACACGGCGTTCATGCCGTAGGCCGAATGGTGCGAATCGCCGGCGAAAAACGTGTGCTGGGCCTCTTCCGGCCAATGCCTGTGGCCCCGGCTTTCCTGGCCGAACTGGGCCGAAAGGCGGTCGTGCTGGCCCTGGACCTCCTGCAGGAACACGACGTCGGCGCCGAACAGGCCGATCGCTTTTTTCAGGGCGACAACGCGTGGGGTGCTGCGTATCGAGGACACGCCCTTGTGGATGTTATAGGTGGCGACACGGATTTTCATAAGGAACATTCTAACCGTATCTGTGCGGATACTCGCGCACAGTGGTATTTCGCTGTATCGCGCAGCTTCAGTAGCACCAAAAACGGGATTTAGGCGGCGCCGCCGGCGTCGGGTCCCGCAATCCAATGGCGCGTGCGCGCTTACGCGCTGATGTCGTCGAAGCTGGGATAGGGGGGCGGCTACAGCGTCGTGCAGCGCTACGCATGTGAGACATAAACTGGTGAGACACGAACTCGTGAGACCTGAACCAAAAGCGCCGCGTGGACACACATCGTCCACGCCCGCCGTCACACCCTTCTTCCTCCCTTACCTGCGGTACCAACCATACAAAACCATTTGCAGTTGAAGCTATTTCAGTTGGATCTATTAGCGGTTGAACCTATTTGCAGTACAAGCGATCCATGCTGTGGGCCGCCGACTTGTAATGGCGTGTCTGCCAGATGATGGCCACGCGATAAGCGCCGGACGGATTGGTCGACACATCCACCGCCAAGCCGCCCTTGCCATCCGGCAGATGCGGCCCGCCCGCGGCGCCGCGGAAAGTGTAATTGCCCGCCAGTGGTGTCGGCAGGAATGCGGCGCCCGGCAAAGGCGGCGACGGATGCACGGTGCCGCCGTTGTGCGAAATGCCGATCCTGAAAAAGCGCAGGTGCGGATGGTCGATCGTGTACAGCACGTGGACCGCGGCGCACGGCACGGCCTGCTCGGCTTGCGCGGCGAGCTCTTCGAGGTCGAGCGCGAGCACGACCGGCGAGTTGTCGAGCACGATCGAATCGAGCGTGTCGCTTGCCACGATCGCCAGGGTGACGGCGTCGCGCACATCGAAACTGAGCCGGTAGCGCCGGATCGGTTCGCGCTCGGCGGCGCTCAGCTGCCGGCCCGCCTGCGCCAGCGGCAGGCCCGCGGCAAGCCTGGCCTTGTGCTGGCCCGTGATCGCGGGCGTATTCAACACCAACAAATCGTGGGTGTGCAGAAAATTGGCGCTATTGATGTGGACAGTCGCGCGCGTGCCGTCGCGCATGTCGACCGTGACCGCTTTATTGTCGAGCCGAATCCAGCCGCCGGGCAACAGGTCGGCCGCGCCGATGACGACTTTTTCGGCATCGGCAAAGCCGTAGGCATTGGCGTACTGCACATAGCCGACATGCGTGGCGCCGATTTGGGTGACGGCCAGCATGCTCGACGGCGCCCGCGTCGGCATCGCGGCGGGGCCGGCGTCATCGGCGTCATCGGCGTCGTCTGCGTCGTCTGCGTCGTCTGCGTCGTCTGCGTCGGCGTCGTCGTCCGCATCGTCGGCCATGTCCCATTCGCCGATCCGGAACCGGTATTCGAGCGCGTTGGTCGGTTCGGCGCTGTTGCGCAGCGGGCAGTTGCCCTTGAGCGTCACGCTGCCGCCGAACACGAACGACTTGGCGGCGCCACCCGCATACCCTTGCGCCGAAAATCCGGAACCCGACGGGAAGGGGTGGATCGCGAATTCCTCCACTTGCTGCCAATGCGCCTGGTTCTGGTGGCGCTCGCGCAAGGTGGACGTGAATTTGCGATCGTCGTCGGTCAGGATGTCGACCAGCAGCGCGCATTCTTTCTCGGCCAGTTTTTCGGCGTCGAGGATGGCGGGCGAGCCTTGTCGGCGCGCGTTCGCCAAGGCCTCGGCCGCCTGCGCATCGGCCAATTCCTCGCATTTATTCCCGCACAATTTCCCTCTAAAAATGTAGACCATGATTGCCCTCCGTGTCGATCAGTCATTGTGCACAGTGAGGCACTTGCCTGTTCTTGCGGCGGCATAAAGACCGAGCGCTCGTTCGGCTCCTTACACGAGGAGCATCAGATGTTCCCTTTCCCACGAGCTAATCACGCGGCTGTAGGTCGCGAACTCGAGCTCCTTGACTTCGCAGAACGCCTCGACAAACATTTCGCCGAGCACACGGCTGAGCGGCGCGCACAGGCGCAGGCGCGAGATCGCGTCCTCCAAGTTGCGCGGCAATTCGTTGTGCACGTGCTCGGCGCTGTCGTGCATCGGTTCCGACGGCAGCAGCGCGTCGCTCATGCCGAGGTAGCCGCAGGTCAAGGTGGCGGCCATCGCGAGGTAGGGGTTGACGTCGACGCCGGGCACGCGGTTTTCGACGCGCCGGTTGGCGGCATTGGAGTTGGGGATGCGGATGCCGCAGCTGCGGTTGTCGTAGCCCCAGCGCACATTGGTCGGCGCCGATTGGTAGCGCGACAGGCGGCGGTAGGAATTGACATGCGGCGCGAACAGCAAGGTCGATGGCGGCAGGTATTTTTCGAGGCCGGCGATATAGTTGAAGAACAAGCCGCTCGCGCTGCCGTCGGGCTTGGAGAACACATTGTTTCCGGTCGAGGCGTCGAGGATGCTTTGGTGGATGTGCATCGCACTGCCTGGTTCGCGCTCCATCGGCTTGGCCATGAAGGTCGCAAAGATGCCGTGCCGCAGCGCCGTCTCGCGCACCGCACGCTTGAACAGGAACACACGGTCGGCAAGTTCGAGCGCGTCGCCATGCGCGAAGTTAATTTCCATCTGGCCGGCGCCGGCTTCGTGGATCAGGGTTTCCATGCCCAGCTCGTGGATTTTGCAAAACGCCGTCAGCTCGAGGAAGAATGGGTCGAAGTCGTTGACCGCGTCGATCGAGTACGACTGGCGCCCGAGCTCGGCGATGCCGCTGCGGCCCATCGGCGGGATCATCGGCTCGTGCGGGTTGGTGGTGCGCGCGACGAGGTAAAACTCCATCTCGGGCGCCACGACGGGGCGCCAGCCGCGCTGCGCATACAGGGCGAGCACGTGGCGCAACACGGCGCGCGGCGACAGGCCGACCGGGCTGCCGTCGAAATTCTCGCAGTCGTGGATCACGAGGGCGACCGACTCGGCGGCCCAAGGCACCACGCGGATCGTGGCGGGGTCGGGCACGCAGACCATGTCGGGGTCGGTCGAGCCGACGTAGGGGGTGTTGTTGGGTTGCTCGCCGTTGACGGTGTTGAGCAGGACGCTCTTTGGCAGGCGCATGTGGTCGGCGCCCAGGAACAGGTCTTTCGGGAGGATTTTTCCGCGCGCGATGCCGGTCATGTCGGCGATCACGCATTCGACTTCGTGGATGTTATGTTCGCGCAGAAATTCGCGCATGGGCCCGTCCATCGACTTCCCCGTTTGCTTCCGGAGCGGGGAATATAGCATCGGGAGGGGCGGTGGCAACGCCGGGGATCAAACGTGCGCGGGTTGCTGAAAAACGCGTATCAGAAATCGTGCCAACGAATTACCACCAACACACAAACCAACATCGTCCTCGCGCATGCGGGGACCCATAGAACAGTTGCTCTGAGCTACCGTTCTATGGGTCCCCGCATGCGCGAGGACGATGTTGGTTTGATGCTTTTCTGTGCTCTCGGCACGAATTTTGTGACTATCCAATCTGAATCCAGGTCGTTTTCAATTCGGTATATTTATCGAGCGCATGCAGCGACTTGTCGCGCCCGTTGCCCGATTGCTTGTACCCGCCAAACGGCACCGTGATGTCATCCCCGTCATACTGGTTCACATGCACCGTGCCCGCCCGCAGCGCCCGCGCCGTCTGGATCGCCTTCGACAAATCCGCCGTCCACACCGCCGCCTGCAGCCCGTAGGCCGTCGAATTGGCCTGCTTCACGGCATCGCCAATCTCGGTGAAGCTGAGCACCGACAGCACCGGCCCAAAAATCTCCTCGCGCGCAATACGCATGCCGCCATCGACCTGGTCGAACAAGGTCGGCGTCACATAAAAGCCCCCCGTCTCGCCGCGCACCGCGGTCCCGCCGGACAGCAAGCGCGCGCCGTCCTCCTTGCCCGCGTCGATGTAGCCCATCACGCTTTTCATCTGGGTCGCGTCGACGATCGCTCCCATGACCGTGGCCTCGTCGAGCGGATCGCCCGGCTGGTAGCGCGGCATCAGTGCGAGCGCCTTTTCGAGGAAGGCCTCTTTGATCGACGCCTCGACGAACAGGCGCGAGGGCGCATTGCAGCTCTCGCCCTGGTTGAAATAAATCGAGCCGATCGCGGCGCCGACGGCGGCGTCGAGATCGGGGCAGTCGGCGCAGACGATATTGGCCGACTTGCCGCCAAGCTCGGTCCAGGCACGCTTGAGGTTCGATTGCCCGGCCATTTGCACAATCTGCTTGCCGACGCGGGTCGAGCCGGTAAAACCGATGCAGTCGACATCCATATGCAAGGCCAAGGCCGCGCCCGCCTCGTGCCCATACCCCGGCACCACGTTGAACACACCCGGCGGCAAACCCGCCTCGAGCCCGATCTCGGCCAGGCGCAAGGCGCTCAGGGGCGATTTTTCGGACGGTTTGAGCACCACGCTGTTGCCCGCCGCGAGCGCCGGCGCGATCTTCCACGCGGCCATGATCAACGGATAGTTCCAAGGCACGATCGCGGCGACCACGCCGACCGGTTCGCGCGTGATCAGCGCCAGGCTGTTGTCGGCGGTCGGTGCGATCTCGTCGTAGACCTTGTCGATCGCCTCGCCATACCAGCGGATGCAGTTGGCCGCCGAGGCCACGTCCACGCTGCGGCTGTACTGGATCGGCTTGCCCATGTCGAGCGTCTCGAGCAGGGCCAATTGGTCCTTGTTTTGCAAGATCAGGTCGGCGAAATTGATCAGCACGCGCTTGCGCGCGGCCGGCGCCATGCCCGCCCAGCGCCGGTCCTCGAACGCGGCGCGCGCGCTCGCGACCGCGGCGTCGACGTCGGCGCCGTCGCAGCGCGCCACCTTGGCCAGGTGCCGCCCGTCGATCGGTGAATCACAGTCAAATTGATTTTCGGAGCGCGCCCACACGCGCTCGCCGCCAATAAAGGCGCGTCCGTCAATGCGGAGCGCGCCCGCCCGCTCATGCCAATTTATTGCCGCCATCTCTAGCTCCTGTGCTGTACTGATTGAAATCGCTTGCGACGATGATAGCGGTATTCGTATCAAATGTTCACACTTCGCGTGCGCCGATGCCGGCAGTTCAACAGACCGGTTCTTTTTCGACTATCGAGAATGCACCGGAACCCTCGTAGTTTTCGAACAAGATGATCTCCTGCTTGATTTTCATTTTTTCGGTCGTCGCTTTACCGTCGATGGTCCGCGTGAGGATGGCCGCACCGGTCAACAAATTGGCGTCGGACGCCACATTCAGACTGCCTGTGTCGCTTTGATTCATTTCAACCGATTTAAGCCCGATCATCCGCCATTGATTCTTGTGCAGCTTGAACTGGCTCCTCGCGTTGCCGCCGCAGGTTTTCCAGTGATAGCTCATCGATACGAACAGGCTGCCATTGCGGATGTCCAAACCCTCGTAAAAGTAATTGCCGGTTCCGCCCTCCGCGGAACGGGGCGCCGATTTTGCCGCCACCAGATAGCTGTCGTTGGCAGTTCTTCTGAATATGTAAATCGCGCGATCCTTGTAACCTTCGGCGTTTTCCGCGATCACCTCGCCGGCCCAATCGTCCCTGCCGTCGCCCGTCAGATCGCCTTTGTCCGACATCGCAATACTGCCGTTTTTCAAAGACCCGACGAAGGACGCAGGGGTCTTGTATTCGATGGGCGCCTGCGCGAAAGCGGCGTGGGCCATGGCCGCGAGGGCCCCAGCGAACAAAATGTTTGGACGCATCATCAGGCAATGTTTCAGTGGTGGTAAGTCAAATAATGGTACTCCAGCGCTCCGGCCAGCGGGGGAATACCTTAGCGCGATCACAATAGTTGTTTGCACGCACACATTGGTGGCCAAACGCCAGCGAGTGAGGGTACACTCGCGCTTTCCCCCCATCGGAGCAAGCTCGTGAGTACAGCAGCCGTTTCTGTTAACAACGATTTCCTGGGTCATCCCAAAGGCGTGTATGTCTGTTTTTTCACAGAGATGTGGGAACGGTTTTCCTTCTACGGCATGAAGGCCCTGCTGCTGCTGTACCTGATCAAGCATCACAAGTTCGGCGATGCGCTCGGCTACGACCTGCTCGGCGCCTACGGCGGCCTGGTCTACTGCATCCCGGTGTTCGGCGGCATGCTCGCCGACCGCTACCTCGGCATGCGCAAGGCCGTCATCTTCGGCGGCCTGCTGCTCGTCGCCGGCCACGTCGGCATGGCGTTCGAGGGCGAGGCCGCGCAGATGGTCAACGGGGTGATGGTGCGCGACGAAGGATCACTGAACATATTCTATCTGTCGCTCTCGCTCATCATCATGGGCGTCGGCTTCCTCAAACCGAACATCTCGATTATCGTCGGCAAGCTGTATGCGCTCGACGACCCGCGCCGCGACTCCGGTTTTTCGCTGTTTTATGCCGGCATCAACATGGGCGCGCTGTTCGCCTCGATCGTCTGCGGCTACCTTGGACTGACGCGCGGCTGGGCATGGGGCTTCGGCGCCGCCGGCATCGGCATGGTGCTCGGCCTGCTCCAGTTCCTGTGGGGCCAAAAATACCTGCATGGACTGGCCGAGCCGGACAGGCCGTTGGCGCGCAGCACGGAGTGGAAAATCTACGGCGGCGCCGTGCTCGGCCTGCTGCCGCTCGCGGCGCTGATGTGGGCGGTCGCCAACGGCGCCTTCAAGCTGCCCGGCGATATTTCGCTCGCGTTCGGGCTGATGATCCTCGTCATGGTCGGCGTGCTGACCTGGTTCATGTGGTTCATCCTGAAGGAGTGCACCCAGGTGCAACGCCACCAGATGATCTCGCTGATGGTCCTGATCGGCATGTGCCTCGTATTCTTTACGCTCTACGAGCAAACCTACGGCAGTTGGGTCGCGTTCACCGACCGCCTGCTCACCAAGGACATCGTCCCTTCGCTGGTCATACAAAGCACGGTCCCGCCGCTGCCTTGGTCGATCATCTCGCTGCTGCTGGCGCCACTGTCGTTCGTGGTGGCGTCGTCGCTGTCGGACCGCTACCCCGCATCGAGCGCGCCCAAGTGGCTGTTCGGCGGCGCGTTCGCGCTGATGCTCGTGTTCCTGGTGCGCGACTCGCTCGTGCTGCCGCAGACCGCCGGCTCGCTGACCTACCTCGGCGCGATGTTCCTGGTGCTGCTCGCGCCGATCTTCACCGGCCTGTGGGGCTGGCTCGGCAAGCGCAATATGAATCCGTCCAAGCCCGTCAAGAGCGCGCTCGGATTGATGTTCGCGGGCCTGAGCTTCATTCCGCTGGCCCTGGCCGCGCAGCAGGCCGGCGTCTCCGGCGTCGAGGCCAGCGTCTGGTACCTCGTGATGGGCTACTTCATCCTCGAACTGGGCGAAATGTGCCTGTCGCCGGTCGGCCTGTCGGCGGTGACACAATTGTCGGTGCCGCGCGTGGCCGGCCTGATGATGGGGACCTGGTTCCTCGCGACCGCGTTCTCGGAAACGCTCGCGGCGCTGTTCGGCAAGGTCGCCGCGATCGAGATCAAGGACGGCGGCGCGCTGGTCAGAAACAGCGCCGATTGGACCGCGGCGGCGGCCAAGTACGAGCACCTGTTCTGGATGATGATGTGGATCGGCCTCGCCTTCGCCGCGCTCGCGATGCTCGCCGCGCCGCTGATCAAGCGCGGCATGCACGGCGTGAAGTGAAACCGCAGGCAGTATAAAAAAGGGGCGCCGCGGCGCCCCTTTTGTTTTCCAAACGACTAGCCCTTGGCGGCCGCCGCGATCTGCTTGCGCCGCAGGCGTTCGTTACGCGCCATCATCAGGGTCGACGCGATCACGAAGATCGACACCGCCAGGATCGTCAGCGTCGCCACCACGTTCACGCGCGGGTCGAGCCCCAGCCGCGCGCGCGAGAAAATCACGATCGGCATGGTCGACGATCCCGGGCCGCTCAGGAACGCCGACAACACCACGTCGTCGAGCGAGAGCGTGAACGTGAGCAGCCAGGCCGAGGCCAGCGCCTGCGTGATGTTGGGCAGCGTCACGAGGAAGAACACCTGGTGCGGCCGGCAGCCGAGGTCCATCGCGGCCTCGTCGAGCGAGCGGCTCATCTCCTGCAGGCGCGACTGCAGCACCACGGTCGCGTAGGCCATGCCGAGCAGCGTGTGCCCGATCCAGATCGTCAGCAAACCGCGCTCGGGGAAGCCGAACATTTTTTGCACCGACACCAGCATCAGCAGCAGCGACAGGCCGATGATCACCTCGGGCATCACGAGCGGCGCGCTGACCATCCCCGAAAACAGCACCCGGCCCGGAAAGCGCCGGTAGCGGTTTAGCGCGAACGCGGCGAAGGTGCCCAGCGTGACCGACGAGAACGCGGTCAGCACGGCGATCTTGAGCGACAGGCCGAAGCCCTCGATGATCTCGCCGTCCTCGAACAGGGCGCCATACCATTCGAGGGAAAAGCCGGTCCAGGTCATGTCCTGGCGCGAGCTGTTAAACGAAAACACCACCAGTACGATGATCGGCAGGTACAGGAACAGGTAGCCGAGCGAGAGCCAGCCGCGGCCAAACCAGCGGCCCGTGAAGAACTTGGGGATCATGCGCGCCCCCCTTCCTGTTGTTCGGCACGGTATTTGTTAAAGATCGTCATCGGCACCAGGATCAGCAGGATCACGACCACCGTCACGGCCGAGGCCATCGGCCAGTCCGAATTGGTGAAGTATTCGTCCCACAGGACCTTGCCGATCATGAGCGTGTCGGGGCTGCCGAGCAGTTCCGGGATCACGTACTCGCCGACCGACGGGATAAACACGAGCATCGAGCCGGCGACGATGCCCGAGACCGACAGCGGCACGGTGACGCGCCAGAAAGCCTGCCACGGCGTGGCGCCAAGGTCGGCCGCGGCCTCGAGGAAGCGCACGTCCATCTTCACGAGATTCGCGTACAGCGGCAAAATCATGAACGGCAGGTAGGCGTAGACCATGCCGAGCACCAGCGAGAATTCGGTGTTCATCATCTGCAGCGGCTCGCTGACGACGCCCAGCGACAGCAAGGTGTTGTTGACGATGCCGTTGTTGGCCAGGATGCCCTTCCACGCGTAGATGCGCAGCAAAAACGAGGTCCAGAACGGCAGCATCACCATCATCAGCAAGAGCGGGCGCCGCGCGGGTTCCGCGCGCGCCATGAAATACGCGAACGGATAGCCGATCAACAGGCACAGCGCGGTCGTGATCGCGGCGAATTTGAGCGAACTCAGATAGGTGATGAAGTACAGGTCGTCCTGCACCAGGAACAGGTAGTTCGAGAACTTCGCGTGCAGCTGGATGGCGCCGCCGGTCACGGTGAACAGGGTGCCGAACGGGTTGCTGGGGTCGTTCTCGACCACGCTGATGCGCAGCACGATCAGGAACGGCACCAAAAAGGCAAAGCTGAGCCAGACGAAGGGCACGCCGATGACCAGGCGGCGCCCGGTCAGCCAGCGCAGGGCGAACAGGTCGCCGAGGGTGCGGAGCGGCTTGTCCATGGCGCTCACGCGGTCAGCACGACGATGTCGCTGCCATCCCACCAGGCCCACACGCGCTGCTCGCGCACGAGGCGCGTTTCGTCGTGGCGCGCGGCGTTGGTGCGCGCCACGCGCAGGTCCATGCCGCTGTCGAGGCGCACATGGTAGCGCGTCTCGTTACCGAAATAGGCGATCGAGGTGATCACGCCCTGCGCGCAATTGTGGCCGTGTTCGGCCTTCGATGCGCGCTGTTCGATGGTCGGCTCGTGCAGTTGCAGGCCGATCTTCTCGGGCCGCACCGCCACCCCGACCTCCATCGAGCTGGTGCCGGTGATGCCGTGGCTGACGTAGTGGCTGCAGTCCGTGCCCTGCACGACCACGTGGTCGGGCGCGTCTTGCGTCACGCGGCCCTCGAACATATTGACGCTGCCGATGAAGTCGGCCACGAAGCGGCAGTTCGGGGTTTCGTAGATCTCGCCGGGCGCGCCCACCTGCAGGATGCGGCCCTCGCTCATGACGGCGATCCGGGTGGCCATGCTCATCGCCTCGTCCTGGTCGTGGGTGACCATCACGCAGGTCACGCCGACTTGTTCGATGATGTTGGTCAGCTCCATCTGGGTCTGCTCGCGCAGCTTTTTGTCGAGCGCGCCGAGCGGCTCGTCGAGCAGCAGCAGTTGCGGACGTTTGGCGAGGCTGCGCGCGAGCGCCACGCGCTGCTGCTGCCCGCCCGAGAGCTGGTGCGGCTTGCGTTTACCGAAGCTGCCCAACTGGACCAGCGCCAGCATCTGCTCGACCCGTTCGGCCACCTCGGCCTTGGGCAGGCCGTCGCGGCGCAGCCCGAAGGCGACGTTGTCCCACACCGACAGGTGCGGGAACAGCGCGTAGGACTGGAACATCATGTTGATCGGCCGCAGGTAAGGCGGCACCGCGACGATGTCCTGCCCGGCCAGCGAGATCGTGCCCGAGGTCGGCGTCTCGAAGCCGGCCAGCATGCGCAGCAGCGTCGATTTGCCGCAGCCCGAGCTGCCCAGCAGGGCGAAAATCTCGCCCTTGTCGATCGTGACGGTGATGTCGTCGACCGCGCGCACGCCGTCGAAATCCTTGACGAGGTTGCGGATCAGGAGGAAGGGCTGGCCGGCCCCGGAGGCCGCCGCAGGCGCTTGTACAGTCGTCATAGGGTGATGAAAGAATGGGCAAAACCGCAATTTTATCGGACTAGCGCCCTCCTGGCAGCAAAACAATACCGACTAGCCGTATTAATCGCCCCCAACCTAATCGACCCAGCCGCGCGCCTGCAGGTCGACCAAGGTGGCATCGAGGCAAAACCGGATCTTGTCGACCATTTCGTCGATCTGGGCCTTGCTCATGACCAGTGGCGGCGCGATGATCATGCGGTCGCCGACGGCGCGCATGATCATCCCGTTGTTGAACATATAGCCGCGGCAGATCATGCCCACGCCCTGCTCCGGCCCGAAAACCTCGTTGTCGTGCACCACGGCGCCCTTTTTGCGCACCAGGTTCAGGCCCGCCACGAAGCCGCAGCTGTCGGCGTAACCGACCAGCGCATGGTCGGCCAGGCTCGCGAAGCGCTCCTTGAGGTAAGGCCCGGTGCTCTGCGCGACCTGCTCGACCAGCCGCTCCTCGAGCAAAATGCGGATGTTCTCGAGCGCGGCGGCGCAGGCCACCGGATGGCCCGAGTAGGTGAAGCCGTGGTTGAAGTCGCCGCCCTTTTCGATCAGCACCTTGGCGACGCGGTCCCCCACCAGCACGCCGCCGAGCGGCACGTAGCCCGAGGTCACGCCCTTGGCGAAGGTGATCAGGTCGGGCCGGATGCCGAGCAGCTCCGATCCGAACCAGGCGCCCAGGCGGCCGAAGCCGCAAATGACCTCGTCGGCGATCAGGAGCACGCCGTATTTGTCGCAGATGCGCTGGATCTCGGGCCAATAGCTCGCCGGCGGGATGATGACCCCGCCCGCGCCCTGCACCGGTTCGCCGATGAAGGCGGCCACCTTGTCGGCGCCGAGTTCGAGGATCTTCGCCTCGAGCCAGCCCGCCGCGACCAGGCCGAATTCGTCGGCGCTCATGCCGCGGCCGGCCTCGACGTAGTTCGGCTGGCCGATGTGGACGATGCCCGGCACCGGCAAGCCGCCCTGCGCGTGCATGCCGCCCATCCCGCCGAGCGAGGAGCCGGCCACGGTGCTGCCGTGGTAGGCGTTGTGGCGGCTGATGATGGTCTGGCGCTCGGGGCAGCCCATCAGCTCCCAGTAGCGGCGCACCATGCGCAGGTTGGTGTCGTTGCCTTCGGAGCCGGAACCGGTGAAGAACACATGGTTGAACTGGGGCGGCGAGAGCTCGACCAGCAGCGCGGCCAGGCGCACCGCCGGCACGTTGGTGGTGTTGAAAAAGCTGTTATAGAAGGGCAGCGTCTCCATCTGGCGGTAGACCGCCTCGGAGATGCTGGTGCGCCCGTAGCCGACATTGACGCACCACAGGCCCGACATCCCGTCGAGGATCTTCTTGCCTTCGGAATCCCACAGGTAGATGCCGTCGCCGCGCACCATCACGCGCGCGCCCTTGGCGGCCAGCTCCTGGTGGTCGGTGAACGGATGCATGTAGTGGGCGGCGTCGAGCTGTTGCAAGGCGCGCGTGTCGTACAACTCCTGCTGCTGCGCGCCTTGCGATACCGACGCGACCAATGCGGCGCTGGGCGCCAGTCGATTTGCTGCCATGGTCAGATTCCGATCTTAGTGTTATAGGCGCCGCTTGGTATGCGGCTTTATTCGCGCGGCTTTTACGTAGACCTTTATACGTGCAGCAGCAGGTGCTCGCGCTCCCAAGGGCTGATGACGGTCATGAACTCCTGGTGCTCGAGATCCTTGATGGCCGAGTAGACGTCGATGAAGCGTTCGCCGAGCACGGCGCGCAGCTTGTCTTCGGCGCGCAGCCGTTGCAGCGCCTCGGGCAGGCCTTGCGGCAGCTCGAACGGCAGGTCGTAGGCGCTGCCGGTCATCATCGGGGTCGGCTCGAGCGCCTCGGTCATGCCGAGGTAGCCGCAGGCCAGCGTGACGGCCAGCGCGAGGTAGGGGTTGGCGTCGGCGCCGATGATGCGGTTCTCGACGCGCCGGTCCTGCACGCCCGACTCGGGCACGCGGAAGCCGACCGTGCGGTTGTCGATGCCCCACTGGATGTTGATCGGCGCGGCCGTGTGGCGCACGATGCGGCGGTACGAATTGACGTACGGCGCGACGATCGCCATCGCGGCCGGCATGTAGCGTTGCAGGCCGCCGATGTAGTGCTTGAAGATCGGCGCGGCCGAACCGTCCTCGTTGCTGAAGATGTTCATGCCGGTTTTGACGTCGACCACGCTCTGGTGCACGTGCATGGCCGAACCGGGCTCGCCCGCCATCGGCTTGGCCATGAAGGTCGCGTACATATCGTGCTTGAGCGCGGCCTCGCGCAGCGTGCGCTTGAAGAAGAACACCTTGTCGGCCAGGCCGAGCGGGTCGCCGTGCAGGAAGTTGATCTCCATCTGGCCGGCGCCGATCTCGTGGATCAGGGTGTCGACGTCGAGGTTCATCATCTCGCAGTAGTCGTAGATGTCCTCGAACAGCGGATCGAACTCGTTGACGGCGTCGATGCTGTAGACCTGGCGGCTGGTCTCGGCGCGGCCGCTGCGACCGATCGGCGGCTTGAGCGGCAGGTCGGGGTCGATGTTCTTGGCGGTCAGGTAGAACTCGAGTTCGGGCGCGACGACCGGCTTCCAGCCCTTGTCGGCGTACAGCTTGAGCACGCGGCGCAGCACCGTGCGCGGCGCGAAGTCGACCAGTTTGCCGTCCGAGAAATAGCAGTCGTGGATCACCTGCGCGGTCGGATCGACCGCCCACGGCACCATCGTGATCGTGGTCGGGTCGGCCTTGAGGATCATGTCGCGGTCGGTGGTCGAGATGGCGCGGTCGTAGGCGATGTCGTCGATCGGGTAGTTGCCCGTGACGGTCATGCCCAGCACCGCCTCGGGGATGCGCATGCCGCGCTCCTGGGTGAATTTTGCGCGCGGCAGGATTTTGCCGCGGGCGACCCCGGTCAGGTCGGGGATCAGGCATTCGATTTCGGTGACCCGCTTATCGTTAAGCCACAGGTCCATGTCGGTGTAGGTGAAGTTCTCGCGAATTGCCATGTGTATCTCTCTAAAGTCTTAATCAGACGCGCGGCCGGAACGGCGTCGCGCGTGCGCAGTCGAGGTGGCGATCGCAGCTAGGGAACGGGGCGCGCGGCCCATTTGTCACAGGAACTCATGATTGGCCGACGGTTGCGCTGCGTTGGTTCCGGTAGGCGCGGCAGGCGTCGCCAAAGGCCTGGAACATTTTCATCGAGTCGGGGTTTTCGGTGATGCGCCATTCGGGGTGCCACTGCAGCGCCAGCGTGAAGCCGGGCGCGGACGGCATCGAGAACGCCTCGACCAGGCCGTCGTCCGACACCGCCTCGACCGCCAGGCCGGGCGCGAGCACGTCGATGCCCTGCCCGTGCAGCGAATTGACGGCGATCTCGGCGACGCCGCCGAGGATGCGCCGGAGCACGCCGTCGGCCGCCAGCGCGACCTTGTGCGCGGGCCCGTACTGCTGGTCGACCGACAGGCCGGGGTCTTCGCGGTGGTCCATCTTGCCCGAGACCTCCTGCACGGCCTGGTGCAGGCTGCCGCCGAGCGCGACGTTCATCTCCTGGAAGCCGCGGCAGATCGCGAGGATCGGAATGCCGCGCCGGACCGCCGCGCGGATCAATGGCAAGGTGGTGCCGTCGCGCAGGATGTCCTGCGGCTGGCTCGGGTCGCGCACGTCTTGCGCGTAGTGGCTCGGGTGGACGTTGGAGGCCGATCCGGTCAGCATGATGCCGTCGCAGACGGCGAGCATCGTGTCGAAATCGGCCGCCTCGGCCAGCGCCGGCATGATCAGCGGCGCGCAATCGGCGCCGAGCACGACGGCGTCGACGTACTTGACGCCCGCCGTGTGGTACGGATGGGGGCCGAACGGGCGGATGCAGGCTGGGACGATGACGATAGGGCGACGCATGATGTTTGTTCGATTGTGTTGGCAGGACCAAGGGACGGGACCGAAATGACGCACTCGGCACCATCATAATGGCATTTTGACCTTATTGCGAGCCTCTTAACATGGATCAAGCTTCGCCCTTAAACAACTGGCAAAAGCTTGGAATCTGTTCATAAAGCGGCGCGCAATCGGCGCACTTCAGTATTAGATCTTACCGGCAACACGCAATTCATGCCCACACGGACTGTTTTCCAACCCGGTATAGATCGCGAACCGTGACATCGCATGGAAATAAACCAACATCGTCCTCGCGCAGGCGGGGAGGCATGCCTCCCCCCCATAGAACGGTAGCTCTAAGCAACTGTTCCATGGGTCCCCGCATCCGCGAGGACGATGTGTTGGTGTGCAGGCGACTGCGTCATTGGCGGCAACACACACACGAACGTCGATTTTTCGGACGATGCATAATGTCAGCCTGACTGATCCCCCATTCGAAAGCCGCCCATGCTGACCCTAAAAGACCCCTCCCTGCTGCGCCAGCAGTGCTACATCGATGGCGAGTGGTGCGACGCCGATGGCGCCGCGACGCTCGACGTGCACAACCCCGCCACCGGCGAAACGCTCGGCACGGTGCCGCGCATGGGCGCGACCGAGACCGCCCGCGCGATCGCCGCCGCCAGCCGCGCCTGGCCCGCGTGGCGCAAAAAGAGCGCCAAGGAGCGCAGCGTCATTTTGCGCAAGTGGAACGACCTGATGCTTGAAAACGCGGACGACCTCGCGCTGCTCATGACCGCCGAGCAGGGCAAGCCGCTGAGCGAATCCAAAGGCGAGATCGTCTACGCCGCCTCGTTCATCGAGTGGTTCGCCGAAGAAGCCAAGCGGGTCGAGGGCGACACCCTGGCCTCGCCTTGGGCCGACCGCCGCCTGGTCGTCACGCGCGAGCCGATCGGCGTGTGCGCGGCGATCACCCCATGGAATTTCCCGGCCGCGATGATCACCCGCAAAGTCGGCCCGGCGCTGGCCGCCGGCTGCCCGATGGTGGTCAAGCCGGCCGAGCTGACCCCGTTCTCGGCGCTCGCGCTGGCCGTGCTGGCCGAGCGCGCCGGCGTGCCCAAGGGCGTGTTCAGCGTGCTCACGGGCGACTCCAAGGCGATCGGCGGCGAGATGACCAGCAACCCGACCGTGCGCAAGCTCACCTTCACCGGCTCGACCCAGGTCGGCCGCATCCTCATGGAGCAGTGCGCGCCCACGATTAAAAAGCTCTCGCTCGAATTGGGCGGCAACGCGCCGTTCATCGTGTTCGACGACGCCGACCTCGACGCCGCGGTCGAGGGCGCGCTCGCCTCCAAGTACCGCAACGCCGGCCAGACCTGCGTGTGCGCCAACCGGATCTACGTGCAGGACGGCGTGTACGAGCAGTTTGCCGCCAAGCTGGTTGCGGCCGTGGCCGGGCTCAAGGTCGGCAACGGCCAGGAGGCGGGCGTGACGCAGGGGCCGCTGATCGAAGAGAAGGCCGTGCTCAAGGTCGAGCAGCACATCGCCGACGCGCTGTCCAAGGGCGGACGCCTGCTGGCCGGCGGCAAGCGTCACGCGCTCGGCCACGGCTTCTTCGAGCCGACCATCATCGCCGACGCCACCTCAAGCATGCAGGTCGCCTCCGAAGAGACCTTCGGCCCGCTCGCGCCGCTGTTCCGCTTCACGACCGAGGACGAAGTCATCGGGCTGGCCAACGATTCCGAGTTCGGCCTCGCGGCCTACTTCTACTCGCGCGACATCGGCCGCGTCTGGCGCGTGGCCGAGGCAATCGAAAGCGGCATGGTCGGCGTGAACACGGGCCTGATCTCGAACGAGGTCGCGCCGTTCGGCGGCGTCAAACAATCGGGCCTGGGCCGCGAAGGCTCCAAGTACGGCATGGACGACTATCTCGTGCTCAAGTACATCTGCATGGGCGGTATTTAAGCTTCAAAGTGCCACGCGCGTCGCACCTCGGACGCGCGCGGCGCTGTGTGCGCACCACGATTGACACGTGTGCAAGTGTCGCGTAGTATTTAGATATTCATCTAATTAGAGAGTCATCGAATACCTTGAACACGACGAACCTGCTCTTCAAAGCGATCGCCGACCCCACACGGCGCGAGGTGCTGCGCATGTTGCGCAAGGGCGAAATGACGGCCGGCGATCTGGCGGCTAGTTTCGAGATGAGCAAACCGACGATGTCGCATCATTTCGCCGCGCTCAAGGAGGCGGGCCTGATCACCACCCGGCGCGAAGGGCAAACGATCTGGTATGGATTGAATACGACTGTGATGGAAGATGTCGTCGCATGGGCGATGGACTTGGCAGGCGCAAAACCCGACGGAGGAAAAAAGTGAAAAAAGCGAACCTGATGTTGTGCGGCTTGATGATTTTGACGAGCCTGGCGATCACGCTGGCGCTCTACCCGCAACTGCCCGGGCAGATGCCGGTGCACTGGGGAGCGGACGGTGCGGTCGATGGCTACGGCCCGCGCTGGAGCGTCTTCCTGATGGGTCCCGGCCTGATGGCCTTGATGGTGCTGCTGTTCGCGGCCTTGCCCAAATTGTCGCCGAAGCGTTTCGAGGTCGAGTCGTTCGAGGATGTGTACGGCTATGTGGCAGTGCTTGTGACGGCCGCGACCGGCTATTTCCAAGCGGTGGCGATCTGGGCGGCGCTGTCGCCGCAACTCGACATGCGCAACGCGGTGCTCGGAGGCATCGCCTTGCTGATCGGTTTGATCGGCAACGTCATGGGCAAGGTACGCCGCAATTACTGGCTCGGCATCCGGACGCCATGGACGCTGTCGAGCGACCGGGTCTGGTATGCGACGCACCGCCTTGCGGGCAAGCTCATGGTTGGAAGCGCGCTCGCTTGTGCGCTCGGCATGGTTGTCGGGGCGCCGATGCTGGTCGGGGTTGCGCTGCTTGCTTTGGGTGCGCTTATTCCGGCGGCTTATTCGCTGGTCTACTACAAACGGTTGGAAAAGGCGGGCGATCTGCACGCATAGTGTCGAGATGCGCTGAATTGGCGCTCAAAACGCTTCAGAAATCGTATCGAGGACCAGTCAGAAATCCTAAACCAACATCGTCCTCGCGGAGGCGGGGACCCATAGAACGTTAGCTCATAGCAACCGTTCTATGGGTCCCCGCCTACGCGAGGACGATGTTGGTTTGAGTTTTTAGAAGCTCGCGACTTCGCGACTTCTGCGTTTTCAAACAAGAGTTTCGATTGGGTAAACTACACCATATAGTCCTACACCTTATAGTCACTGTACTTGCGCGCGCTACCACGCACCTTGTCGGCGGGATACTTGGCGCGGTTAAGCGCCATTTTTTCCAGCACCGCCGCTTGCAGGTCGACATCGAGCTTGTCCGCGATCCGGATCAGATAAACCAGCACGTCGGCCATCTCGTGCCGCACCTCCAACAGCTTATCCTCGCCAAGCTCGGCCTTGTCCCCCGTCTGCAACCACTGGAAATGCTCGAGCAATTCGGCCGCCTCGACCGTCAGCGCCGCTGAGAGATTTTTTGGCGAATGAAACTGATCCCAGTCACGCTCGGCGACAAACTCGCGAACCTCGTCGCGCAGCTTGAGCAGAACGCTTTCTACCTCTTCACCTGGCATATCTCGATCCCCACTCCTGAAACTAGTCCTTGTATTCGGCCAAGCGGGCCGCGACCTTCGGCGCCAGTTCGTCGGCGCCGCTGACGCTCATGCCGAGGTCGCGCAGCAAGCCGTCGTGCAAGCCGTACACCCAGCCGTGCACGGTCAATTGCTGGCCCCGCTCCCACGCATCCTGCACCACGGTCGTTTGCGCCGTGTTGACCACCTGCTCAACCACATTCAGTTCGACCATACGGTCGGTGCGCGCGCGCGATGGCAGCGCTTCGCCGAGGTATTTTTCGTGCTTTTGCTGCACGTCCTGCACATGGCGCAGCCAGTTGTCGGCCAGGCCCACGCGCTTGTTGACCATCGCCGCGTGCACGCCCGAGCAGCCGTAGTGGCCGCAGACGATCACGTGCTTGACCTTGAGCACGTCGATCGCGAACTGCAGCACCGTGAGGCAATTCAAGTCCGAGTGCACCACCACGTTGGCGATATTCCGGTGCACGAACAACTCGCCCGGCGCCAGGCCCAGCAATTCGTTGGCGGGCACCCGGCTGTCCGAGCAGCCGATCCACAAGTACTCCGGCGTCTGCTGATTGGTCAGCGACTTGAAAAAATTGGGGTCTTTCGCAACCATCGCACTGGCCCAGTCGCGGTTGCGCTGGAACAGCGCCTCGGTGCTCAGGGGCTCGCGTTTTGCTTCTGTCATCTGTCGTCCTTTTTTTATCCGTAAAAAAACCGCTGGGTGCCTTGCGGCACGGGATCAGCGGTTTTCGATTGCAACGCTTGCGCGTTCTGCCGCGCTTTATTCGAAGAAGTTTTTAACCTTGTCCATCCAGCCCTTGCTCTGCGGGCTGTGTTTGGCGCCGCCTTCGACGGTCAGGCGTTCAAACTCCTTGAGCAGCTCTTTTTGCTTGTCGGTCAGCTTGATCGGCGTCTCGACCGCGACGTGGCAGAACAAGTCGCCCGCCACGCCCGAACGCACGCCCTTGACGCCCTTGCCCTTGAGGCGGAAGGTCTTGCCCGACTGGGTGCCTTCGGGAATCGTGAACGAGACCTTGCCCGACAGCGTAGGCACTTCGATGTCGCCGCCGAGCGTCATCTTGACGAACGAGATCGGCATTTCGCAATGCAGGTCGTCGCCCTCGCGCTGGAACACGGCGTGCGCCTTGATGTGGATCTCGACGTACAGGTCGCCCGACGGTCCGCCATTCGTGCCCGGCTCGCCGTTGCCCGACGAGCGGATCCGCATGCCGTTGTCGATACCGGCGGGAATCTTCACTTCGAGCGTCTTGTTGCGCTTGATGCGGCCCTGGCCGCCGCAAGGCGCACACGGGTCGGTGATCACCTTGCCCGTGCCGTGGCACTTGGGGCAGGTGCGCTGGACGCTGAAGAAACCCTGCTGCTCGCGCACCTGGCCGTGGCCGTTGCAATAGGTGCAGGTAGTCGGCGCGGTGCCGGGCTTGGCGCCCGAACCGTGGCAGGTTTCGCATTTGTCCCAGCTCGGCACCCGGATCGAGGTGTCGAAGCCGTGCGCGGCCTGCTCGAGCGTGATCTCGAGGTTGTAGCGCAGGTCGGCGCCGCGGTACACCTGCGGGCCCGCACGGCCGCGTCCGGCGCCACCGCCGAAGATGTCGCCGAAGATGTCGCCGAAGCTGTCGGCAAAGCCGCCGGCGCCAAAACCGCCGCCGCCACCGCCGCCACCCATGTTCGGATCGACGCCCGCGTGACCGTAACGGTCGTACGCTTCGCGCTTTTCCGGATTGGTCAGCATCTCGTAGGCTTCTTTGACTTCCTTGAACTTCTCTTCCGATTCTTTACTGTCCGGATTGCGGTCCGGATGGTATTTCATCGCGAGCTTGCGATAGGACTTTTTGATTTCTTCTTCAGAAGAGTTCTTGGCGACCCCGAGGATCTCGTAAAAATCACGCTTTGCCATTTGTCGGCACCTTGCTGTCTAGCTAATAACGATGTTTTAAGCAAAAAAACCGAGCCGGGACCCACTTGGTCGCACCGGCTCGGCAGCACTCCGGTTCGGGACCGTGGTCCCTCCCGGATTACTTGGCGTCTTTGACTTCCTTGAAGTCGGCGTCGACCACGTCGTCGTGCTGTGCCTTCTGCTCGGCGCCCGCGTCTTGCGGGGCACCTTCGGCGCCGCCGGCCGCAGCCTGCTGTGCCTGCATGTCGGCGTACATCTTCTCGCCGAGCTTTTGCGATGCGGTCTCGAGCGCAGCGACTTTCGAGTCGATCTCAGCCTTGTCACCGGACTTGAGCGAAGCCTCGACCTCGGCGATCGCCGCGTCGATGGTTTCTTTCTCGCCCGCCTCAAGCTTGTCGCCGTATTCGACCAGCGACTTCTTGACGGAGTGGACGCGTGCATCGGCCTGGTTGCGCGACTCGGCCAGCTCGCGCACCTTTTTGTCTTCTTCGGCGTTGACTTCGGCGTCCTTGACCATTTTCTGGATCTCGGCTTCGGTCAAGCCCGAATTGGCCTTGATCGTGATCTTATTCTCTTTGCCGGTGGCCTTGTCTTTGGCGCCCACGTGCAGGATGCCGTTGGCGTCGATGTCGAAGGTCACTTCGATCTGCGGCGTGCCGCGCGATGCCGGCGGGATGCCTTCGAGGTTGAATTCGCCGAGGCCCTTGTTGCCGGCGGCGATTTCGCGCTCACCCTGGTAGACCTTGATGGTCACCGCGGGCTGGTTGTCGTCGGCGGTCGAGAACACCTGGCTGAACTTGGTCGGGATCGTCGTGTTCTTGTGGATCATCTTGGTCATGACGCCGCCGAGGGTTTCGATACCCAGCGACAGCGGCGTGACGTCGAGCAGCAGCAAGTCCTTGCGCTCGCCCGACAGGACCGAACCCTGGATCGCGGCGCCGACGGCGACCGCTTCGTCGGGGTTGACGTCCTTGCGCGGCTCTTTGCCGAAGAACTCCTTGACCTTTTCTTGCACCTTTGGCATGCGGGTCATGCCGCCGACCAGGATGATGTCGTCGATGTCGGAGACCTTGACGCCGGCATCCTTGATCGCGATCTTGCACGGCTCGATCGTGGCCAGGATCAGCTCCTCAACCAGCGACTCGAGCTTGGCGCGCGTCATTTTGAGGTTCAGGTGGACCGGCGCGCCGTTCGCCATGGCGATGTACGGCTCGTTGATTTCGGTCTGCTGCGACGACGACAGTTCGATCTTGGCGCGCTCGGCCGAAGCCTTGATGCGCTGCAGCGCGATCGGGTCTTTTTTGAGGTCAAGGCCGTTGATCTTCTTGAACTCGTCGATGATGAAGTCGATGATGCGCTGGTCGAAGTCTTCGCCGCCGAGGAAGGTGTCGCCGTTGGTCGAGAGGACTTCGAACTGCTTCTCGCCATCGACGTCGGCGATTTCGATGATCGAGACGTCGAAGGTGCCGCCGCCGAGGTCATACACGGCGATCTTGCGGTCGGCCTTGTCGTTCTTGTCGAGGCCGAAAGCGAGCGCGGCCGCGGTCGGCTCGTTGATGATGCGCTTGACGTCGAGGCCCGCGATGCGGCCGGCGTCTTTGGTGGCTTGGCGCTGCGAGTCGTTGAAGTAGGCCGGCACCGTGATGACCGCTTCGGTGACGTCTTCGCCGAGGTAGTCTTCGGCCGTCTTTTTCATCTTGCGCAGCACTTCCGCGGAAATTTGCTGTGGCGCGAGTTTTTTGTCGCGCACGCCGATCCATGCGTCGCCGTTGTCGGCTTTGAGGATCTCGTAAGGCATCAGGCCGATGTCTTTTTGCACTTCTTTCTCGTCGAACTTGCGGCCGATGAGGCGCTTGACCGCGAACAGGGTGTTTTTTGGGTTGGTGACCGCCTGGCGTTTCGCCGGCGCGCCAACGAGGATCTCGCCGTCTTCCTGGTAAGCGATGATCGACGGCGTCGTGCGTGCGCCTTCCGCGTTCTCGATTACCTTTGGTTGACCATTTTCCATGATCGCGACGCACGAGTTCGTTGTCCCGAGGTCGATACCGATAATTCTGCCCATGATTTTTGTCCTTTGTGTACTAAGTTTCAGATAATTCAGATATGCGGAAAAACTGCGCGTTTTCAAGTGCTTGCGATAACGCCACGGCGATTTTTATTTTGCTTGTGCTGCCGTCACGATGGCCGGGCGCAGCAGGCGGTCGGCGATCATATAACCTTTTTGCAACACATTGACGACGGTGTTCGCTTCCTGCTCGGCCGGCACGACCGCCACGGCCTGGTGCTTGTTCGGGTCGAGCTTGTCGCCCTGGGCCGGTAAAATTTCGATCAGGCGGTTCTTTTCGAAGGCCGAAGTGAGTTGCTTGAGCGTCATCTCGACGCCTTCCTTGAGCGACTCGACCGACGGGGTCTCGACCTTGAGCGCCATTTCGAGGCTGTCGCGCACCGGGACCATGGCCTCGGCGAAGCTTTCGATCGCGAATTTATGGGCCTTCGAGACGTCCTCCTGGGCGCGGCGGCGGATGTTTTCGCCCTCGGCCTTGGCGCGCATGAAGGCGTCGTGCATTTCGGCCAGTTTGGCTTCGGTCGCGCTCAACTGCTCTTCGAGGTTCGGGCCCTCGGGCGACTCGATGTTCGCGCCGTCGAGCAGTTCTTCTGCCGTCGCGGACGCTTCCTTGTTCTCTTCTTGCATCGGAAACACTCCTACAATCAATGACTTAGCTGTTAAGTTGATGGATCTTGCTAACCACACAGGCCTGCAAATGGGGCTATTGGCACCTATTTCAAGGGCCAGCCGAAATTGGTTTAGGCAAAGCCCGTGCCAGCGGCGGCGCGTATTAACAACACTTACAATTTGGGACAAAAAATGGAAATGCAGATCGGGTGGAACGGCGTATGATTATTTCGTGATCTTTTGATATGCGCTCAGCCGTCCCCGGAGTCCAAAATGAAGTTACCCCTCATCATCGCATCCGTCCTCACATGGACCGCCGTCGCGGTCGCCATGATCTGCTACGCAGGCCTCGTGGGCCCCGTCAGCCCGCTATTTTAACAGGCAGGCTGTAAGTACCCGGAAACCGCCGGCGTGCTCTCCGGCGGACTGCGCCGCATGCATCAATTGCTCGCGCCCAGTTTGAGCGCCGCGGCGCGTCCAATCTCCGCTTCTTTCTTATCAGCATCGCGCTGCGGCCCGGTCATCATCGTCGGCCAGCCGATGATGTGTTGCTCGGCGATCTCGGCCAAGGCCGCGATCCAGGCCGGCGATTCGTTTAGGCAAGGCACATAGTTGAACTGCTTGCCGCCCGCGGCCAGGAACTCGTGCTTGGCCTCGATCGCGATCTCTTCGAGCGTTTCCAGACAGTCACTCGTAAAGCCCGGGCAGATCACGTCGACCTCCTTGACGCCGGCGCGCGCGAGCGCCTGCAGCGTCGGCGCGGTGTACGGCTGGAGCCATTCGGCCTTGCCGAAGCGCGACTGGAAGGTGACCATGTATTGCTCCGGGCCCAGGCCGAGCTTGGCCGCTAGCAGGCGTCCCGTCTTGTGGCATTCGCAATGGTAGGGGTCGCCGAGCATGAGGGTGCGTTTCGGCATCCCGTGGAAACTCATGATGAGTTTTTCGCCGCGGCCGTTGACTTCCCAGCTCGCCAGCACGCTGTCGCGCAGGGCGTCGATGTAGCCCTCGTGGCCCGCGAAATTCTTGATGAAGCGCAGCTCCGGCACATTGCGCACCTTCGCATAGTGGGCGAACACTGCGTCGTTGATCGAACCCGTGGTCGCGCCCGAATACTGCGGGTAGGCCGGCAGGATCGCGACGCGTTCGAAATGGTCTTCCTTGAGCTTGGCGAGCACCTCGGGCAGCGAGGGCGAGCCGTAGCGCATCGCCATCACCACGCGCACCGCGTCGTGGCCGCGCACGCCGATCGCGCCGCGCAGCAGCGTCGCCTGCTTTTGCGTGTGCACGCGCAGGGGCGAGCCGTCGCGGGTCCAGATCGTCTCGTACTTGGCGGCCGACTTGGCCGAGCGGAACGGCAGGATCACGAGGTTGAGGATGAACCACCAGATGATGCGCGGAATCTCCACCACGCGCGGGTCGGACAGGAACTGCTTTAAATAGCGCCGCACGGCCTTCGGCGTCGGCTCGTCGGGCGTGCCCAGGTTGACCAGCACGATCGCGGTGCGCGCCACGGTGCCGTGCTTGAAGGGGGGTTCGGTGCTAAATGACATGGGAAATGGGTAAAAAGCGTGGCAAGAGCGCCATTATAGTTTCTTGCCGGATTGCATCTCGACTATTTTCGGCCGCGTTGCGCCTACGACGCGAGCAATTCGCGCGCGTGTTTGCGCGTCGTGGCCGTGATCTCGAGTCCGCCGAGCATGCGCGCGACCTCCTCCACCCGCGCTTTGCTGTCGAGCACATCGATGCGCGAGACCGTCTTGCCCTGCTCGGTGCTGCCCTTGGCGACCTGGAAATGCTGGTTGGCCTGGCTCGCCACCTGTGGCAGATGCGTCACACACAGCACCTGGCGCTCCTGCCCCAGGCGCTTGAGCAGGCGCCCGACGACCTCGGCCACGCCGCCGCCGATGCCGCTGTCGACCTCGTCGAAAATGAGCGTCGGCGTGGTCGTCGCGTTCGAGGTGATGACCGAGATCGCGAGCGCGATGCGCGCCAGCTCGCCACCCGAGGCGACCTTGGCGAGCGGGCGCGGCGCCACGCCGGCGTGCCCGGCGACCAGAAATTCAACCTGCTCGAGCCCGTGCGCGCCGGGCTCGCAGGCGTTGAGGCCGACCACGAAGCTGCCGCCCGTCATGTTCAGCTCCTGCATCGCGGCCGTGACCTGGGTCCCGAGCAGCTGGGCGGCGACCGCGCGCGTGCTTGACAGCTTGCCGGCCGCGGCCATGTAGCGCGCCTTGATTTTTTCCTCCTGCTGGCGCAGGCCGTCGAGGTCGCTCGCGTCGGCGAGCTGGCGCAGGCGCTCGGCGAGCTTGGCGTGCTCCTCGGGCAACTCGTCGGGCGTGACGCGGAATTTGCGCGCGCTCGAGTGGATCGCCTCGAGCCGGGCGTCGACCTGGCGCAGGCGCTCGGGGTCGAGGTCGACCCGGTCGAGGTAATCGTTGAGCGCGTAGACCGCCTCCTGCAGCTGGATGCGGGCCGGCTCCATGCAGTCGAGCACGCTTTGCAGCTGGGCGTCGACGGCGACCAGCTTGCCGAGCTTCTGGTTCAGCGACGACAGTTGCGACAGGATCGGATGGTCCGATTCGGAGATCGCGGCGAGCGCCTCCTGCGCGCCCTCGAGCAGGCTGGCGGCGTGCGACAGGCGGCTGTGCTCGTTGCTGATGTCGTTCCACTCGCCCGGCTTGACGGCCAGTTTTTCGAGTTCGCCTACCTGCCACTCGAGCCGCTCGCGCTCGATCAGCACGTTGCGCGCGTCGCTTTCGAATTCGGCGCGCTGGCGCGCCAGCGCACGCCATTCTTTATGGCTGGCGGCGACCGTGAGCGCGTCAACGGCGGCGCCGGCATCCTTGAACGCGGCCTGGTTGTCGAGCAGGGCGCGCTGCGCCTCGCCCTTGAGCAGGGACTGGTGCGCGTGCTGGCCGTGTATGTCGATCAGCAGGTCGCCGAGCTCGCGCAACTGGGTCGCGGTCGCGGCGATGCCGTTGATGAACGCCTTCGAGCGGCCCGCGTTGTCGATCACGCGCCGCAGCAGCGCCCCGCCCTCCTCGAGCGCGAACTCGTGCTCGGCGAGCCAGGCCGCGGCCGCGCCGTCGACGGCGAAGTCGGCCGTGATGTCGGCCTTGGGCGCGCCCTCGCGCACCACGCTGGCGTCGCCGCGCCCGCCGAGCGCCAGTTGCAGCGCGTCGATCAGGATCGACTTGCCGGCGCCGGTCTCGCCGGTGAACACGGAAAAGCCGCTCGAGAACTCGAGTTCGATCGAATCGACAATGACAAAATCGCGGATGGAGAGGGTTCGCAGCATGGAAGTGAGTCGGTGTCGGAGGTGATGGGTGGTCGGGCGAACAACTAAAAACCAGGCTGTAGGCTAGCGCAGCTTGCCCTCGCCCGAGGGATATTCGTTCCAGTGCAGTTTTTCGCGCAGCGTGTCGTAGTAGCTCCAGCCCTCGGGATGCAGGAAGGTGATGTGGTGCGGCGAGCGCGAAATGACGATCTGGTCGCCGTGCGCGAGGCTGGCGAAGGTTTGCATGTCGAAATTGACGCTGACGTCGCGCCCGCTGACGACCTCGACCACGATGTTGGACGAGTCGGGCAGCACGATCGGCCGGTTCGACAGCGCGTGCGGCGCGATCGGCACCAGCACCACGCCGCCGAGGCTCGGGTGCAGCAGCGGGCCGCCGGCCGAGAGCGCGTAGGCGGTCGAGCCGGTCGGGGTCGAGATGATCAGGCCGTCGGAGCGCTGGTTGTACATGAAGTGGCCGTCGACCGTGACTTTGAGTTCGGCCATGCCGGCGCCGGCGCCGCGCGCGACGACGACGTCGTTGACGGCCAGTCCGCTGGCGATCTCGACGCCGCCGCGCAGCACGCGGCCCTCGAGCAGGGTGCGTTTTTCGGAATCGGCCTTGCCGGACAGGATTTCGGCGAGCACGGGCAGCATGCGCTCGATCGGGATGTCGGTCATGAACCCGAGCCGGCCCTGGTTGATGCCGATCAGCGGCAGCGCGTAGGGCGCGAGTTTGCGCGCGATGCCGAGCATGGTGCCGTCGCCGCCCATCACGATGGCGGCCTCGGCGACCTCGCCGATTTCGGCCACGCCCATCGCGGCGATATCGGGCAGGTTCAGGTGGGCCGCGGTCTCGGACTCGAACACGGCGCGGTAGCCGGCCCCTTGCAGGAACGCGATGATGCCGCGCACGGACTCCTCGATGCCGACCGTATTGGGGCGGACGACGAGCGCGATGGTCTTTTGCGTTTGAGGCGATACAGGCATAAAAATCCCGGCAATGGTGGGCGGCGAGTGGGGGCGGCGCAAGCTGCGCCACCCAGCAGATTAACCGATAACGGGCGCGTCTGCCATACGCGGGCGTGGGCCGGCATGACTGTATGGATGAACAGCAGTATAGGGGGCGGCGGTTAGGCTTGGCAAGGCCGCTGTCAGCTATAGAAATCGCGCGGGATCCGATCCCCCGCTAAACCCAACCAACATCGTCCTCGCGAAGGCGGTGGCGCATGCGCCACCCCCATAGAACGGTGAAGCAAAGCAACGGCTCACTTGCCCAGCGCAGAAGCACGGTTGCTTTAAGCAACTGTTCTATGGGTCCCCGCCTCCGCGAGGACGATGTGGTGGCTGGTTAAACGATCAGCGCCAGGAACAAGGTCAACGCGATCGCCGCGAAAATACTGCACAGATGCACGAACATCAGCGCCCCCCAGCGCGCCGCCGTGGCCAGCACGCTGCCGCCATAAACCCGGCGCATCGCCATCGGCAGGTAGCTCATCAGCCAGAGCGCCATCCCCGTGCGCGCCCACTGCGACGGCACCATATAGATCAAGCCGAACATGACAAAAGCGAAGGCGTTCGCATGCAGCGCGAACAGGAAATGCTCGCCATAGCGCCGCCCCGTCCCCAGGTACAGCAGCTTCAGGTAGAACGCAAACAGCGGCATCAACGCGAACACCGCGTACGGCACATAGCTGAAGAACGCGTTCTGCAACAGCCGCGTGCGCTCGACCTCGGGCAGCGCCCATATCTGCCTGAGCCTGGTCTCCCAGGCCGGATTGAAGGTGCCGATGTTGGTCTTGAACTTGACTTCGTCGCGGCCCTCCAGCGTGATCGGCACGCCGTTGCGCCTGGCCGTGTCCGCGCCCTTGGCGAACTCTGCGGCCGCAGCCTTTTTCTCGGCCTCGGTCTGCTGGATGTAGTTCACGTCCGATCCCGTGTATTTGATCAGCGCGAAAAACAGGATACTGAAGGTCAAATAAATGCGCAGCGGCTGCACGTAGCGCACGCGGCGCCCGGCGATGTACTCGGCCGTGAGCACCCCGGGGCGCAGCATCAGCAACCACAGCGAATGCCACAGCTTGCCCTCGAGCGCGACATAGTGCCCGATGAACTCATGCAGGAATTCGCGCGCGCTCGCCACGTGCAGCCTGGTCTCCTGTCCGCACACGGCGCAGTAATGGTAGTTGACGCCGGCGCCGCAGTTGTGGCAGTTGCCGGTTTCCTCATCGAGGTCGGGATGGTGCGCTGTTTCGGATTTCAAGGCATTCGGCTCGGCTGTCTGGGAATGCCCAAATGGTAAGCGATTTCCTTGCATAAATACACATCGAATGCGGAAGCCAATTGCGCGACTCCGATCGGGGCAAAGGGCTATCCTTTGCGCAAATGGAAACAGTTTTGGGAGAAACAAATGGTTGCCGAATCAAAAGACAGGAAGATCAACACCGACGCCCACATTGAAAACGACGGCGTCAAGCGCCTGCCGCACGAGCGCGACGAGTCGCCCGAGGGGCAGGACCTGGCGCCGCGCGGCGTCATCAAGCAGGCCGCCGACGATCTCGCGCGCGGCCTCGTCGACACCGACCTGCATGGCACGCGCGGGGTCGAGGAGGCGGTCGAGCCGCCCGCCGAATCCGGCCAGGCCCATCCGCTGCCCGACGCCCACGAGGGCATGCGCCACCACGACTCGACCGTGCCGTCGCGCGGGGCCAAGCAGTGATGCGACTGGGCCCGGCGCTGGCCTGCTGCGGCGCGCTGCTGGCCCAGGCCGCGCTCGCGCAGGCCCCGGTGGCCGAGATGCCGGCCGGATTCGGCCCGAACCCCGCGCTGCCCGCGCCGTCGCGCACCCTGCTGCCCACCGTGAACATCGCCCCGGCCGAACCGTGGCCGGCGGGCACCCACCCGGTCGCCGCGCCGGGCCTGGCCGTGCACGCGTACGCGGGCGGGCTTGCGCATCCGCGCTGGCTGCACGTGCTGCCCAACGGCGACGTGCTGGTGGCCGAGAGCAACAAGCCCGACAAGGGCGGCAGCACCGGCCTGCGCGCCACGGTCATGAAATACACGATGAAAAAAGCGGGCGCCGGCGTGCCCTCGGCCGACCGCATCACGCTGCTGCGCGGCGCCGGCCCCGACGGCAAGGCGCTCACGCGCACGGTGTTCCTCGACAATCTGCGCTCGCCGTTCGGCATGGCGCTCGTGGGCAACGAGCTGTATGTCGCCAACGCCGACGCGCTGGTGCGCTATCCGTACAAGCCCGGCCAGACCAGCATCAAGGCGGCCGGCGTCAAGGTCATGGACCTGCCGGGCGGGCGCAACCACCACTGGACCAAGAACGTCGTCGCCAGCCCCGACGGCAAGCGGCTCTACGTCTCGGTCGGCTCGAACAGCAATGTCGGCGAGAACGGCATGGCCGAAGAGGAAGGCCGCGCCGCGATCTGGGAATTCGACCGCGCCAGCGGCAAGGCGCGCGTGTTCGCGACCGGCTTGCGCAACCCGGTCGGCATGGCCTTCCATCCCGAAAGCAAGGTGCTCTGGACCAGCGTCAACGAGCGCGACGAGCTCGGCAACGACCTCGTGCCCGATTACATGACCTCGGTGCGCGACGGCGGTTTCTATGGCTGGCCGTACAGCTATTTCGGGCAAAACGTGGACACGCGCGTCAAGCCGCCGCGGCCGGACCTCGTGGCCCGCGCGCTCGTGCCCGACTACGCGCTCGGGGCGCACACGGCCTCGCTAGGCCTGACCTTTTACGATGGCAAGCTGTTGCCGGCCCTGCGCAACGGCGCGCTGGTCGGGCAGCACGGCTCGTGGAACCGGGTGCCGCATGCGGGCTATAAACTGATCTTCGTGCCCTTCGCCGGCGGCAAGCCGAACGGCCCGCCGCAAGACATCCTGACCGGCTTTCTCGGCGAAACGGGACGCGCCCACGGGCGCCCGGTTGGCGTCGCCGTCGACAAGGCCGGCGCCATCTTGCTGGCCGACGATGTCGGCGACATCGTCTGGCGCGTCACGCCGGCGGGCAAATAAGCACTTTTTAAACCGATTGCACCAAGCCCGGACCGGGGCGCCGAATTTCCGGCGTCCGGTTCCGGGCCTCACCCGTCCAAGGAGGACAATATGATCAAACGCACAGGAAGCGCCGTCTGGAGCGGCGGTATCAAAGATGGCAAGGGCAACATTTCGACGCAGAGCGGCGCGCTCGACAACACACAGTACGGGTTCAACACGCGCTTCGAGGACGGGCCCGGCACCAACCCCGAAGAACTGATCGGCGCCGCGCACGCGGGCTGCTTCACGATGGCGCTGTCGGGCCAGCTCGGCAAGGCGGGCATGACGGCCGAGAAGCTCTCGACCACGGCCTCGGTCTCGCTCGACAAGGTCGACGGCGGCTTCACGATCTCGGCGGTCCACCTGACGCTGGTGGCCAGGATCCCGGGCGCGTCGCAGGAGGCGTTCGAAGCGGCCGCGCTCGAAGCGAAGGAGAACTGCCCCGTGTCGAAACTGCTCAACGCGGTCATCACGCTCGACGCGCGGCTCGAGGCTTAAGCAACGGCAATATGCAAGAATGTATAGCGCGGCCTCCGCCTATACGTTTTTGCATAGCTTGCAATTAATTTCAAGCTACATAGCCTGGCGTTCAGCCTCCGGATAAAGATGGGGGAGCAGCATACCTAGTGCGTCCAGCGGCAAGCCAAACCGAACCGGTCCATAAGCGGAATCACTAATGAGCAATTTATCCGAAAGCAGTTTCGCGAGAAGCATTCGGGCACTTCGCTCCGCCATCCCCGTCATCTGGGCAAACTCGCCCCGCGTCACCGGACCGAGCCCGAAGACGTGTATCAGAGGAAGGATTGCCTGACGTTTTACGGCTTTATCCTGCGTCGAGCGGAAAATAATCAAGGCTTCAATGCGCTGCTTCATCCCGTCCAGGGCCAGCATCTTGGACATGTATGACACCTGGTCCTCGCATATTCCCAGAAAATATTTTACCCATTCAAGCAGTCCGACTGCGCTCAGGTTGCCCCGGCCATCCAGATCCCCACGCCGAGGGGAATCTCCGTTGCGCAAGCCTGCGTAGTAGGCGTCGGTTGACCGTGCAAAGCCGCGGCTAGGTGACCAGAGTCCTTCCGATAATTTCCAAAGGGAGCAGTGGCTTTGAAGCCTGGTCGCGCGGCCATTGCCATCCAAAAATGGGTGGACCCATGCAGCACGGTGGTGCGCGCACGCGGTCGCCACGAGCAAACGCTCCCAACCACGCGCTTTCCCATAGACTGCATCCATCCTCGCCAGAAATGCCGGCACAGATGCTGCGGTGGGAGGCACATGCCTCCCTACCTGGACCTCCCTTTCCCGCAATTGACCAGGAACGATGACCTCCCCATCGTCGGAGACGCGGTCTTCCGCTTCTAGCCTTGCGTATAGGGCGTGGTGAGCATCGACCAAAAATTTTGACGTCAATGCCGAGTCTTCACCGAGCTGCCCCTCCAGCGCCTTCTCAGCCTCGATATGCGCAATGGCTACGCGTTGCAGCCGTGCCTCATCGGGGCGATCCGAGAACACGCTTTGAAGCGCTTTTTCGATCTGATGGGGATGGGTGTGCTGGCCCTCGATACGATTGCTATAGTACGAATTCATCTGTCGGACCAGCTCCCGAAGAGTAGCCCTGGTACTTTCGTGAGCTGCCGACGTAAGCTTCAAAGACGCGAGCACAATGCGCTCGACGGGCGCTTGAATTTCCGCCATTTGGCGGTCGTCCAAAGTAGTAGGTTCAAATTGGTGTGGGGAGTGGTACATTTTGCCGCTTTCTCTGCCGGTTAGGATTTCTCCCAAGTCGTTGATTGTACATGACTTATTTTATTAAATTGATCTTTTCCGATACGTTTTCTGCCGGTCTTTTTGCCGCTTCATTTGCCGCCCTTGCGAAGGCTGACTTTGTGAATGGCTAAAAGCGCCAGAGGGCATATGCAAGATATAACGCGGCCTCCGCCTATACGTTTTTGCATAACAGGCCCGGCCCCGGCAAGGAAGCGGCCAAGCGCATAGAATTGCATCCTCCACCGGCATCGCCGCAACCAAACAGAGGATTACCATGCGCATCCTGCACACCATGCTCAGGGTCGGCGACCTGCAGCGCTCGATCGATTTCTACACCAAGGTGCTCGGCATGACGCTGCTGCGCACCAGCGACAACCCCGAATACAAATACACGCTCGCCTTTGTCGGCTATGGCAGCAATCCGGAGCACGCCGAGCTCGAGCTGACCTACAACTGGGGCCAGGCCGCGTACGAGATGGGCACGGCCTACGGCCACCTCGCGATATCGGCCGACAACATCGTCGAGGCCTGCGACTCGGTGCGCGCCAATGGCGGCAACGTCACGCGCGAGCCCGGGCCGGTCAAGGGCGGCAGCACGGTGATCGCCTTCGTGACCGATCCGGACGGCTATAAGATCGAGCTCATCGAACGCAAGGACGGCGTGCGCGGCGGCGGGCTTAGTTCGTAATTTGCGCGCTCGAACGCGGCCAATCCGCAACGCGGCGCGAAGTAAATGCGCCGCGAACGCGCCCCTGCGAATATAATTTTTTCAATTATATTTCGCCATAACAATATGAACGACGTTCAGGCGGCCAACGATGCGGCGCCAGCAAAGTATCACGTGCGGCTCAAGGGGCCACGGCCCGGCGTCGATGCGGGCGCGCTGAGCCTGCGTCTGGCCGCGATGTTCAAATGCACGCCGGAGCAGATGCTGGGCGTGCTCGAGAGCACCGATGGTGTGATCGTCAAACGCGGCGTCGACAAGCCAACGGCGCAGCGCTATATGCTCGCCTTGGTCAAAGCCGGCGCCGCCTGCTCGCTCGAAGCCGAGGCGTCCGCCGCGCCGGCGCCGTCAGCGGCATCAACACCGGCACCTGAATCCGCCACGCCCGCACCGGCGCCCGCCGCTCCCGCCACGGCCAACGTCGCACTCGACAAAGCCGCGCCCGCGTCCGAGAGGCTGTCCGAGGAGGCGCTGCAACGCTTGCTCAAGAGCTACCATAGCGCGCCCGTTACGCCCGCCGGTTCCGCAGCCGCCGCCGTCGACGACAATACCCCCGTCGAATACGACAAGACCGATTCGCAACTGGCGCAAATGGCGCTGGGCCAAAAGCTGGTGATCGACGCCGTCTTGCTCAATGCACTCGTCGTAGGATTGCGCAACACACTCCCAAGCAGCCTGCTGTTGCTGTGCTCAATCGCGGTCGGCGCGCTGTGCATCGTCGCGCTGCTCCGGATGGCGGCCGGGCTGTACCTGTCGCCGCCGGCCAAAACGCTGGCGGTGCTGGCGATGGCCGTCCCGCTCGTCAACGTGGTCGTGCTGTTGGTGGTCAATACGAAGGCCAACAGAAGTTTCAAGGAGGAAGGCTACACGGTCGGCTTTTTCGGGGTGCCCGCAGACGAGCGCGAAATGCTGGCCGGCGCGCCCGCGGGCGGCATGTTCGCGGACCACAAGCTGTCGCTGGCGACCCTGGCGTTGATCCTCGCCTGCGTCGGCTTTGGCCCCCAGTACGGACGCGCCGCTGCCGCCCGGGCCGCCGTCGACCGCCCCGTTGCGCCCATGCCGGTTCAGCGGGATGCGGACCTCGACCCGCGGAGCGTCCGGGTACCAGTTCAAGCTTGAAAAGGATCGTCGCCACCTGCCAACGCCGATCAGCCCGGTCATGTCCGAAGACGACGAGAAGTTGCTGCCCGTATTTAAGAACCGCAGCACCGCCGGTCGTTCCCTCCAATAGAAAAACGGCGCCCCATTCCAGCGGGCGCCGTTTTTTATGGCCAGGGCGCGCGGCGCCCCGTCCGCAAACTTACTTCTGCAGCAGGTTGTTGACCGGAACCAGATCTGCTTCGCGCAGCGAACCGGCGGCCGCCTTCAGGCGCAGGCCGGCCATGATGGTGTCGTAACGCGCGCGCGACAGGTTGGTGCGGGTCGAGTACAACTGGCGCTGCGCGTTGAGCACGTCGATGTTGATGCGCACGCCGACCTGGTACCCGAGCTTGTTCGACTCGAGCGCCGACTGGCTCGACACCTCGGCCGCCTCGAGCGCCTTGACCTGGGCCATGCCGCTGTTGACGCCAAGGAAAGACTGGCGCGCGCTCTGGGCCGCGACGCGGCGGGTCGACTCGAGGTCGTTGCGCGCCTTGTCCTCGAGCGCGATCGATTCGCGCACGCGGCTGTTGACGGCGAAGCCGTTAAAAATGGGCACGTTCCATTGCACGCCGATCGCATTGTTGTTGCTGCTGCCGGACACATTGTTGATCTGCTTGTTGACCTTGCTGTGGCTCGAACTGACGACCAGGTCGAGCGTCGGATAGTGGCCCGAGCGGCTCTTCTGGATTTCGCGTTTCGACGATTCGAACGCCAGTTCGGCGTTGACCACGCTGTAATTCTGGTTCTCGGCCGACGACACCCACGGGTCCATCAGCGCCGGCTGGGGCGAGGCGAGCACGATGCCCGGCTTGAGCGGGGCCAGCGCGGACGGCGCGTTGCCGATGATCGACTGCAAGGCCGTGCGCTTGTTCTCGAGGTCGTTGATGGCCGCGAATTCGGTCGCCACGACCAGGTCGTAGGCGGCCTGCGCCTCGTGCGTGTCGGTGATGGTCTGGGTGCCGACCTCGAAATTGCGCTTGGCCGAGGCCAGCTGCTCGGTGGTCGCGGTCTTTTGCGCGCGGTTCGACTCGAGCGTGTCCTGCGCGGCCAGCACGTCGAAATAGGCTTGCGAGACGCGCGTGATCAGGTCTTGCTGGGCTTGCGCGAACTGCGCCTCGCTTTGCGCCTGCTGCAGCTTGCTCTGCTGGTAGGTGTGCCAGTTGGACCAGCGGAACAGCGGCTGCGACAGCGACAACGTGTAGCTGTCGGTGCGCGTGTCGGTGCCGACGCCGACCCCGTTCCACGGCGTGCGCTCGCTGTCGTTCTGGATGTTGCTGCCGTTCAGGCCGATGGTCGGCAGCAGCAATGCGCGCCCCTGCACGGTGCGTTCCTGACCGGCGGCCAGCGATGCGCGCGCGCTGGCGTAAGCGGCGTCGTTGGCGAGCGCCTGCTGGTACACCTGGATCAGGTCGGCCGCGTGCACGTTGGCCGAAAAGAAAGCGCTGGCGATCAGGACGCCGATAAGGGGTTTTTGCATTGCATTCTCCATGCGTATCATCAAAAAAATCGGAACAGCGGCGGGCCCAGGCCCGCCACCGCAAAAAGCGTCAGTACGTCGGCATCGCCGGGTCCACTTGCACGGCCCAGGCGTGGATGCCGCCCGTCAAATTCGTTACATCGGTAAAACCGGCGCGCTCGAGGAACGCGGCGACCTGCATGCTGCGCGCGCCGTGGTGGCAGATGCAGACCACCTCGGCCTCGTCGTCGAGCTCCTCGATGCGGGCCGGAATCGTGTTCATCGCGATCTGGACCGAGCCGGCGATCTGGCAGGTCGCGAACTCCCAGTTTTCGCGCACGTCGAGCAACAGCGGGCGCGCGCGTTCAGTGTCGGCCAGGCGCGCGGCCAGCTCGGGGGCGGTCATATGCTTCATGCCGGTCCGCCCCGCTTAAAACGCAAAGTGCGAGGGCTTCGACGTCACCTTGAGCAGCTTGATGTTGGTCTCGAACACGGTCAGCGTGTCGTAGGCGGTCTCGGACACGCGCGTGACGATGTTGACCGACATGACCGGCGCGTGGCCGACGATGGCGGCGACGCGCCCGCCGACCTTGAGCTGCTTTTGGAAGGCCTCGGGCAGCACTTCGAGCCCGCCCGAAATGACGATCACGTCGTACGGCGCGCCCTTGGCCCAGCCTTCGGCGCCATCGCCGAGCTCGACCGTGACATTCTTGACGCCGGCACGGGCCAGGTTGGCCTCGGCGATCGCCTTGAGTTCGGGCGAGATCTCGACCGTCGTGACATGCTGGCCCTTGTGCGCGAGCAGCGCGGCCATGTAGCCCGAGCCGGCGCCGATTTCGAGCACCGACTCGTGTTTCTTGAGCATGATCTCCTGCAGCAGGCGCGCTTCGATCTTGGGCGTCAACATCGACTCGCCGCCGGGCAGGGGGATCTCGGTGTCGGCGAAGGCGAGGTTCTTGCAGGCGGCCGGCACGAAATCCTCGCGCTTGACGACCATCAGCAGGTCGAGCACGTCCTGGTCCAGCACGTTCCAGGGGCGGATTTGCTGCTCGATCATGTTAAAGCGGGCTTGTTCGATGTTCATCTATTGGCTCTGTTGGAGGAAGAATAATCCGATATTTTATCGTGAACTGCCTCAGAACCAATATCTTAACGATATGGCCCCTCGGAACGCATGAAATTGCGACAGTCTGCAGTTTTGGGGCACTGAACCCACTGAATCAGGCGCCCGGCATCGGCGCCGTCGCGCCCGGCGGCGCCGCGCACAGGCCGTTGAGCGCCATATCGATGAAGGCGTCGAGGAAGGCACGCGGGTCGAGTGCGCTCTGCTCGCAGGGCCCGATCGAATGCTTCCACATCATCAGCATGAGCATCGGCGAGATCAGCAGCTGCGTCATGACGGGGATGTCGACCGGGCGGAATTCGCCGCGCGCGACGGCGCGCGCGAGCATCGAGCCGATCATGCTGGAGGCGCGCACGATCACCTCCTCCCGGTAGAATTGGGCCAGGTCGGGGAAATTGTTCGCCTCGGCCATGACGAGCTTGACGATGCCCGAGGCCTTGGTCGCGCCGAGGCGGTCCCACCAGGTGTAGACGACGATGCGCAGCAGTTCGGCGCTGTTGCCGTCGAAGCCGGCGATCACATCCTCGGCCTCGCCGATCGCGGGCACGATGCTTTCGCGCACGACCGCCTTGAACAGTTCTTCTTTGTTGGTGAAATAGAGGTAGAGGGTGCCCTTCGACACCCCCGCGCGCTTGGCCACGTCCTCGAGCCGGGTCGAGGCGAAGCCGCGCTCGACGAACAGGTCGAGCGCCGCCGCCAGCAATTCCTGCGGGCGCGCGTCCTTGCGCCGTTCCCAGCGGGGCTTGATATTAAAAGGGCAATGCATGTGCTTCAATCCAGTAACTTACTTGCGAGTCATTAATATAGACTGCACATGCATACACGTCAATCTAAATCCCCGCTGTTGCGCCCGAATAGAATCTGAAACAGAAAAATTGAATCGGAATAGGCCACGCCGCCACAAAAATGGAAAATTAAACAAGTCGAGGGTGGTCGGGTATCACGCAGGCCCGAGCGATGCCTCGGAACTGCGGCTTTCATGCTAAGGAACGTTGCGTCGTGTCGTCAAATTATTTGCACTAAAGGTCCGCGTACCTAGGCAACAAGTCCTGATCCACCAAGCGAATTTCGATGTCGTTGGCGATCTTTACGTGGGCGGCATTCTCGGCCGAAAACCGCTCATCGGTGACGCTGACGATAATCGTCCCGATCTGCTTTTTGCCGGGGCCCATGACCGGTACCAGAGCGCGCGCTTCTGGAACTTGCCGAATGGTGAGTATTTTCGGAAGGTAAAGCATCCAGCTCACGCCGGGTCTGTCCTTGAACACCTTCTTTTCCGCGTACCAGAACGGGCCGAAATTGCTGAAGTCGGCCGGCCAGATCGCAAGCGCGGCTTGCATCCATTGCGCCCCGGTCTTCCAATCGAGGACTTCAGGTTGCAGTTTCAAGCCGAATTTAAACGCGTCGGGCCGACCGAGTACATTGCAGCGTGACGACAGCACCGCGGCGTTCGCGTTATTTTCGGCGCCATTCCATACTGAGACGGAGCGAATGTCATGGACATTCTTACTCTCCGTTTTCACGATCGCGAGCGCCGCCGACGTGGGTCCGTTGGCATCAAATGCCTTGTAGCGAAGTGCGTCCGCGAGGTCCTTGTCCGAGGTGAGATACCACTCCGTCAATAGGGGCGAGAACGCGCTCAACGCCTGCGCGAAACGGAACAGCTCTTGGAGTTGCAGGTCAACAGTAGGTAAAGCCCGGCCGTTGCGCCTGTACTGGAGTTCGAGTGTCGGTAGCGCTGGCGTCATGGCTGAAATACTACCTCCACGTCGGGGTGGGCCGCCAGAATCACGAGGGAAAAGAATCGGTAACTTACGGGCTCCATAAAGTGCCACCGTAGACGCGTTGGAGGTCGCGGCGCGGCCGCTACACCTTGGCGCATGGCTTCATCGATGATTCTTTCCGCACCTTTCTCCCAGAAGGTAAGTACCGTTCCCCACATGTCGAAAAATTGGTCATGCTTTGCCTTGGCTTCCTTGAGGAGGCACTGGCTCGAGTCAAACCCGTCGAAGGAAACGCCGTTGTACAACCATTCCATTATGAAGCCTGGTCGAATGGTCATGCCACCGATACGCACTTGATACAGGATGCTCGCCTCCGACCATCCACTGGTGTTTTGTTCCCTGAATATGCCCCGGTCCGGCGGACAGTCCTTGCATTTTTCTTCCTTCGTACAGTCATTTGTCTTGGCATGCGATTGCGCGTCCACAAGTGCGAGGGTAGAGTCCTTGGCGCGCTCGGCCTCCTCTTGCCGCTTGAGGGCGACGCCAGTACCGACGGCAGCTCCTGCGCCAAGCGCTGCGGCGACCCGGCCCGCAGCCGACCTGAGCAAATTGGTGGCGAGTCCGGCCATCAGTTCTCCCTTTTCTGTTCGTTTAGCTCCATCATGACGACGGCCAGCATGTCGTCCAGCCGTTGCTCTGGAGTGGCGCCAGCCTTGCGCAGATGGGCATCGACAGCGCGATCATCGTGAATGCGCGGCGCATCGGCTGCCAGATACAGCAGGCGCACAATATGCGGCGTCGACGTGAAACCGATACTGATCGCGTAGTCGTGCGCAGCCTGCATGCGCGCTTGCACCACGCCGCGGCCGGGGGCTGCCATCATGTCCGGGCGTTTGGTCAGAAACTGATCGCATACGGCCGCCACGAACGACTCGGCGTCGCGCGCCTTCAATTTCGACCACTGCGCCTCATCAAGCGTTAGCATTAGGCCTCCCGATCCAAGCACGTTGGCCTTTGTGCAACAAATGCCATTCATGGATGTGTCCGAAAAATTCCTCGCGTTGGACCGGCGTCAGCACCTCCGCCAAGCTGGCCAGTACGCGCGGATCCCAGAAGCGGACCAACGCCGTCCGGCCGTCAGGCAATTTCGTGTCAAGGTTCAGTTGTAAAAGCTGAGAAAGCCCTTCCAAGCTTTGCAGGGCGATCACCCAACACACAGCCGCCGCCTCACGTTCGAGCGCGGCTATGTCGGATGTGAAAGCATCGCCGGCCGCCTCTGCGTCGATCACCCAGGGACCGGCATGGGCGAGCGGCGCGTCCGGCGTTCCATCAAACAGGGGATAGCGGCCTGCCTGGCGCTCGAGGCGTTTGCCCCTGCGGGTTTCGTACTGGGCCCCGTCGATCAAGGCATATAGGCGCAATGCGTCCGTTTCTTTGCGAAGATGTGTGAGGCGCTCCATCACGTCAATCATCGGTGTCATTCTCTGACCACCGTGGCGCTGCCGGCGGCTGCCGCCTTAAGCAGGCAGTCCAGGCAGATGCCGGACTTGGTGGGCGTCGCGATCGGCGCGGCGGATGCGATCGATTGCGCAGCCTCATCGGCCGCAGGATCGCCGAGTGTGGTCTTATTGTCCCAGGTCGTCGTAATCTGGCTCGATAGCAACTTGGCGCCGCAAGCCGTCTGGTCCATGTGTCGCGCGTAGCCGTTGCCGTCGCCGTCCACCAGGTCGCTCGCGCCCGCCTTAATGGGGAAGATGCCCTTGCACTTCGGGCAGACTGTCAGGTCCCCGATGCGGGCAACGTACTTGCCATTGATATCGAAGGTCAGGTCCGCGCTAATGACAGTGCCGCCATGGGTCGTTTTATCACCTATAACGATAAGGGGCAGGCTCACTCGCGCTCTCCTAAAAGATTAAAAGTAACTTTAAAGCAATATTAACAAATATTTCCTTTTTTGTTTATATATTTCGATAGCCGCTGGCCTGTTTGGCGGGAACTTGGATCGAGCATTCACGGCAATGAACGCGATTCGGACGACTCTAGGCCGATTGAACTGGCATTGAGCACCGACACCCCGGCCTCACAACCGTCACTGGCGCAACATCGCCGCATTCGCTTTGCCAACAAGAGCGCATTCACGGCAAGCTTATGCGTCGTTCAACGTTCTGTTGATAAATTGCTACACGACATGCTAAAGTCCAGCATCGTAGGCCTTACCGTCCGCTCCCCAGACTTAGTCCGTGCCTCGTCATGCCATGCTCTCTTGCAGCAGGATTTGTGCAAACGTCTCCTCCACATACTCACCCTACTGCCGGCCCGCATCAACTATGAATAATCCCAGCACAGTGCCGACGGACGCGGTGACGGACAAGCAGCCTGCCCGGCGCGTACACCCCCTGGTCAAACTGGGCTTCGGGCTTCGGTTGACGGGGCATATGCTGATGGCTTTGGCGCTCGGCTCAATATTGGGTGATCGCCAGGCGCCGCTTGCGTGGTGGGCCCTGCTGGCCTTCACCACCTTCGCTTGGCCATTGCTCGGCTTCCTGTCCGCGCGCCGGGCCGCCGACAACAAGCGGGCGGAGTTCCGGAACTTTTGGATAGACTCCATGATTTTCGGACTGTGGGGGGCCCTGCTTGGTTACAATCCATGGATCACGATTGGCGCCCTGGTCGCCTTGGGCACAACCCAACTGAGCATCGGTGGCGTGCGTCTCGCCGGTCAATGCGTGATCGCGGCAGCGGCGGGACTGGCACTGGGCGGCTTGCTCACCGGCTTCGAGATCAATACGATCGTTTCCATCCGCAGCCAGATTCTCGCGGCGCTGGCGGTGGGCTTGTTCACCATGCTGTTCGGCGTCCAGATCCATTTCCAGTCGGTGGCAGCCTACCGTACAAGTGGTGAGCTTGCAGCGCGCAACCGGTTCATCGAGCAGCAAAGCAACGAGCTGAACCAGGCACGTAAGGCCGCAGTGCTCGATCGCGCCGAAGCCGAAGCGGCGCGCTCCCAAGCCGAGGACGCAAATCGTACCAAAAGTGCGTTTTTGGCGAACATGAGCCACGAACTGCGCACCCCGCTCAACGCGGTGATCGGGTATACCGAACTGCTGGAGGAAGACTTGGCCGACCTCGACAGCCTCGATACCGCCCTGTCCGATCTGGGCAAAATTAAAGGCGCCGCCAGACACCTGCTTGGCCTGATCAACGACGTCCTCGACCTGTCCAAGATCGAGGCGGAAAAGGTGGACCTGCTGATCGAGACCTTCCCGATTCAGGCACTGGTGGACCAGGTCACGTCCACCATCGATCCACTGTTGTCGGCCAACGAAAACCAGCTGACGGTATCGTTCGCTGACGGCTTGCGGCAGATGCAGACTGACGCGACGCGCCTGCGCCAGGTGCTGCTCAACCTCGTGTCGAACGCGACCAAATTCACACACGGCGGACGGATCCATATCGATGTCGCGCAAGAGCTCGATGACGCGGGACACCAGCTCACGGTGCTGCAGGTGAACGACTCGGGCATCGGATTGAGCGCCGAGCAAATCGCACGGCTCTTCCAGCCCTTTGTCCAGGCCGATAGCAACACGACCCGCAAGTACGGCGGGACCGGTCTCGGCCTGGCGATCAGCCGCAAGCTGTGCCGCATGATGGGTGGCGACATCACGGTCACAAGCGTGTTGGGCGAGGGAAGCATCTTCCGCGCCACCGTGGCGACCGATCTATCGGCGTATTCCGGCGTTGAATCACCACTGTGCCCACAAGACGCGAACGGAAATACGTGCGATTAAAACGATAATTTCTTAGATACCACACATGCTATAGTTATTGAACCTATCCATTACCTTCCAGTGCACGATATGGAAGCCTCCCTGTGATTCCTTGATCCTCGCGAGGGATCTACCCGGGTTTTCCGCGTTCGACTGACCACGGCTGATTTCTATTAATGACCAAGACGAATTCGAGGGCAGCGTTGGCGGACTCCGTCACGGTTGAATCAGCGCGGCGCCGCATCCACCCCATCGTCGCCCTCGGCTTAGTCTTGCGTGCAAGCGGCTGTTTCCTCACGTCTTTTACGCTGGGGTCGGCGCTGATCGACCAAGGTGCGCCGACTTTCCTCTTTTTCGTGCTCGCCGCCAGTACGCTCGGCTGGCCGCTGATAGCCTTCTTGGCGGGACGGCACGCTGTCGACAGCAAACGGGCGGAATTCCGGAGCATGGGGATCGATTCCATGATCTACGGTTTTTGGGGCGCATTGATAGGCTATAACCCGTTGATAATCATCGGTGTGCTTGGAGCCCTTTCCCTTGCCCAATTGAGCGTGGGCGGCTTCCGTACTGCCGGTAAATGCCTGGTCACGGGAGCCATTGGTTTGATACTGGGAGGATTGATCACCGGTTTCAAGATAAACACCGTGATTTCCCTGCGCACCCAGGTGCTGACGGCGCTGACGGTTGGCCTGTTCATGCTGCTGTTCGGCGTGTTGACCCATTCCCAGTCGAAGGCCGCCTATCGCGCGCGGCGCGAACTGGCGGCGCGCAACCTGCTTATTGAGCAACAAAGCGTGGCGCTCGACCAGGCGCGCAAAGCCGCCCTTCTCGATCGCGCCGAAGCCGAAGCGGCGCGTTCGCAGGCCGAGGATGCGAACCGCGCCAAAAGCGCCTTCCTTGCAAATATGAGCCACGAACTGCGCACGCCGCTCAACGCGGTGATCGGCTATACCGAGCTGCTCGAGGAAGACCTGGCCGACCTGGGGGGCCTCGATTCCGCCCTCACCGATTTGGGCCGCATCAAGGGTGCCGCCAAACACCTGCTTGGCCTGATCAACGACGTGCTGGACCTGTCCAAGATCGAGGCCGACAAGGTCGACCTGTCGATCGAGAGCGTCTCGATCGAGGCACTGGTGGACCAGGTCGCGTCCACCGTCCAGCCGCTGCTGTCACACAACAAGAACCGCCTCAGCGTCGCCGTGGCCCACGGCCTGACACCGATGCAAACGGACCCGTCGCGGATGCGCCAGGTGCTGTACAACCTGGTATCGAATGCGACCAAATTCACCCATGAGGGGCAGATCCATATCGAGGCACGCCAGGAACTCGATGACGAGGGCAGGCCGATCATGGTGGTGGAAGTCAGCGACGAAGGTATCGGCCTCAGTGGCGAGCAAATCGCACGCCTGTTCCAACCTTTCGTCCAGGCCGAGACCGACACCACACGCAAGTATGGCGGCACCGGGCTCGGCTTGGCGATCAGCCGACGCTTGAGCCGCATGATGGGCGGCGACATCACGGTGGTCAGCACACCGGGCGCGGGAAGCACTTTCCGCGCATTCTTCGCCACCGACCTGACCGCCGCTTGCGCGCCGGACGGGAGCGGCGCGATCACAAACAAGGAAGCCGAGTGACCAAGATCCTGCTGGTGGAAGACAATGAACTCAATCGCGACATGCTATCGCGCCGCCTCATTCGGCGCGGCTACGAGGTCGTCATGGCGTGCGACGGCGCCGCCGCACTGGTCAGCGCGGCGGGCGAGCAACCGGCGCTGATCCTGATGGATATGAGCCTGCCCATCCTTGACGGATGGGAGGCGACGCGCCGGCTCAAGGCCGACGCCGGACTGCGGCATATACCCGTGATCGCCCTCACCGCCCATGCGATGTCGGGCGACCGCGAACGGGCGCTCGAGGCGGGCTGCGACGAATTCGACACCAAGCCGGTCGAATTCGATCGCCTGATATCCAAGATCGAGGCGCTTTTATGAGCCCTGCTGCCACGATCATCGTGCCGCTGTGCGAGCGCGCCGTCGGGAGCAATAACACGCACCCGATTGCGAGCCCGGTCGAGCGTGGCGCCGCGCAGCCCGGCATGCCCTATGTTAACCGCTCGCTGGCCAGTGCGGCGGCAGCGCCGGCTTGAGTGCGGGCATGTCGGCCGAACGTCCAATGAAAATCCTCATCGTCGACGACCTCGACGTGAACCGCGACCTGCTGCTGCGTCGAATGCGGCGCATGGGGCATGAGGCGGGCGAGGCCGAGAACGGCCAGGTCGCGCTCGACCGGATGGAGCAGGAAACCTGGGACCTGGTGCTGCTCGACATCACGATGCCGGTCATGGATGGCTACGAAACGCTGCGCCGTTTGCGCAGCGACCCGCGCCATGCGCACACGCCTGTGGTCATGGTGTCGGCCATCGACGAAACCGCGAGCGTGGTGCGCTGCCTTGCACTCGGGGCCGACGATTACGTCACCAAGCCGTTCAACCCGACCATCCTGCAGGCGCGCATCGAATCCTCGCTTGCCAAGAAACGTTTATCCGACCAGCGCCAACAACTGCTGTCCGCCGTGTCGCGCGAGATGGAAATTGGCCGCCGCATCCACCTCGGCTTCCTGCCCGCCAAGATGCCGGACATGCCGGGCTGGAGTCTAGCCGCCTTTTGCCAGCCGGCGCGCCAGCTCGGGGGCGATTTCTACGACGCCTTCGAGCTGCCCGGGCAGCGCATCGCGATCGCCGTGGCCGACGTCTGCGACAAAGGGGTCGGCGCCGCCCTTTACATGGCCGTTTTCCGGACCTTGCTGCGCACTACGATGCCCCCGCTGGCGGCGACCCTGCCCCCGGACGAGGCCTTGATCCGCAGCGTCGGCATCGTCAACGACTACATCGCGACGGTGCATGCGCACGAAAGCATGTGCGCCACCCTGTTCTTCGCCATCCTCGACACTGCGCGCGGCAGCCTGCACTACCTGAACGCGGGCCACGAAACGCCCTTGATCCGGCGCGCCGCAACGGGCGGCATCGAGTCGCTCGAGGTCAGCGGCACGGCCGTAGGCCTGATGGAGGGCGCGCGCTGCAGCGTGCGGAGCGTGCGGCTGGACGGGGGCGACAGCTTATTGGCCTATACCGACGGCGTCACCGGAGCGATCGGGGAAACGGGTAGGTACGGCATTGCCGCCCTGCACCTGGCGATACTGGAGCAAACCGACGCCGATGCCGGGACGCTGGTCGACACATTGAAGGCCAAACTGGCCGGCCATGTCGGGGCATTCGCCCCGCACGACGACGTCACCATGCTATGCCTCAAGCGGGACGCCAGACTACCTCACCAACTGAAAGAGGCTATGACATGAAGGGCGAAGAGGGCAGCGTACTGGTTGTTGACGACAATGCGTTGAACCGCGATTTGCTCGCGCGCCGACTTCAGCGTCAAGGCCACGTGGTGACTCTTGCCGAAGATGGCCTCCAAGCCTTGGAGATGTTGCGAACAGTTCCTTTTGATTTGGTTCTCCTGGACATTATGATGCCGCAAATGAACGGCTATCAAGTGCTCGAAAACCTGAAGGCGGACGAAAAATTGCGCCACATCCCGGTGATCATGATTTCGGCGCTGGACGATATCGACAGTGTCGTCCGGTGTATAGAACTGGGGGCAGAGGACTATCTTCCTAAACCGTTCAATCCGGTCTTGCTCAAGGCTCGGATTAGCGCTTGCCTGGAAAAGAAACGCCTGCGGGACAAGGAGCAGGCATATCTACAGGCCTTGGGCCACGAAAAGGAAAAGTCCGAGCGTCTGCTGTTGAATATATTACCAAAGGCGATCGCGCAGCGCCTCAAAAACGGGGAAACGACGATCGCGGACAGTTTTGCCGAGGTAACGGTGATGTTTGCCGATTTGGTCGGTTTTACCAAGCTGTCGGCGCATTTGTCGCCGGCCGAGTTGGTGGAATTGCTCAACGAGATTTTTTCGGCGTTTGACGGGATGGCCGAGCGCTACGGACTTGAGAAAATTAAGACGATCGGCGACGCCTATATGGTAGTTGGCGGTTTGCCCACGCCCAGCGACAACCACGCCGACGCGATCGCCGACATGGCGCTGGACATTCAAGCAGCAATGAACAAGATGCGTACCAAGGGAGGCGAGGCGCTCGGCATCCGCATCGGCATCCACACAGGCCCGGTCGAGGCCGGGGTCATCGGCACGAAAAAATTTACTTACGATTTGTGGGGAGATACGGTCAATACCGCTTCCCGGATGGAATCTCACGGCGTCTCAGGCGCGATCCAGGTGACAGCCGCCACTTATGGGCGCCTGCGCGACAAATACATTTTCGAGGAGCGGGGCGTGATCCCGGTGAAAGGCAAAGGCGATATGCTGACTTATCTGCTGGTGGCCCGAAACGCCCGTTGATCAATGGCGTCACAATGTCGGGGCTCAGCTGTACTTGGACGCGGGCAAGGCGGATGGTCTCCGCCGCCATTGCCCTTTTCGGGGGAGTTTATTTCCGGTAGATGTCGGAATAAAACCCGCTTGCCTTGAGCACCAGCGTCACCGGTGCCGCCGACTTGTTCTTCCAGTACCAGCCGTGCACGCCGGTGAACGGTGCGATCACGGTTCCCTTCGATTCGCTGACCCCGTCTTCGAGGATGAAACTCTCGAATTCGTTTTCCTTCGCATTGACCGGCTCGCCGTGGAAGTCGTGGTCGACCTTCTCGGCGTTCTTGGTCTTCCATGTATAAATCAGCGTCGCCCCCTTCGCCAGCTTAGTCTTTACTTCGAGCCCTTTGCCGGCCGGCAGCGTTATTTCCATCTCGTCGGCGCGGTAGGCATTGACCGGTTTCGATGAAATCGTCAGCGCCCGTTGCTCGCCGGGCGCCGAGACGGTCGAGCCGCCGGTCGCTGCGATTGCGGTCGGCGCGTTCGCCGCGGCAGCCGCGTTCGCCGGTGCCGGCGCCGTCGCCGGCGCCGTCGGCGCATGCAGCTTGGTCAGGCCCAGCGCCCGGCCCGCCCCGGTGGGGTCGATGCCGTACTCGGCCGGAAGGACCGCGACCGTGAGGACGATGGCCGCGACCACGGCCGCCACGATGGTGCCACGCAGTAGTTCGCTCTTGGGCGCGACGATCGCGTCATTCAATGGTTGATTGGACACTGGTAATACTCCTATTGACTAAGGAAGCCGGTGAACTGGTAGCCGGCAAGAATGAAGCCGGCCGCCATCAGGGCGAAATTGCCGGTCAGCGCGTGGCGACCAAAACTTGGGGTGCTGCGCCAGAAGCGCATCAGGACCAGGATCATGCCAAGTGCCAGCAACTGGCCCAGCTCGACGCCGACGTTGAAGGCGACCATGTTCGGCACCAGCCCGTCTGCGGAAAGGGCAAAATCCTGCAGCTTGGTCGCCAGGCCCAGCCCGTGGACAAATCCGAAGATCAGCACCGCGGCCTTTTTATTCGGCTGTATCCCGAACACGGTGCGAAACCCGCCCAGGTTGTCGAAGGCCCGGTAGACGATCGACAGCCCGATGATGGCGTCGACCAAGTAGGCGTTGATATGCCATCCGTTGAGCACGCCGAGGAGCAGCGTCGTGCTGTGCCCCAATGCGAACAGGGTCACATACAGGCCCACGTCCTTCATGCGATACAGGAAGAAAATGACGCCGCACAGGAACAGGAGGTGGTCGTATCCCGTCACCATGTGCTTGGCGCCAAGATACATATACGGCAGCAGCTGCATGCCTGTGCTGCTTTGCAAAAAGCCCTTGTCGGACTCGGCGACACCGTGCGCGTAGGCGGCCATCGCGACCAGCCACAGCATCGCGCCCACAGTCCAGGCGCGCCATCGGCCGGGCCCGCCATTCGGTTCTCTTAGTATCACAGCTGCTCCTTGATAAAAATTTTTCTGCTGCCGCCAACGCAACGACATCCGCAAACCCGCGCGGCACCATCAAGCTGCCCCCGACGCCGGAGGTGTCCGGTGCGCGTGGCGATGGTGGATGTCGGGGTAGTGCGCGTGGCTGTGGGCCAGCGGCAGGTGGCGGTGCGCGTGCGCGTGCGGCGCCGTGGGGTCGACACCGTCCGCGTGCGCATGCCGGTGGTGTTCGTCATGGCTGTGGACATGGTCGTGTTCGAGCGCCTCGTGCGCGTGATGGTGGTCGTGGGATTCGGTCAGGTGCAGCCAGATGCCGATCCCCATGAGCGCTGCGGCAATCCAGAACATCGGGCCGGGCCGCTCCGCGAACATCAGCATCGAGATGACGGCGCCGGCAAAAGGCGAAGCGGAAAAATACGCGCCGGCGCGGGCGGTGCCGAGATGCCTCAAGGCGAGTACGAACAGGACCAGGCTGAAGCCGTACCCGCACAAGCCGACCGCGCCCGCCGTGGCGATGGTGGTCCACCCCGGCAGATGCTGCCCGAGGCCCAGGGCGATGGCCAGGTTGACGCCGCCGGCCACCAAGCCCTTCAGGCACGCTATCTGCACCGGATCGCTGGCCGAGACCTTGCGCGTCAGGTTGTTGTCGACCGCCCAGCAGAGGCAGGCGGCGACAATCGCGAGCGGCCCCCACGGCACGCCGAAGTCGGGCCGCTCGCTCCACGAGAGCAGCGCGCCGGCCACGACGATGAACACCATGCCCGCGAAAATGCGGCGGTCGAAATTCTCTTTGAAGACGAACCAGGCCAGCAGCGCGGTCAGCACCCCTTCGAGGTTCAGCAGCAACGATGCGGATGACGCCGGCGTGATCGCCAGGCCGACCATCAGCAGCACGGGGCCGGCGACCCCGCCGGAGAAAATGGCGCCGGCCAGCCACGGAAGGTCGGCCACTTGCAACGGTGCGACGGATCTGGTACCTGCCTCGGTGAGCAGCTTGCGCACGCCGAACCACGCGGCCAGGCCGACCCCGCTGCCCAAATACAACAATGCCGCCAGCATGACGGGAGGCACGCTCCCGGTCAGATGCTTCGCGAAGGGTGTGCTTGCGCCGAAGAGGGCGGCGGAAAGCAAGGCGTAAAGGACGCTGGCGTGCATGGTCGCCCCGAAGTGAATGTTCCACAGGATAACCGCAATGCGCTCCCGGGCCGCGCTACCGAGAGCGACCGCGCCAGTTCCCGCACCTCCACGACCCCATGAATAACCATATTACTTTACGGTCGAAGCCACTCCGGCCTGCCCAATCTACAATCCCGGTGCATACCTGTCTGTTGCGCCATCCCCGGAACGGGGCCGCTTGCGCGCAATCCCGATGCACGCTAAGGCAAAAGATGACCGAAAAAAATACCGCGGCGGCCGTGCCGGCGTACACGATGTGGCAGATGGTCCTGTACATGCTGCGCCTGGGCACGCTCGGCTTTGGCGGCCCGGTCGCGCTGGTCGGCTACATGCACCGCGACCTCGTCGAGCAACGGCGCTGGATCAGCGAAGCGGACTACAAGGAGGGCCTGGCCCTGGCCCAGCTCGCGCCGGGTCCGTTGGCGGCCCAACTCGGGATCTACATGGGATACGTCCACTACCGGATCCTCGGCGCGACGCTGGCCGGGCTGGCGTTCGTGATCCCGTCGTTCCTGATGGTCGTGGCGCTCGGATGGGCCTACGTCAGGTACGGCGGCCTGCCCTGGATGCAGGCGGTTTTCTACGGCGTCGGCGCCGCCGTCATCGGGATCATCGCCATGAGCGCGCGCAAGCTGACGCTCAAAAGCGTGGGCAAGGACAAGCTGCTGTGGGCGATCTACCTGGTGCTCGGCGCGGTCACGGTGATCACCGAATCGGAGATCGCCTGGCTGTTCGTTGCGGCGGGCGTGCTCGTGTGGCTGCTGCGCGCGCCGCCAAAATGGATGGCGAGCGGCAATCTGCATTCCGTCGCGCTGCTCCAGATGCCTTTCCTATCCGGCCTCGTCACGACCGCCGAAGGCGGCCTGCTGCTGCAAATCGCCCTGTTCTTCGCCAAGGCGGGTGCATTCGTGTTCGGCTCCGGCCTGGCGATCGTTCCCTTCCTTTATGGCGGCGTCGTCACCGAATTCCATTGGCTGACGGAGAAGCAGTTTGTCGACGCCGTCGCCGTGGCCATGATCACGCCCGGCCCGGTCGTCATCACGGTGGCCTTCATCGGCTACCTCGTGGCAGGACTGCCCGGGGCGGGCGTCGCGGCGCTGGCGACATTCATCCCGTGCTACCTGTTTACGATCATCCCGGCGCCGTATTTCAAGAAGTACGGCAAGCTGCCCGGCGTGCTCGCTTTCGTCGACGGCATCACGGCGGCCGCCATCGGCGCCATCACGGGCTCAGTGATCGTGATTGCCAAACGCTCGGTCGTCGACGGGCCGACGGCCGCCATCGCGCTCGTCACGATCGGATTGCTTTGGCGGTTCAAGCAACTACAAGAGCCGGTCGTCGTGTTGGGCGCGGCGCTGCTTGGTTTGGTGATTTATCCGATGGTCCACTAAAAGGGGAAGTATCCATACCACCCAGACCAAACGGCCGCAGCGGCATGCGCACCAGTCTAGGCGGTATCGCGGCGCAGTAACTCGTCCGACCACCAGCCAGCCATCCAGCGACCCAGTAACGCCGGGTCAAACAGTTTTCCCGACTCGGCCCAGGTTTGCGCGACTGCGGCAATCGACGCGCCATCATGGGCGAGTTCTTGCATGAATTCAGCCTCGGCGGGATCGATCGACTTGAAGTGTGGCTGAAGACCTTTTCGCCAGACTGCGAGAGCTTGCGGCTGCTCAAAGCGCACTACTTCCGGCACCTCCTCGTCGGCATCGATGGCGTGCCAGATTGAAACGGCGTTGGTCCGCAAGCGATGAAGTCGCACGCTGGAATGGAGAATCGGCGAGTGCGCCAAGCAAGCCTGCGCGCCCTCTGTCTGGATGGCCTCCATGGTCCACGCCTGCACATCGGCACTATCGAACACTTCGCGCAGAGCCCACTCCAGTTGCGCCAGATCGGTCAATTCAGGGTTGTCGGGATAGCGCGTTTCGAGCAGGCCCGGGAAATCGGCACCGTAGCGTCCCAAGTGGCGATCCTGCGGCGGATGGCCGTCGATATAGCGATAGGCAAGTTCTTTGAACAGCTCGCTTCCGACGTAGCGTTCGCATTTGGCGTAACTGTCGGCCAGCACTTCGGTCAGGCGTTCGCGATAGGCGCGGTGATAAATTTGCATACCCTGCTCCCCCGGCAATGTCCCGTTTTGATCGACACCGTCGGGCAGCGCGGCGGGCGTGTGGTTCAGAATATATTCCGCCAGCCGACGCTGGGTGCTACCCAGCCCTCCAACCTTGCACAGGCCGTCCGCGGGCCGGGGCGCGACGGGGCATGTCGAACAATCCGCCTGCACAATGGCGCCGGCGGCAATCTCCCTCGCCTTATCGAGTTCAGCAATCAACTCGGAGAGCGGCGGGATATTGTCGTCGCGCTCGATCATCGTCGCGACATGGGGAAAGCGCCGACAGGCATGGGCGTAGAGCGCCCATACCTCGGCCGACACAGGGTGGTCATGGGTGTCGATAATGTGTTCGCCCGAGCGGGAATGGCCTGCCAGATGGATCTGGCGCACGCGCGCGGCGGGCAATGCATCGAGGTAAGCCTCGGCGGAGAAGCCATGGTTGATGCTGCTTACAAAAACATTGTTCACGTCCAGCAGAAGTTCGCAGTCCGCCTCCTCGATCACATGCGCGAGGAACGCCCATTCGGATTCGCTGGACGAGGAAAACCGCACGTAGCTCGATACGTTCTCGACCACGAGGCGCCGCTCCAGGATCTCTTGTGCCTGGCGGATCTGCGCGATCAACAAGCGTGCGCTCTCTTCGGTGTACGGCATGGGATAAAGGTCGTGCAGCACGTTCGGCGCGAAACCGGTCCAGCATAGATGATCCGAAATCCACATCGGTTCGATCCGCCGCGCGAGCCGCTTGACGCGCGCCAGATAGTCGAGGTCGAGTCCGGCCACCGAGCCGATCGACATCGCCACCCCATGCATGGCGATCGGATAATCGCGCCGTATCGTATCGAGTACCACGAGCGGCTTGCCGCCGTCGACAAGGAAATTGTCCGTGATGATCTCCAGCCAGTCCACGCGCTGTGGGGACGTCAGGAAGTCCTGGTAATGCGCGGTGCGCAATCCGAGGCCGAAACCCGGGTTGGCGATGGGTGCAGTGTTCATCTCGAGACAGGAGGATGGGAAGACGAAGGGAGGACGAAGGCGTCGCTCCGGCACAGCGGTGCCGAAGCGACGGACCCCAGGAGATTCGGTGCCGCTTACAGATCGCCGATCGTGCCGCTCTTCGCCAGGCACGCTTTGGCCTCCATCGCCTTGAAGCCGTGGCCTTTGCACGCGTTCTGCCCTTTGCAGCTGTGTTCGGCCGTCTTGCAGTCGCTGTTGCCCTTGCAATCGTGTACGTTGTAGCAGTGCACTTTGTCATTGGCTGCGACGGCCTTGCCGGACGAACCCTTCGGCGCGTCCGCAGCCACTGCGGACAGTGCGAGCGTGCTGGCGAGAAGTGCGAACGATGCGAGGGCGTTGCGATGGCTGTTGTTCATGTCGATATCCTTGGTGGGGTTGTGGGCCGGCCGGCAATGCTTGCTGGGCTGCGGTCCTACTTAGTCCGGGGACTGAACAATTCCTTACGCAATCCACGAAAAATATTTTAATGCGGACGGCGAGCGCTCTTATCGGGTGCCGCGCATGGCGCGCCGCAGCAGCCGCATCTGATCGTCAAAGCGCGCGCAGCCGGGGCACACCGCGAGGTGCGCGCCGACGCGCCCGCGCTCGATAATTGTGAGCGCGCGGTCCATTCGCTCGGAGACGAGCTGGTGGACTTCGCGGCAGGTCGGCCCTGAATTATTCATGGCGGACGAGCGCAGTTCCGGCCGCGGCTTTAAACCAGTTCAGGTCCAGGCATTCACGCAGCCGGACCCGGGCCCGGTAAAGAAGTACCCATGCGTTCGACGAGGTGATCGCGAGCTCCTTGCAGATTTCGTCGGTTTCAAGTTCGAGCCACTCGCGCATCATGAAAATGCGCGCCGCCTTGGCGGGCAGCTTTTCGAGGCAGACTTCGAGCATCCTGAAGAAGTCCTTTTGCTCCAGCGTTTTATCGGGATCGCCCCAGGCTTGCGGCAGTTCGCGCACATGACCATCCTCGAGGAACAGGGCATCGATGGCATCGTCCTCGGACTGGTCGTCATGGCAGGCGATCTGGCGTTCGCGCGCGCCTTGGCGCAGACAGTCGATGATCTTGAATTTCAGGATCCCGGTGACATAGGTGCGAAGCGAAGACTGGCCGGCGAAGGCGGCAGGCTTTTCGAGCACCGCGATCAAGGCGTCCTGCACCGCATCTTCGGCCTGCGCATGGTTGCGTAATTGAAGGAAGGCGAAGCGGATAAGCTGGGGACGCATGGCGTCGAGTTGTCGATGCAGGGAGGACAGGTGGGGGTCGATGGACATCCGGGAATCCTAGCCGATCAGGGCCAAACAAGCAACCAGAGGCTTGGGCGCCGTCGGCTGTCCTTTTTTCCCGATGTCCACGCCCCCGGACCGGCGCGGCCGCCCCGGTCCGGATTAAAAGTCACCGCAAGCGCAAAAAAATGTAAGGAACCGGTGAATCGCCCGACTCAGCTATCGGTTGCACGCCGCAACGAGAATCCCATCAGATTGAACCCAAGGAGAAATACATGAACAATCGCCAAGCCATTATTGCCGCCGCACTCATCGGAATTTCCGTCGCCGCCACCACGGCGCAAGCACAAACCGGCGGCAAGGCCGGGACGGAGAAGGAAAAATGCTACGGCGTCGCCAAGGCGGGCCAGAATGACTGCGCAAGCTCGAACGGCAGCCACTCCTGCGCTGGCCAGGCCAAGACCGACAATGCCAAAACCGAGTGGAAGTACGTTGCCAAAGGCACTTGTGAAAAACTCGGCGGTACCAAGACCGCGAAACCTTAAGCCCGCTGGCGCCATGGAAATCGCCATCACCGACGTGCTGGCGCGGCGCTCGCGGCCCCTGTCTCACCACCAATTTGTCTAGCTGCCGCGAAGGCGCGGTCGGCATGATCACCTTTGAATCGCCGCACCGCGTCCCATCGAGACCCATGAATAATCTACTCAAATACCATCGCGCCACCCTGCGCTTCGACGCCACGCTCGAACAATGGGGCGGCGCCCTGCTTGCCCTAGCGCTGCGCGCCTATCTTGGATGGGTGTTCTTCAAGGCCGGGCTGACTAAAATCTCCGATTGGGATAGCACGATCGCCTTGTTCCGGGACGAGTACGCAGTACCGCTGCTGTCGCCCGAACTGGCCGCGCTATCCGGCACCGCCGGCGAGCTGATGCTGCCCTTGCTGCTATGGGCCGGGTTCCTGACCCGGCCAGCCGCGCTCGGACTGTTTCTTGTCAACCTGATGGCCGTGATTTCCTACCCACAGTTGTTGACGTTCGACTGCCCGGCGGCCTTGAACGATCACCTCCACTGGGGTGTCATGTTCCTGGTGCTGATGGTAATGGGACCCGGAAGGCTGTCTCTCGATTGGATGCTGTCGCGGTCGAAACCCGAGCGATGACTTACCCAAGCGCGGTTGGCCCCGCTTTTCAAGCAGCCTAACCCGAACCAGCCGCACGAGGGGAGCGGCCGCCGGCGCCCCCTCCCCCGGCAGCCCCAGCCCTACCAGGACGGGTGCGGACCGAAGTTGATCACGGACTTGCCGCCGCTGCCGGGCGCCCGTGGTCGGCTACTTCTTGCGAAAATCGTTGCATTCGAAGTCATTCCAGCCAATAATATGCTCTACGGGACTTTCAATACACGTAACAATCATGGAAATCGAGCCGGAGCAAGCAGCCTTCGCGCCCCAGGCCAATGGAAAGGTAAAGAATCCACAGCCCCTGCGCAGCTGTCATTGCCTTGTTCGCCTTCTACACCTCGGAGGCCGGCGCCATGCGCGCGCTGCGCTACATGCCGGTGCCCGGAGGCTACAAGGGCAGTGTTCCGCTCTGCGAGCGGGGCCTGCGCACCCTGCTGATCGAGCACGGGCGCCCGCTCGAGCACCACACCGACTACCGCACCGAGGGCGTGGACCAGTGGCACCTGCCGAACCGCCATACAGCACCCCCGATGGGCGCCCGTTCAGCTGAATCCGCGGCAACGAGCTCACCAATCGGAAACACCACGGCCTGACTTACACCCCAACCCGACCCTGCGAGGATCAAACCATGAGCACCACAAATTTCCGCGAACGCCTGCGCAACGGCGAACCGATGATGGGCACCTTCCTCAAGACACCGTCCGCCATCGTATGCGAGGTGCTCGGCCTGACGCCATTGGCGTGCGTCTGCATCGACGCCGAACACGCCCCGTTCGGCCGCATGGAGCTCGACAGCTGCCTGGCGGCCTTGCGCGCCGCCGGCATGCCGGCGCTGGTGCGGGTCCAGACCGGCACCGCCGGCGAGATCCTGACCGCGCTCGACTCGGGCGCCACTGGGGTGGTGCTGCCGCATGTGATCACGGGCGAACAGGCGGCCGAGGGCGTGCGCCTGTCGCATTACGGCAACGGCGGGCGCGGTTACGCGGGCTCGAGCCGGGCCGCGGCCTACACCACCAAGTCGATGGCCCAGCATCTGCGCGACAGCGCCGCCACCACCACCGTCATCGCCCAGATCGAGGACCGCGAAGCGCTGGCCAACCTCGATGCGATCGCGGCGACCGATGGCGTCGACTGCCTGTTCGTCGGACGCATGGACCTCACGCTGTCGCTCGGCGCGAGCAGTCCGCTCGACCCGGTCGTGATCGACGCCGTCGAACAGATCTGCGCGGCCGGCCGGCGCCACGGCAAGGCGGTCGGCATGTTCGTGCCGGGCGGCGAGAACTGCGCGGATTGGCAGCGCAAAGGCGCCACCCTGTTCCTGCTGGCCTCCGACCAGCAATTCATGATCGACGGCGCGCGCGCCTTGATGGGAAAGATCGCCGCGCAGGCCTGACGCAAAACTTAGAATGAGCTGCGTGATTTGGCAGAAATCGCGAAATCGCCAGCTTCTAATACCTCAACCAACATCGTCCTCGCGCATGCGGTTGTCGCGAAAGGGGGCAATGCGCTGGAATTGGCGCCTGAGAAGCTTCAGAAATCGCGTCGGAGAGAATTAGATATCAAAATCCAACATCGTCCTCGCGCATGCGGGGACCCATAGAACGTCGGCACAGAGCTAACGTTCTATGGGTCCCCGCATGCGCGAGGACGATGTTGGATTTTGATATTTAGTACTTTTGCGACGCGATCTCTGATGCGTCTTGAACGCCATTTGAGCGCACTGCTGCCCTTTCAAGACAGCCACATACGGCAGGGCGACGATCCTGCCCTCGAAGCCGAACTCCCCATTTTATTCCCATGCCGTCCCGGTTTGCTTGAAACACTGCGACTGCGAATGCATTTTATTGCGACAAAAATCTAAGCAAAAAAACAATCGCGCGGATACTACACCAAGTAATTCTCGAAAAAATAGATTGCATTCGAAGTCAGTAAGGCGAATAATAAGCTCACCAACCCAACCAACCCAACCCTCGGGAGCAGCCAAAATGATCCGGTACCTCAAGCAAGGCAAACCAGCAGACCAGAAGCGCGACATCGACAACCAGGTGCAGGCCACGGTCAGCGCCATCCTGAGCGACATCGAAGCGCGCGGCGACGCCGCGGTGCGCGAATACTCCGAGAAATTCGACAAATGGGCGCCCGAGTCGCTGCGCCTGACCCAGGCCCAGATCGACGAGTGCATCGCCTCGCTGCCGGCCCAGGCGCTCGACGACATCCGCTTCGCCCAGGCCCAGATCAAGCGCTTCGCCCAGGTCCAGATGCTGTCGATGCGCGACGTCGAGGTCGAAACCCTGCCCGGCGTGGTGCTCGGCCACCGCAACATCCCGATGAATTCGGTCGGCTGCTACGTACCCGGCGGCAAATATCCCTTGCTCGCGTCCGCGCACATGGGCGTGCTGACGGCCAAGGTGGCCGGCGTCAAGCGCGTGATCGCCTGCGCCCCACCGTACCAGGGCAAACCGGCGGCCGCCATCGTGGCCGCGATGCACATGGCGGGCGCCGACGAAATCTACGTCGTCGGCGGCGTGCAGGCGGTCGCGATGATGGCGCTCGGCACCGACAGCGTCAAGCCGGTCGACTTTCTGGTCGGCCCCGGCAACGCCTACGTGGCCGAAGCCAAGCGCCAGCTGTTCGGCCGCGTCGGCATCGACCTGTTCGCCGGTCCCACCGAGACCATGGTCATCTGCGACGACACGGTCGACGCCGAACTGGTCGCGGTCGACCTGCTCGGCCAGGCCGAACACGGACCGAATTCGCCGGCGGTGTGCGTGACCACCAGCGCCAAGCTGGCCGCCGAGCTGCCCGGCCAGATCGAGAAGGTGCTCGAGCGCCTGTCCACGCGCGACGTCGCCAGCGTGGCCTGGAACGAATACGGACAGATCATCCTGTGCGACACGGACGAGGAGATGCTGGCCGAGTCGGAGCGCATCTGCTCCGAGCACGTGCAAGTGATGACGCGCGACCCGGACTGGTTCCTCGCGCGCATGACCAACTACGGCGCCGCCTTCCTCGGCCACCGCACCAACGTCTCGTACGGCGACAAGGTCATCGGCACCAACCACACCCTGCCCACCAACGGCGCCGGGCGCTACACGGGCGGGCTGTGGGTCGGCAAATTCATCAAGACCCACACCTACCAGCGCGTGCTGACCGACGAGGCGTCGGTCATGATCGGCGAATACTGTTCGCGCCTGTGCGCGCTCGAGCACTTCGCCGGCCACAAGGAGCAGGCCGACATCCGCGTGCGGCGGATGTCCAAATGACAGCCCAGCGCCTGCCGCTCGCCGGCAAGGTCGCCCTGGTGACCGGCGGCGCCGGTGGCCTGGGCCGGGCGATCTGCCAGGTGCTGGCCAGCGAGGGCGCGCGCGTCATCGTCGGCTACCACCGCTCGGCCGACGCCGCGCGCGCCGTGGCCGCGGCCCTGCCCGGCCCGGAGCGCGGCCACCTGGCCGCCGCGGCGCCGGTGACCGACAGCGCCGCCCTGGCCGCGTTGGCCGCCTCCCTCGGCGCCAACGCCGGCCGCCTCGACATCCTGGTCAATTGCGCCGGGACCACGCGCTTCGTCGAGCATTCCGACCTGGATGCGCTCGACGACGCCCTGATCGACGATATTCTGGCGACCAATGTGCGCGGGCCGCTGGCCGCGGTGCGGGCCCTGCGCGCGCTGCTGCAAGCGAACGGCGACGGCCTGGTGGTCAACATCTCGTCGATCGCCGCCTCGTCGGCGATGGGCAGCAACATCATGTACTGCGCCTCCAAGGCGGCGCTCGACAACATGACCAAGTCGCTCGCGCGCGCGCTGGCGCCGGCGATCCGGGTGGTGTCGGTCGCGCCCGGCCTGGTCGATACCGATTTCGTGCGCGGCATGGACGCCGCCTGGCGCGACAGCCAGGCCGCGCGCACACCATTGCGGCGGCTGGCCGAACCGGAGGAGATCGCGCGCGCGGTCGCCGCCGTGGCCACCCACCTCACATTTTCCACGGGCACCGTCATCGCCGTCGACGGCGGGCGCCCACTAGCCTGAACAGCAAAGGATCCACCGTGCCACTTTCCCCTTCCCTGCGTGAGCGCCTGGTACGCTACGACGAACTGCGGCCCTGCACCAATGCCTTTATCGATGCGCGCAGTCCGGGCAGCGACAAAAAGGAAAACTTCACGATCATCGGCCCGGGCGTGGCCGAAAATCCGCACCAGTACGTGCACATCACCGAGCCGCACGGCTTCAACATCGGCGCGGCACGCCAGCCGCCCGGCTGCACCAATTCGCTGCACAGCCACACGACGGCCGAAGTGTTCGTCATCCACACCGGGCGCTGGCGCTTTTTCTGGGGCGAACACGGCGACGCGGGCGAAGTCTTCCTGGTCCCCGGCGACACGATCTCGATCCCGACCAATGTATTCCGCGGCTTCGAGAACGTGGGCGACGACGTCGGCTTCATGTTCGCCGTGCTGGGCGGGGACGATCCGGGCCGCGTCCATTGGGCCCCGCACGTCATCGAGAAGGCGGCCGGCTACGGTCTGGTGCTGCTCGAGAGCGGACGCCTGATCGACACCACCGAGGGCGAGCAGATTCCCGCCGGCGCGGCCGTGGTCCATCCATCCTCGCGCGGCGAGATCGCCCACATCCGCACGCCGCTCGCGTCCGAAATGGCGGTCAACGTGGCGCGCGGCGCGGCGGCCGAGCCGATGGCGGGCGCCGTCTTTGGCGCCGAGGCGATTCGCGAGAGCGTCGTCATCGGCAACAGCCACGCCGACACCTCACAGGCACAGATCGCGCCCATGCACCAGTTCGGGCTGCACAAGTTCGCCTTCGACGCCGGGGCGGCCTCGCCCGCCTACACGAGGAGCGGTCCCGAAGTGCTGTTGGTACAGGCCGGAGAACTCGCCTGGAGCAACGACGCGGGCGACGAGGTCCTGCTCGCGCCGGGCGACACGTTCACGGTTCCATCGGGTATGCGGCGCCGCTTGCGGGCCTTGAGCAAGGCGGAGCTGTTTGTGGTGGCGACCGAAGCGGCCACGCTGGCCGACGCCGGCGCCGCATGACCCCGACCCTGGTTTTCCTGCCAGGGTCGCTGTGCGATTCGCGCGTGTGGCAGGCGGTGTACCTGTCGCTGCGCGCCGATTATCCCTGCATCGACTGGAACTACCCGCGCGACGACAGCATCGCGGCGATGGCGACGCGGGTGCTGGAGGCCGTGTCCGGGCCCCTGCTGCCGGTCGGCCTGTCGATGGGCGGCATCGTCGCCCTCGAGATGTGGCGCCAGGCGCCGCACCGGCTCGACGGGCTCGCCCTGTTCGGCACCAATCCCGGACCCGACACGCCGGAGCGGCGCGCGGCCCGCGCATTACAGATGGAACTGGCAGGCCGCGACGGCATCGGGCGCCTCGCGCGCGAGCGGCTGGCACCGGCCTACCTTGCGCCGGGCGCGGCCGGGCGCGAACCATTCACATCGAGCGTGGCCGCGATGGCGCTCAGCGCGGGCCTCGAGGTGTTCGCGGACCAATCAAACGCCCTGGCCGGACGCGCCGATTGCTGGCCCATGCTGCCCGGGATCGACGTCCCCGTACTGGTCGCGTACGGCAGCGCGGACCGGGTTTGCCCTCCGGAGGGCCACCTGCGCATGGCGGGTTTGCTGCAAAAGGGCAGCCGCGTCGTACTGGATGGCGCGGGACACCTGGCGCCGCTCGAACAGGCCGCCGAGTCGGCGCAGGTTTTGCGCAACTGGCTGGCCTCGCTTTAGTGAAAGAAGGCGCGGCAGAAATCGCGCCATCAACACCTCAACACCCCAAACCAACATCGTCCTCGCGCATGAGGGTGTCGCAAAACTTGAAATGAGCTGCGTGATTTGGCAGAAATCGAGAAATCGCTAGCTTCTAATACCTCAAACCAACATCGTCCTCGCGAACGCGGGGACGATGTTGGTTTTTGATATTTAATATTTTATCGACGCGATTTCTGACGCGTCTTGAGCCTCTATTCAGCGCACTGCCCCCCTTTCGCGACAGCCTCGCATGCGGGGAGGCATGCCTCCCCCCCATGGAACGTTAGCACTGAGCCGACGTTCTATGGGGGGGAGGCATGCCTCCCCGCATTCGCGAGGACGATGTTGGTTTTTTATATTTTGGCTCTCACTTCACGATTTCTGAAGCGACTCGGATTTGAATTAGCAAGTCCTGGACGGCAAACCGGCCTTCAACCAAGCCCCCCGAACCACCGCGAGCGACGCTTCCGCCTTTGTGGCCCAGGCGCACGTGCAATCGGCCGCGTCGCTGCCCGGAATGCAACAGCTACACGACGGCGCTGCACGGCCACGCCGCGCAAGCTGCTGGACCACCTCGAAGGCCCGCGCCAGCGCGATGCGCGCGGCGCGGCCCGAATGCCGGTCGGTTGACAAGCTACCACCGCTCATTTCGCGCGCCCCCGGCTACCGCAACAATCAACTCAGCACGTCACCGGCTCATTTTGCGTCAGCGCGACCGTCGAGAACAAATCCTTCGGATCGTCCAGCGACGGGATCAAGGCGATGCGCTGGCCGAAGCCGTGCGCCTCGGCGCTGTCGTACATGAAGCGCAGCGCCGAGAAGTCCTCGAGCGCGAAGCCGACCGAATCGAATACCGTCACTTCCGTGGCGGAGGTGCGCGCGGCCGCCTGTCCCGTGAACACCTGCCACAACTCCGTGACCGCGAAGTCGGCCGGCATTTGCTGGATCTCGCCCTCGATGCGCGATTGCGGGGCGTATTCGACGAACACGTTCGCGCGCGTGAGGATGTCGGCGTGCAGTTCGGTTTTGCCCGGGCAATCGCCGCCGACGGCATTGATGTGCACGCCCGGGGCAACCATGTCCGGCGTGAGGATGATCGCCTGCGTCTTGTCGGCGGTCACGGTGGTGATGATGTCGGCGCCGCGCGCGGCCTCGCCGGCGCTCGCGCAAACTTCGATGGCGAGGCCGAATGGCCGCAGGTTCGCCACCAGTTTGGCGGTGGCGTCCGGATCGACGTCGTACAGGCGCAGCGTGTCGATGCCGACCAGGTACTTGAACGCGAGCGCCTGGAATTCGCTTTGCGCGCCGTTGCCGATCAACGCCATGACGCGGCTGTCCGGGCGCGCCAGCGATTGCGCCGCGAGCGCGGACATGGCGGCGGTGCGCAGCGCCGTGGTGATGGTGAGCTCGGAGAGCAACAGCGGCGAGCCGGTGTCGACGTCGGCGTAGACGCCGAAGGCCATGACGGTCGACAGCCCCAGCCCCGTGTTGCGCGGGTGGCCGTTGACGTACTTGAAGGCGTAGCGGTGGTCGTCCGAGACCGGCATCAGCTCGATCACGCCGAACTCGGAGTGGCTGGCGACGCGCGCCGATTTGTCGAAATCGGCCCAGCGCGAAAAATCCTCGCGGATATTGGCCGCGATGCTGCGGAGCGAGACCTCGAGCCCGACTTTGCGCACCAGCAGCGCGGCTTCGGGCGCGCTCAGGTACAGCGTTCCGGTGGTGGAGAATTGATTGACGGCGTAATTGTTCATAATGAAAAGCTTCTTTGTGTGATGAGAGGAAGAGAATCGCAGTGCGCCCGCAAACGGGGCGCGGCGGCCCCGCGGGGCGCCGCCCGATGCGCGCCGGGATGGCGCGCCGGGCTACCGAACGCATCGACCACTTCATCCAGAATTGGTTGTCGTTGCGCGCCGGGGGCGCCCGCGCAGGGCGCCCCCGGCAATTGGTGCTATTTAGAACCTGTAGCCGGCGGAAATGCCAAAGGTCCGGCCCGGCGCGTAGTTCGCCAGCAGCGAGCGATGGCTCGAATAGACGGCGCGGGTGATGATCGCCTCGTCCTCGATGTTGTTGACGAATGCCTGCACCGTGATCTTGCTGTCCGCGGTCCGGTAAGTCAGGCGCAGGTCGGTCTTGGTGTAGGCGTCGTTTTTGCCAAAATTCGGCGTCAGGTCGCTGAGGATGTAGCCCGAGTTGTAATAGGTCTGGATTTCCGGCGTCAGCGTGCCCGCGTTGCCCAGCGAGAAGTCATGGGCAAGGCCGATCTGCAGGGTATGCTTGGGCGAGAACGCCTTGGGGCCGGTGTACCTGGTCCCGTCGCGGCCGACCCCGGCAATCACGTAGCGGTATTGCGGTACGCCGCCGGTGACCACCGGCACGCCCTGGGCGTCGACCACCGGAATGAAGCGGTTCGGATCCGTCCGCGGATTCGGGAACGGCGTGCCTTGCACCGCATTCGCCTCGCCCGTCGCCGGGATGCAGCTTGGCGTGACGCCGCACAGGCCCGCCGCGCCGCCGTAGTTGAAGGTGTTGACGGCGTAGTCGATCTCTTTCGCGTCGAGCCAGTTGTACGACAGATTGGCGCGGAAGGACTTGGTCGGGCGGAACACGGCATCGAGGTCGAGGCCGTAGGCGCGGTCCTTGCCGATGTTCTGGACCAGCGCGATAACGCTGGTCAGCGGCGCGTTCGGATTGGGGATCGAGGTCTGCGCCTGCAGGTCGCGGTAGTCGTTCCGGAACACGGCCGCGTTGAGCGTCAGGCGGTTGTTGAGGAACGCGTTCTTGGTGCCGAATTCGATTGCCGTCACCTTCTCGGGCGCGAACGACAACAAGGTCGGCACGCCGGCGATCGTCACCGGCCCGCCGTTGAAACCACCCGCATGGGTGCCGGTCGAATAGCTCGCATAGACCATGTGGTTGCGGTCGAACTTGTAATCGATGGCCTCGCGGTGGGAGATGTATTTTTCGGTGTTGCTGCCGCAAACGAAGTTATAGGCCTTGTCCGTCGGCGTGGCCGACACCGAGGCCGGGTTGGCCGCGATGAAACCGCCGCAGGTGTAATCGATCGGGTCGTTGATGTTGTGGACCAGGTAGGCGCCTGGGCCGGTCGGACCGGCGTTGAAACGCGATGCCTTCAGTTCCTTCTTGTCGCTGGTGTGGCGCACACCCGCGGTCAGCGTGAGCTTGTCGAAGAAGGTGTACGACGCCTGGCCGTAGGCGGCGAGCGAGCGGGTGTTTTGCTCCTGCGTGCCAAAACCGTCCCACGCGAAGGTCTGGTTGAAGCCGGCGCCGGAAGGCATCTGGTTGAAGTCGAAGGGATAGTACTGCTGTCCCGCCGGCGCGGTGGCCGTGACGTAGCTGCGGTTCTGGTTGGTGACGCTGAGGTCACGGTTGGTGTCGTCGAAGTAGTAGACGCCGCCGATCCATTGCAGCGGGCTGGCGCTGTTGTTCGACAGGACCTGCAGTTCCTGGGTGAAGGTCTTGGACGTCGTCCCACCGTACGAATAGTTCAGCAGCACGGGCGTGAGGCTGCCGGCGGTGCGGATGATGTCGAAATCGCTGTAGCCGGTGATCGAACGCAGGCGCACGCCGCCGACGTCGAGGTTGACGGTGGCGCCATACTGCTGCTGCGAGCCTTTGCGGAAGGCGTCGCCCGCATAGTTCACGGTGTACGGATCGGCGAGCGTGGGGATACCGACGTCGGCGCCGTTGACATCGGCAATGCCGTCGCGATAACGCGCATCGTAGGGCATGCCCACGCCGGTCCAGCTATTGCCGTTGAAGCCGTTCGGGAACGCATAGGTCGCGCCGTTGTAGGTCAGCGACTGTCCGGGGGCCCGGATCAGGCTCGGATCGATCAGGGTGCCGATGAACTTGTAGCCGAACCCGCCCAGGCCCTGCCCGCCGAGATCGAGGTACGAGGCGCGCAACAGCACTTCGAGCCCCGGCATCGACGACGGCGCGATGCGCAGCGTGGCGCGGATGAATTTCTGGTCCTCGCCACCCATGTCGCCGCCGGTGCCGATGTTCTTGACGTAGCCGTCCGACTTCTCGACCAGCCCGGCGAGCCGCAGGGCCACCGCTTCGCTGATGGGGACATTGACGAAGCCTTCGAGCCGCTTCTGGCCGTTATTGCCGATCGTCGTATCGAGGCCACCCTCGAAAAAATCCTTCGGCTGGGCCGAGTGGAACACGATATTGCCGCCGAAGCTGTTGCGTCCGTACAGCGTGCCCTGCGGGCCCTTTTGCACCTCGACGCGCGCCAGGTCGACGATCGGCGGCACCTGGCTGGTGCGCGACTGGTAGATGTCGTCGACATAGATGCCGAAGCGCGGATCGCCGTTGGCCGCGACGTTTTCGGTATAGGTGCCGCGCATCGCAGGGCGCAGGTCGGATCCGGAGCGCCCCATGCGCACGCCGGGCATGAGCTGCTCGAGGCGGTCGACGGTGGTGACGTTGGCATTCTTGAGCTGGGCGCCGGTCAGCGCCGAAATCGACAGCGGCACTTTTTGCACGGACTCGGAGCGGCGCTGCGCGGTGACGGTGACGACGGCCACCCCCGGCTCGGCTTCGGCGGCCGTCTTCGCTGCTGCGACTTTGCCCGGGGCCTCGACTTTCTTCGGCGCCTCTTCGACTGCCTGTGCAAACGAAGTCACCGGGAACATACAGAATGGAACGGTGGTCCAGATGAGCTTGCTAAGCTTCGAACGTTTCAAATTTTTCATTTTAGATATCCCCTTAAAGTCGGTGACCGGATGGCCACTCCATATTATTTGCATTCGAAGTCAAAATCAATCGATTTGTAAACAATTGATTTTTATACGACAGGCGATGCATTTTTCAAAAGTTTACGTGGCAAATCGCCGAATTAGTGCATTCGAAATTATTCGCGCAGCCGGGACAAGGCCGGATCGACAAAAAAGCGCAGGTCGTCGAGGATGTCGAGGCCCATCTGCTGCAGCATGTGCGGCACGTCGATCATCACCCAGTTGTCGATGATCTTGTCGTCGCGGTCGAGCCGGTACCAGTCGGCGACCCGCATCTCGACCTTGCGTCCGGTCGGCGGCAAGCCGAGCCATTGCCCGCCCGTGTGGGTCGCATAGATCGAGGGCCAGCCGCCCGTCACCGCGAACAGGCCGTCGCCGATGCGCGTGTAATGGCCGGGTCCGTCCTCCGGCCCGGCGGCGTCGCGCGCGATGCCGGAGCGGTCGGGAAACGCCTGCAGGAACAGCGCGCCGTGCGATTCGCGAAAGCCGCGCAGGCGGCGCGCCGAGCCGATCCCCGCGGGGCCGTACCAATTCATATTCTCGTGCCAGTGCCGGCTGTGGCGCGAGGCGGCGCTGCTGAGGTTCACGACCTCCCCGGGCTTGGGCAGGCCGAGCTGCATTTCGCGCACGATCTCCAGCGTCAGCGCGCCGCGCTCGGAGGCGACGGCGTCCAGCGTGGCGCCGCTGTCGATCGGCGGCAGCGGCCATTGGTCGGCCGCGCCCGGCATGCGGCGCAGCGGATAGCAGCCGGCCTGGCGCATCAGGTCGGGGATGTCGAGCAGCACATACGCCTTGGCGAACTTGCCGTCGCGCACAATGGCGTTGAAGCCGAAGCGCAAAAAGGCGAGATTGTGGGTCGGCGGGATCGTCAGCCACTGGGCCTCGAACGAACCCATCACATGGCCGAGCGTGCTGACCTGCTCGCGCCCCTCGTACTCGCCCGCGAGGACCTGGCCGAGGCGCTGCTCGTAGTCGGGGAAGGCGCGCTTGAGCGGCGCCCAGAACTGGCTCGCGACATTGTCGAGGCCGTCGATCCGGTTGAACGGATGGAAGATCTCCCAGCGGCAGTCGGCGTGGCAGAACCGTTCGAGCACGGCGGCGATGCCTTCGACCGGCGTGTCCGCAAGCTCCGCAAGGAAGCGCGCGGTCAGCTGTTTGTTGGCGAGGTGATTGTTCATACCTTAGTCTCCGAAAATATCTGCCGGCTTGCCACCAATGGCTGGGCGCGCCCACCGGCGGTGTCCGGCAATGCGCTGCCGCCGGACGGTGAAGGAAAAATTGAATGCCTAGACGGGCTGCGCGCCTTCGGCCGCCGGGGTTTTCGCGTCCAGTTCAGCCTTGTGCTTGAGCACCAGCGCGGCCTTGGTGGCGTCGTGGGTGCCCTTGGTGACGCGCAGCATCGCGTAGAAGCCCGCGGCGATCAAGCCGGGAATGGTCGACAGGACGAAGGCCACCGCCAGCGCCATCAGCACGGACTGCGGCACCTCGCCCGGCACCGCCTTGGCGGGAAAGGCGATCAGCGACAGCACGAACCCGGCCAGGGCGGTGCCGAGGGCCTGGTCGACCCGCGCGAACAGGGTGCGCGTCGAATACAGGATGCCCTCCTGGCGGATGCCGTATTTGAGCTCGTTTTCGTCGGCGATATCGGCCAGCGCGGAATAGATCGTGGTCGTCATGATGCTGTAGGGCGCGTGCTGCAAGGTCGAAAACGCGATCAGGATGAACAACAGGCCGGTGGTGTTCGGGCCCAGCACGCCGAAATAACCCAGCGCGAGCGGAATCGCCGGCCCGATGCTGTAGACCGCGAGCGCGACCGCCCCGGTCCAGCGTTTCTCGAAGCGGCGGTGCAGCGCCGTCACGGCGGCCGAACCGAACACATAGCCGGCCAGGCTGCCCACCGCGAAGAAGGCGATCTGGTCGTTCTTGAGGCCCCAGAAAAAGGTCGCGCCGTACAACCACAGGCCGCCGCGCACACCGTTCATGAGCGACAGGAAAAAGAAGCCGATGAGCAGGACGACATAGTTGCGGTTGGTCAGGGCGCGCCCCATGTCGCGCATCCATTCGACCAGGCCGAAGCGCGGCTGCCCCGGCTTGGCCTGGGCGCAGTAGGGGATGCGCTTGCGGGTGATCATGCTCGAGATGAACAGGCAAGCGACGATCAGCGCGGCAAACGTGGCGGCGAAGCCGGGCCAGCGCGAGGGGTCGAGCGCCCCGTTGGGAAAGCCCGGGCCGGCGCGGAAGAACCAGGCGAAGCACAATACCCAGCCGAGCGTGTCGCCGATCCAGAGGAAGAAGGTGTTGTAGCTCATGATGCTCGAGCGTTCGAGGTAATCGTCCGACATCTCGGCACCGAGCGCCAGGTGCGGCGTATGGAACAGGGTCATGCACTGAAGCAGCATCACGTTCATCGCGACCAGCCAGAACAGCTGGAAAAACTGGCTCAGGCCGCCGGGCGGATTGAACAGGCAATAGAAGCAGAGCGCGGCCGGCAGGATCGATGCGAACATGAACGGATGGCGGCGGCCGAAACGCGAGCGCGTGCGGTCCGACCACGACCCCACGAGCGGATCGAACAGCGCATTGACGATCAGGCCGAGCGACAGGGCCACGCCGACCTTCTCGGCCGGCAGCCCAAGCACCTGGTTATAGTAGATCAGCAGGAAGCTGCCGGTCGTGGTGTACACGATCGCCTCGGCCGTGCTGCCGAGGCCGAACGCCATCTTCATCGGCGCCTTGATCGGCGGGGCGGCCGGCTTTCGGATAGCGTCCGCCGGCAGCGCACTCATGCCGCCACCCGGGGCTGCCAGGGCGCCTGCTCGACCGCCGCTTCGCCCGCCTGGTCGCGCACCACGGAGTAGCCCGACAACTTGCCGCCGGTGACCTCGAAGTTCGCCGCCACCAGCGAAAACCCCGCGCTGCGGCGCGCCGACGGGCCGAGCCGGTAGACCGCGTACAGCGCGGCGCCGCGCTCGCCGGCGCTGAAGGCGCGCAGCAGGAAGGGCCGCACGCGGTAGTCGCCGGGGCCGCCGCCGGCCTCCCATTTGCGGGCAAGGTCGAGCCCGATTTCTTCGACCGCCGCCACGCCCGCCTCCGACAGCGCGGGGTGGTCTTCGCGGCGCAGGGCGGCGTCGCGCCGCGCCTGCCACAGGTCGGGGTCGAACGGCACGCCGATGGCCGGCTCGGCGGGCGCCGGCTGCCCGGGGCCGAGGCGCCAGACGCGCGCGATGTCCTCGCCGTACAGATCGGCGAACAGCGCATGCTCGCCTTCGAACACGGCGATGTGGCCCTCGGCGGCGACCACCTGCGCCGACGCCGGGATCGCCAGCGGCGCGTTGCGGAAGCTCTGGACGATCGCCTCCTCGCCGTAGACCTCGACACCGAAGGCTTCGAGCCGGCACGGTGGCAACAGTTCCCCATGCGGCCGTTCGCCGGCCGCGATCTTGCGTAATGCTATCAATGCGCTCATTTTCCCAGCCCTCCGCTAATCTGGCGCAACACCGCCAATTCGTCGAACACGGTCATGTCCTCGACGATCTTTCCGGCCCGCACCCGGTAATGGGATATCGCCAGCACCAGCAGGTCGCGCCCGCTGGCCGGGCCCCAGACGCCGCCGCCGGCGTGCACCCCGGCCAGGCTCCAGCGCAGGGCGACCGCGATGTCGCCATGCGGCAGCGGCCGCGCCGCGATATGGTCGATCGTGACCGCGGGGCGCTGCAGCGCGCCGCGCAACTGGGTCAGGCAGCCGATCCAGTAGCCGCGGCCGTAGCCGTGCCGGTTGCTCGGCCAGCGGATCTCGGCGGCCGGCGAAAACGCCTCGGCCGCCGCGCCATACAGGTCGTGCCGCAAGGCGCTGATCAAGGCGTCCGCGGGCAGCCTGGCCGGATGGTCGTGCGGTATCGCGACATCGCCGCCGGCGCGCACGCGCGCGATTTCGGCCGCGCGCCAGCCATGCCGGCTTTGATCGCCTTCGCAGTCGGCCGCCGCCTGGCGCCGCGCGAGCTCCCACGGATTGCCGCCGACCTGCCAGACCGCGCGCAGGTTGTCGCGCACCAGCCATTCCTCGATGATGCGGTTGTCGCGGCACAGGCAGTCGGCGATGGTGCGCGCGCCGGCCTCGTGGCTGCTGGCCGGGCCGAGCGTGGCGTCGTCGCCCAGATGGGTCGAGCTGCTGACGATCCGGTGCGAGCTGTAAAGGTTACCGTCGCCCTCGTCGCTCCAGATCACGTCCTCGGCGATGACCTGGCGGTCGCTCGACATGGCCAACGCGCCGATCGTGTTCTGCACCACCACTTCGCAGCCGACCTGCGGCCCGGCCAGCGTGTGCATCACGCAGCCCTCGCTGTAGTGGGTGCGGCACAGGCCGATGTCCTTCTGCTCCCATATCCGGTGCGTGCAGCGCACGATGTAGTCGACGAAGTCGCGGTACACGGCCTCATAGCCGGGCAGCTCCTGGCGCCGCGGGCCTTCTTCGATCAGTTCGGCAAAGCGGCGGCCGACGGGCGACAGCACTTGCGGGTGGTCGTTCCATTGGCTCATTTGCGGTACCCCTGCACCAACACGCCCAGTTCATCGAAAATCATCCACTCCTCCACGATCCGGTCGCCCGCAAAGCGCATATGGCTCACCCCCATCATGAACACCTGCTTGCCGGCGGGGCATTCGCCGAGCACCCCGCCGGGAGCGGTCGTGCCTTCGTAGACCCAGCGCACGGCGACGATCACGCCGTCGTTTTCTTCGCTGTGGCAGACATGCTCGACCCGCATCACGCCGTCGGGCATTGCGGCCTGGATGTGCAGGTACAGCGCGCCGATGTTGCGCACGCCCTGGGCCACGCGGCCGCCGCCCGCATGGACCGTGGCCACGGCCGAGTAGTAACGCGCGAGCCAGTCGAAGCGCTTGAGGTTCCAGATGTTGTGGAACATGTGGCGCGCCCAGCCGTCGAGCGTGTCGGTCGGCAGGTCGAGCAGCCGGCGCGGGATCTGGCCCTCGAGCCGGGTCTCGGGCGAGACGATGAAGTGCTCGAGCGTGTCGTTGGCCGCCGCGCGCTGCGCGACCTCGTGCAGGTCGAAGCCCAACTGGCGCACCTGGGCCCCGTTGTCGCGGATCAGCCATTCGGTGTGGATCAGGTTTTCGCGCGTGATGCAATCGGCGGCGAAGCGGATCGAGGAGCGGCGCCCGGTGCCGGGCCCGAGGCTGCTGCGCCCGACATGGGTCGAGCGGCTGTGTCCGAGGTGCGAGGTGTAAAATCCCTCGTCCTCGTCGCCGCTCCAGGCCACGTTGAGGTGGTGGATCTCGCCGTCGGGAAACGCGTTGAGCGTCGTGATGGTGCCGGCGATGACCTCCTCGACCGAACGCACGACGCCGTACGACGAATAAATCGTGCAGCTGGTATCGTAGGTGTCGTAGATGCGCCCGACCGCGCGCTCCATCCAGATCTCGTCGGTGATGCGCACGATGTAGTCGACGATGTCGACGAAATGGTCCTCGAAGCCGCGCATCGGCTGGGTGCGCGGACCGGCGGGGGCGCGCAGCTCGGCGACGTCGCATTTGCGGATGCGCGTCACGGGCGGCCTTGAAGGTAGCGAGAAAGGCAGATTGATCATTCGTTCAATTCTTTCGTGCGAGATGGAGTAAATACATGAAGCTCGACCTGACCGACCAGCGTTGCGCCTCGTTGCATCCGAAGTCATTCCGAATTGCTGGGGCCGTCAGTGCTAGCGAAAGCGCCTTCAGGCCGGCGCTTGATCTGAATCAATAATAGACCTTGATTGCATTCGAAGTCAAACGTTTTGGCAAATTGTTGTAAAAAGAGCGCCGCGCCCCACGCCGCCCTCTGGCCGAACGGCGTTGCAACCGGATGCAGTGGCATTGCGCTTGCGTTATACTTTGCCACCGACAACCCATAACCGAATTTCATGGCCAGCAAAAAGCCCCCCGCGCCGAAAACCGACGCCCCCGCCCGCAAGGGCCGCAGCGCGACCTCGTACGACGTCGCGCTGCTCGCCGGGGTGTCGCAGTCGGCGGTGTCGCGCCATTTCAAGCCGGGCGCGAGCGTCTCGCCCGAGACGCGGGCGCGCGTGGTCAAGGCCGCGCGCGAACTCGACTACATCCCGAATGCGTTGGCGCGCAGCCTGATCACGCGCCGCTCGAATCTGGTGGCGGTGCTGATCTCGAACCTCACCAATCTATACTATCCCGAGGTGTTGTCGGAGCTGAGCCAGCAGTTCGTCAGCAAGGGCATGCGGATCCTGTTGTTCACGGTGCCGCACGAGGAGGACATCGACCAGGTCGTGTCGCAGGTGTGGCAGTACCAGGTCGACGGCGTGATCGCCGCCACCCGCCTCTCGCTCGAGCACATCCTGGAGTTCGAGCGGCGCGGCATCCCGCTGGTGCTGTTCAACCGCACGCTCAAGGAGAAGGCGGTCAACGCGGTCGTGTGCGACCAGATCGAAGGCGCGCGCGACCTGGTCGACCGGCTGGCCGCGACCGGCCACCAGCGTTTCGGGATCATCAGCGGACCGAAGGATTCGGTGGTGGGGCAGGAGCGCACGCGCGGCGCGCGCGGGCGCATCCTCGAGCTGGGCCTGCGCGAACCGCTGATCGTGCCCGGCGAATACGACTACCGGAGCGGGGTGCACGGTATGCGCGCCCTGATCGACGCCAAAGGCAAGGCGCCCGACGCTATCATTTGCGGCAACGACATCATGGCGATCGGCTGTGTCGACGCGGCGCGCCACGAATTCGGGCTCGATGTGCCGGGGGCGCTGTCGGTCGCCGGCTTCGACGGGGTCGAGCCGGCGACCTGGCTCAGCTACCAGCTGACCACGCTGCGCCAGCCGGTGCAAAAAATGGCCCATTCGGCCGTCGACATGCTCGTGTCACTGATCGGCAACGAGCAGGACTCGCCCGAAAAACGCGTGTTCAGCGCCGTCCTCATCGAAGGCAAGACCGCGCGCCTGCAGCCGCCGCCGCAATAGCGGCAGGCATGGCGCCGCGGTCCGGCCGTGGCCGCCAAGCGCGTTGCCCGCCGCCTATAGATACTGCTGTTGCATGATTTCCTTGGCAATGCGCTCGAGCGCCACCGAGCGCTCGACCCCGCCCCGCCTGAGCGCCTCCTTCGGCATGCCATACACCACGCAGCTCGCCTCGTCCTGGGCGATGGTCGTCGCGCCCGCCTTGCGCATCTCCAGCAATCCGGCGGCGCCGTCATCGCCCATGCCGGTCATCACGATCCCCATCGCATTGCCGCCCGCGCATTTGGCGACCGACCGGAACAGCACGTCGACCGAGGGCCGGTGCCGGTTCACCAAGGGACCGTCGAGCACTTCGACCCGGTATTGCGCGCCGCTGCGCCGCAGCAGCAAATGCCTTCCGCCCGGCGCGATCAACACCTGGCCCGGAAGCACGCGGTCCTTGTCCTTCGCCTCCCGCACCGTCACCCGGCACACGCTGTCGAGGCGGGCGGCGAACGCGGTGGTGAATTTTTCGGGCATGTGCTGCACCACGACGATGCCGGGCGAGGTGGGCGGCAAGGCCGTCAGCACCGCCTCGAGCGCCTGGGTGCCGCCGGTCGAGGTACCGATCGCGACCACGCGTTCGGTCGTTTGCACCATCGCCCCGCCGGCGCCGTGCGCCAACACGGCGTCGGCGCTGAGCTTGGGCGGCGGCGGCGGCAGCGCGCGCGCGCCCAGCAATTTGAGGTTGGCGCGCGCGGCCGCCTTGACCGCCGCCACCAGATCGTCCGATGCCTGGTTCAGGAACGACTTGATGCCCAGCTTCGGTTTTTGGATGATCGCCAGCGCCCCGGCGGCCAGCGCCTCGATCGTGGTCCGCGCACCGGCCTCGGTCAGGGTCGAACAGATGATCACCGGGGTCGGGCGCTCCTGCATGATCTTGCGCAAAAAAGTGATGCCGTCCATGCGCGGCATTTCGATGTCGAGCACCAGCACGTCGGGCCATTGCTGCTTCATTTTTTCCATGGCGAGCAAGGGGTCGGCGGCCACGCCGATGACCTCGATCTTCGGGTCCGCGTTGAGCAGGCCGGCGACGACCTGGCGCACCACGGCCGAGTCGTCGACCACCATCACGGTGATGCGGTTCATGGCGCGCCCGTTTCCAGCAGCTTCATCTGGCGCGACCAGACGTGGCCGGTGCCGACGTTGAAGATGATCTTCCGGTGGCCGACGCCGAACAGGCTCTCCGAGACCACCGGGATCTGGTATTGGCGCAGCAGCCGGCGCGCCGTCTCGCCGTTCTGCTGGCCGATGTTGCCGGCGCCGCCGCGCAACTGCTTCGGGAACATGTTGCCGCCGCCGAAGATCTTCGCCTCGCATTGCTTCAAGGGCACCTTGGCCTTGTCCAACTCTTGCGCCATGAGCCACAGCGCCTCGTCGCCATAGTGCGCGTTGGGCTGTCCGGCCGGCGGCGTGGGCCGGCTCGACAGCAAAAAATGCGACATGGCGCCGACCCGCAGCCGCGGGTGCCACAGCGTGATCGAGACGCAGGAGCCGAGCAGCGTGCAGATGCGGTAGTTCGCATCGGCCAGGAAATATTCTCCGGGCTGGAGGAAGATGTCGATCTGGCCGGACGCCCTCATGCCGGCTTCTGGTAGATCGACGCCGCCACCGGCCTTGCCAGGGTGGTCACACTGTTGAGGCTCTCGGAATGCCCGATGCACAGATAGCCGCCCGGCTTGAGCACGGACAGCACGCGCTCGACGACCTGCCGCTTGGTGTCGCCGTTAAAGTAGATCATCACATTGCGCAGGAAGATGATGTCGAACGGCCCGAGGCGCGGCAGGGCGGCGTTCAGATTGACCTGCATGAATTGGACGCGGCTGCGCAGCTCGCGCTGGACCAGGAAGGTGCCTTGCTGCTGGTCCATGCCCTTGAGGCAGAAGCGCTTCAGATAGGCCGGCGCGATGAGCCGCCCGCGCTCTTCGGTGTAGTGGCCGACGCGCGCGCGCTGCAGCATCCGCACGCTGATGTCGGAACCCACCACGTCCCAAGCCGCATTTCCGAGGCAGTCGGACAGCACCATCGCCATGCTGTAGGCCTCCTCGCCGCTCGAACTGGCGGCGCTCCACAGGCGCACGGGCTGTGCATTGTTCTTCATCTCCAGCACGCGCGCGCGCAGGAAATCGAAATGCTTTTGTTCACGGAAAAAGTAGGTCTCGTTGGTGGTCAGCAAGTCGACCGCGATCTGCATTTCGGCGGCGCAGCCCTCGCGCGCGAGCAGCCGGAAATAGTCGCCGTAGCTTTTCGCGCTGCAGTGCTGCACCCGTTTTGCGAGGCGTCCGCACACCAGCGCCTTCTTCGCCGGCGACAGGCTGATGCCGGCGACATCGAAGATAAAACGCTGGAACTGCGCGAATTCCTGGTCGGTGATGGTGAGGGTCGACATGTCAAGTTCGTGCGGCAAGCGCCCGGCACGGATTCCCCGCACGCCGGGCCGGGGCTGGCAGCCGTGCTGGCGCGGCCATCACTGCGCCGCCGACGCCGGGTCGGGCTGCGCCGCCGCGCCGTCGTCGAACTCGCTCAACTCGCCCAGTTCATCGGTCGACAAGACCTTTTCGACATTGAGCAAAATGACGAAGCGTTCGCCGACCTTGCCCATGCCGGCGATGAAATCGCGGCGTATCCTGGCGCCGAAGTTGGGCGCCGGCGCGATCTGGTCGGCGCCGATCTCGATGACCGCGCTGACCGCGTCGACGACCACGCCGATCACCTGTTGCGCCTCGCCGTTATGGATCTCCACGATCACGAAGCAGGTGCGCTTGGTCGCCTCGATCGGCTGCTTGCCGAAACGCACGGACAAATCCATCACGGGCACGACCGCCCCGCGCAGGTTGATGACGCCGCGTATGCAATCGGGCATCATCGGCACCTCGGTCAAGCCGCCATACTCGATGATCTCCTTGATCGAGAGAATGCCGATGGCGAACACTTCGCCGCCAAGCATGAAAGTGAGGTATTGGTTTCGCCCGGTGGCGGACGAGTCCGCATCGGCCGTCCTGGCGCCCGCCGTATCGCGGTCCAACTGCGTCAATGCACCCATTGCGGCCCCCTGTCAATACTTGCTGAACTGCGTTTCGTCGAAGGCATGTTCATAATGGATGCCGGCGTGCGGCGCCATGCGCGCCTGCTCGCGCCTGGGCAGGGCCGGCTTGGGGGCGGCCTTGCGCGTGTCCTTTTTGCGCGCCTGCTCGCGCACCTCGAGCCTGAAGAAGGCCATCGCTTGCTGCAACTGTTCGGCCTGGTTGCTCATCTCCTCCGAGGTGGCCGCCAGCTCCTCGGAGCTCGAGGCGTTCTGCTGGGTGGCCTGGTTGAGCTGTCCGACCGCCGCATTGATCTGCCCCACGCCCGAGGACTGCTCTTCGGACGAGGCCGCGATTTCCTGCACGAGGTCGGAGGTTTTCCTGATGTTGGGCACCATCTCGTCGAGCAGCTTGCCGGCTTTTTCCGCCAACTGCACGCTGCTGCTGGCGACCTCGCCGATCTCCTGCGCCGCGATCTGGCTGCGCTCGGCCAGCTTGCGCACTTCGGCCGCCACCACCGCGAAGCCCTTGCCGTGTTCGCCGGCGCGCGCGGCCTCGATCGCCGCGTTGAGCGCCAACAGGTTGGTCTGGTAGGCGATATCGTCGATGATGCCGATCTTCTTGGCGATCTGCTGCATGGCCGCGACCGTGGCCTTGACGGCGCTGCCGCCTTCGGTCGCCTCGTGGGCGTTCTTGGTGGCCATCGCGTCCGTGACCTTGGCGTTTTCGGTGTTTTGCGCGATCGATGCCGTCATTTGTTCGATCGAGGCGCTGGTTTCCTCGACCCCGGCGGCCTGTTCGCTCGACGCTTGCGACAAGGCCTGCGCCGTGGCATTGACCTCCTCCGAGGCGCTGGCCAGCGCGTCGGCGCCTTCGTTGACGTCGCGCACCACTTGCGACAACTTCTCGATCATCCTGCGCATCGCGTGCAGCAGTTGGCCGATCTCGTCCCTGGAGCCCGATTCGATCCTGACCGTCAGATCGCCTTCGGCCAGGCTGTTGGCCGCCTGCACTGCCTGCGCGAGCGGCCGGGTCACGCTGCGGCTGATCACAAAGCCGAGCAAGATCCCCAACAACACGCCGCCCACCATCGTGGCGATCATGATCGTGCGGCCCTGTTGGTACAAGGCGGCCGCTTCGCCCGCCTCCTCCTTGGCGCGCGCCTCCATCTGGTCGCTCAGTTCACTCAACATCTCATCGAGATCATCCGCATCCTTCGACACGATCGCGGCCGACTTGTTCAAGGCTTCGTTGCGCTGGTGCAGCTTTTCGGCGGCCGCCAGGGCGAGCATGTTTTGCATCTCCTTTTGATAGCTGTCCAACAGCTTGTCATACGATGCAAACAGCTCCTTCGCACGTTCCGTGACGAACAGCGGCCTGGCCTCGGCCATGTTTTTCCTCAGCAGCTCGGTGCTCTTATTGATGATCTCCCTTTGTTGTTGGCGTTCCTCCTGCGAGGTCGCGGCCTCGAAGGCGTTGCGGGCCCGGCCGATGTAGAGCAGGTCAATGTTCGCTTCCTTGATGTGCGACAGCGCCAGCACCTCGCGCTCGTACAGGTCGGCCGCCATCTCGTTGATGTGGCTGGCATTGGAAATGCCGACCAGGCCGACCACGATGCTGACGGCGGCCACGAGCAGGAATCCAAAGATGAGTTTTACGCTGACCTTGATATTTGCAAACATTTTATGTGTCCCCTGGTTTTCATCATTCGAAAAAATAGTGAGAATGGCTAATCGGCGAGCACCGCGAATGCGTCCGGGGCCGCCAACGCGGCCGCCTCGCGGTCGGCCCGCTGGACCAGCGCCGGCACGTCCAGGATCAGCGCGACCTCGCCGCTGCCCAGAATGGTCGAGCCGCTGATGCACTTGACTTGATTGAACATCTTCGCGAGCGGCTTGATGACGGTCTGGAATTCGCCGAGCAATTTGTCGACGACCAGTCCGGCCCGCAAGCCGGCGCAGCGGACCACCACGATGCTCTCGCGCCGCTCCGGCAAGCCCTTGATGCCGAACTGCCCGCGCAGGCGGATCAAGGGCAGCACATCGCCGCGCAGCCTGGCGTAGTCGTGCCCGGGCTCGGCCGAGAAGGCCAGGCATTCCTCGATCGCGTCGAGCGGGATGACGAAGACCGATGTGCCGACCTCGACCATGAAGCCGTTGATGATGGCCAGCGTCAGCGGCAGGCGCACGACCACGGTGGTGCCCTTGCCCGGCGCGCTTTTGAGGCTGACCGCGCCGCGCAGGGCGACAATATTGCGCTTGACGACATCCATGCCGACGCCGCGCCCGGACAGGCTGGTGACGGCCGCGGCGGTGGAGAAGCCGGGCTCGAAAATGAGCTTGTGCAGTTCGGCGTCGGACAGTTGGCGGCTCGGTTCGAGCAGGCCGCAGGCGATCGCCTTGGCGCGGATCTTGTCGCGGTCGAGGCCGCCGCCATCGTCATTGACCTCGATCACGACGGTGCCCGCGTCATGGTAGGCATTGAGCCTGATCGTGCCCTTGGCCGGTTTGCCCCGGGCCGCGCGCACGGCGGCCGGCTCGATGCCGTGGTCCATGGCATTGCGCACCAGGTGGGTCAGCGGATCGGCGATTTTCTCGACCACCGTCTTGTCCAGTTCGGTGCCCTCCCCGCTGGTGAGCAACTCGATCTCCTTGCCAAGTTCGGCCGAGACATCGCGCACGACCCGCTGGAAGCGGTTGAAGCTGGCGCCGATTTTCACCATGCGCAGCTGCAGCGCGCTGTTGCGGACCTCTTCGACCAGCCCCGACAGGATGGCGCTGCTTTCGCGCAGCGCCAGGTGCTGGGCGTTCCTCGCGATCAGATTGGTGCTTGCCGATGCGACAATCAGTTCGCCGACCAGATTGATCAGGCGGTCGAGCTTGTCGGCGTCGACCCGGATCGAGCTCGCCTCCGCGCATTTCGTGCTGCGCACCATTTTTTGCTTGTCCAGCGCGGCCGCCACCACGGGCGGCATGACCAGGCCGTGGTCGACCAGGATCGCGCCCAGCGGTTGGACCGGCGCGCTCTCGGCCTGGAAGCGCAAGGCGTCGTCGAGCTCGAATTGGGTCAAAGTGCCGCAGCGCGTGAGCATTTCGCCGAGCCGGGTATGGTCGTCGGCGGCGTCGCGGATCAGGCGGATGTATTCGGAGGTCCGGCTGCGCGGCGGCAGGATGTGGATTTTGCAATCGTCGCGCACGAACTCGAACACGCTTTCGATCACCGTCTTGTCGGCATCGCTCTTGAACGCGATTTCAAATCCCAGGTAACACAGCTCCGGGTCCATCTCGGCCGGCGCCGGAATCGCCGAGTGCAAGGTGATGATGTCGACGATGCTGCCGATCGTGCCGAGGTAGCGCAGGAAGGAGAGCGGGTCCATGCCGTTCTTGAGCACCTCGGGCCCGAACCTGAGCGAGATGTGCCAGGCATCGCCGTGGGCGACGGGATCGCCGATCCGTTCGAAGGATTCGGCATCGGCTTCCCGCACCGCCATACCGGTGCCGGCGGCGGCGTCGGGCGGCAGGTAGGCTTGCAAGGCCGCGAGCAAAGGCAGGCCGCTTTCGACGGGCGCGGCATCCCGGTCCGTACCGTGCGCCTCCACGCCGTCGAGCAATCCCGCGATGTGGTCATGGCATGCCAGCAGCAGCGAGACCAGCTCGGCCTGCAGCCGCAGGGCGTCGTTGCGCACCAGCTCGAGCACGCTTTCGACAACATGGGTGAATGCGATCAGGCGCTCGAGGCCGAACAATCCGGCCGATCCCTTGATGGTGTGCGCCGCGCGGAAAATCGCGTTGACGGTCTCGGGATCGGCGTCCCCGTCCCGCATCGACAGTAAGGCCTTTTCCATGTCGTCGAGCAACTCTCGGCCTTCGACGATAAAACTTCTCAGTCCGCTATCCATAGGCATGCGCGTCTCGTTGATGGGGATTCTCCTGGTATCTATGCAAGCGATCTGAAGTTCGAGAAACTAGTGGCCGGGCAGGACGACGATCGGATCACCGAAATGGCCAACCAGGTTGAGCAGCTCGAAGGCATCGATCACGGCCGGACTGTGTCCGGTCAAACGCAAGCTGCGTTGGCGGTGGGCGGCACTGCGCTTGGCCAGCAGCAGCAGTTGGATGCCGGCCGAGTCGATCTCGGTGACGCCCGACAGGCCGATTTCGAGATCCGTTGGATGTTCGAGGATGCCCAGCATGCGTTCCTTGAGCTCGGCCGCGCGGTACACCGTCATCTCGCCATCGATTTGAAGCAGGGATGGCGCCGCGCCGGCAGGATCGTGTTTGCTTTTCTTCTTCATCGGATTTCCCGTTGATGGGAGCGCGCCGCGGACTACGGCAGAATCAGTTTTTGCACCGCGTTGACGATCGCTTCGGGCTTGAACGGTTTGACGACCCAGGCCCGCACGCCGGCGGCCTGGCCTTCGCGCTTTTTGCTTTCGGCCGTTTCGGTGGTAAGCATGATGATCGGCGTGAATTTGTAGCCCGGCATGCCCTTGACCGCCTTGACAAAGCCGATGCCGTCCATGTTCGGCATGTTGAGGTCGCTGATGATCAGATGGATCTTGCGCCCGTCGAGCTTTGCCAACGCGGCGAGGCCATCGGATCCTTCGACCAGGTCGTAGCCGGCGGCCCGCAATGAAATGCCGACCACTTGACGTAATGAAGAGGAGTCGTCCACCACCATGATTGTTTTTTTCATTGGTCTGCGCCTGCCTTTGTTTACGTTTACATGCGTTTACATGCGTTTACATGCGTTTAAATGCGTTTGAATGCGACTGGTTTTTTTCCTGGTCAGAAAAACTCGACTTCATGCTTGGCACGCATGCCGCTGCGCGCTTTCGATCCCGCGTGCATGCTCCGTTCGTCGTCCATCGTGTAGTGCTCGCCCAGCCGGCCCAGCCACTCGTGCGCGGCCGGGGGCTGGGCGCCCGGCGCGGCGACCATCTCCTGCATGCGGCCGATGTCGGCCTCGACGACATCGAGAATCTGGTGGATGCGGTCCTGGTATTGCAGCGAGACCAGGAGGTTTTCGACTTCGGCGCGTATCTCATTGCCCTGCTCGCGCATGCGGTCGGCCGATGTCCCCATTTCGCGTATCCGGCGCAAGACCTCGTCGACCATCTGGCCCGACGTGGCGATGGCCTTGAGATCGTTTTTTGAGATGTTTTCCGCGGCATCGATCGTGAGCTTCATGCTTCCCGCGATTTCGCCGATCCTGCCGATCCTTTGCGTGATGCGCTTGCCGGCCTCCGCCGAATCGAGCGACAGGCGCCGCACGTCGGCGGCGATCACGGCGAATCCGCGGCCGGAATGGCCTGCACGCGCAGCCTCGATCGCCGCATTAATCGCAAGGATATTGGTCTGGGCCGCGATCCGGCCGATGTCGCCGGCCAGATCCTGCAGCTCCGATGTGGCGGTGGCGAGGCCTTGCACGCGCTCTAGCAGTTTGAGCAATTCGACCTTGCTCGCGACAATGCACGCCAGGCTGTCGATCACCGGTCCGAGATCGCGTTCGCAGCAGCTGATCAAGTTGATCCTTGCCTGCTGCGTGTCGGCGGACGACTTGCCGCCGGCGCCGATGAATCCGGCGCCGTCGAACTGCGTCACAATCGCCGAGAAACTCGAGAGCAGCGCGTTGACCGCGGTTTCCGATTCGCCTTTTACCAATTGCACGTGTCGCTGCCAGACCGGCAACACACCCCGCATCAGCGAACTCATGTGTTCCGATGTCGACTGGCGCGTTTTTTCCGCCTCGATCGCGGCGTGGTGCACATTTTTGCGAACCGTCCAGACGGCCCAGAAAGAGGCGCAAGCGACGCCGGCAAACGCACACCATTCCAACACGCCACCATGATTTAGTGCCGGCAACGCGGCAAAGGCGGTCGCCGTGACCGCGGGCCAGGCCAGGGAAATGATGCCAGCAAGCCCGCTCGCAGGCGCGGCGTGCTCGTTCACCGGGGATTGTGGATGCATATGAGTAATGTCATCTCTCGATTAATAAATGGGCCGTTGTTACCGTGTCCGGAACCATACAAGCACACCGCCGACCAATCCTCCCACTTCTACAAAATCGGCATTAATTCCTTCTGGGAAATTCATTAAATCCCAATTCCGCCCAATTTTCAACGCTTTTAAAAGTTTCACCGCGTTTTTGTGGTTTTAACATTCATGTGTGAGAAAGCGTGATTTTCACGTTTGTGGCGCGGGCCGCGGACCTTGCGAGGGCGTGCAGGGGCGGCCCCGGCGCAGGGGTGGCTGCGGGTGATAAAGGGTGATAAAGGGGGATGCAGCGTGCTGTGGCGCGTTGTGGCGTGCTATGGCGTGCTATGGCGTGCTATGGCGTGCTATGGCGTGTTCGGGCGCCGCGAGTCGATTCGGACGCAAGTTCGATCGCGCTGCGCCGGTGGTGGGAACGGTGCGGGCGGCGACCCGGGAACTAGCGGGGGCGTGCCTTCCCCGTTTGACAAATGCACGCTTGCGGTCGCGCCGACGCGCCCACGCCGGGAGAGCTCACATGAAAGTGGCGGTTTTTGCGCGACGTCGGTGCTCGACGCTTAGGCTGTGATCATGCCGCGGCCCGCACAGCGTAACCGGACCCCTCAGGTCCATCCGGCGTCGACCACGAACTCCTGCGCCGTCAGCATGCGGCTGTCGTGCGCGCCCAGGAACAAGGCCATGCTCGCCACGTCGTTGCCCTCGATGCGCCCCGGCAGGCACTGGTTCGCGTCGATCGCGCGTTCGGCCTCGGCGTCGACCCACATCGCGAGCTGCTTGGGCGTCATGACCCAGCCCGGCGTGAGCGTGTTGACCCGGATGTTCTGCTTGCCGTACTCGCGCGCGAGGCTGCGCGTGAGACCGTTGACCGCCGACTTGCTGGTCGCGTAGACCGGATACCCGGCCACCTTGTTCTTCCAGCCGGTCGAACCGAGGTTGATGATCGCCCCGCCGCCGCGCCGCACCATGCCAGGCACCACCGCTTGCGCCGCGAAAAAAGCGACCTTCAAATTGATGGCCAGCTTGGCGTCGAAATACTCGGGCGTGACGTCGAGGAAATCGTGGCGCTGGTCGTTGGCGGTGTTGTTGACGAGGATGTCGAAGTCGCCGCAGCGCGCCGCGCCCTCGAGCACGGCCTCGCGCAGCGCCGCCATGTCGCTCAGGTCGCAGGCGACGAAGTGCGGCAGGTGCTCGACCGCCCCTTTTAGCTTGCCGAGCAGTTCGGCCGAGGCCTCCCGGTCGCGGTCGGCGAACGCGACGCGCGCGCCCTGGCGCGCAAACGCGCCGACGATGTCCGCGCCGATGCCCGAACCACCGCCGGTGACGAACACGGCTTTCCCTGCCAGGCTGGGATAACTGGCGAATTCCATTGCGCTGCCTTTCTTCTTATTTGTTCGAAATCTAAAACTATTTTATCGCAGATTGCCAAGCAGAAATGAATTGACTTGCGCGCGCCGCCAGCAGGCCCGGCGCGGTGCCGGGCGTGTAGAGTTGCCCGCCGATGCCGAAGCCGGTCGCGCCGGCCGCGACCCACTCGCCGACCGTGTGCGGCGCGACGCCGCCGACCGGCCACACAGGGGTGCCGGCCGGCAGCACCGTCTTGAGCGCCTTCAGGCCCGCATAGCCGACCATCTCGGCCGGGAATATCTTGAGCGCGTGCGCGCCCGCCTCGAGCGCGTTGAACGCCTCGGTCGGGGTCGCCACGCCGGGCGCGCACAGCATGCCGAGGGCGGCGCCGCGCGCGATCACGCTCGGGTTGCAGTTGGGCGAGACCATGAGGCGCCCGCCCGCCGCGTGCACGGCCTCGACATCGGCCACGGCCAGCATGGTGCCGCCGCCGACGAGCGCGTCCGGCGGCGCCATGCGCGCGAGGATCGCGATCGATTCGAGCGCGCCCGGCCGGTTGAGCGGCACTTCGAGCAGGCGCAGGCCGGCGCCGAACAGGGCCGCGCCCGCGGCCTCGGCATCGGCCGGCGCGAGGCCGCGCAGGATCGCGACCAGGGGCAATGTGTCGGTGATAAATTTTTTCATGCTGTGCTCCGTGCAAGGTGGGTGAGTGCCGCCAGATAGACGGCGTCCGGATCGAGCAGCTTCGGCGCGTCGCAGAAGTGGCGCGCGGCGCGCGCGTAATGCGCGCCCAGCGCGGCCGAGCCGAGGATGTTCAGTTGGGCCCCGGCGCCGACGCCGGAGGCGGCGAATTCGGTCCCGATCAGCAGTCCGCTGACGAAGGAGCGCGCCTTCGAGGCCGCCATGTCCTTGGCCACGACGCGCGCGCGCGCGCCGAACAGGGTTTGCGACAACGGCAGGCCCAGCCGCGCCTGCGCGATGCCCGCGGCAAAGGCGGCCTCGTCTTCGTCGCCCGGCGCCATGATGGCCGTCAGGGTGCCGCCGGCGGCGAGCATCGCGAACAACTCGCCCGTCATGAAGGTGGCGAAGCGCTCGATGCGGCCGGCTTGCAGTTGCACCCATTTGCTGTGGGTGCCGGGCAGGATGATCGTGGCGTCGCCCACGCCGAGCGCGAGCGCGCCGAGCAACTGGGTTTCTTCGCCGCGCATGACGTCGACGCCGTCGACCCGGGAGCAGTAGCCGGGCACGATCAGGCAGCCGGCGTGGCCCGATACCGGCACCAGGCGCGCCGCCAGTTCGGTCAGGGGCGTAGCGATGTCGAGGTAGGGCACCTCCTGCCAGCCGCTGGCCGAGCCGACCATGCCCGACATCACGACCGGCACCGCGTCGTCGACTTGCATGCTGCGCCTCAGCGCCGCGAGCGAGGCGGGGAAGGCGCCGCCGACGGCCAGCATGCCCTGGTTGTCTTCGTGGCGCGCCAGGCAGCGCCCGCCGCGCTCGATCAGATAGGCGCGCCGGTTGCTGGTGCCCCAGTCGATGCCGAGCAGTTTGTCTGCATGCGCAGGAATCATAGTCATCGTCAATCTCACAAGAAACGGGCTCGCTTGCCGGCGCCGACCGGCCGGTGTCTCGCTGCTGCCCCACCCCGCCATGGTACCGAAACGAGCAATATCAAACAAATTGCATATTTGATTAGAAGTATGCCGGAATCATATGGCTCAGCTCGTTTTGGGATGGCGCCGCGCGCACACTTCGCGCAAGGTGGCGAGCATCGCCTCGGCGCCCGGCGAGAGCCGATGGCCGCGGCGCGTGATGATGCCGTACACATCCATGCGCAGGCCGAGCTCGAAAGGCAGCACGGCCAGCATGCCGCTCTGCAGATAGGGCAGCACCAGTTCGCGCGGGAGCGCGGCGACCATGTCGGAACCGGCGAGCAGGCCGGCGACCACGGGCAGCGCCATTGTTTCGACCGTTTCGACCGGCGGCTCGAGGCCTTTCGACAAAAACAGCGCGGTCAGGCGGTCGCGCAGGATCGAGCCGGTGGGCGGCAGGATCCAGCCCTGCCGCATGAGCTCGGGCAAGCCCAGTTTGCCGTTTTTGAGCAGGGCGTGGCCGGCGCGCACGATCACGCAATGCGGTTCGTCGGTGATCGGTTCGAAATCGAGCTCGGCTGCGGCGCCGGTGTCGAGGATGCGCCCGACCACGATGTCGAGTTCGCCGCCGCGCAGGCGCTGCACCAGCAGCTTGCTGGTGTCGACGCTGATCGACACCAGCACGCGCGGCTGGCGCGTCTTGAGCAGGCTGACCGCCTCGGGGATCAGGCTGGCCGAGGGCGTGAGCACGGCGCCGACGTCGACCCGCCCGCGCAGGCCCGACAACAGCTCGACGACCTCCTGGTGCGCCGCGTCCATCTCGGCCAGTGCGGCGCCGGCGCGCCGGATCATGACCTGGCCGAACCAGGTCGGGGCCACGCCGCGCGGCAGCCGTTCGAACAACTGGACGCCGAGCGCGTGTTCGAGCTCGCCGAGCAGCTTGGACGCGGCCGGCTGGGTCAGGTTGGACGCCTCGGCCGCGTGCATGATCGAGCCGTGCCGGCCCAGCTCGACCAGCAGGACCAGGTGCCGGGTCTTGAGGTGCGAACGCACGAAACGGTCGGAGCGGGCGTCAGCCATGCGCGGCGATCGGGACCGGGCGCTTGGCGCGGGCGGCCAGGTCTGGAAGTAGATTTCCTGCGGCCGCCCTCGGGGCGCGCGTGGCCGGCCCCCTCTGGCATTCATACCCGTTTGCTGTCATTTTTGTGCGCATTCTGTCTCGTTTTGCCTTCGGTCGACGGCGGTTCCTGATAGCCATGACACGATGCGACGCAATGAGACAAAACGCGACGCCAAACGAGCACGTTTGCCAGAGGGGCTGGCCGCGCCGTGCGGCACGCCCGCTCCCGCGCTGCCGAGCCCGTCTTAGCGAAACTATTCCACGCCGCAATATCCGCCATCGTTTGCTATGCATTGCTACGACTCTTCCCGGCGCTGTCCTCCGTTTTCGCTGGAAAAATCGCCTAGTGCCGCTCGCCGCGCGTTTTGAGCTGGTCGAGCAGCACCGCGGCGAGCAGGATCACGCCGCGCATCAGGTACTGGTAGAAGGCGTCGACGTCGAGCAGGTTCATCACGTTCTCGACCGTGCCCATGATCAGCACGCCGATCAGCACGCCGAAGATGCGCGCCTTGCCGCCCTGTAAAGACACGCCGCCGAGCACGCAGGCCGAGATCACGTCGAGCTCGAAGCCCTGGGCCGCGTTCGGCTGGCCGCTGGTGATGCGCGCCGCCAAAATCAGGCCCGCGAGGCCGACCACGAAGCCTTGCAGCGCGAAGATCCAGACGCGCAGCTTCTCGACCTTGACGCCGGCCAGGCGCGCCGCCTCGGGATTGCCGCCGATGGCGAGCGTGTTGCGGCCGAACACCGTGTGGTTGAGCAGGATGCCGAACACCACGAAGCAGGCCGCCGCCACCAGCACCGGCATCGGCACCCCGAAGATGCGGGCGTCGCCGAAGTCGATGAAGCCGTCGTCGTTGATGCCGACCGCCTGCCCCTGCGAGGCGATGAAGGCGAGCCCGCGCACCATCAGCATGGTCGCGAGCGTGGCGATCAGCGCGTTGACGCGCAGGTAGGCGATCAGCACGCCGTTGAAGGTGCCGATCAGGGCGCCCGCGCCGAGGCCGGCGAGCATCGCCAGCGGCACGCTGCCGCTGCGCTCGAGCACGATGGCCCCGAGCACGCCGGCGAACGCGATGGTCGAGCCGACCGAGAGGTCGAAGTCGCGCGAGGCGAGGCAGAACATCATGGTGCAGGCGACCATGCCGATCTGGGCCACCGACAGCGTCAGGCCGACGATGTTGGTGACCGAGAAGAAGTTTTCGACCGTGATCGAGAGCAGCCCGAACAACAGCACGAAGGCGATCGGCATGCTGTACTCGATCAGCATGGCGCGCCGGCGTGCGCGCGCCGGCGCCGCCGCCGGGGTGGTCAATGGGATGGTGCTCATGCGGTTCTCCGGACGGTATTTGACGAGGTATCGGGTGGGGTATCGGGTGCGGTATCGGGTGGCGTGCCGGGCGCGCCGGCGTCGGGCAGCGCCAGGCGCAGCACCTCGGTCTCGGTGGCGTCCGCGCGCGCCAGCTCGCCGACGATGCGGCCGTCGCGCATCACGCAGACGCGGTCGGCGATGCCCAGCACTTCGGGCAGCTCGCTCGAGACCACGATCACGCAGCAGCCGCGCGCGGCCACCTCGAAGATGATGCGGTAGATGTCGTTCTTGGCGCCGACGTCGATGCCGCGCGTGGGCTCGTCGAGGATCAGCACCTTGAGCTCGGGTTCGGCCAGCCAGCGCGCCAGGATCGCCTTCTGCTGGTTGCCGCCCGAGAGCAGGCGGATCTCCTGCTCGCGGTTGGGGGTCTTGATTTTAAGGCGCGCGATGAACTCGTCGGCCAGCGCCGCCTCGCGCGCGTGCCGTAAAAACACGCCGCCGAGCAGGCCGTTGCGGCGGCAGCTGATGTTGATGTTCTCGGCCACCGAGGCGTGCGCCAGGATGCCCTGCTCCTTGCGGTCCTCGGGGCACAGCACGATGCCGGCCGCGATCGCCTTGGACGGGCTGCCGTGGGCGACGGCCTTGCCGTCGAGCGTGACGCTGCCCGGCGCGCGCGCGTCGGCGCCGTACAACTGCATCATCAGTTCGCTGCGGCCGGCGCCCACGAGGCCGAAAAAGCCGAGCACCTCGCCCGCGCCGACCGAAAAATCGCAGCCCTCGGCCATGCCCTGCACGCGCAGGCGCGCGGCGCCGACCGGGCGCGGCTGGAAGTCGTAGATGTCGGACAGTTCGCGCCCGACCATGTCGCTGATCAAACGCTCGCGCGGCACCTCGGCCATCACGGGATGGGTCGCGACCTTGCGCCCGTCGCGGAAGATGGTGCAGCTGTCGCACAGCGCGTACAGCTCCTCGAGCCGGTGCGAGATATAAATGAGGGTGCGGCCGTCGGCGCGCAGCTCGCGCACCAGCCGGAACAGGATTTCGGTCTCGCGGTGCGACAGGCTGCTGGTCGGCTCGTCGAAGGCGATCACTTGCGCGTCCTGCATCACGGCCTTGCAGATCTCGACCATCTGGCGCTGCGCGATCGACAGGTCGGCCAACAGCGCCTGCGGGTCGAGCTCGACGCCGATTTTCGCGAGCCGCTCGGACACGAGCCGGTTGGCCCTGGCCTTGTCGACGATGCCGAAGCGCGTCGGCAGCCGGCCCAGCAACACGTTCTCGGCCACGGTCAGCTCGGGCACATACTGCAGTTCCTGGTGGATCACGGCGATGCCGGCGCCGATCGCGTCGCTGGCCGAGCCGAAATGGCATTCCTGCCCGCCGAGCAACAGGCGGCCGCCGTCCGGGCGGTACTGGCCGCCGAGGATCTTGAGCAGGGTCGACTTGCCGGCCCCGTTCTCCCCGAGCAGGCCGTGCACCGCGCCGGCATGTGCCTCGAAGCTCACGCCGCCGAGCGCGGTCACGCCCGGGAACAGCTTCGACACATTGTCAAATTGCAGATAGGGCAGCATGGGGTTCACTTCTCCAGTTGCGCGCGCACTTGCACGTAATTGGTGCGGGTCATCAGGGTGCCGGCTGTCAGCGTCAGCGGCGCCGGCGCCTTGCCCGTCGTGATCCAGTTGTACATGCTGACCGAGGTCTCGTAGCCGTGGCGCTTGGGGCTGAGCATCACGGTGCCGAAGAAGCCGGTCGGCTGCGGCTTGGCGAACTCGTTGAGCGCGGTCTTGCTGCCGCCGATGCCGATGCCGATCATCGCCTCGCGCCGCATGCCGCGCCCTTCGGCGGCGCGCACCGCGCCGAGCACCGCCTCGTCGTTGAGGCCGACCGCCATCCAGCGCTTGAAGCCCTGCTGTTTGGTGAAGGCGATGTTGCTGGCGTTGAAAGAGGACTCGGTGTCGGTCTTGGCCTGCGGCGCGTCGACCACGTTGGCGGCCGGCAGCCCGGCGGCCTTGAGCGCGTCGACCGCGCCCATGGTCCGCTCGCGGCCCGTCGGCAGCTGGTCGTAGGCCACGCGCAGCAGGCCCACCTCGCTGAGCTTCCAGCCGCGCGCCTTGACCTCGGCGGCCAGCGCCAGGCCCACCTGCTTGCCGATCTCGTAGCCCGAGATGCCCATGTGCGGCACCGTCTCGAGCGGCTTGCCGGCGCCGTCGAGCAGGCGGTCGTCGACCGACATGACGAGCATGTTGTTGCGCTTGGCGGCGCGCTGCACCGCCTTGCCGAGCTTGACGTCGGGCGCGCAGATGATGAAGCCGGCCACTTTTTGCGCGGCCAGGTTGTCGATCGCGGCGATCATCTTTTCGCCGTTGGGCACGCCGATCTTGACCAGCGTGAAGCCCTTGTCCTTGGCCGCCTGCGACGCGAAGCGCCACTCGTCCTGGAACCACGGCTCCTCGGCCTGCTTGACGAGGAAGCCGATCTTGACCGGCTCGGCCGCCTGGGCGACGCCGAGGGCGCACAGCGCGAGGGCCGCGCCGGCCAGCGCGCTCAAGGTTGTTCTGCGTGTTGTCATTTCTGTCTCCGATTGTTGGTTTCGCGTCCGCCTGGATGGTTGCGCGTCGGTCCGGGTGTCCCCGCGTAACTGGTGCTGCAATTCTGGACCGCTTGCATCCGCGCGGCCAGACGTGTTGCTGATTGTTTCGTTTGGTGTGACACGGACGCGACACCGGCCGCGCCGGCGCTATGCCCCGGCGGCGGCCGGCCCGCCCCGGCGCCGCGGCCGCTCTACCACTCGGCGACGCTGCCGTCCTCGTGGCGCCACAATGGATTGTTCCAGTCGGGCGCGTTGCGGCTCGCCTCGATCACGCGCTCCTCGTCGACCTCGACGCCCAGGCCCGGTTTGGTCAGGGCCGCGATGTAGCCGCCGTCCATGCGGAAGTCTTCCTTGTTCTTGACGTAGTCGAGCAGCTCGGCGCCCTGGTTGTAATGGATGCCCATGCTTTGCTCCTGCAGCACCGCGTTGTGCGAGACGAAGTCGACGTGCAGGCAGGCCGCCAGCGCGACCGGGCCGAGCGGGCAATGGGGCGCGAGCGCGACGTCGTAGGCCTCGGCCATGGCCGCGATCTTGACGCATTCGGTGATGCCGCCCGCGTGCGAGACGTCCGGCTGCAAGATCGCGATGCCGCCGTCCTGCAGCACGCGCTTGAATTCGAAGCGCGAGTACATGCGCTCGCCGGCGGCCAGCGGGATCGAGGTCGACTCGGCCAGGCGCGGATAGTATTCGGCCTGCTCGGCGAGCACCGGCTCCTCGACGAACAGCGGGCGGTAGGGCTCGAGCGCGCGCAGCAGCACCTTGGCCATCGGCGCGGCCACGCGGCCGTGGAAGTCGATGCCGAACTCGATCTCGTTGCCGAAGGCTTCGCGGATCTCGGCGATGCGCCCGACCGCCTCGTCGACCGCGCGCGCGCTGTCGAGCATCTTGAATTCCTCGGTGCCGTTCATCTTGAAGGTGTCGATGCCGATCTCGCGCAGCTTGCGGATGCCGGCGATGACGTCGGACGGACGGTCGCCGCCGACCCAGCTGTACATCTTCATCTTGTCGCGCACCTTGCCGCCGAGCAGTTCGTAGACCGGCACCCCGAGCGTCTTGCCCTTGATGTCCCACAGCGCCTGGTCGATGCCGGCGATCGCGCTCATGAGGATGGCGCCGCCGCGGTAGAAACCGCCGCGGTACATCGCCTGCCACAGGTCGTTGATGCGGGCCGGGTCCTGCCCGATCAGGAACGGCTCCATCTCGCGCACGGCCGTCTCGACGGTGCGGGCGCGCCCTTCGATGACCGGCTCGCCCCAGCCGAAGACGCCTTCGTCGGTCTCGATCTTGAGCAGCATCCAGCGCGGTGGTACCCGGTACGTGGTCAGTTTTGTGATTTTCATAAGTCGAGGATTCGGTGTCTGGTCGTCAATGGCTCCTAGTGTACGGAAGCTAGCTAGATCGGAAATATGAATAATTGCGAGCAAAGCATACGAATATTGCATAGGTCGCAGGCGCGCACGCTTGGGTTGCGCAACGGTAAAAAGTGTGACACCGTAGCGGCCATCGCTTATTTGGAGAACCTCAGAATGCTCGATTCAATGGTGGATGTGCGGGTCGATGCGCGGGTCGACGCGCAGGCCGATGTGCAGTTGATGGTCGATGGCAAGAACATGCTCGGCGAATGCGTGTTGTGGTGCGAACGCAGCGAGCGGGTGCTGTGGACCGATATTTTGGGCGCGACGCTGTATGCGCACCACCCGGCCAGCGGGCGGACCGAACAGTGGGCCATGCCCGAACGGCTGGCCTGCTTCGCCCTGACCGCCGACGACGACCGCCTGCTGCTCGGGCTCGCGTCGCGCCTCGCGTTTTTCGATTTCTCGAGCGGCGCGCTGACCCCGATTTGCGCGGTCGAGGCGCATCTGCCGGGCACGCGCCTGAACGACGGCCGCGTCGACCGCCAGGGCCGCTTCGTGTTCGGCACCTTCAACGAGGCCGACCCGCGTCCCGCGATCGGCGGCTTCTACCGGCTCAACCGCGACCTCACGCTCGAACGGCTCGCGCTGCAGGACGTCGGGATCGCCAACAGCATCTGCTTCAGCCCCGACGGCGCCACGATGTACTACTGCGACTCGCCAGAGAAAAAGATCCGGTGTTGCAGTTACGACACTGCCAGCGGCGCCGTCAGCGCGGCGCGCGTGTTTGCCGACCTCGGCGCCGCCGGCGGCGAGCCGGACGGCTCCACGATCGACGCCGACGGCCGGCTGTGGAATGCGCTGTGGGGCGCGCGCCGGGTCGTGTGCTACGCGCCCGACGGCAGCGTCCTGCGCGAGCTGGCCTTGCCGGCCTCGCAGCCGAGCTGCGTCGCGTTCGGCGGCCCGGAGCTCGACACCGCCTACGTCACGAGCGCACGCGTGGGACTCGATGCGGCGGCGCTGGCGGCCGAGCCGTCCGCCGGCGGCCTGTTCAGCGCCACGCTGGCCGGCGTGCGCGGCCTGCCCGAGCAGCGCTTTCAGTTGCGCCTCGATTCCTGACAGCGGGCGCAAGGCGCCGGCGGCCCTCGCCGCCGGCGCCTTGGCAGGTCGGCCGCGGGCGTCCCCGCGGGCGTCCCATTTCTTGAAGGGGACGCGTGCAGGGTAGCGGTCTTGTTGCCGGGTTCGTTCGCGCGCCGGTCGCAGCCGGCGGCGCGCGCCCCTCAACCGCGCTCGACCCGGTTGCGCCCGCCCTGCTTGGCGCAATACATGGCGCCGTCGGCGCGCTTGATGGCCGCCTCGAGCTGGTCGTCGGCGCCGGCGCGGGCGGTCACGCCGATGCTGATGTGCGCTTCGAGCCCGGGCGCGAGGTCGCTGCAGTCGGCCGCCGCGACCGCCGCGCGCAGCCGTTCGGCGGCGCCGGCGGCCTCGTCGAGCGAGGCGCCGGGCATCAGCACCAGGAATTCCTCGCCGCCGACGCGGCCGATCACGTCGCTCGGGCGCAGCGCCACGCGCAGCGCGTGCGCGGTGCGCTGCAGCACCAGGTCGCCGACCGCGTGGCCGTAGGTGTCGTTGATGCTTTTGAACAGGTCGATGTCGAGCCCGGCGAGCGCGATGTCGGTGCCGTCGCGGCGCGCGCGCGCGAACGCCTCGTTGGCCGTGGCCATGAAGTTGCGCCGGTTCGGCAGCCGCGTCAATTCGTCGATCATGGCCAGGTCGCGCATGCGCGCGCCCAGCCGGACCTGGCGCACCATCATCTGGACCAGCGCCAGGATCGCGACCAGGCTCAGCGCCAGGGCCGCGTACTGCCAGCGCGTGACCGTGCCGGCGGCCGCCAGTTCGCGCTGGGCCGAGGCGTTGTCGCGCGCGAGACCCTCGTTTTGCATGCGCGCCTGCTCCGACTGGAACTGCACGCGCAACAGCGAGATGCGTTGGTCGAGCATGAGTTGCTGCAGCTCCTGCTGGACCAACATGTGCGCGCCGCGCGCGGCGAAGGCGGCCTCCCACTGGCCCAGGCCGCCGAGCGCGAGCGCGTGCTCCTCGTGGATTTTCTCGAGGAAGCGCTGGTTCTTCTGGGCGCCGAAATACGCGAGGGCGGCGCGGATCTCGGGCAGCGCCTGCGCGAAGCGGCCGGCGCGGCGCAAGGCCGCCCCGCGCGACAGGCGCGCCATCGCCTCGCTCTCGACATCCCGGGTCCTGGCGTAATGCGCCACGACCCGCTCGAGCAGCAGCAGCGCGGCGTCGTGCTGGCCGAGCTTGGAGAGCACGATCGCGAGCGCGCGCTGGTCGTAGGCGATGTCGTCGGGCAGGCCGCGCGCGGTGTCGAGCGCGAGGGCGCGCCGGAAGCTTGCGAGCGCCGGCGCCAGCTGCCCCATGCTCTCGTAGGTGCTGGCGATGTTGAAATGGGCCGTGGCCTGGCCCTGCAGGTTGCCCTCCTCGGTGTTGGCGGCGAGCAGTTTTTCGTAGTACGGCAGCGCCTTCGCGTAGTCCTTGACGTTGCGGTCGGCGTACAGGTTGGCGATCGCATTGAGCGCGTAGCGCTGGCCGTTGACGTTGCCGAGCGCGAGCTGGAGCTCGTAGGCGGCCTTGAGGTCGTCGATCGCGCTGCCGTACAGGCCGCGGTTGGCGCGGATCTCGCCGCGCAGCGACAGCGCGCGCGCGAGCAGTTCGCGGTCGCCGAGGCGGCGGCCCTCGCTGACACCGATTTCGTAACCTTCGAGCGCGGCGTCCATCATGCCGCTGCGGCCGGCATGGTAGCCGGCGCACAGGCGGAAGCGCGCCACACTGCCGGGGTCGCCGGCCGCGCGCGACTCGGCGAGCATCAAGGCGGCCAGTTTGGCCGTCGCGTCCCGGTCGAGGTCGGCCAACACCATGCAGCGCGCGTATTGCACCGCGCGGCGTCCGGCCTGGTCCTTGTCGCGCCCCGTTTGCGCGAGCATTTCGTCGAGCAAGGCCAGGCCCGCCGCGCGGTCCTTATCGGTGACCTTCGCGGCCTCCTGGATGCGCGCCCCGAGCGCGTCGGCGTCGGCGCCGCGGCAGGGCGCCGCGCAGCAGAGGGCGATGCCAAACAAGGTCGAAAGCAAGAACTTCACAAGATGCGCCTGGGAACGTATGGACAGCGTCGAGTATAAGGCAAGGCGAATTTGCTTACCCGAAATAAATGGCCGCGACGGCGGGCGCGGCGGGGCACACGCGTGCCGGGTGGGCGTCAATCCGCAGATAAGGTAAGATCGGCGCATTAAACATTGCAATTTAACCAAACCGGAGATGTGAATGAGTTTCGCAAATTTTCTTAGTGGCTTGAAAACCAAGGCCGGCGAATTGAAGACGGAGGCGTTGAAGTTCAAGAATAAAGATTTTCTGAACGCGGCGATGGCCGGCTCGGCGCTGATCGCCATGGCCGACGGCAACGTCTCGTCCGACGAGAAGCAAAAGATGGTCAAGTTCATCGAGACGCACGACGCGCTGTCGATCTTCACGACCAGCGACGTGATCAAGGCCTTCGGCGATTACGTCAGCCAGCTCGAGTTCGACAAAGACATCGGCGAGGCCAAGGCCTACCAGGCGCTGGGCAAGATGAAATCGAACGGCGAGGCGGCGCGCCTGCTGGTGCGCATGATCATCGCGATCGCCTCGGCCGACGGCAAGTTCGACGACAACGAGAAGCGCGTGGCGGTAAAAATCGCCAAGGAACTCGGGGTCAACCCGGCCGAATTCGAACTGGCATAAGCGCCATTGCGAAAAAGAGGGGGGGGG
>JAZKIN010000022.1:0-4295 GCA_040384885.1 Pseudomonadota bacterium | reverse complement strand
TATGGGTCCCCGCCTCCGCGAGGACGATGTTGGTTTAGGTTATTCGAGGCTCGTCTTGTCGCGATTTCTGCTCTATCAAGCGGCTCAATTTAATAATATTCAATATTTGCGACGCGGTTTCTGATGCGTCCTAAATGCCAATTGAGCGCGCTGCTGCCCTTTCGCGACAGCCTCGCATGGGCCACCGCCTTCGCGAGGTCGATGTAGGTTTAGCTTTTTGGCTTGGCATATTCCCTCCCTACCGCACGCTATGTGCGCAAGCGTACTGTCACCCGCGCCCGGTTAGGGCACCCTACGCGAAACAACGCTCGGGCGTTTCAAGGGAGAGTACCGTGTCAGACAATGTATTGGAGCCGGGGCCGCAAGACTACGATCGTGTTAACGTCAACGTCGAAGCCGAGCTGGAGTATTGGACGAAGCAATTCGGCGTGTCGCGCGAGCAGCTCGCCATGGCCATCGAGGAAGTCGGCCCGCGCATTCCCGACCTTAAACGCAAGCTTGGCGCCCCCTCTTGAGGCGTGAATCCCGGCACGGTGATGCCATCGAAAGCACAGGCACCATGCCCTCCGAGCTTTCCTGCGACAACGCGCCCCTTTTCATCATCCTCAACGCCGGGTCCGGCCACGAGGAAACCGAAAGCCAGCGCGCCATCATTATCGAAGCCCTGAGCCGTTCCGGACGCGAATTCGAGCTGGCCGTGCTCGACGAGCCATCCCGCCTCGACGCCATGGCCGAACGCATGGCGGCCATCGCCGTGGACGTGGGCGGCATACTGGTTGCGGCCGGCGGCGACGGCACCATCAACGCGGTCGCCCAAAAAGCGGTCGCGGCCGGCTGCCCGTTCGGGGTCCTGCCGCAAGGCACCTTCAACTATTTCGGCCGCGCCCACGGCATCCCCGAAGACCTCGGCGAGGCCGTCGAGGCGCTGCTCACGGGCTCCTTGCATCCCGTGCAGGTGGGCATGGTCAACCAGCGCATCTTCCTGGTCAACGCCAGCCTGGGGCTGTACCCGACGGTGCTCGAAGAACGCGAACGGGACAAGGGCCAGTACGGACGCAGCCGCCTGGTGGCGCTGCTGTCAATGCTCAAAACCGCACTCGGCTCCACGCGTTATCTGCGCATCAGCCTCGAAGTCGATGGGCGCGAAACCGTCATCCGCACGCCCACGCTGTTTGTCGGGAACAATGCGCTCCAGGTCGAGCGGCTCGGATTGCCGCTGACGGGCGAGATCGAGGATGGCAAGCTGGCGGCGGTGGCCCCGCGGCCGGTGGGCCGGCTCGGCATGCTGTGGCTGATGCTGCGCGGCGCGCTCGGACGGCTACACCAGGCCGATGAACTACGCGCCTTCAGCTTCCGCAAGCTCACGGTCAAGCAGCGCGGCTTTGCTCGCCGCGGCCGCATCAAGGTCGCGACCGATGGCGAGGTCAACGTGCTGGCGACACCGCTCCACTTCAGCGTGCTGCCACGGCATCTGTTGCTCGTAAAGCCGGCCCCGAAGGCGTCGCCCGCGCCGGACCCGGAGACCCAGGCCGCGTTCGGATAAGTTCTTGAAGCTCGAGCAAATCCGGCCGAGGTCGCGCGCGGCGCTGCCAAATTTCAATCGGCGAGATTTCCGTATTCCGTGCAGCAAGCGAAAAAGAAATAGCGCTGCCACGCGAAGCCGCTCGACCACGTCCGTCCGTCGCGCACCCCACACTTTGTGGAATTCTTCAGCCCGACTGCGCAAAAGCGCGGCTGCGAATTGGCGCCTAAACAACACCCCCGTTTCGCCCCCGCCTTGACTATCAAGAAACGTTAGCTGAAACCATAATTTCGCAATTTGTGGCGGCCGGCCGAGGGCGCATGATCGCTTCTTGCCAGCCGCAGCAATCAGGAAAAGCGGCACGGCACTGTCGCCGCCAAAGGGCCAACTCATCCACAGCACCTGCGCCCGCCGGCCGACTGCGATCCGTCCCATTCACTCCGCCTAGACCACGACGAAAGACTTTCAGATGAACCAGCACAAGCGAATTTTCCTGCGCGGCAGCGCCGCCACACTGATCGCCCTGTTCGGCTTTGCCGGCCACGCCGCAGCCGACGTGCGCGCGCCCGACAACCTGGCCGTCGTCTACGATGCCAGCGCCAACAGCGCCGCGATCAGCTTCACCGCAAAACCTTCGTCGGCCTGGGGCTATGTGGTCGAGCGGCGCCCGGCGGGCACCCAGCAATGGAGCGCCGTCAGCCAGCTCGACGGCCATACGCGCAGCTATTTCGACCAGGGCCTGGCGCCGCTGACCCGCTACGAATACCGCGTCCGCTCGCTGCGCGTGCATGGGCCTTCAAAAGGCGAATACCTGAGCGCCACCGTCACCACGCCGCTCAACTTCCCGTACGCGGTCGGCTACGGGCGCGGCATCGTGCCAACCAACTACAGCCAGGCGCAGAAGAATGTCGACGTCGACACCATGTACAAATACTGGCGCGCGAGCTACATGACGACCGCCGGCGCCGGCCCCAACGGCATGCGCGTCTACAAGCCCGAAGAGCGTGGCGAGACCGTCTCCGAAGGCATGGGCTACGGCATGCTGATCTCGGTCTACATGGCCAACGAAACCAACACCGGCAAGGCCGACTTCGACGCCCTGCTGACCTATTACAAGAGCAAGGAGAAATTCATCGGCAGCGTCGGCGAGGGCCTGATGGCCTGGCGCATCAATTCGGACGGCACGGTGAACGACCCGTGGGTCGCGCCCGACGGCGACCTCGACGCGGCCTACTCTCTGCTGGTGGCCGACAAAAAATGGGGCAGCGACGGCGCCTACAATTACAAGGCCGAAGCGGTAAAAATCCTCAACGGCTTGCAAACCTACGTCGTCCACAACCGCGGCGCGAATCCCTCGTACCTGATCGGCGGCTCGGACAAGCCCAACCTGACCTCGCCCGAGAACGCCGCCACCATGACCATGAGCTCGTACGCGATGGTCGGCTACATGAAGCAGTTCAAGGCGGTTTCGGACGCCGCCCGCGCGGTCAAGTGGGACAACACCCTGCGCGCGTCCTACAAGATGTTCGACTACTTCTTCGACAAGAACCCGACCGCGCTCACGCCGTACACCTTCCTGACCCAGAACGGACCGAACCAGTACCTGAAGCCAAGCAAAGGGTATAACTTCGGGGCCGACGCCTGCCGCGTGCCATGGCGCATCGGCATCGACTACCTGTGGCATGGCAACGCCAACGCGGCCCACGTCAACCAGTCGATTCCCGGCGTGAGCCCGACGCTGGCGCAGGAGATGCCGGCGCGCCAGGCCGCGTGGCTGAATACCAGGCTCGGCGGCACGGCGACCGCCACCGGCAACCCGCAAACCGTGATGTACAGCTACGAGCTAAACGGCACGCAAACGCCCGGCACCTTCCGCTGGGGCCAGCGCAATATGATCGGCTCGATGGCGGTCGGCGCGATGACCGACGCGCGCAACCAGGAATGGCTCAACCGCATGTACGACTGGATGCGGGTGCAGGTGCCGGGCATGGATTACGCCAACGGCGGCATCACGATCAAGCCGACCTATTTCGGCGACACCGTCATGATGGTGACGATGATCGCCGCGACCGGCAACATGCCGAACCTGCCCGGCGTGCCGGTGCCGGCGCACTAGCGGTATCGAACCCTACCCTGCACCAGCCGCCCGGCCGGTGCAGGCGGGACCCAATGCCCAACATGAGATGTTGGCATGCAAAGCGGCAGCAACCGCGAACGCGAAGAACTTTGGTGAAGGCCCAAACCGCGCCGTCCTCGCGAAGGAGCGTGTCGCAAAACTTAGAATGAGCCGCTTTTTTTGGCAGAAATCGCGAAATCGCTAACTTCCAATTCGTCAAACCAACATCGTCCTCGCGAATGCGGGTGTCGCAAAACTTAAAATGAGCCGCTTGATTTGGCAGAAATCGTGAGATCACCAGCTTCTAATACCTCAAACCAACATCGTCCTCGCGCAGGCGGGGAGGCATGCCTCCCCGCCTCCGAGGGTGTCGCAAAACTTAAAATGAGCCGCCTGACTTGGCAGGAATCGCGACATCACTGGCCTCTAATACCTTACCTCGCGAACGCGGTGGCGCCTGCGCCACCCCCATAGAACGTCAGCTCAGAGCTAACGTTCTATTGGGGGTGGCGCAGGCACCACCGCGTTCGAGGCTGTCGCAAAACGCAAATTGAGCCGCTTGATTTAGCAGAAATCGCGAAATCGTTAACTTCCAATACCGCAAACCAACATCGTCCTCGCGGAGGCGGGGACCCATAGAACGTTTGCGCTCTATGG
>JAZKIN010000021.1:0-82565 GCA_040384885.1 Pseudomonadota bacterium | reverse complement strand
TATTTAATTTTCTCCGTCGCGATTTCTGAAGCGTCTCAGTCGCCAATTCCAGCGCGTTGCCCCCCCTTTCGCGACAGCCTCGCATGCGGTGACCCATAGAACAGCAGCTCATAGCAACTGTTCTATGGGGCAACGCGGGGGCGCCGAGCCATGCGCGAGGACGATGTTGGTTTTCTTGCTTAATTTTTCTGGACGCGATTTCTAAAGCGTCTTTGGACGTTAATCCAACCCATTGCCCCCTTTCGCGACAGCCTTGCATGCGATGACGATGATGTTTTTTTGGTATTTAATTTTCTTCGACGCGACTTCTGAAGCGTCTTAGGCGCCAATCCAGGCCATTGCCCCCTTTCGCGCCGCCGCATGCGTGAGGGCGATGTCCTTATGTTTTTGGGTTTCTGGTTTTACGATTTCTGCCGGATGTACGCCATATTTGGCCGGTTGTGTAAAACCACACTGTGGTTGTTAAATCGACCGAAGCGTTCGTCAACAAATATATCAAAAAACCACTTCCATTACACAATGTTTCTATTGTACAATTCCGCCCGGAACGACTAACGGTAAGTATTTCACCCTAGTCCCAATATCCCACATCGAGCGAGACGTCGCGCAGTTTTACGACCGTGCTTGCCGAAACTCCGCTCCGCCACGCCCCTGCGCAGCGACTCCTTAGTCAAAACACGCCTGTCGCCCGACCCGCTGTCGAATGGCGCATGGCTGTCTTGCTGAGTCGCAACAAATTTCCTTTTATTTTTCCATTAGGCAATGTACAATGCCAGCCAAGCAACAACCATTGTAATTATAATAATGCAATTTGTGTCTTTAATATCACTGACGTAGTTTTTGTTCAGTACTGTAAGTACCGATTCGTTTGGAGTGGGCTTGCTCACAATGTGCTGCGTAACGCCCTTGTGTGGCGCTGTCATGAAATATAAATAAGGAGTTTCAATGAAAAACAAGCTGATATCCGCAGTGCTCACGCTGTGCGTGGCATTACCTGTATTCGCCGAAACCAAGGCGCCGGCGCCGGCAACGCCGGCGGAAAAGCCGGTCGTTTCGGTCAGCCTCACCCAAACCAAGATCGTCACCGGTGCGGGCGGGCGCGAGCGCGAGGTCGACGCCAAGTCGGTCCGTCCGGGCGATGTGATCGAATACCAGGCCACCTACACCAATAACAGCAAGCTGCCGGTCAAGGGCTTGCTGGCAGGGCTGCCGATTCCAGAGGGGCTTGAGTATCTGCCCAACAGCGCCAAGCCGGGCGGGGCGATCGTCAAGGCCGCGGCCAAGCAGGGCGAATTCGCCGCCGAGCCGCTAATGCGCAATGGCGCCGCGGGCAAGCCCGAACCCGTGCCTTACAACGAGTACCGCTCCTTGCGCTGGGAAATCGGCCAGCTCAAGGCCGGGGCCAGTGTCACCGTGCGCGCGCGCGCCAAGGTCGAGGGCGGCGTGCCGACCGTGAACGCCGGCGCGCAGCCGGTCGAGCCGCGGGCACCGCCGGCTGCCGCGCCTCAAACCACAAAGACGAAGTAAACATTTTGGCCACGGATTGCGCGATTTCATCGTGTAACCGTGGCTTTGAACTTGCAGCTGTGATCGAAGTTTTTTTTCTTGGAGAGTTAAAGTGGAAGTTTCAATACTGCACCAACCTAAAGGCCCTGGCAGGAACAGGCTGACCATGGTGGCGTTGGCGCTCGCGAGCGCCCTCGTGGCAATCGGCGGGATCGCGTATGCGGTCGCGCCGCCGGCCAACACCGTCATCGGCAACCAGGCATCGGCGAGTTACCTCGACCCGAACGGCAATTCGCAAATCACGACCTCGAACCGGGTCGACACCACGGTCCAGCAGGTCGGCTCGTTCACGCTCGACACCGTCAGCAGCGTGACCACCACCGTGATCAACACCAAGATCGGCGCCGCCTCGGCGACCGTCATCGCGCCGCACGTGCTGACCAACACCGGTAACGGCTCGGACGGCTTCAACATCACCGTCAAGGGTGACCTGGGCAACGTCAGCAAGATCGCCGTCTACCCCGATGCCGACTTCAACGGCGTGGCCGACTCCGTCACCGCCTTGTGCTCGATCACCACGACCACCAACACTTGTACCGTCCCGACCCAGACGGTTGACGGCAACAACGGCCAATTCGGCTTTGTGGTCGCCTACACCATCCCGTCGACGGCACTCACGCCGACCACGCCATTCGATACGGCAACGATCACGGCGACGCCGGTCACGACCAGCCTGTACACCGCCGCCAACAGCAGCGCGGCCAACAAGGACGAGGTCAACCTGACCACGCAGGCGGCCTTCAATGTGACCAAGTCGCTCACCTTGCCCGCGTCCGGCACCACCGCCCCAGGCGGCGGCGCATGGCCGGTGGCGACCAGCACGGGCCAACGCTCGTCGGGCGCCGCATGTTCGACCACTTGGGCCGGCGGCCTGAGCTCGAGCGCAACTTGCCAATACACCGTCTATACCTTCTCGTATAGCAACTCCGGTGGCGCGAGCGGCCGTTTCAACCTGCAAGACACGATCGGCGCCGGCGCAACCTCCGGTATCACGTATGTCGCCGGTTCCGCGGTCTGGAGCAATTCACCCGGCGTGGCCATGGGCGATGCCGCCGGCGGCGATCCAGCCGGCGTCGACTTCCAGGTCTCCGGCAACGTGCTCACCTTCGTCGACAACACCGTGCCGGTCAACACGACCCGCAGCGTCAGCTTCGTCGTGTTGGTCAACAACACGGCTGCCGTAGGCACCAGCACCACCAACAACCAAGGTAACTACAATCCGAATAATGCCGCCCTCGCGACCGCGGCGGCACCTGTCGGCTTGACCACCTTCACCAACTTTGCGCCGTTCACCGTCACCGGCTCCTACAAGGTTGTGCTCGGTTCGACCGCGCAGCTCGTGGCCGGCGCCGGCAACACCGACACCACGGCCGGCACCCCGAACGGCAACACCACCGCAGGCGACGACACGGCCCGCGTGGCGAGCGCGCCATCGGGCGGCCAGGTCTCGTACACCGTGCGTATCTGGAACGAAGGTAACGCGTCCGACGTGGTCGACCTGCTGGCGGTCAGCCCAGGCACGGCCGGCGGCACCGCCTTCCCGTCGGGCACCACCTACCAGTTCTACGCAGCCGACGGTTCGACCCCGCTGGCCGATTCGAACAGCAACAGCACCATCGACACCGGCGTGATCGCGGCCAACAGCTTTAAAGACGTCATCGTCAAGGCCACCATTCCGGGCGCCTCGCCCGCGGCAACCGGTCCGTTCAGCCTGACCGTGACCGGTACCTCCTCGGGCAATCCGGGCAGCACCGACGCCACGCGTCAAGTGCTCGGTGCGGTGACCGGTCCGCTGGTCGACCTGACCGCCACGGCCGCAGGCAGCACGGCGCCAGGCAGCGGTGACTCGGGCGTCGGCCCTAGCGTGTCGCCAACCACCACCAACGCCATCACGGCCGGTTCGACCACGACCTTCACGCTGTTCGTGCAAAACAACGACAGCGCCATGGTCAGCTACTCGCTCTCGAGCAGCGGCAGCAGCGCCTTCCCGGGCAACCTGCCTGCGGGCTGGTCGGTGAAGTACACCGCCTCCGGCACCACCGCCGCCACTTGCGCCGCCGCACCAGCGATCACCTCGCTGAGCGTGGCCGCCGGTGCCCAGGGCGACTACGTCGCATGTCTGACGCCACCTGCGAACGCGGCGCTTGGCACCCAGCCGGTCTACTTCCAGGTTTCGGGCACGGGCTCGAACGGCGGCACGGTGATCGACACCTTGTACAACGCGGTGACGGTGAGCGCGCCGGTCCTGACCTACACGGCAACGCTGGCCCCGAACAACAACGGCCAAGTCGCCGCCGGCGGTTCCGTGACCTACACCCATAGCCTGGCCAACACCGGCAGCGGCATGTGCGCCGCCGGCGCCGGCGAGACCTACACCGTGACGGCCACGCTGCCGGCTACCGAAGTGCTTGCCGGCTGGACCGTCGCCCTGTACAGGGACACCGGCAACGGCGTGTTCGACGATGCGAGCACCGATCCGCTGATCACCGGCCCGCTGGCCGGCCAGTTGGCTGTCGCTTCGACCCGGGTTTACTTCGTCAAGGTGTTCGCACCGGGCGGCGCCCTGGCCAATGCACAAGCGACCGTGACCGTGACGGCCGATTTCTCGGGCAACGCCATCCCTTGCAACACGGCGAGCGCGACCGACATCTCGACCATCGTCACCGGCCAGATCCGCCTCGACAAAACCCAGGCGCTCGACGCCCTCTGTGACGGCATCGCCGATGCCGGCTTCGCAGCGACGCCGATTTCGGGCAAGCCCGGCCAGTGCATCCTGTACCGCGTCATTGCGACCAACCAGGGCCTGGCGCAAGTGAACAACATCTTCATCAGCGATTCGGTGCCGACCTGGACCGCCATCAGCGGCGCTTCCCAGCCGGCCACGCAGTGCCAGTCCGCAAACGTGACCCCGGCCCTGACGACCGCTGCGAACTACGCCACATCGGCTTCGTCCGTCAGCTGCGGCAGCACCGCCAACACGGTGGCGCCGGGTGGCACCGCCCAGCTCGACTTCGCGGTCAAGATCAATCAGTAAGCAGCCTGCTTATGTGCACCCCGGGCGTCCTTCGACGGACACCCGGGCCGGGGTGGCGACACCCCGGCTTTTACCAAAGGCGTCAGGCGACGCCTTTGGTAAAAGCTCGGACAAACACCCCCTCGGCGCGCCGCCACGGGGGACTGGCGAGCGAACCAATGCAATGTTGACCAAATATATCGATACCCAAACAAGCACGAGGCCGCCCACGCTCGGCTGCCGCTTGCGGCAGGCGGGCGCGGGCGTCGCGCTTGCGCTGCTTGGGTGTGCGATGGCGCTCGCGGGGCCGATGCCGGGCGCGACCCACATCCGCAATATCGCGCTCGCAAGCTATATTCCGGCCGGCCACGCCATGGCCGAGGAAATCGAATCGAACCCGGTCGACGCGAGCGTCGCGGCGGTCGAGGCGCTGTTGCTGACCCAGGACCAGAGCGTGTCGCGCCCGCCCAATGTCCAGGTCGCGCTCAGCCATGTGCTGACCAACACGGGCAACGTCGGTTCGGGCTACAGCTTCGCGCTGAGCAACAGCAAGGGCTGCGCCGGCACGCACACGCTCACGCTCTCGGCCCTCAAGCTGGTGCACGACATCAATAACAACGGCATCGCCGATGCCGGCGAAGCGCCCATCGCGCTCGGCGCACGGGGCGCGCTGACGCTGCAGGCGGGCGAAATGGCCGTGCTCATCGTGCAGGGCCAGCTGCCCCTGGCGGCCAACGGCAGCGCCTGTGTGGCGCTGTCGGCCAGCACCGACCTGCAGGCGCAGGCGGCGACCAACCACGACAGCGTCGCCATCGCCGATGTCGCCGTGCTCGCGCTGACCAAATCGGCCCACACCAACGGCCTCGTCGTTCCGGGCGCCGCCCGCATCGACTTCGTGGTCGCCGGCACCAACATCGGCACCCGCGACGCGCTCGCGCTCGGCCGCGTCAACGGCATCCAGGTCACGGTCGACGGCGTGCCGAGAACGCTGCTGCTCGTGCGCGATATGGTTCCGGCCGGCACCCAATACATGCCGGGCACGCTGCACAGCGCCGCCGCCGGCGCCTTGCGCCTGTTCCGCATGCCGGGCGAGGGCAACTACGTGTACCGCTCGGACGCCGCGGCCGATCACGCTTCGGCGATCGAGGTCGCGATCGGCCTGCCGGCGGGGCTCGCCAAGAACGCGTCGATGCAGATGAAATTCGGCGTCAAGGTGCTCGCCGGCGCCACCGGCGCGGTCCAGAACGCCGCCCACGCCAGTTTCGACAACGGCCGTCCCGCGGCCGACAGCGCCCGCTCCAACACCGTCGTGGTCGCCCTCGACGCCGCGCGCATCGGCGTAGCCAAGCAGGCCGGCGTGCCGATCCCCAATCTCGACCCGGTGACGGGCGCGCCCGACGGCACCGCCGACGTCGACTTCAGCATCCGCGTCAAAAACTACGGCAGCACCTGGCTCTACGACGTCCAGTTGCAAGACCTGGCGGCGCTCCCCGGCATGCCCTCGGAGGGGCGCTACACCATCCTGCCCGGCACGCTCGCGCTGGCCGGCGGCGGCGGCGCCATCGCCGCCGTCGACCGCGGCTTCGACGGCAGCGCTTCCCTTGCAAGCCTGCTCGAAGCGGGGGCCGTATTTCCGCCCGATTCCGAAGTGACCGTGAAATTCAAGGCGCGCTTCAGCATCAATGGACGCACCGAGCCCCTGTACAGCATGGCCAAGGCGCTGGCGGCGCCCGCCGCCGGAGCAGGGGCCAGCGTCGTCGACGACGCCCAAAACGGCGCCGACCCCGACCCCGACGGCGACGGCAATCCGAACAACAACACCGCGCCCACGCCCGTGAGCGCGCAACTGCCGCTGCTGGCGATCGTCAAAAGCGCCGGCGTGCCGCGCATTGTCGCGCCGGGCGTCTACGAGATCGACTACGCCTTCGCGGTGACCAACAACGGCACCGCGAGCGCGCCCAACGTGCGCGTCATCGACAACCTGGCCTGCACCTTCGGCGAACAGACCGCGCCGCGCGGCGCGATCGCCTCCTGGCAACTGGTCGGCGGCGTGCGCGCGGCCAACAATCTGCTCGTGCCCTCGGCCGGTTTCAGCGGGCGCGCCGGCTGCGACGCCGCCAAGGCCGGCTCGCCCGACCCGTACAAATTCCCGACCGAAACCGCGCTCAGCCTGGTCGACGGCAACCGTTCGCTCCAGCCGGGCCAGAGCGAAACGCTGCGCCTGACGGTGCGCGTGAGCCAGAACACGCTCGCCGCCGGCACCCGCGTGGTCGCCACCAACAAGGCCTGGGCCGCCTCGTTCGGGCAAGGCGGGCTGACCCCGAAGCTGCTGACCTCGGCCGCCGCGGCGTCGGTGCAATCGCTGCTGGTCGACCCGCAGGGCACGGTCTACGACTCGCTCAGCCGCAAGCCGATCGCGGGCGCCACGGTCACGCTCACGCGCCAAAGTTGTGCCGCCGGGGCCGCGGGCCCGATCGTGCAGGGTGAGATCCTCGGCGGCGACAGCGGCGCCTACACCTACCATGCCAACGGCAGCCTTTCGATGGCCACCGGCGCCGACGGCGCCTGGCAGTTCTATTTCAAGTCGCCGCCCGTGGCCGGCCTGTGCACCTATGGGGTCGCGGTCACGCCGCCGGCCGGCAGCGTCTACACGGCGCGCTCCGAGCGCATCCCCGCCGCGCCCGGCGCCTACGCCGGCTGCGGCGCGATCGTGCCGAACGCCGCCCCGCCGACCGCGGCCGATCCGACCACCCACTATCTCGCGCTCGTGGCCGGCGTCAATCCGGACGGCAGCGCCTGCGAGGCGGTGCACAACCATATCCCGCTCGACCTCGGCACGCTCACCGGCCTGGTCCTGAAGAAGGAGGGCAACAAAAAGCAGGTCGCACTCGGCGAATTCGTCGACTACAGCCTCACCGTCACCAACAAGACCGGGCGCGATATCGGCGGCCTCGGCTTCGCCGACACGCTGCCGGCCGGCTTCGCCTACATCGGCGCCAGCGCGCGCCTCGACCAGCTGGCGGCCGACGATCCGCAGGGCGGCAAGGGGCCGGCGCTGCAGTGGAGCTTCCCGGCCTACCAGCTCGCAAACGGCAAGTCCGCCGTGCTGCGCTACCGCGTCCGGGTCGGGATCGGCGCCACCGTCGGCCAGTCCGCCGTCAACCGCGCCACCGCCTCGGGCGCGTCGAGCAAGGTCGGCTCGAACACGGCCAGCCACACCGTCAAGATCATCGGCGGCGTGTTTTCCGACGAAGCCTTTTTGTTCGGCAAGGTCTATATGGCGTGCGGCGGCGCGGCGACCCAGGACGGCGCGCACGAAGTCGGCGTGCCCGGCGTGCGCCTCTACCTCGAGGACGGCACCAACGTCGTCACCGACGGCGAAGGCAAATGGAGTTTGTACGGGCTCAAACCCGTCACCCACGTGGTGCGGCTCGACCAGACCACGCTGCCGCCGGGCGCGCATGCGCGCCTGCTCGACAACCGCAATGCCGGCACCGCGTTCGACCGCTTCGCCGACCTCAAAAAGGGCGAATGGCACAAGGCCAATTTCCCGCTCGAAGGCTGTGCCGACCAGGCCGTGCTGAAGGACGTCGAGGCGCGCCGCAAGGCCGCGCGCGGCCGGCCCGACGCCGACGCCGAGGCGGCCGTGCGCACCCGCCTCGATCCGCAGGGCCTGGTCGTGACCGGCGGCGACACGCGCGGCATGCCCGCCGCCGGCCAGGTCAATGGCAACGGTCTGGGCGACCTGCAGGCCGGCGCCGCCAACCAGTCGTCGCGCCCGCTGATCGGGATGCCGGGCGCGCCGGCCGGCGCCGCCGCCGCCAACGGCAGCTTCATCAATGGCGGCACCGGGACCGGCACCCTCGGCGGGTTGCAGCAGGGCGGCAGTTTCGGCAACCAGCAAAACATCCCCGGCGGCAGCCTCGGCGCCGCGGGCGTCGCCGCCGGCGCGGCAGCCGGCGCGTTGCTGCCGCCGGCCGCGCCGGGCGGCGTCGACCTCGAAACGCTGCTGCCGAACCTCGACGCGGTGCCCGGTTTCGTCGAATTCAAGGACCAGGACACCTTGCCCGCGCAAAGCGTCAACGTGCGCGTCAAGGGCCCGGCCGCGGCCGTGCTGCAGCTGAGCGTCAACGGCCAGCCGGTCGACCGGCGCCGGGTCGGCAAGAAGGCCACGCTGGCCCGCACCGGCGCCGGCGCATGGGAATACATCGGCATCGTGCTCAAGCCGGGCGCCAACACGCTGCGCCTCGATGTCGTCGACGATTTCGGCAACGTGCGCGGCAAGGCGGTCGAAATCAGCGTGGTCGCCCCCGATAAATTGGGAATCGTGCACTTCGAGGCGCCCAGCGGCGCGCGCGCCGACGGCCGCACGCCGGTGCCCGTCACCGTGCGCCTGACCGACGCCGCCGGGGTGCCGGTCAGCGCGCGCACCCAGGTCACCCTCGAGACCGAGGCCGGGCGCTGGGTCGAAGCCGACCTCAACCCCGCCGAAGCGGGCCTGCAAGCCTTCATCGAGAAAGGGAAGGCCGTGTTCCACCTGGTGCCGCCGGCCCAGGCGGGCGACGTGCGCCTGCGCCTGTCGGCCTCGGGCTTCCAGAAGGAGGCGGTCGTCACGCTGCTGCCCGACCTGCGCCCGATGCTGGCCGTCGGCATCATCGAGGGCGCGATCGACCTGAGCAAGCGCGGCCGCCTCGACGTCGGCCAGATCCCCGCCGCCGCCGCCTTCGAACAGGAGTTGCGCGCCGTCTCCGGCAGTGATGGCGACACCCGCGGCGCCGCGCGCGCCGCCTTCTTCCTCAAGGGCGCGGTGCGCGGCGAGTACCTGCTGACGGCCGCGGTCGACACCGACAAGGGCCGCAAGGACCGCCTGTTCCGCGACATCCGCCCCGACGAGTTCTACCCGATCTACGGCGACGCCTCCTCGCGCGGCTACGATGCCCAAAGTGCGCAGCGCCTGTACGTGCGCATCGACAAGGACCGCTCCTATCTGCTGTACGGCGACTTCAGCACCGCCGGCAGCGCCGAGGTGCGCAAACTGAGCCAGACCAACCGCATCCTGACCGGGGTGCGCTCGGTGCTGCAGGACGACGCCAGGCGCATCACGAGCTACGGCGCGCGCGTCTCGCATACCCGCCAGGTCGAGGAGTTCCAGGCCAAGGGCATCTCCGGCCCGTACTACCTGGCCGGCGCGCAGGGCGAATTCCTCGAAAACAGCGAGCAAATCGAATTGCTGGTGCGCGACCGCACCCAGCCTGACTTGGTCGTGCACAGCACGCCGCTGGCGCGCTTCGTCGACTACACGATCGAGCCGCTGTCGCGCCGCATCCTGTTCACGCGCCCGCTCGCTTCGATGGACGCCAAGCTGAACCCGCAATCGGTGCGCGTCACCTACGAAGTCGACAACGGCGGGCCGAAATACACGGTCGCCGGCAGCGACGCCCAATTCAAGGTCGGCGAGCGGCTCCAGCTCGGCCTGGTCGCCAACACCGACCAGGATCCGCAAAACCGGCGCGACCTGGCCGCCGTCACCGCGCTGGCGCGGCTCGGCGCGCACACCACCGCGGCCGCCGAAGTGGTCGCCACCCGCTCCGACGCCGAAGGCAGCGGCAACGCGGCCCGGATCGAGCTGCGCCACCAGGACGACAAGCTCGCCGCCGCGGCCCAGGCCACCCATACCAGCGACGGTTTCGACAACCCCGGCGCCGGCGTCGCGGGCGGGCGCACCGAGGCCACCGTGCGCGCCGAATTGCGCATCGACCCGCTGACCCAGGTCCGCGCCGAGGGCTTTTACAGCAAGGACGGGCAGGCCGGCGCCGAGGCCGTGCGCGGCACCGGCCTGAGTGTGCAGCGCAAGCTGAACGAGGTTTTCACGGGCGAGCTCGGCTTGCGCTACGGCAGCTCGTCGAGCAACACAGCCTCGCTGTTCGACTATAACGGCCAGTCGAGCTACAGCAGCGCCGCCGGCGGCAACCAGAGCGGCGCCTCGATCGGCAACCTGGGCTCGGCCGCCAACGGCGCCGGCGCGGCCGACGCCAACGCGCTCGTGACCGTGCGCGGGCGCCTCACCGTCAGCGTGCCGGGCAGCCCGCAGGCCCAGCTCTTCGTCGAGGGCGAGCAGAATCTGCAGGACGCCGGCCGCCACCTGCTCGCCGTCGGCGGCAGCTACGCGCTGACCGACAAGACCCGCCTCTACGGACGCTACGAGGCCGCCTCGAGCCTGTACAACTTCAGCGGCACCCAGAGCCGCAACATCGGCATGCTCGGCATCGAGAGCAATTACATGGAGGGCGGACGCATCTACAACGAATATCGCCTCGCCGACGCCATCGACGGCCGCTCCGCCGCCGCCGCGCTCGGCATCCGCAACAGCTTCAAGCTAGGCGCCAACTGGCGCGCCACCGCCGGCATCGAGCGCACCGAGGGCGTCGACGGCGCCGCCGGCGGCGGCTCCACGACGGGCCAGGAATCGACCGCCGTGGTCGGCGGCCTCGAGTACAGCGCCGAGCGCGTGCGCGCCAGCGGGATCTTCGAAACCCGGCGCGGCGACGACAGCGACACCATGCTCTCGAGCCTGAGCCTGGCCTACAAGATCGACGACGACTGGAGCCTGCTCACGCGCGCCGTCCTCAGCGCCAGCAAGGGCCGGGGCGTCAACGAGGGCAGCGAGCGCAAGCTCTCGCGCAGCCAGCTCGGGCTGGCCTACCGCCCGGTCGCGCAAGACGTGTGGAACGCGCTCGCGCGCTACGAATACAAGACCGAAGGCTTCCGCGGCGGCGGCGCCGCCAGCGGCGTCATCAGCGGCAACGCGTTCGGCGCCGACGCCGGCCTGCCGGGCGACTCGGCGGTCCACATTGCTTCGGTCCACCTGAACTACAACCCGGGCCCGGCCGACCATGTCACGGCCCGGATCGCCGCCAAGCGCGCCAGCTACGACGAGCTGCTGGGCGGGAAGGGGCACTACGCGGCCCAGCTGCTGCAGGGGCGCTGGACGCACGACCTGGGCCGAGACTGGGATATCGGCTTCCAGGCCGGAATCAGCCGCGGCAGCGGCGGCGCCCGCCAAACCACGGCCGGGGTCGAACTGGGCTACCAGCTGAGCAAGGACCTGTGGCTCTCGGCCGGCTACAACGTCAGCGGCCTGCGCGAGCGCGACCTGGCCGCGGGCGAATACACCAACAAGGGCGCCTACATCCGGCTGCGCTACAAGTTCGGCGAAGGCGCGCTCGGGTTCAAGCCGGCGCCCGCTGCCGCGCAAAGCGCGCCACCGCCGGCCCCGGCCCCGGCACCTCAAGCGCCGCCGGCGCCGGCGCCGGCGCCGACGCGCGAGCCGGTCAAGGCCATGCTGTCGGCCGAGGTCTTGTTCGACACCGCCACGGCGCTGCTCAAACCATCGGGCCACGCCGTGCTCGACAAGCTGGTCGCCGAGCTCAAGGCGGCGGGCACCTACAACATCGTCCTCGTGACCGGGCACACCGACAGCGTCGGCACCGATGGCGCCAACCAGAAGCTGTCGGAGGCGCGCGCCGTGGCGGTGCGCGACTACCTCGTCGCGAACGGGCTCGACGGATCGAAACTGAGCACCAGCGGCAAGGGCGAGGCCGCGCCGGTGGCGCCCAACGACACGCCGGAAGGCCGCGCGAAAAACCGCCGCGTCGAGATCGAGGAGTCCGGCGCATGAGCCGGCGCCGGGCCGGTGCACCCAGGGCGGAAACGGCGGCCGCATGTTCCATTGCGCATGCTTTAATAGCGGCAACAGAAACGGCCATCCCTTGACCCAATTGCAAAAGACACCGCCGATGACGACGTCCCCCGTAGCGATGGCCGGCCCCGAACCGGTCCGGCCCGTGCCCTCCGACTCCGAGCGCGGCGCCGCGGCGGGCGCTTCGCGCTTCGGACTGGCGCGCCGCCTGGGGCGCGCCGCGCTGTCGGTGCTGGCCCTGTCCCTGGTCGGGCTGGCCGCGCCGACCCAGGCCGTCACGCTGTCGTGCTCAAACGGCGGACTCGACTTCGACACCGGCCGCTATAAGACCGGGACCACGGACAACCGTTGGACCTTCGTCAGCATCGTTGGCGGCACGCAAGGCCAAGTGCTGGCGCCGCCGGCCTCCGGCTATGCTCCCGCATCCTTGGTCACGACCAATTCGGCCTGGACGACGGCCGCGGCCGGCACTGCGTGGATCAGCGTCTCGACGAGCGGCTTAGTGAGCCCCGGCTCCACCGTCAACACCTACTACCGCAACGACTTCGACCTCGACCCCGCGGTGCTTCCGGGCTCCGTCTCCTTGACGATGAAGTATTGGTCCGACAACGAGGTGGTGGGGATCTGGGTCAACGGCGTGAAGCAGAATGTGAGCGGCGTGCCGACCTGCGGCGCGGTTAACAATGGTAACTATAACTACGACGCGTGCCAGGGATTCACCACCGCGAACGGCCGCACAGCCACGCTGAGCAGCGACTGGAAGGCGGGCAGCAACTCCTTGGTGATACAAATCGGCGACGGCGGCACCATCACCGGCTTCCTCGCCAATGTCCAGACCCAGGCGCTGTGCCGCCCCAAGCTCACCGTCACCAAGCAAACCGTCGGCGGCTTCGGCGGCCCGTTCACCTTCAGCGGCAGCGCGCCGAACGCCAACGGCTGGGTCGCCCAGAACCTGACCACCACGGCCGCCGGCGCCCCCGGCGCGACCGGCGCCACGCAAACCCTGGCCGCCGCCAACACGCTCACCGCGATCACCGAGACCGCGCTGCCGACCGGCTACGGGCTCGCCAGCGTGAGCTGCACCGGCTTGTCGGGCGGCGCCACGCCGACCGTGTCGGGCAACGGCTTCACCCTGCCGGCCGCCGGCCTGAACACGCAGGTGAACGCGGGCGGCATCGACGCCTTTTGTACCGTCGTCAACGGCAGGCTGCCGACGCTGAAGGTGCAAAAACTCAGCTTGGCCGGCTTCGGCGGGCCGTTCAGCTTCACCCAGACCAACCTCGCCTCGGCGCCGGCCGCGATTACGACGACGGCGCTCAACACGGCGACCCCGGCCACGCCGACGGCGATCATGGTCAACGCCCTCAACACGGCCGTCACGCTGACCGAGGCGCCGGCGCCGGGCTACGTGCTGACGGCGGCCAGTTGTACCGACGCCAATAGCGCGGTGACCGGCAACACGGGTAGCTTCGGCACGCTGGCGGGCAACACGCTGACCATCCCGGCCGCCAACGTGGTCGCGACGGCCGACTTCACCTGCCGCTTCACGAACACCAAAAGCACGACGCTGCAGCTGGCCAAGGCATGGGGGGCGAACAGCGCGGCCGCCGACAACGCGAGCATCGGTGCGAGCAGCGGCGGCACCAACAACACCGCCGCCTTCGGCCCGCTCGCCGGCGGCACCGCCGGCAGCAGCACAACGGCGGTGATCAACACGGGCAACACGATCACCTTGCCGGCCGAGACCGGCACCAACATCGGCAACTACAACACCACGGTCGCCTGCGCGAACGCCACGAACGCGCCGAGCAACGCGGCCAACGGCCAGGCGGCCGGCACCCTGCTCATCGCCGCGGCCGACGCCGGCGATGCGATCGTTTGTACCTATACCAATACGCGCAAGACTGCGACCTTGCAGCTGGCCAAGGCCTGGGGCGCGAACAGCCTTTCCACCGACAATGCCAGCATCGGTGCGAGCACCGGCGGCACCAACAATACGACGGCCTTCGGTCCGCTGCCCGGCGGCAGCGCCGGCAACAGCGGTACCGCGGTCACTATCAACGCCGGCAATACCATCACGCTGCCGGCCGAGACCGGCACCAACATCGATGACTACACGACCACGGTCGCTTGCGCGAATGCGGCGAACGCGCCGAGCAACGCCGCCAACGGCCAGGCGGCCGGCTCGCTGCTGGTCACCGCGGCCGACGCAGGCAAGGCCATCGTCTGCACCTACACCAACACGCGCAAGGCGGCCACGCTGCAACTGGCAAAAACGTGGGGCGCCAACAGCCTGGCGACGGACAATGCGAGCATCGGGGCGAGCGGCGGCGGCACCGACAACACCGCGGCCTTCGGTCCGCTGGCCGGCGGAACGGCCGGCAACAGCGGCCCCGCGGTTGTTATAAATTCGGGCAACAGCATCGTATTGCCTGCCGAGACCGGCACCAACCTCGGCAACTACACCACCACGGTCGCTTGCGCGAATGCCGCCAACGCGCCGAGCAACGCCGCCAACGGCCAGGCGGCCGGCACGCTGTTGATCGTGCCGGCCGATGCCGGCAAGGCCATCGTCTGCACCTACACCAATACGCGCAAGGCGGCCACGCTGCGACTGGCCAAAGCCTGGGGCACGACCAACCGGACCACGGACAATGCGCTCATCGGTGCGAGCGGCGGCGGCACCAACAATACCGCGGCCTTCGGTCCCTTGGCCGGCGGCACCGCCGGCACCAGCGGCACGGTGGCGATCAACGCCGGCAACACCATCGTCTTGCCGGCCGAGACCGGCAACAACATCGACGACTACACGACCACGGTCGCTTGCAGCAATGCGGCCAACGTACCGAGCAACGCGGCCAACGGCCAGGCTTCGGGCAGCTTGCTGATCGCGCCGGCCGATGCCGGCAAGGCCATTGTTTGTACGTACACCAACACGCGCAAGGCGGCGACGCTGCAAGTGGCCAAGGCCTGGGGCGCGAACAGCCTGGTCGCCGACAATGCCAGAATCGGCGCGACCACCGGCGGCACCGGCAACACCGCGGTTTTGGGCCCGCTCGCCGGCGGCACTGCCGGCGCCACCACCGCGGTGGCCATCCACTCGGGCAACACGATCACCCTGCCGGCCGAAACCGGTACCAACATCGGCAACTACAGCACTACGGTGTCCTGCGCGAATGCGGCGAACGCGCCGAGCAACGCCGCCAACGGCCAGGCGGCCGGCACGCTCGTGATCGAGCCGGCCGATGGCGGCAAGGCCATCGTGTGCACCTATACCAATACGCGCAAGGTCGCCACGCTGCAACTGGCCAAGGCCTGGGGCGCGGACAGCCTGGCGACGGACAATGCGAGCATCGGCACGAGCAGCGGCGGCACCAACAACACGGCCGCCTTCGGCCCGCTCGCCGGCGGCGTCGCCGGCAACAGTGGCACGGCCGTGCTGATCAGCGTGGGCAACACCATCACCCTGCCGGCCGAGACCGGCACCAACATCGGCAACTACAACACCACTGTGGCCTGCGGCAATGCCGCGAACGCGCCGAGCAACGCGGCCAACGGCCAGGCGGCCGGCACGCTGCTCATCGCCACCGCCGATGCCGGCAAGGCGATCGTGTGCACCTATACCAATACGCGCAAGGCGGCAACGCTGCAACTGGCCAAGGCCTGGGGCCTCAACAGCCTGTCCACGGACAGCGCGAGCATCGGTGCGAGCGGCGGCGGCACCAACAACACGACGGCCTTCGGGCCGCTGCCCGGCGGCACGGCCGGCAACAGCGGCACCGCGGTGACGATCAACGCGGGCAACACCATCGTGTTGCCGGCGGAAACCGGCAGCAACATCGATGACTACGCCACCACGGTGGCCTGTGCGAATGCGGCGAACGCGCCGAGCAACGCCGCCAACGGGCAGGCGACCGGCACGCTGGTCGTTGCCGCGGCCGATGCCGGCAAGGCCATCGTGTGCACCTATACCAACACGCGCAAGGCGGCGACGCTGCAACTGGCCAAGGCCTGGGGCGCCAACAGCCTGGCGACGGACACTGCGAGCATCGGGGCGAGCGGCGGCGGCACCAATAACACGACGGCCTTCGGGCCGCTGGCCGGCGGCACCGCCGGCAACAGCGGTGCGGCGGTTGTGATCAACTCGGGCAACACGATCGCGTTGCCGGCCGAGACAGGCACCAATATCGGCAACTACAACACCACTGTCGCCTGCGCGAATGCGGCGAACGCGCCTAGCAACGCCGCCAACGGCCAGGCGGCGGGCACGCTGCTGATCGATCCGGCCGATGCCGGCAAGGCCATCGTGTGTACCTATACCAACACGCGCAAGGCCGCGACGCTGCAACTGGCCAAGACCTGGGGCGTGAACAGCCTGTCGTCGGACAATGCGAGCATCGGTGCGAGCAGCGGCGGCACCAACAATACTTCGGCCTTCGGCCCGCTGGCCGGCGGCAGCGCCGGCAACAGCGGCACGGCGGTGACGATCAACGCGGGCAACATCATCACCTTGCCGGCCGAAACCGGCAACAACATCGACGACTACGCCACCACGGTGTCCTGTCCCAATGCGGCGAACGCGCCGAGCAACGCCGCCAACGGGCAGGCGGCGGGCACGCTGCTGATCGATCCGGCCGATGCCGGCAAGGCCATCGTTTGTACCTATACCAACACGCGCAAGGCGGCGACGCTGCAACTGGCCAAGGCCTGGGGCGCGAACAGCCTGCCGGCGGACAATGCGAGCATCGGTGCGAGCAGCGGCGGCACCAATAACACAGCGGCCTTCGGCCCGCTGGCCGGCGGCACCGCCGGCAACAGCGGCACCGCGGTCGTGATCAACTCGGGCAACACCATCACCTTGCCGGCCGAGACCGGTACCAACATCGGCAACTACAACACCACGGTTAGCTGCGCCAATGCGGCGAATGCGCCGAGCAACGCGGCCAACGGCCAGGCGGCAGGAACCTTGGTGATCGATCCCACCGATGCCGGCAAGGCCATCGTGTGTACCTATACCAACACGCGCAAGGCGGCGACGCTGCAACTGGCCAAGAGCTGGGGTGCGAACAGCCTGGCGACGGACAATGCGAGCATTGGTGCGAGCAGCGGCGGCACCAACAACACCGCGGCCTTCGGCCCGCTGGCTGGCGGCACCGCCGGCAACAGCGGTACGGCGGTGGCGATCAACGTGGGTAACACCATCACCTTGCCGGCGGAAACCGGCACCAACATCGGCAACTACAACACCACTATTACCTGCGCCAATGCCGCGAACGCGCCTAGCAACGCCGCCAACGGCCAGGCGGCGGGCACGCTGCTGATCGATCCGGCCGATGCCGGCAAGGCCATCGTTTGTACCTATACCAACACGCGCAAGGCGGCGACGCTGCAACTGGCCAAGGCCTGGGGCGCGAACAACCTGTCGACGGACAGTGCGAGCATCGGGGCGAGCAGCGGCGGCACCACCAACACGGCGGCCTTCGGCCCGCTGGCCGGCGGCACCGCCGGCAACAGCGGCACGGCAGTGGCGATCAACGTGGGTAATACCATCACCTTGCCGGCGGAAACCGGCACCAACATCGGCAATTACAACACCACCGTGGCCTGTGCAAATGCGGCGAACTTGCCGAGCAACGCCGCCAACGGCCAAGCCGCAGGTACCTTGCTTATTGCCGCAGCCGATGCCGGCAAGGCCATCGTCTGTACCTATACCAACACGCGCAAGGCTGCGACGCTGCAACTGGCCAAGGCCTGGGGCGCGAACAACCTGGCGACGGACAATGCGAGCATAGGTGCGAGCAGCGGCGGCACCAACAACACCGCGGCCTTCGGCCCGCTGGCCGGCGGCACCGCCGGCAACAGCGGCACGGCGGTCGTGATCAACTCGGGCAACACGATCACCTTGCCGGCCGAGACCGGCACCAACATCGGCAACTACAACACCAGCGTGGCCTGCGCCAATGCTGCGAACTTGCCGAGCAACGCCGCCAACGGCCAAGCCGCAGGGACCTTGCTAATTGCCGCAGCCGATGCCGGGAAGGCGATCGTCTGTACCTATACCAATACGCGCAAGGCGGCGACGCTGCAACTGGCTAAGGCCTGGGGCGCGAATAGCCTGTCGACGGACAATGCGAGCATCGGGGCGAGTAGCGGCGGCACCAGCAACACCGCGGCCTTCGGCCCGCTGGCTGGCGGCACCACCGGCAACAGCGGCACGGCGGTGGCGATCAACGTGGGTAACACCATCACCTTGCCGGCGGAAACCGGCACCAACATCGGCAACTACAACACCACCGTGGCCTGTGCAAATGCCGCGAACTTGCCGAGCAACGCCGCCAACGGCCAAGGCGCAGGTACCTTGCTTATTGCCGCAGCCGATGCCGGCAAGGCGATCGTCTGTACCTATACCAATACGCGCAAGGCTGCGACGCTGCAACTGGCCAAGACCTGGGGCGCGAACAGCCTGTCGACGGACAATGCGAGTATCGGTGCGAGTAGCGGCGGCACGAGCAACACGGCGGCCTTCGGCCCGCTGGCCGGCGGCACCGCCGGCAACAGCGGCACGGCGGTGGCGATCAACGTGGGTAACACCATCGCCTTGCCGGCCGAGACCGGCACCAACATCGGCAACTACAACACCACCGTGGCCTGTGCAAATGCCGCGAACTTGCCGAGCAACGCCGCCAACGGCCAAGCCGCAGGTACCTTGCTTATTGCCGCAGCCGATGCCGGCAAGGCCATCGTCTGTACCTATACCAATACGCGCAAGGCTGCGACGCTGCAACTGGCCAAGGCCTGGGGCGCGAATAGCCTGTCGACGGACAATGCGAGCATCGGGGCGAGTAGCGGCGGCACCAGCAACACCGCGGCCTTCGGCCCGCTGGCTGGCGGCACCACCGGCAACAGCGGCACGGCGGTGGCGATCAACGTGGGTAACACCATCACCTTGCCGGCGGAAACCGGCACCAGCATCGGCAACTACACCACCACCGTGGCCTGCGCAAACGCCGCCAACGCGCCGAGCAACGCGGCCAACGGCCAGCAGTCCGGCACGCTGCTCATAGCGGCAGCCGATGCCGGCAAGGCCATCGTCTGTACCTACACCAACACGCGCAAGGCGGCGACGCTGACGCTGAGGAAGACCTGGGGGGCGAGCGTCATCGCGGGAGACCAGGTGAGCGTGGCGTCGACCGGCGGGACCGCGCAATCGGCGGTCACGTCGACGGCGTCGGCGAACGGCACAAGCAACGGTTCAACCGTCACGGTCTACCACGGCGACAGCATCACGTTGCCTGCCGAGATATTCAATACGGGAAGCCAGGCGAATTACACGACGACGGTGAGTTGCAACAACAGCAGTGGAAGCGTGATCGCAGGCCTGGCGCCGGGTGTCAGTTTTACTGTCGGCAACACCGACAGCGCGCTGGTCTGCATCTATACCAACACGCTGACGGCACCGACGATCAGCTTCCAAAAGGCGCTGGGGGCGAACCGCGTCGTCGCGTCGGACCAGTTCGTGCTCACGGCCAGCGGCCCAAATGCGCCGGCCAGCGTGACCACCACGGGTTCGGGCACAACCATCGGTTCGTCCCCGATGAGCTTCGTTGCAACGGCGGGCAGCAGCTACACGCTGAGCGAGTCGATGGCGCCGGGCAGCGGCTCCGGTCTTTCCCTGTATGTGGCATCGATCGCCTGTAGCGACACCAACGGCGTGCAAACCGGCTTGCCGGGCGGGACGATCAATGCGTCGATCGGCGTGAGCTTCACGCCCGTGGCGGGCGCCAAAATCGTGTGCGTCCTGACCAACGGGGCAGGGGGCATCACCGGCCGCGTTTTCCTCGACAACGGGGCAGGCGGCGGCACGGCCAACGATGGCATCAAGAACGGCGGCGAAGCCGGTCTGAGTGGCATCGGTGTCAAGCTGACCAACTGTGCGGGCAGCGTGCTGGCAGCCGCGACCACGGACGGCAGCGGCGCCTACAGTTTTGCCACCCCGTCGGCCACGATCGGTTCGGCCATGTGCATTGAGCAAACCAACGCCGCCGGAAGGGTGTCGGTCGGCGCCTCGGCTAACGGGACGGCGCTGCCGTCGGGGGCGGCGACGTCGGCCGGCGGCCGCAGCTACACGTACACGCGGACCACCATGCCGGACCGCATCGCCTTTGCCTGGGACGGCGTGGCGCATGCCGGGCTCGATTTCGGCGACGTGGCGGAGAATATCTTTGCTGCGGGCGGCGCCAAGAACGGGGTGCCGGGCGGCACGCCGGCGTACGCGCACACCTTCATTGCGGGCACGGCCGGTACGGTGGTGTTTAGCGTATCCGGCGCCACGGCGACCCCGGCGCTGGGCGGCTGGGCCGAGACCGTTTTTGCGGACCCGGCTTGCACTGGCGTGCGGCAGCCGGGCGCGACCCAGTTGTTCCCGCCGGTGGGTGCCGGGCAGGCGGTCGTTGCCGGGCAGAGCGTTTGCGTTGTGGTGGTTGAATCCATTCCGGCAACGGCGCAGAACGGCAACGTGAACGACGCGACGGTGCAGGCCAGCTTCACCTACAGCAATACCGCAGGGTCGCTCAGCGCGAGCTATACGCTGCACGATGTGACGACGGCCGGCAGCACGGCCCTCGAGCTCCTGAAGGAAGTGCGCAATGTGACGCAAGGCGGCACGTTCGGCGTGGTCAACCAGGCCAAGAGCGGTGAAACGCTCGAGTACCGCATCACGTACACCAACAACGCGACGGGCGCGATCAACACCCTGACGGTCGGCGACGCGACCCCGAGCTACACCACCTTCGTCTCGAGCGACACTCTGACGACGCCTGCCAGCCTGACGGCGTGCGCCAAGAATACGCCGGCCAATCCGCTGCCTGCGCCGGCCGTGGCCTGCGCCACCTTACAAGCGGTGGGCGGAACCGGGGCGGTGAACTGGAAATTCACGGGGAGTCTGCCGGCGGGTGGCACGGGGCAGGTGGTGTTTCAGGTGAAGGTGGATTGATACTGGCGCCGCAAGTGCGCGCCGATGCGAACTTGTGCTGGATCGAACTGTTCGACAGCGCACCCGGTTCGGAGGCTGGGCGCGTTTGTTTACGAGCCCAGAATATCGTCGTATAGGTCACGCCAGCGCAAATTTTCCTTCTGGATCAGATCGATCTTCCAGTTTCGATGCCACTTTTTCAGTTGTTTTTCCCTTGTGATGGCTGCGGTAATGTCGGTGTGGATTTCGAACCATACCAGCATCTTGATGCCGTACATCTTTGTGAAACCATCCGCCTTGCCTTCTCGGTGTTGCCAGACGCGTTTAATCAAATCGGAGGTAACCCCGATATAGAGCGTGCCGTTTCTCGCGCTGGCCATGATGTAGACGTAGCTCTGCTTATCCATTCCCTATGCTCAGGGGCGGCCGTTCAACTGAGGCGGATTTTTCGCAAACGTGCGCTGGAAAAAATGGGATGGGCCGCGGTCGCGCATGCTCAGTATGGGTTCCCGCCTTCGCGGGAATGACGGGGAGGAGGCGCGTGCCACGTGCTAAACGCGACGCTACGCACGGCGTACTATGCATGGCATAGACTGCGGCGTGCGTGCAGTGTGCAGCTTGCAGCTTGCAGTGTGCAGCTTGCGCGCGTGCAGCGTTAGCGGTCCATCCTGTAGCGTGGAGCGTTCACCATCTATCCTGAAGCGTTTAAGGTGAAACGTGCTGCGTGAATCGTTGAACGGGAAGCAGTGTGTCTTAATAGTAGAAATCAGAAAATTCGTCATTCCCGCGAAAGCGGGAACCCATGCTGAGCAAGCGAAAAACGGGGCGCAACTTACTTCTCGACCCCAATCTCCCGACAAAACGCCAGTAACAAGCGCTCGCCCTCCGGCCACGGCCCATGCCCGCTGGCTCCGTTCACATGCCCGGCGGGCCCGATCTCTTCACAGCTGCTTCCCCAGGCTTTGGCAAACTCACGCGCCCGATTAATGTCGACGTAAGGATCATTGGCGCTGGCGACGACGATGCTGGGAAACGGCAACGGCTCCATCGGCATCGGCGCAAAACCGTTGGTGTCGAGCGGGTATGAGGGGGCGTCGACATCGCTGGGCGCCACCAGAAACGCACCCGCCACCTTCAGCGCCGAGCCCGACCTGGCCCACTGCGCCACCAGCACGCACCCCAGGCTGTGCGCGACCAGCACCGGCGGCCCCTCGCACGCGGCGATGGCCGCGTCTAGCTCGGCGACCCACTCGCCGCAATCGGGATTGTTCCAGTCGCGGTGCGGCACCCGTGTCCAGTCAGGGTGCCGGCCTTCCCACTGCGTCTGCCAGTGCTCCGGCCCCGAATTCCACAGGCCGGCAAGGATCAGAACGTCGCATTCCATGCTACCTCCGCTCACGCAAGAATTATTACTCGCCAAGAAGTTGGACCGCGTCGATTTCAGGTTTGATGCCGCCAGTGTTCATCATCGTATACTTCACGCCCTTGGCCTTGTAGCTGGTCTTTGGAAACGTGCGGTTGAACCAGGTTCGGCGGCCGCGATCATCGTGCTTGACGTCGCTAACGCCCGACCACACCACATTCCATTTGCCGTTGGTATCTTGCAACTCGACCTTGGTGACGCCCCCAATGCCGTCGCCCTGGTCAAACGCGGCGCGCACTTCGGTGGCCGAAACGGGCTTGGAGAAGCTCAACTCGATTGAATCGAACCCGACGTCGCCGCCGTTGCTTTGCCAGTATTCGCCGTCGATCTTGCCGGTCGCCTTGATTGGATCGTTGCTGGAGTAGGTCGATGTCGCGGTCGCGCCCGTCGCCCATTGCCCCAAGGGTTCTTTAAGGTAGCCGTCTTCCATGGTCGCGTAATCGAGTTGCCCCTGTTTACGTGCCATTTCCTTTTGTTCATCGGTCAATTCGGCCGGCGCGGCTGGCGCTGCGGCGGCTGCGGCGGGGGCGGCTTCAGGCGCGGGTGTCGCGAGCACGACCGTATTGGCCTGTGGCGGTACGGGATCGGTTTCCTTTTTGCAGGCGGTGAGCAGGGCAACAGGCACGAGCAGGGCGGCGACTATGGTTTTCATGGCATCTTTCGCAAAATTAATAAAAATATACGCGATGCATGATGACACATAACTATCAGCTGTTCAATCGGCGCACGCCTCGTTCAAGCTTAGAGCTCGGTACGCAACGCAAACAACTCCGGAAACAACACAACATCGAGCATCTTGCGCAGATAGCTCACCCCCGCCGTGCCGCCGGTGCCGGTCTTAAACCCGATGATGCGCTCGACCGTCGTCACATGGCGGAAGCGCCAGAACCTGAACGCGGTCTCGAGGTCGACCAGCTTTTCGGCCAGTTCGTACAGCGCCCAGTGCCGGCTCGGGTCCTTATACACGCCGAGCCACGCGGCCTTGACCGAATCGTCCGACGTAGTCGGCATGGTCCAGTCACCCGCGAGCCGCTCGGGCGCGATTGCAAAGCCGCTGCGCGCGAGCAGCATGATGGCCTCGTCGTACACCGACGGCAAACGCAGCTCGCGGTGGAGGATTTCGAATGCGGGTGGCGCCGTCTTGTGCACGTCGAGCAGTTTGCCGTTCTTGTTCCCGAGGATGAACTCGAGCTCGCGGTACTGGTGCGACTGGAAGCCCGACGAGGCCCCGAGGTACGGGCGGATCGCGGTGTACTCGGGCGGGGTCATGGTCGCCAGCACGTCCCAGGCATGCACCAGTTGGTCCATGATGCGGGCCACGCGCGCGAGCATCTTGAAGGCCGGCGGCAAATCGCCCGCGCGCATGTTCACGCGCACCGCCTGCAGCTCGTGCAGCATCAGCTTGAGCCACAATTCGCTGGTCTGGTGCTGGATGATGAACAGCATCTCGTTGTGGTTGGGCGAGCGCGGATGCTGGGCCGTCAGGATCCGGTCGAGCCCGAGGTAGTCGCCGTAGCTCATCGACTCGCTGAAGTCCATCTTGGCGCCGTGCCAGGCCTTGTCGTCTTTTTGGATATCGCTAGACATGCTGTTTTCTCTTTCAGGTGACCGCGCCGCGGGTCGCGGCCACATCGTAAGCGCCGCGCTCGAGAATATCCTTGAGGATCTCGACCGCGTCCCAGACGTCGGTGAAGCTGGTGTACAAAGGAGTAAAGCCAAAGCGCATGATGGCCGGCTCGCGGTAGTCGCCGATCACGCCGCGCGCGATCAGGGCCGCCATCACCGCGAAGCCATGGTCGTGCGTGAAGCCGACCTGGCTGCCGCGCCGCGCATGCTCGCGCGGCGTGACAAGTCCAAGCCCGTGGCCGCCGCAGCGCGCCTCGACCAGGGCGATGAACAGGTCGGTCAGGGCCAGCGACTTGGCGCGGATGGCCGCCATGCTGGTCTGCTCGAACACCTCCAGCCCGCATTCGACGAGCGTGAGCGAGACGATCGGCTGGGTGCCGCACAGGGCGCGCCCGATGCCGTCGATGGGCGCGAAATCGGGCCCCATCGCGAACGGGTTGGCGTGCCCCCACCAGCCCGACAGTGGCTGCGCGAACGCGGCCTGGTGGCGCTTGGGCACCCAGATGAAGGCCGGCGCGCCGGGGCCGCCGTTGAGGTATTTATAGGTGCAGCCGACCGCGAGGTCGGCCCCGCCCGCGTGCAGGTCGAGCGGCACCGCGCCGGCCGAATGGGCCAGATCCCAGACGATCAGCGCGCCCTGCGCATGCGCGTGCGCGCTCATGGCCGCCATGTCGTGCTGGTAGCCGGTGCGGTAATTGACGTGGGTGAGCATGACGACCGCGCAGTCGGCGTCGATCGCGGCGGGCAGCTCCTCGACCGAGTCGACCAGGCGCACCGTGTAGCCGCGCGCGAGCCAGCCGGCCAGGCCCTGCGCCATATAGATATCGGTCGGGAAGTTGCCGCGCTCGGTCACGATGACCCGGCGCGCCGCGTTGGCGCCGCCGGCCTGCATGTGCAGCGCGCCGGCCAGCGCCTTGAACAGGTTGAGCGAGGTGCTGTCGGTGACCACGACTTCGCCCTGGTCCGCGCCGATCAGGGGCGCGAGCCGGTCGCCGAGGCGCCCGGGGAGCTCGAACCAGCCGGCCGTGTTCCAGCTGCGGATCAAATCCTGGCCCCATTCGCGCGCGATCACCTCCTGCGCACGCGCCAGCGCCGCCACGGGTCGGGCCCCGAGTGAATTGCCGTCTAAGTAAACCACGCCCTCGGGCAGGTCGAACTGGGCGCGCAGCGGCGCGAGCGGATCCTGGGCGTCGAGCGCGGCGCAGTCGGCGCGGCTGGCGGGCAGGGCGGAGTCGCTGCCTGGAAGTGTGGAAACCATGCGTGGTCCTTCTAAAAATACTTGAAGCCTCAAGCGATGAGGCCGAAAGGCGCAGTTTAACAAGAAATGCAGGGCTAACGGCAGGGAAGTAATGTCGCAAAATTAAGCGGGCGGCGCATGACCTCTAAACCACCCCCAAACGTCATCCCCGCGAAAGCGGGGACCCATGCTGAGTGTACGGGTACGCGACGCCGAAACATTTGGACCAGATCTCAACGTCATTCCTGCCATGGGCAGAAAAATGACTCCCCGCATGCTGAGTAACCTGACATGCAGTCTCGATTTTTCTTGACGACAAGCCGCCAGACTAGAAGTCCGAAAGGCACGTCGCTGCAAGCTCAGCATGGGTCCCCGCTTTCGCGGGGATGACGGTGGTACGGTCGTTGTAAATTCGATTTCGGTTCTGGAAAATAAATGAAAAAACCCGTAAAAACCCCTCAAGTTCCCAAACCCGCTGCCGTTACCGACTCAGACAGGCGGGAATCCGGGCTTTTCGGAGTGTTCGAAATCTTTTTAAAAATATTTTCGAAAAACCCTAAAGTTCCCTAAAAGTTTGACGTAACCGGTATAAGACGACAGAAACTCCCCTCCGGAAATGCTGTCAGTTTGCAAAGTTTTTACATCCCATTCCGCTCCGTCTCATAGGAGCGCGACAATGACCGCGCGGTGTTTGTAAGACAAACACCTACGGGTCATGCCGTCTATTCTCCGACGGAAAATACAGCCCGCCACCTATTCCTCAAAAAATTTCCAACGGTCAAAATATATCTCACTGGCAATACGAAGCCAGACCGGAATTAAACGGTTCAAGGAGATGGAAATGACTGCAAACGACATGATGGCCGAGATTCGCGACGCTAACCTGAGCTACCTGATGTTGGCCCAGCAGATGATCCGCGCCGACCGTGTCACCGCAATCTTCCGCCTCGGCGTGTCCGGCGAGATCGCCGACCTCATCGAGAGCATGAGCAACGCGCAGATCCTGAAACTGGCCGGCGGCAACATGATGCTCGCCCGCTTCCGCTTCGACGACAGCGCGATCCTGTCGATGCTGACCAACCACAACAAAGACAAGCAGCTGGCCCAGTCGCACGCCGCGATCCTGATGGCCGGCCAGGCCGCCGAAGAAATCGTTTAAGCCACCGACCGCAACGCCCACCGCGAGCCCACCATGAGCAAAAAAAGCGTCGTCTCGGAAGCCCAGGAAATCCAGCTCGCGATCACCCTGATCAAGCTCGGCGCCCGCCTGCAACTGCTCGAAACCGAAGTCTCGCTGTCGCGCGAACGCCTGCTCAAGCTGTACAAGGAACTCAAGGGCGTGAGCCCGCCGAAGGGCATGCTGCCGTTTTCGACCGACTGGTTCCTGACCTGGCAGCCGAACATCCATTCCTCGCTGTTCATCAACATCCATAAATTCCTGACCGACCATGCGGGCGCGGCCGGCATCGAGGCCGTCATGAAGGCCTACCAGTTGTACCTCGAGCAGATGCCGCCCGAGCCGGGCCAGGAGCCCGTGCTCTCGCTCACGCGCGCCTGGACGCTGGTGCGCTTTTTCAACAGCAAAATGCTGGCGATGGCCCCTTGCGACAAATGCAAGGGGAAATACGTGGTCGACTGCCTCGACCTCAACTCCGGCTACCTGTGCGGCCTGTGCCACATGCCTTCGCGCGCCGGCAAGACCAAAAAATCGAAGGACGACGCCGCAGCACTGCTCGCGGCGTGACCGGCGGTTCGTCCGCCCCCGACCACGAAGGGCAGGGCGCAAGCCTTGCCCTTCGCCGCATCTGGCGCACCCCCGCGCTGCAAGCCCTTTTGATACAATGCGCCGCCTTCGGCCTGGCGCTGGCCGCCGCGGTGCTGCTCGCGCGCGCCGCCTATGCGCCGTCGCTGCTTGCGTTGGCGCTGTTGCAGGGGACGGCCGCGGCGCTACTCACGTGGTGGCGCGCGCTGGCGCCGTGGTGGTGCGCGATCGGCCTGCTGTTCCCCGTGTGCGTGTTCGGCGCGAGCGCGCTGGCGCTGCCGCCGTCGCTGTTTTTGGCGGGCTTTCTGCTGCTGCTCGGGGTTTACTGGTCGGCCTTCCGCACGCAGGTGCCGTTCTACCCCTCGGGGCGCGTGGTGTGGGATGCGGTGCTGGCGCAATTGCCGCCCCACTTGCCGCCCGGGCGGCCTTTAAAAGTGCTCGACATCGGCAGCGGCATGGGCGGGCTGGTGCTGCACCTGGCGCGCGCACGTCCAGACGCGCAGGTGACCGGGATCGAGCTCGCGCCGCTGCCGTTCGCGGTCAGCTGGCTGCGCGCGCGCCTCGGCGCCAGCCCTGCGCGTTTCGTGCGCGGCGACTACGAAAACGCCGATTTCGGCGCCTGCGACGTGGTCTTCGCCTACCTATCGCCGGCCGCGATGGACCGCCTGTGGCACAAGGCCGTGGCCGAGATGCGGCCCGGGGCCATCCTGCTCAGTTATGAGTTCGTCATCGCCGGGCGTGCACCCGATTTAAGCATCGTTGTAGCCGGGAGTGGAACGATACTTTATCTATGGCACTTTTAGGCGACACCCGGGGCAGTTTTACTTGCCGGGGCAGCGATCTCACGTTATTGTAGTTCCACGCATCAATTTGTAAAAAATACGCGCCTTTCAAGCCTCCCGTCCTTGTCAAGGCGACATGGCCTTGTCTGTATGTTGTCTGCTTGAAAACGCCAAGTCGTCCCCAGCTTTTATTTCACCTTTAGGGAGTGAGCGCATTTGTTAGTCATCGTCGGTTTCGTCCTCGTCTTTGTGGCCGTGTTTGGCGGCTTCGCCATGACCGGCGGCCATCTGGCGTCGCTGTTCCAGCCCGTCGAGTTGTTCATGATCGTCGGCGCCGCGCTCGGCGCTTTTGTCGTGGGCAACAACGGCAAGGCGATCAAGGCGACCCTGAAGGCATTGCCGACCCTGTTCCAGCGCACGCGCTACACCAAGGCGCTGTACATGGAGCTCATGGCGCTGATGTTCGACGTGCTCTCGAAGGTGCGCAAGGAGGGCCTGATGTCGATCGAGGGCGACATCGACGCGCCGGCCGAAAGCGCGCTGTTCTCGAAGTACACGGGCATCATGCGCGACCCGCACATCGTCGAATTCATCACCGATTACCTGCGCCTTATGGTGTCCGGCAACATGGACGCGTTCCAGATCGAGAACCTGATGGACAACGAGATCGACACCCACCACCACGAGGGTTCGGTGCCGGTCCATTGCCTGTCGAAGCTGGCCGACGGCTTTCCCGCGTTCGGCATCATCGCCGCCGTCATGGGCGTGGTCCACACGATGGAGTCGGTCGGGATCCCGCCGTCCGAGCTCGGCATTTTGATCGCGCAGGCGCTGGTCGGCACCTTCCTCGGCATCTTGCTCGCCTACGGCTTCGTGAGCCCGATGGCCAGCCTGCTCGAGCAAAAGCTCGAGGAGTCGAGCAAGATGTTCCAGTGCGTCAAAGTGACGCTGCTGGCGAGCCTGAACGGCTACGCGCCCGCGCTGGCGGTCGAATTCGGCCGCAAGGTGCTGTACTCGTCGGAGCGGCCGTCGTTCGCCGAACTCGAGGAACACATCAAGAAATCGAAGACCAGGCTGGCGCAAGGATGAGGACACCGATAAGCGGGCACAGGCCATGGAGGGGCGATGTCAGATGACGGCATGCGGCCCATCGTGGTCAAGCGCATCAATAAAACCAGGCGCGCAGCCCACGGCGGCGCCTGGAAGATCGCGTACGCCGACTTCGTGACCGCCATGATGGCCTTCTTCCTGCTCATGTGGCTGCTCGGCTCGACCACCCGGGGCGACCTCGACGGCATCGCCGAATACTTCAAGACCCCGCTCAAGGTCGCCATGCTGGGCGGCTCGGGCAGCGGCGACAGCTCGTCCGTCGTGACCGGCGGCGGCACCGACCTCACGCGCAAGGAGGGCCAGGTCAAGAAGGGCGCCAACCCGCCCGAGCGCCAGAGCTACGACCTCAAGGCGGCCAAGGCCGCGCTCGAAAAACAGGAGGCGGCGCGCCTGCAGTCGCTCAAGACCAAGATCGAGCGCGTGATCGAGGCCAATCCGCTGCTCAACAAGTACAAGAACCAGCTGCTGCTCGACATCACCAGCGAGGGCTTGCGGATCCAGATCGTCGACGAGCACCAGCGTCCGATGTTCGCGCTCGCCAAGGCCGAGCTCAAGCCGTACACGCGCGAGATCCTGCACGTGATCGGCATCGTGCTCAACGAGGTGCCCAACCGGATCGGCCTGTCGGGCCACACCGACGCCACCCCGTACAGCAGCGACACCGGCTACAGCAACTGGGAGCTGTCGGCCGACCGCGCCAACGCCTGCCGCCGCGAGCTCGTCACCGGCGGCATGAACGACGCCAAGATCATGCGCGTGGTCGGGCTGGCCTCGGCCGCCCACCTCGACCGCAACGACCCGTACAGCCCGAGCAACCGGCGCATCAGCATCATCGTGATGAACAAGAAGACGGAAGAGGCGGTCATGCGCGACAGCACCTCGATGCAGGTCGGCGCCCCGGCGGCGGCGCAGGCGGCCCCATGAGCGCGCACCAGAATGGAGACAAGACATGACTGAGAGAAGAAAAGTACTGGGCTCGCACGTCAAGCGATTGCTGTCGGGGGTCGCCGACCACGGCGGCAAGCACCTGACCGAGGTCGAGGCCGACCTGGTCCAGACCAGCCAGCTGCTCGAGGTCGCGATCGACAAGCTGACCGGCAGTTTCATGGCGATCCATTCGGCGGTGGCGGCGCGCCAGGCCGGCATCGACCTGCTGCTGGCCGGCGGCACCGTCAGCGATGAGGAGCGCGCGCGGCTGGCCGGCATGTCGGCCGAGGTCGGCGCCCATGTCAACAGCGCGATCACGAGCATGCAGTTCCAGGACATGACGAGCCAGCTCATCGCGCGCACCCACAAGCGCGTCGGCGGGCTGCACCAGTTCCTCGCCACGCTGGGCGAGCACGGGGCCGACATGGCGCACGAAAGCGGCAGCGACGAGATCGCCGAACTGCTCGGCAAGGTCAGCATGGCGCTGGCGATCCAGTCGCTCGAGTTGCGCAGTGTCTTACGGAAAGTAGTTAATCAACAGCATCTTGAGAGCGGCGATATAGAATTGTTCTAAGAAAACAGTTTTTGATGTGCGCGACGGGTTGCGGTGTGTATTTTGGATGACGGATGGGCGACATGCCCGGATTTAAAAAAGCAGGAGCAAAGCATGGCTAAAACAATACTCGCAGTCGACGATTCCAGTTCGCTGCGCCAGATGGTCGCCTTCAGCCTGAAGGCCGCCGGTTACCTGGTGGTGGAGGCGGTCGACGGCCAGGACGGCCTCGAAAAGGCCAAGCAGCAGACGGTCGACCTGGTCCTGACGGACCAAAACATGCCGCGCATGGACGGCCTCGAGCTGATCAAGCTGCTGCGCACGCTGCCGGCCTACGAAAAGGTGCCCATCCTGATGCTCACGACCGAGTCGTCCGACGAGATGAAGGGCAAGGGGCGCGCGGCCGGGGCCAACGGCTGGCTGGTCAAGCCGTTCGACCCGCAGCGCCTGATCGAAGTCGTCAAGAAGGTCATCGGCTGATGAACCGTGGCGGCATCGGACGGCATCGCCTGCGAGTGTGTGGGATGCGGCAGCTTGACCTTGACGGAGTTTCATCATGACGATCGACATTAGCCAATTCTTCCAGGTCTTCTTCGACGAAGCCGAGGAACTGCTGGCTGAAATGGAGCGGCTGTTGCTGGCCATCGACATCGGCGCGCCCGACGCCGAGGACCTCAACGCGGTGTTCCGCACGGCGCACTCGATCAAGGGCGGGGCCTCGACCTTCGGCCTGAACGACATGAGCGACGTCACCCACGTGCTCGAGTCGCTGCTCGACCGCATCCGCAAGGGCCAGATGGCGCTCACCGCCGAGCATGTCGACGCCTTTTTGATGGCCAAGGACATCCTCAAGATGCAGCTCGACGGCCACCGCAACGGCTCCAAGGTCGACCTCGAGTCGGTCGCCGACGTGCGCATGATGCTGCAGGAGCTGTCGAAGGACATCGTGCTGCCGGCCGCGCCGGTGCCGATGGTGGTCGCCGCGCCCGCGCCCAAGCCGAACCTGGCGCTGGCCGGCACGCGCCGCTACCGGGTCGAGCTGCCCGTGCTGCCGCAAAGCGACACCGACGCGCTGGTCGCCGAACTGGGCCTGCTCGGCGGCATCGAGCTCGAGCCGCTCGGCACCACCGGCCAGGCACTCACGCTGAGCACGCGCGAGAGCGCCGACGACATCGTCGCGATCTGCTCGTTCGTGCTCGACCCGGACACGCTCAAGGTGACCGAGCTGGCGCCCACGCCGGCCCAGATGGCCGCCGACGCGGCCGCCAAAAAACAGGCCGAGGCCGACCAGGGCTTCGGCTTTTTCGACCCGGCCGAGCCGCCTTCGCCGTCGGACACCGACCTCGGCTACGGCTTCTTCCAGCCGATCGAGGATATCCGCGCCAGCGCCGAAAGCGTCTCGACCTCGATCCCGAGCGCGCCGATGGAGGAGCCGCCCCAGCTTGTCCAGCTCGACATCATCGACTTCAACGAGGTCGTGGTCGAGAAAAAGGGCAGCAAGAAGGACGACAAGTCGGTCGCGATGCCGGGCGCCGAGTCGTCCTCGATCCGGGTCTCGATCGAAAAGGTCGACCAGTTGATCAACCTGATCGGCGAACTCGTGATCACCCAGGCCATGATCGAGCAGCGCAGCGAGGCGCTCGACCCGATGCTGCACGAGCGTTTGCTCAACAGCGTCAGCCAGCTCACGCGCAACACGCGCGACCTGCAAGAGGCCGTCATGTCGATCCGCATGATGCCGATGGACTTCGTGTTCTCGCGCTTCCCGCGCATGGTGCGCGACCTCGCGACCAAGCTCGGCAAAAAAGTCGATTTCATCACCAACGGCGCCGCGACCGAGCTCGACAAAGGCTTGATCGAGCGCATCGTCGACCCGCTCACGCACCTGGTGCGCAACAGCATCGACCACGGCATCGAGATGCCGCAGGCGCGCCTGGCCGCCGGCAAGACCGAGGCGGGGCGCTTGTTCCTCTCGGCCGGCCACCAGGGCGGCAACATCGTGATCGAGGTGGCCGACGACGGCGGCGGCCTCAACCGTGAACGGATCCTCGAAAAAGCCGCCCAGAACGGGCTGCCCGTGTCCGACGCGATGAGCGACGCCGACGTCTGGCAGTTGATCTTCGCGCCGGGCTTTTCGACCGCAGAGACGATCACCGACGTCTCCGGGCGCGGGGTCGGCATGGATGTTGTGAAGCGCAACATCACGGCCATGGGCGGCACCGTCGAGGTGCGCTCGGCCAAGGGCTTCGGCACCACGATCTCGATCTCGCTGCCGCTCACGCTTGCCATTTTGGACGGCATGTCGATCCGGGTCGGCGACGAGGTCTACATCCTGCCGCTCGGCTTCGTGATCGAATCGCTGCAGCCGGCCGCGGCCGACATCAAGGAAATCAGCGGCAAGGGCCGCGTGATCAAGGTGCGCGGCGAATACCTGCCCCTGATCCCGCTGTACCAGATGTTCGAGATCACGCCGCGCTTCACCGACCCGTGCCAGGGCATCGTCGTGATCCTCGAGGCCGACGGGCGCAAGGCCGGCCTGTTCGTCGACGACCTCGTGGGCCAGCAGCAGGTGGTGGTCAAGAACCTCGAATCGAATTTCCGCAAGGTGACCGGGATCTCGGGCGCCACCATCCTCGGCGACGGCGGCGTCTCGCTGATCCTCGACGTGTCGGCGCTGATGCGCTCCTCGCGCGAGATCACCGACGACCCGGTCTACTCATAGGCGCGGCCCAGCCGCCGGACCACACCAGACAAAGCAAAGTAAAGGAAACACACCATGATCACAGCAAACGGCAAGGCCGGCGACAACAAGGACGGCGTGGGCAGCGAGTTCCTCGCCTTTACGCTCGGCTCCGAGGAGTACGGCATCGACATCCTTAAGGTGCAGGAGATCCGCGGCTACGAGGCGGTCACGCGCATCGCCAACGCGCCCGAGTTCATCAAGGGCGTGATCAACCTGCGCGGGATCATCATCCCGGTGGTCGACATGCGCATCAAGTTCAAGCTCGGCACCCCGGTGTACGACCAGTTCACGGTCGTCATCATCCTCAACATCAACGGGCGCGTGATGGGCATGGTGGTCGACTCGGTCTCGGACGTGACGACCCTGATGCCCGACCAGGTCAAGGCGCCGCCGGAGATGGGCAGCACCTTCAACTCGGACTACCTGATCGGACTCGGCACGATCGACGAACGGATGCTCATATTGGTCGACATCGACAAGCTGATGTCGTCGAGCGAGATGGGCCTGATGGACAAGATGGCCGCCTGAACACTGGCAGCACGGCGGCGGGCGCGGAGACGACCGCGCCGCATGGAAAAGCAATTCTTAGGAGACAAGCATGACACTGCGCGACATCAAGATTGGTACCCGACTTTCCATGGGCTTTGGCGTGATTTTGCTGATTCTCGCGGCCATCGTCCTGCTGGCGAACGTGCTCAACTACAACAACAAGACCGACCTCAGCAACGGATTGCGGCTGTCGATGGCCAAGAACCAGCACGCGGTGACGATGAAGAGCGCGATGCTCGAAACCGGCATCGCGATGCGCAACATTGGCCTGCAGTCGGACGTCGCGCTGATGCAAAAGGAGGAGGGCAAGGTCAAGGTGCAGCGCAAGCGCTACGAGGAGGCCGCCGCCAAGATGCAGACCGAGGGCCTGAACGCCGAAGAGAAGATGCTGCTCGACGAGATCGCCAAGCTCGACCGCGAGGTCGACGTCGCCTTCAAGGAGGCGATCGGGCAGGTGCTCGCGTTTAACAGCGAAGGCGCGGCCAAGGTCATCGCCGGACGCATCGACCCGCTTAACGAGCAGTCGCTCACGGCCCTCAACAAGCTCGTCGAGATGCAAGCCGTAGCCGCGCGCGCGTTCCTGGCCAAGTCGGTCGTGGGCGACCGCACGCTGATGGTGATCCTGTTTGGGTTTGGCGCGGCCGCCATTTTGATCGGCGTCGTCTGCGCGATCGTGATCACGCGCTCGATCACGCTGCCTCTGCTGGGCGCGGTCGGCGTGGCCAAGATGGTCGCCGCGGGTGAACTGACCTCGGTGGTGCAGGTCGAAGGTCGCGACGAGACGAGCGAATTGCTCAAGGCGCTCAAGGACATGAACGAGAGCCTGGCCAAGACGGTTGGCGAAGTGCGCATGGGGACCGAGACGATCACGGTCGCCTCGCAGGAGATCGCCTCGGGCAACGCCGACCTGTCCTCGCGCACCGAGGCGCAGGCCAGCTCGCTCGAAGAAACCGCGAGCTCGATGGAGGAGCTCACCAGCACCGTCAAGCAGAACGCCGACAACGCGCGCCAGGCCAACCAGCTGGCCGTCTCGGCTTCGTCCGTGGCGAGCAAGGGCGGCACCGTGGTGGCGCAGGTGGTCAACACCATGGGCTCGATCAAGGAGAGCTCGCGCAAGATCGTCGACATCATCGGCGTCATCGACGGCATCGCCTTCCAGACCAACATCCTCGCGCTGAACGCGGCGGTCGAGGCGGCGCGCGCGGGCGAGCAGGGCCGCGGTTTTGCGGTGGTCGCGGCCGAGGTGCGCAACCTCGCGCAGCGCTCGGCCGGCGCCGCCAAGGAGATTAAATCCCTGATCGGCGACTCGGTCGACAAGGTCGACGCCGGCAGCAAGCTGGTCGACGAGGCCGGCCACACGATGGACCTGATCGTCACCTCGATCAAGCAGGTGGCCGACATCATGAGCGAGATCACGGCCGCGACGCAGGAACAAAGCAGCGGCATCGAGGAGGTCAACCAGGCCATCACCCAGATGGACGAGATGACCCAGCAGAACGCGGCGCTGGTCGAAGAGGCCGCCGCGGCCGCCGAGAGCATGCAGGAGCAGGCCCAGATGCTGGCGCAGGCGGTCAGCATCTTTAAGCTGCGCGGCGACGAACGTTATGCCGAGCGCACCGAGCGCGCCGACCGCACCGAGGTACGCGAGGCGCGTGGCGCCGATGCGCCGCGCGTGGCCGCACCGCGTGCCAACGGCGCTGCAGCACGTCGCGCGGCCCGGCTGGCCGCCGCAGCCGGCGCCGCAGCCCACCCGGCACACCCGGCCGCCCCGGGGCGCCCGGCGACGCCGTCGCCCAAAAAACTGGCATCGGCCGCCGCCGGCGAAGATTGGGAAGAGTTCTGATAGCCGGCCGCGCGCGCCAGCTGGCCAACTGAACGTACCAACCGACCCGAGAGCGACAACACGTGCAGCTGCCACCCAAACAGGAAACCGTCAAGGAGTTCAATTTCACCAGCGGTGATTTTGAGCGCGTGCGCGCGCTGATTTACCGGCGCGCCGGTATCTCGCTCGCGGACAGCAAGCACGAGATGGTGTACAGCCGCCTCGCGCGGCGCCTGCGGGCCACCGGCCTGGTCTCGTTTGCAACCTACCTGGACGACCTCGAGTCGGGCCGCCTGGGCGACGAGTGGGAGTCGTTCACCAACGCGCTGACGACCAACCTGACCTCGTTCTTTCGCGAGGCGCACCATTTCCCGCTGCTCGCCGAGCACGTGTCGGTGAAGCGCGAGCACCCGATACGGATCTGGTGCTCGGCCAGTTCGACCGGCGAGGAGCCGTACTCGATCGCGATGACCATGTGCGAGGCCTTTAACACGCTCACGCCGCCGGTGCAGATCATCGCCACCGACATCGACACCAATGTGCTCAACACGGCCGCCAACGCGGTCTACCCGATCGAGCGCATCGACAAGCTCGCGCCCGAGCGCGCGAAGAAATTTTTCCAGCGCGGCAAGGGCGAGCAGGCCGGCATGGTGCGGCTGCGGCCCGAACTGCGCAAACTGATCACGTTCAGGCAGCTGAACCTGCTGACCGAGAACTGGGGCCTGACCGGCCAGTTCGACGCGATCTTTTGCCGCAACGTGATGATCTATTTCGACAAGGCGACCCAGCGCAAGATCCTGGCCCGCTTTGTGCCCCTGATGAAAGCGGACGCCTTGCTGTTTGCGGGCCACTCCGAAAATTTTCTCTATGTGTCAGAGTCGCTCAAACTACGCGGCAAGACCGTGTATGTGCTCGACGACCGCCCACGCGCCGGCAACTTGAATGTTGGCGCGACAAGATGAGAAACCACATATGAGTTTTGAACCAATTAAAGAACAATTCGCGACCAACGTGTATTACGACCGCACGTTTGACTGCGACGCCGCCAAGGTGCTGCCGGGCGAGTACTACTACACGCCCAAGGACATGCTGATCGTGACCGTGCTCGGCTCGTGCGTGTCGGCCTGCATCCGCGACCGCGTCACTGGCCTGGGCGGCATGAACCACTTCATGCTGCCCGACGGCGGCGGCGACAGCGGCAGCCCGGTGTCGGCCTCGATGCGCTACGGGACCTACGCGATGGAGATGCTGATCAACGAGCTGCTCAAGGCCGGCGCGCGGCGCGAGAACCTCGAGGCCAAAGTGTTTGGCGGAGGCGCGGTGCTGCGCGGCTTTTCGGCGCTCAACGTGGGCGAGCGCAACGCCTCGTTCGTGATCAACTACCTCAAGACCGAGAAGATGCGGGTGATCGCCGAGGACCTCAACGACATCTTCCCGCGCAAGGTGTATTTTTTCCCGCGCACGGGCAAGGTGCTCGTCAAGAAGCTGATGCAGACCCACAACGACACGCTGGTGCGGCGCGAGCTCGATTACGCCAAGCGCCTCAAGGTCGCCCCCGTGGGCGGCGAGATCGATCTGTTTTGACCGTGAAGACGCCCATGAAAAAGATCAAAGTACTGATCGTGGACGATTCGGCCCTGATCCGCCACGTGATGAGCGAGATCATCTCGAGCCAGGCCGACATGGAGGTGGTTGGCGTGGCGCCGGACCCGCTGGTGGCGCGCGAGTTGATCAAGCAGACCAACCCCGACGTGCTCACGCTCGACGTCGAGATGCCCAAGATGGACGGCCTCGACTTCCTCGAAAAGCTCATGCGGCTGCGCCCGATGCCGGTCGTGATGGTGTCGTCGCTGACCGAGCGCGGATCCGAGATCACGCTGCGCGCGCTCGAACTGGGCGCGGTCGACTTTGTGACCAAGCCGAAGATCTCGATCCAGAACGGGATGCGCGAGTACACCGAGCTGATCTCCGAAAAAATCCGCGCCGCGGCCAACGCGCGCGTGCGCCCGCGCCGTATCCCGGGCAGCTATAGCGCGCCGGTGGCGCTGCCGCCGCTGCGCAATCCGCTGACCTCGTCCGAGAAACTGATCATCATCGGCGCCTCGACCGGCGGCACCGAGGCGATCCGCGAATTTTTAATGCAGATGCCGTCTGACTGCCCGGGCATTTTGATCGCCCAGCATATGCCCGAGGGTTTCACGACCTCGTTCGCGCTGCGCCTTAACACCCTGTGCGCGATCACCGTGCGCGAGGCCCACGGCGACGAGCGCGTGCTGCCGGGCCACGCGTACATCGCGCCGGGCCACTCGCACCTGACGCTGGCGCGCTCGGGCGCGAACTACGTGACCAAGATCGATCAGGGCGAATATGTGAACCGGCACCGGCCCTCGGTCGACGTGCTGTTTCGCTCGGCGGCGCAGGCGGCCGGCAAGAACGCGGTCGGCGTGATCCTGACCGGCATGGGCAAGGACGGCGCCGCCGGCATGCTCGAGATGCGCAACGCCGGCGCCTACAACTTTGCCCAGGACGAAGCCTCGTGCGTGGTGTTTGGCATGCCGCGCGAGGCGATCTTGCTCGGCGCCACCAACGAAGTGGGGCCGCTGACGTCGCTGCCGGCCATGGTGCTCAATTATCTGGCCGCGAACGGGGGCAGGGCGTTGCGGGTTTAAACAGTTTTTACCCCCGGGGCGGCTGTTTAGTCGCCGTAGAGCAACAAAAATGCTATTCTTGACCGACCCGTACCACGGCGAAGTTTATAAACAAAATAGTGCGTAGCACCGAATCAACGGAGTAATTAATGGCGGATCCAAAATTGCGGTTTTTAGTGGTCGACGATTTCTCGACAATGCGGCGCATCGTGCGCAATTTGTTGAAGGAACTCGGCTACGCCAATGTGGAAGAAGCCGAGGACGGCGTGATGGCGCTGGCCAAGATGCGCAGCGAGACCTTCGACTTTGTGGTCTCGGACTGGAACATGCCGAATATGGACGGCCTGACCATGCTCCAGCAGATGCGGGCCGACCCGCAACTGGCCAAGCTGCCCGTGCTGATGGTCACGGCCGAGGCCAAAAAAGAGAACATCATCGCCGCCGCCCAGGCGGGCGCGAACGGCTATGTGGTCAAGCCGTTCACGGCGGCCACGCTCGACGAAAAGCTCAACAAGATATTCGACAAACTCGAAAAGGCCGGCGCCTGACTTGTGCGCGGCGGCCCGTTGCGGACCACTTTATAGCGACTTCTGAACATGAACGTGACTAACTTTATCGTCCGGGAACCCTTGCTCGATCCGCGCCAGCGCGTGATCGGCTATGAATTGTCCTGGCAAAAGAACGCGACCGGCCCGAGCACCGATGCCGAGCTCGAAGAACTGATCAGCTTTGTGGCCGACAACGTCAACCACGAAGACCACGGCTGGCTGCTGCGCGACAAGGTGCTGTTCCTCGACGCAGTGCCGGCGATGCTCTCGACGGACGCCTTGTACGCGATGCCGCCCGAGCGCACCGTGCTCACGCTCAAGGCGAGCGACCTGGCCGACCCGGACACGCTCGCCGCGGTGCAGGGACTGCGCGCGGGCGGGGTCGGGATTTCGCTGCGTGACGGCGACCTGGCGCACCTGGGCGACAACCTCAAGATGAGCGCCTCGTTCGTCGAGGTGCGCTTTGCCGGGGCCGATGTGGCCGCGCAGGCGCGCACCTATTCGACCGTTAAGCAATCGGGCGTGCGCATGGTGGGGCGGCCGGTGAGCACGTGGGAGGACTTCGACGCCTGTGCCGCGCTCGGGCTTGACGCGTTTGTGGGGAATTTGCACCTGACGCCGCGCCCGGGTAATCCGGTCAAGGGGATGAACCCGGCGCAGACGATCATCTTGCAGCTGATGCAAATGGTTAAGCGCAATGACGATATTCCCAAGCTCGAGGCCGTGCTCAAGCGCGACCCGGCGCTGTCGTACAAGCTGATGCGGTTTATTAATTCGGTTGGATTCGGCGCCGCGCGCGAGATCCAGACGTTGCGCCAGGCCATCGCCATGCTCGGCTACGCGCCGATGTACCGATGGCTGACGCTGCTATTGGCGACGGCGAGCACGAGCGGTTATTCACCGGTGCTGATGGAGACGGCGGTGGTGCGCGGGCGTTTGACCGAGTTGCTGGGCGCGAAGTCGCTGCCGCGCGGGGAGGGCGAGAATTTGTTTGTGTTGGGCATGTTCTCGCTGCTCGACAGGTTGCTGGGGTTGCCGATGAACGAGGTGCTTAACACTATTCAGTTGCCTGATGATGTTGTCGAGGCGCTCATGACGGGGGGCGGGCCATACGGGCCGTACCTGGCGCTGGCCGAGGCGTGCGAGCTTAATTCGAGTTTGGTGGCGTCGCAGGCGTCGGCGCTCGATATTTCGCCGGTTGAGGTTAATAAGGCGCATTTGTCGGCGCTGGCTTGGGCGCAGAATTTGGCGATTTGAGCGCGAGTGGGTTGATAGCGTATATGGGGTTGGAATCGACCCGCCCCCAGGGACCCCAAGACGTCTGGCAAGCCCGCAAAAGCCGCTCCAGCCCCTGCTGCAGTGGCTTTTTGTTTATCGGGTTCCGTGACCGTCCAGGTGATCCGACTCGATCCCCGCACCCTTGACTCTGACTCGCTAGCGGGTGAACATCACGCCTTCGGCCTACGCCGATCTGACTCAGTAGCGACAGGAACGGAGGCCAATGCAACGCCGCCGGCAAGGCGCTCGGAAATTGCGCGCCGCATGCTTTCAGGAGCGCCTTCAAGAAGCTCTGGCCAGACCGCCTTGGCCTTGGCGACAACGCTTTTTGCTACCTGCAAAATGCGACTGCGGCGCATCACCTTGGCTTTCTCGAGCAAGGAGTCGAGGTCGTCCCAGGTAAATGCTCTAACCGTCTTGTCGATGGCTCGATTGAGCGCATAGTCTTGTTCGGATACACCTTCGAAGAATGCCGTGATACACACAGGGTCGTAAAGCGGCGCCAGCTCGGGATGGATCCCATCGGGATAGCGAAACGCCCAGTTCTTCAAGTGCGCATCGGTATTGCCCATCAGGATGAATGCCACGAAACGGTTGACGAACTCCTGGACATCCTGCGCTGGCCGCGAGGAGATCTGGTCGATGATTCGAAGCATGTCCGAATAGTCCTTCTGTAGCCCTTTTCCGTATTTATGTTTGGGGGCATACCCTAACACCTGGGCAAACTCCTCCATGTGGATGCGTTGGCCATCCGGGCCGCGGTCAAACCGCTCCACGGCCAAAATGTCCTCGAACGGTACGTCTTCTGGTAGCTCAGCGTCATCCCGCGAGATCACGGAGACGTTGGCACAGTTCAGGCCCACCGCCTTGCAGAGCTGGAACCCCATAAACTCGTTGGCCACCAAGTCCGGATGCCGCGTGGTTGGCAACTTTAGTATGTAGGAGCCCGCCGCCCCGTGACGTTTCACGACATAGCGGCGACCCTCGAGCACCGCCGAGAACTTAGTGATTACACCAGGGATCGCTGACCCATCTTCCACGGGGAATTCAACGAAACCGGGCTCGAGCACGTCTAGGCCCAGCGCCGTGTGCCAGTGGCGCACCACATCCGGGATCGTCTCATCTGTGGGAACGGGTTCAACTTCAATCGCCCCCATCAAGTCATGTCCGGCTGCAGCCAGCAGCTCAAACTCATCGTCAGCGCTGCATCCGCGCTGCGCGGCAAGTCGGTCGCGGTTGTGCCCCTCTGGAAGCAAATTCTGGAAGTAGACCGGCCACTTTCCGTCATTGCGGGACAGGCGTGCGTCCCTAGTCGCGGTAAGAATAGCCTTGGTAGCGGCTTCGCTCGGGCCGACGTAGCCAAGCGAAAGTGTTGGACGTTCCGCGTTGTTGACGTAGTCGTCGTTGAACGACACGCGTAGGATGTCACCGTACTGTGACAGGTAGCCGATGAGAATTTTGGTGCCCGCCGGCGAATGTAGAAACATGCTTAGGTAGCGAATGGAGGTCGTCATAGCCCACCCTTCGGCGAAGTGCGTTTTTTGGTGGGAGCCTCAGGCTGCAGCAGCTCATCAACAAGCGATCGCGGTGCACCGACGCCTGAAGGCTGACCAAGAAAACGGCCTCCTGACTGAACGAATTCCTCCAAGTCCGGTCGCAGGGACTTTGGTACCAGCATTAAATCCATCCCTAATGTGCGGGCCATTACGAGCAGCGTTGACAGGCGAGGGTCGATTTTCCCGGCTTCAGTTCGCTGAACTGTCATTCGACTAAGACCTGCGCTTTGGGCAAGCGCCTCATGAGTCAGGCCGGCGGCCCGACGCGCTTTTTGGAATTCATCCAGTACGTTGCTCATTTTAATGCTCATTTTTTATAGAATGAGTATGAAGAGTAGCATACTCTCAATTCAACGTATTGTATGAGGCTTATTATATGCAAACCAATCTAAATGAGTATGTTAATACTCTTTTGGCGCCGCATTTGTCGGCACTCACGTGAGCGCAACACTAACGATATCTTGGCTGAGCGGGTTCGTCGCCTGTCACTGTCCGCATTCGGGCGGAAATTTTTCGTCATCAACTGCTATGCATTTTTGTATGGATGGCAAGATAGTCATATGAATATGTAGTGCAACCCAGAGGAAATTTAGGTAGACCACGAAGTCCAAACCGCCCTAGACGTATCGGCTCAACAATACGAACGGTAAGACCGTAATCTCTCGCTGCCACAGTCGTGCGGGCGACGTGGTCTGCTGACGCCGGCCAAATATTGACCGACCCCATCGATTGCAATTTGCCCCGACCCTGGGCGCTACGTTTTAAAGCCAGTAGCTGTAGATAGGTGTACCCAATACAAAAGGGGTAATCTGCGAAGGGCAAAGCACGTGGCGAATTTCCCTTTGCTTCAATATAAACGATTTATACTATTGATGGGGCGCCGCCGACGTAGCGGCTTATCGAGCAAGCTTACCCTGCGCCGCTGACGTCCTCATAACTTTTCCGGCTGCGCCTTAGCAAGCTTTGCCGCTCGGCGTCGGCGCCACATGCGAAGCAAGGGCAAAAATACCAGGCCAAATAGCAGAGCCCATGGGAGCAGCGCGACGACCGTTGTCAGCAAAAAGGCCAGGCTTTTCATCAGCACCTCGCCCGCATCGTCCACCGCTGCCGCAACCGGTGCTGTCCAGCTGCCCTCGTTTCTAAACGATTGGGGCCGCAGGTCGATTTCGATCCTGATCATTTCGGTCTGGCTGGCAAGAACGCGTCGCTGGCCGTTGATGCTATCTAGTGCCGCCTGGGTCTCTGCCAGCTGCTTTTCTGCGTCCAGCATGTCCTTCAGGCTGCCGGCGTTTTTGGCCAGCAGTTCGAGCACTCGGGTCTTGAGCGCTTCAAGGTTCTTGATGCGCGCTTCGACGTCGATTACTTCGGCGGTCTTGTCTTCGCTTTCGCTGTGGTGGGAGAGCAGCTTGCCATGCGCTTGGATGCCGGTGAAAAACTTGGGAAAGGCGGCCGGCGGCACGCGCGCGGTGAGCGTTGCGTTGGCAAACTGTCCCGGGCTGTCAGCTTCCTGCCCGGCGCTGAGGATCTCGCAGCCCAGCTTAAGGCATTCGGCCTGGATCGCCCCGAAGTGCAACGCCATCGACGCGGCAGGAACCAGCAGTGTGACTTTGTGCTTGAGAGCGATGTAGCGGCGGCTTGCCTTATCTGGCCCATTGCTGCCGGGCGCGACGTCGGCTGCGGTGGCGCTTCGATTGGAGACCATTCCGGCTGCGCCTCGGCTCTCGCTCGTGGGCAAAGACTTGGAGCAGCCAACGAGGGCTACGACGAGCGCGAATAAGATTAATTTTTTCATAAGCGACAGTTTAGCCCACCCGCCAAACTTTAAGCGGTAAACAGCTGCAAAATTTCTTATTGGGAGGCCGATCTGTGTGCAGACAATTGGACTCGGGTTCTTGCGTATTTGGTAGCAATCGGGCACGGGGATATTGCCGATTGAGCTGATAAAGCTGATAAAGCTGAGCCTGTGTCCGTTTGTCGGCACTGACCCTCGCGCACGCGATCTAGGAAACTTCAATCTGCTGTAACAGCGCGCAAGTTGGGATTGCGTGCCAACGATTCCTTAAAGGCACACGGATTTACAAGGCCACTGCCCGACGGCATGGTGTAAAGTAAGGCGCAGATTCAACTGCGCCAACTATTAGGGCAATGCCGACAATCGGACGCATACTGGTGAATGCCGGCAGCAGACGTCATTAAACTGATAAAGCTGAGCTGGTGTCCGATTGTCGGCACTGACCCTCGGGCCCTCGGGCCCTTGGCGACGGTCGAGGGGTTCAAGCGACCATCTTGTTCCTTCATAAATCCCAAACGCCATACCTAACGTCATGACTTTCTCGTCAGTTTTGGCAGTCGTCCTACCAGCCGAGTTACTTAGGTCGCGAGGTTCCATCTGCTTCATACAATTGGTTAAGAATTTCGCAGACCAATTCCAATGTGCCAAGTACTTGGTTATGCAGATAAGAGCTACCATGCGCGTAAGTGTTCCGAATTCCCGGCAGTGCTTCAAGAAGGATTGGCAGGTAATTCCAATCTCTGTCCTGGTCATTGGGTACTGCCTGACTGTAATCTAGTTCAATTCGCATCAGATCACGCTCAACCATTTCCAGTCTTTTCTCATCAAAGTACCTGTGTCGAGCGCGGCGCGCAACTTGATCGTGCCAGTGACGAAAACCCTCATTTTTGATAGCGTTAGTCTCCACTGCGTAGTTTAGGAGCGGGCGCAACGTTGGCTTCCAGTTTGCTTGCTTATTCCGGTATTTCGAGGGGAGCACGGGAAAGCGCAAACGTAGCCCGAGCTCGAGGCATGTTAGCGCATGATGCTCGGCTACGGTGTGAAAACGATAGACATACCAAGCATAGAGGTAGAGATTTTTTGCGGTTTCAAACTGTGTGACGATAGTTTCTGGAAAACTTCCTGTTAGTCTGATACTTTCCACGTTGGCGTGATGCTCTGCGATACCAATAGCACCATTTTTAAAAGTGTCTAGCAAGGCTTGATTGTCACTTCGTGGATCGGGCGAAAAAATCGTGGCGAGCGATTTTAAGTGTTCAGGATTGGTTAAATTTTTATCCATAATTACTGGTTTTTGTGTGAGGAAAACGGCTTTGAACATGTGTAATAATACAGCACGATGCGAATCTTTTTCAATTTTAGTGTGCCGCTACAAAATCGAGATTTTTCAACGCTTCTAAAATGCTTGACTCCTAAGGAAAGTTCTCCTAGGATCTATGAACTTTTTCGCGATCCAAGGTCACCCATGCAAGCTGTTCAAAATGAAAATTTAAACCTCTGTACAGTCTCAGTACTTGAAACTGCTATTGGAGAGTACGTAAATGGCGGCTTCTCGGGAAAATCGTTAGATGCAGCGAGAGCCGCCTTAGCCACAGCTTTGGCAACTTCATGTTCAATTTCGGTCACACCGAAAAATTCTCTTGAGAGTGTGCTCGCACTGTTGGAATTTGCGAATGCAGGACAGAGAACGGCAGCAGTTCTGCTAATGCGTGCTTTGGTTGTAGACGGCTTGGTGGGGATTGATGATCCTGGAAGTAAGGCTAGCAGAATAGTTCCTGCATTTGTTGAGCGATCTGTTCCGGATATTGCGAAACACCTTAAAACTAATGACAAGCGGCAAAACTTCGAAAAATTGAAGGAATTTCAAAGCTTTCATGGTTTTGTTGTAAGTAATTTCGACATTTTTAACAATTTGACAGATGATCTAATAGAAATTAAAAACTTGGACGCAAATTTACGTCGTCCATTTGCAAATAAACTTTTTCAAACCTATCTGCAGCCCTTCGGTTTTGGCGCCGTTAAAGGTAAGGTTGAGTCTATTTTGGATCAAATTTCACGCCTCGTTGCTTGCACTGACTCTCGTTATAAAGCCTATTTTGACCAGCTATCAGACGATGTCCTCGAACTTAAGAAATTTTGTATCGAGACCGGATCGTTCTTTACTGCCGGGCCGATTGCCGGTTTTGTTGAAGTTATGCAAAGGTCAATTACTGCTCTCGAGAACTCGGCATCTGAACTTTTCTATTGCAGCGTTGTTCCCAAACGTAAATCTATAAAAGCCGCGGAAAAAAAATATCCGCTTCACGAAACAGGGCGGACCGTTTTCTTCTCAATTCCCATGGAAAATTCGGGACCCGGATTAGCTGTCGATGTGACTGCGGAGATTGATTGCGGGACTGATAGTTCAATAATTGTTGAAAACCCCCAACAACGTCTTGGAGATATTCCTCCCGGAGATTTTGCGATCCTAGTTATCGCATACATTATGGACAGTACGCCGATGGTGCGGCTTACTATTCAATTGGAGTGGCACCAATTATTCGGAAAAGGTGATGGGCATGTATTTAATGTCGAGATTGAAGCACAGAATTCGTCCGTCGACTGGAACTCTCTGGAAAATTTGGAGCCGTACAGTTTAGAGGTCGCTGAAGGAGAGACGTTCGTCGGACGCGCTGCGAAACTGAAATCTATCGGAAATAGGCTTCTAAAGAAGCCTATGTCCTCAACATATATCACAGGCCAAAAACGCATAGGAAAGACCTCGCTCGCACACGCTGCAATTGACCATGCTCGAGCGAGCAATGATCGAAATGAAGTGCATCATCTATATTTAGAGTATGGCGAATACTGCTCGTTCTCCCCTGATATGACTGTGAAAACACTTGGAGACGAAATTTTTACGTTTCTTCAAGGGTATCTCCCCCCGGGATTCCAAATTCCAAAGCCGGACTTTCTTGGATCACTATCCCAATTGAATGGAATCGCCAAAACCCTAGCTGCCCAATATCCGGAAAAACGGTTTGTGATTGTGCTCGATGAATTCGATGAAATCCACCCCGAAATGTATCGCTTGGGCGCACTTGCAGAGACGTTTTTTGCAAATCTCCGTACTTTGGCGTCAAGAAGCAATCTCGCGTTTATTCTCGTCGGAGGCGAGAAGATGCCGTTCATCATCGGAGCGCAGGGTGACCAGTTAAATAAATTTGTGCGCGAACCGTTAGACTACTTTTCGCGAAGCAATGAATGGGTTGAGTATTGCAGATTGGTAACAAATCCTGTCGCAGGGCTGTTGAATTGGGATGAGGCCGCGATTAATGAATTATTTAATGTTACGAATGGACACCCATATTACACAAATTTATTGTGTTCCAAGGTTGTCGCTATAGCAATTGGGGAGCGCGATACCGAAATTATTGTTTCAGACGTTCGCCACGCATTAAATGTCGCGGTCTCTGAATTAGATACAAATTCTTTTGCGCATATGTGGAAAGACGGTATTAACGCCGAGCGAGAAGAGGCCGAAGTAACGGAATTGAAACGACTGCGAATGTTGGTTGCTATAGGGCGTGCATTCCGGCAAAACCAGCGCACCGCCGCTGGAATTCTCTCTAATTTAAGCGCGGTAAGGCTGCCAGAACACGAGGGAATGCCAATTTTAGAAGATTTCCTTAGGCGAGAGATACTCCGTGAACATAACGGGGAGCTGCGTTGCACGGTGCAACTTTTCGAAAAATGGCTAACAGAAATTGGCGTCAATCGACTAATTGCTAGTACTTTAGCTGATGATCTCGAGCTAAAACTTCAGCAGGCGAATGACGCAGCTTATGTAGCGGCAGGAGAAGTGCAATCTCTTTCTGATTCTTGGCCGTTGTACAGGGCGCAAGCTGTGGGCGCCGAAGCTATTCGGTCCTGGCTCGAACAGGTAAAGAGTTTTCAAGAGCAACGGCTGCTTTTTAAAATCCTTCAGAATATTAGATTTTTGCGCTCGGAGGAGATCGAGGAAAAGCTCAAGGTTGCTCACAGTCGATTTGTCTTGCAACGGGTGGGTGCACTTCAAATTGAGAAACGCAGTGATAAGCGCCGCGATGTTTGGTTGACTTATGTTGGTGGGCCGGGGAAGAGCGGAACTCAATACGCACGAATGTACGCAAAGGCAAATTCTATTTCGACAGAATGCATAATGGAACCTGCGAATATAGAAAGAAAATTAAGGGAGGCAGACGCAAATTTTATTAAGCCAAAAGCAATATTAATCATCGATGACGTAGTTGGCTCAGGGAAAACTATGTCAGAAGGTATCGTTGGTCTTGCGGAGCAGTGTGGCGCCCTTTTGGTGAACTTATCTATTCCAGTCTTAGCTGTCGTCTTGATTTCTACCGAAGAGGGGGAGGAGAAAATTTATAAAACTATTAAGGCTACTCCGTTTTGTCATTTGGAGCTGTATGTGTGCGAATATCTAGCGCCAAGCAATTACGCCTTTCCGGTGATTGGTAATGGTATTTGGAGTAGCCAAGAAGAAAAAGACCGAGCGAAATCTTTATGCTTGCGACTAGGTACTGAATTATATAAAAATCCACTGGGCTACGCCGGGCAAGGGCTTCTTCTGGTTATGCCTGACACTTGCCCGAATAATTCGTTACCTATTCTTCATAGAAGTAAACAAACGCCGCCGAATTGGCGCGCTTTGTTCCTGCGTCCAACCACTTGATGAAAATTAAGAACTAAGATCCGAACGTAAGTGTCAAGGCCCGCTTCGATATGTAGCACATGCGGGGTCTTGTCTTTCATTCGGATATTGATGAATTATCTAAAATCTTTGCTGTCGTGATCAGGTGCAGACTCTGGATCTGGATATCGTTGACATCGCCCAGTGCGGATCATTCCTAAATGTCCAAATGCCAGACCTGACCCTCGCGCTGTTCGACGCTCGCGCTGTTCGACGCTACAACCAAATATTTCGCTGTGTGACAAGTTTATCAACGATTTCGTAAAAACGAAATTTAAAACTTCTCAATCAATCTCGTATTCGCGATCATCATATTGCCCCATCCAGTCTGGTTCTATGTCGCCGAAATCAAGTGCGATGCGATGCGGTATTAGCTCAACGTTCTCAATACTTACCGTGCCGTTATCGAAGAGCGCCGTTATAATAACTTCGACATCGGCTGGCTCGGTAGTGTCGAGCGTGGCGGAGCCCATCGGTAAATACTCTCGATCGATGCCATCCCAATGTTGAAAGTTAACAATATATTGAACGGATAATTCTACCGTAATAGTTGCCTTCAAGGTAATCTGGTTATTTTGATAATCCAATACCTCAAAATCGAAGAGTTGATTACTAACCGATTCGAGTAGCGCTGCAGATATTTCGCTTAGCTCTGGCTCGAAATACCAATTCGAAGTGGCTTCGAAATCGGAGTCTATCTTATCGGCTTGATCGTTTATAGAAGACTCGATCGCTTTGTTGAGATCTTCGATTCCGTCTGCTTTCAACGCAGCGGTGAATAGTAGCTTAGCCTCTTCTGCGCCTCCTTGGAAAATGGACAGCGCGCTTGGTAAATCATCAATAAAATAAATAAATTTTGAATTTTCGCAAAATTTCTTCCAGTCACCATCTTTTGAAATAACAATTACGTGCGTTTTTTTTTGTGCCGCCCAATTTTGCAGGGAAATCAATGTGAGGGCGTCGGGAAATTCGTGCTTTTTCGACTGTTTGGTGCTAAACGGAGCTTTCGCCTCAAAGTAGAAAGATACTAGCGTTTCAATATCGGCATGTTCTGCGCACTTTAGAATTGTTGCGGCACTTAACTCAACGAAATTTGCTACCCGGGCTTTTACGCGTTTGTCAGTATCCTGGTCGCCGAATAGGCAGTGCATTACTTCGTCACGAGTCTCTTTTGGAGTACCCCAGTAATTTCCCAGTGGCTTAAGGGAATTTTTTAGGTGTGCTTTATGAAGTTCAGCCTTATCTTTCAGGTGATGTTCGACCTCATCAAGTATCGTGTCTACCATAAGATGCGCGATGTCAAGGCGCGCAAATTGTTCCATTTGCGCAAGCACACCTGACTCTAAGCCAAATTGATATTGCTCATAGATCGATGTGTCGATGGAAATGCCACTGATGCGGCCAGCAACGGCGTCTTGTTTTAACTGCTCTAGTGAGACGATAGGCATTCCTGCTCCTCATTGCTATTAATTTAATGAATGTCATCGAGTATTAAATCTCCAGCGTTGAAGCGGATGGTTTCAGAAATACTTAAGCGACTTGCTTTGCATGCAGTGGAATTTGATAGTCTTTGAATAGCAACCTGTCCGTAAGTGTTTATTCATACCATTGTTGCGGAATGAGTTTCTTGCCGTCCCGCCATACATCCACCTCGTAAACCTCGTCTATCCCGTTATAAATTTCGTCACTAGCGTGATCTAGGACTATGCATTGCCACTTGCCGTTTTGTGCACGCACTGAGTCGGCCAGTGTCCTGAAGATACCGATCACCGCTTGTACATCTTCGTCGTCGTACCGCGACTTTTCATCGTCCTGCGCACCGTGGTTCGTTTTCGGAAAGTAGACTTGGCTAGGTTGATCGAAGACGGCAAAGCTTGGGACGCAAGATGCTGGCACCGCATTGAAGTACTCGTGCAGCGCACAGACAAAAGCAATATGGAATGACAACCAGTTCGATGCACTGCCGACTTCGGCAAGGAAATGCCAGTGCCCGTCGTTGCTCAAAACTTTTAGGCTTAGGTCTTTGACGGAGAATTGAGGAGGTGTGCGCTTGTATTTTTCCTCTGCATCGAGCGTGTCGAGACGCACGAGAGCCTTTTGCGCAACGATATTTAGCGCGGCGTCAAGCCGGCGTTGGACGCCTTGCGGATCCATTTGCCTGAGTAGCACCTGTTCCTCAATTTCCAGGGCCGCAATCGCTTCTGCCATGTCGCCGCCCGGGATCAAGCTTTGAAACATGTCCACGGAGGCCTTAAGGTGTCCGAGGAAAAAGAACATGCTCTGACGTCTATCAAACTGCTCTTTGGCAGCGCGATTCTGCGCGAGCGTCTTGTCGATACGATTATTGAGTGCTTTCCTGTGTTCAAGAGCACTTTCGAGCTCGCGCGTCAGAGATACTTCCTCGCGTGCAAACGATGTCGGGATTTCCTTAGTACGATTGGCTTCCGCTTCGACAACTTGGAATGCCGCCGCTATCTTGCGAATCTCACCTCGGCTTTTGGCGTGCTCGGCTTCTCCGCACAGCGGGCAATCCTGGGCTTCCCGAGCAATATCTTCAAGCCATACGGAAATGTGTAATCGATCGGCGCGGCGTCTCGCCGCACCGCTATATCCGGTTAATCCTGCCTTAAGCCGGCTTATGTCATCGAGGCGTTTGCGCACATGGCTAATTTCATCGCTGACCGTGTCATCCTCCTTCTCTAATCGAAGCATTTCATGAGAATCTTGATCGACCTGCTGCACTGTCGGCTTCGGGTGATCCTGCTTCTTAGCAAGGATGTCCCTCGCGGCACGGATCATGTCGTCGGGAAGCAGTGTTTCCGAAAGATTGTACGCTTCGTCAAGCAGTCCGTACTGCTTTGCGACTTGAAGGTGCCCCATCATATTGCCGATCCAAGCGTCGGAAACGCTCGCGGCTTTTTGAAATTCCCGGCGAAGCTGTTTGAGCTTAGCCTGAACCTCGCTCATGCGCTGCCTCGCCATTAGCACTTTGAGCGTTTCGGCACCGAGAATGTAGGGAAGCCAGTTCTTTAGCCGTTCGCGGTGCTCGTGGGCGTGGGTCTTGTAGAACAGAATGTTTTGGTTTGCCACCACATCTTGGCTTTGGAATACCAAGGCCATCAGATCCCGGAAGCCCAGCCGCTCTTGGTAGGGGCGGGGATCGTCCGCGCCACCCAATCGAAAATATGGGGTGCCGGCTAGCGAATTCAGGATGTGCTTGACACTATCTAGCTTTTCATTTGGGGCAAAGATAGTTGTGGGAATGCTTAGAGCTCGGCCGCGCATCAAATAGAAATCATCGGACGCCTCTCGACCGTTCGGCCCGTTTCGAGCGATCAGGAGTTGCTCGTGCTCGGTTTCTAAAAGGAGACCGTACCACGCAGAGTGATCGCGAATGGTGTCAATAGGAATCTGGCACTCGCTTGAGGCCAAGCAATAGTCGATGATCGGAATGATGGCCGATTTGCCTGTGCGCGACCCACCCGTGATGACATTGACGACCCCCCTCCTGAATTCTATGAGTCTAGGGGCATGTTTCTCGTTCTTGGGCCAGATAATTAGCGTGATCAGTTGGAGTTGCATTACAACACCACTTTCAGATATGCCGCGATGGTTGAAAGATCGTGAGCCGCAAACCAAGCGCCCAATATTTGTGCCTTGTCGCCTTCGCGCTTAAGTGCCGCACGCAAATTGCGGCCACGACTAGCTGTGGGCGCTTCAAGCGGGTAAAGCTTGCCGCTTTCCGGGTCCCAGACTAGCAATCCCGCACAGATAGCGGCATCAATGGCCGCGAGTGTATGGTGACGACGACGACGTATGCGGTCCTGAAGGCCGAGGAGAACATCTATCTGCTTCTTATCCTCGAAACCAAAGGCGAAGGACTGCAGGCTCTTGCGCCGCAAGGTGACCGTCTCGCTAAGTTGCGGACTTGCGAGAATAGGACCGGCGATGAAGTGAAGTAATCCGATTGGGGCATCACCGTCGGTACGGGATTTGCAATAGCCCAGTGTGAATTGCCAAAGCTGGTAACCGCCAATTAGCGGCGTATTCCAGGTACGGACTTCTTCGGCCAGCAAAGAAAGTCCATCCTCTTCCGGGCCAGGGATGATTGGTTCGCTCATTTTTTGAATTCCGTCTCCCAATCATCATGCCAGCCGAGGCTTGGCCTATCAGCTAGTGCATGGTAGGTCCCTGCGATTGTGGAAGGTGGTGGTTTTACATTGCGGATGGTTTCCTGATGATTCTGACACTGCGCGAACAACAACATGCCGCGAGCTTCCTTGCCGAGAGTTGCGTTTACGAGCGTTACTTCTTTCCTCTTATTTTTCCAAAACCTCCGCAGATTGTCTTCGAACTGGCTTGCCACCTCCTCGTCAATCAGCTCATCTTCAATCCATCTGTCACGATTGGTTTTGGCTTTGAGGAAATCAGTTACAGCTTCAATCAGGTCATCATCGTCAGCATTCAAGCATTCGATCTGTCGCAAATAGGTAGGACGGCTCTTTATGTGCTTGTCGATCTCAACCCAGGAGGGAGGAGCGTAAGTGGTGAAATCTAACAGGTCGAGGCAGCGGGCTCGGGAAAAAAGCGCAGCACACTCATGCGCAAACTCGTCAAAAGTGATAATGGCAGCCTGTTTTTGGCTAATGCGCTTCATCACTAATTTTACTAGCCAGCCATTAATATGATGGATGACTGCATCGATCTGATTCAGGGGAACCAACTTCGTGCGAAGTCCGTCCGCTACCTGCTCGTAACCGTCGAGATCCCCGGTTTCGAGCCGGAATTGTGTAATGACGTCGAGAAGTGTGTCGTAGTGGTCCAGAACCACGTTTTTGTAGTATGGCCAAATAGCGTGCGACGCATCTATGTCAAAGAATTCGGATTCCGCATCCGCAATGGCCTGAATTGCTTGATCGCGGGTTGCGCATGTATCAAAAATTTCCGCTAAACCAAATTGGCCCGACCGGTTTCGGTACAGCACAAAGGTTGTCGAGCTAACGTCGAATTCGCCCGCTATGACGCTATCTACCCAATTGGACAGTGATTTCCATAAATTGATCGATTTGTCTGTAACTGGGTTGCTGTTGATCGAGCATTTATCCTCTTCAGCAATGATTCCCCCGCTAGGTAACACAGTCGCGACATCTCCATGGACTTCGATGCAAACTTTGCATCCTGGCGTCGCCCTGAGCAAGTGGCACAGCGCACGAGGGAACTGCATGGCATAACCCAACAATTGACCTGATGCATTTTGGCTCACGTTGTACTCGCCTTATTTTTGCTGCCATTGCGCGTAGCAATATCGCAGTTGTAAAACTCCCATGTTGATCGATTGTAACTTATCATGCAAGCAGTTACAAACTTTTGATTAATAAGTCCAGAGCGAAAATTTGGCCGTATGCGCCCTTGCGTTAAGAGCTCCTTCCCCGAGAAATTCGAAGCTACGGGGTCAATGCCGACAATCGGACATGGGCTCATGGGTTCAGGTAACAGTCAGGTGCATTAAGCTGCAAAGACTGAGTCAGTGAGGTTTTTTTTTGGCACTGGCCCTCGCGTCTTGTGTTTGTTTACTTGGGATCGTAGCCCTCAATCTACTTCGTAAAATTGGAAAAATACATGTCTCACACATTAACTGGACGGGATGGAAAATCAATAATCATTCCAGACGGCGGTCATGGGCTACAAGGTTTAGACGGTCATATGGTTGCTATTCCCAAAGGTGGACATGGTCTTCAAGGGCGTGATGGAAGGATGGTAGCTATTCGAGTAGGGGCTCACGGTTTACAGGGTAAGGATGGTCGTATGGTTTGTATTCCCAAAGGCGGACATGGTCTTCAAGGTCGCGACGGAAGAATGGCAGCCATCCCTGCAGGAGCTCACGGTTTGCAAGGTAGTGATGGACGTATGGTTGCAATACCTCGTGGAAAATATGGACTTCAAGATGAAAAGGGACGTATCCGTGTCAAGAGCTAACTCAGTGTTCGAGGAGAACTGTGCTAACAGCCACAAGCCGCAAATTTCTACAGCAATACGCACCTATGTATCGTTTTAGCTCCTTGCACAGCAAGCTACGGGGTCAACACTGACCCTCACGCTTCCGTTTTGGCACTGCCCCTTACGCTTCCTCAATCTCGCGGCTGTTAGCAGGGTGTGCGCACTGGCAAGGTGCAGCGAAATTAGTGCTTACCCTGACCCAAAGCAGGGCAAGCCGTCGTTCGCCCTTGCTTTGGCTCGGCCCAGACCGGCCACTGACATGTCGCTCCAATACATGCCATTGCTGGTTCCTGAGCACGAACCCTGATATCCATGAGTCTGTCTATTTGCTATTTTTCTTCGTTCTCGTTGACTTGTCCGCCTTAGCAAGCTGCGCTTTTTTGCGCTTCCCGGGCACTATTGTTTCCACCGGATCCAGGGAAAGCAGCGTATCGGCGTAAGAGACAATGCGGCTAAGATAATCCGGCGAGATTGCTTGCATCATCGCCAGCGAGCGCAGTACCAACATGTGGGAATTGATCGGCCCTGCATTTTGCGGGGCTTGTTTCATCGCCAGTGCCAACTGCTTATCGACGCTCATCTTGGCCCAGGTAGCACGTGATTCGCGGACGGTCTTTAGCTCAAGGGCAGGGGAGTCGGTCACCGTAGTGCGTGACGCGGCATGAGGGGCCGGCAGATGTCCCGCCGCACCGGGCGAGGCATGTTCAAGTTGCGACACAAGTCCAGACAATTGCGCGCATTGCACGCGCGCTTCCAGCGTGGCGCTCAGATATCGCATGCCTCTAAAATCGCCGTCCACAAACAGCCGCTGCAGCTCGGCGTCCGCTTGTTGATGCCTCATGCCAGTAACAGCTAGCAGCTCGGCCGCAGCAGTGCGCGCGTGCGCGAATCGCTCGGCAAATGCGGCCAGCGCGTGTTCGAGTTTCGCCTCCAGCATGTGGCGCACGCTCCCCTCGTGCGCCGCCGCGCGCCGCGCCAGCGTTTCGAGGTAGTGCCACCCTGCTGCATCAAATCGTTCTCCACCTTGGTCCCTCACGCTCGCAAGTCGGGTATCGATGTTCGATTGCGGTACCGCCTGCGTGGAATCCAAGTCCCGGATAGCGCCATCACCCATTCGAAGGTGCCTTGGCAGAAGGGGACTTGGGTACCGGCGCCATTTCAACCCGTCGGTTCTGGGCGCGCGCGACGTCATCGGTGTTCGGTTTCACTGGCTGTTCGGAACCGAATGCGGCGGCAAACACCATCGACGAAGGCATCCCTTGTTCGACCAAGGTACGTGTCACCGTCAACGCGCGCTGTGCCGACAGTTCCCAGTTATCGGCAAACGGCCCATTGCGGATCGCCTTGTCGTCGGTGAAGCCGCTCACCATGAGCATCTCGTCGCGCGCGGTGAGGTAGGCGCGCAGCGGACCCACCAAGCTGTTGAGCAACTGACGGCCGTCCGGCTGCAATTGGTCCGAATTTTGAGCGAACAGAACCTGGCCACTGATGCCAATGCGTCCGTTGTTCAAGGTGATGCGGCCGCTTGCCAGCGGAACCGCCAGGGCCTTCTCCAGCGTCAGGCGGCGCTGTTCCTCGGCTTGGCGTTTCTTCACTTCTGCCTGCAGGCTCGAGCTCAGCTCCATCTGTACTCCAACCACCGCCACCAGCAGCAGCACGAATGCGCCCAGCAGGCCGGACATCAGGTCGCCAAAGACGGCCCAGACCGGCGCACTATGTTCAGTTGCGTCCAGTTCTTCCATCATCTTCCTTCGTCCGCCAGCATTGCCGGCAGCTGACGCAGCTCCTCGATGATCTCCTTCTGCGAACCCATGGAGAGGTCGATGATCTCACGCGCCTGTGCCACGTAGTAGGCCAGTTGGCCGTCACTGCGCGTCATCGATTTGTCGAGGGCGACCTCGATGCGGTCGAGGTTGGAAGCGAGTTTTTCATTCGCAGTATTGAACGATTGCACCGCCACGCCAAAGGAGTCCGCCAGGCTGGCCACATCGACAGCGCTTGTGGTGACATTTGCGGCAATCTCAGAAAGTTTGCGTGATTCGCCGGCGATGTCCGCGGCAAACGCGATGCTCGCTTCGTCGAGCTTGACGGACGACGACGCCACGAGCGAGTCGATCACCGCGCGCTGTTCGTGGGAAGCGTGGTTGATGACGTCGAGCAGGGCGTTCAGGGTTTCCATGATGCGGCCGCGTTCTTCCAGCAGGGCATTGTCACGCGCCACGCTATGGGAAATTTCCTGGCGCATTTGGCCGATCACTTCAGCGGCTGCGCGCGGCGCCTCGGCGGCGGTCTCGATCAGGCGCGTGATCGGCTCCTCGAGGGCGGTGCCCAGCGATGTCAGATGCGTGGTGACGGCGGCCTGCAGCTCACCCAGATGCGCCACCGCAGCGGCGCCACGCGCGGCCTCCTGATCGCGCAGCGCGCCCAGTTCGGCCTGCAGCATGCCGGCCAGTTGGTCCATGCGATCGCGATGCTGGTCCAGCCACTGCGCTTCGGCGGCGATGCGCGAGCGCATCAAGTCTTCGGCCGTCGTGATCAGGCGTGTCGTTTCAGCCAGCGACGCGCCGGCGCCGGCCTGGGCTTGATCGGCAAGCTCTCGCACGGCATGCGTGACGGCGTTGCAGATGCCCCGCTGCTGGGTAAGCACTTGCGCGCCGCTGTCGCGCATTTCGCTCGTGACCGTTGCCGCTATCGCTTCCAGCGACTGCGTCCAGGCCTGTTGGCGCTGCGCATCCTGGGCGGCCTGTTCGACTTGCAGCTTGGCATGCGTGTCGCCGACGTTTGCGACAAGTGCGCCTGCGCGCTGGTCGAATGAGGCGCTGAACGCTTCGAGGGTACGCCCCATATCGGTGGCGAGGCTGCGACTGGTTTGCTGCTGGTTGTCGAGCGCGTCGCCTACCTTTGCGACCATTGCGCCTGCGCGCTGGTCGAACGAGGCGCTGAACGCTTCCAGGGCAATACCCATATCGGTGGTGAGGCCGCGATTGGCTTGTTGCTGGTTGTCGAGCGCGGCGCCTACCTTTGCGACCATTGCGCCCGCGCGTTGGTCGAACGAGGCGCTGAACGCTTCCAGGGTACTCCCCATATCGGTGGTGAGGCTGCGATTGGCTTGTTGCTGGTTGTCGAGCGCGGCGCCTACCTTCGCGACCATTGCGCCTGCGCGCTGGTCGAACGAGGCGCTGAAGGCTTCAAGGGCACTGCCCATATCAGTGGTGAGACTGCGATTGGCTTGCTCCTGGCTGTCGAGCGCGGCGTGCCATGTCTGTGCAACGCTGGCGGTGGCGACGCTGAAGCGATCGGCCAGGCCGTCGAGCTGTTGCTGCACGGTGGCGGCGGTGCGTTCATGCATGGCCGCCGTTTCCTGGGCGATGCCGTGCATGGTTGCTTCAAATATTGGCTTGATGCTGTCGCCGGCCGCCTGCGCGCTATTGGCCAGGCTTTCACGCAGCGATTTGTCGACCGAATGCGCCAGCGCCGTGTAAGTCTCGCTTGCGCTGCTGTGGAACTGTTCCTGGTTGGCGAGCAAGCGTTGGTTCAGCTGCCCGCTCATCGCCTCGATTTGCAGCAGCATCGCTTGCAACTTGTCGACCACCTGCGGCATGGCCTCGGACTGCAACTGCAGCGCACGGAAGGTTTGCTCGCGCTGACGCGTGTGCGAGAAGCCGCTCAGGACTGTAGCGGCCTTCGCATCGAGAAGCTGCCCTGCCTGCATCCGCTCGCGACGGCAGAGTGCGGACATCAGGCCCAGCACCGCCGAGGCCGCGACACCGGCGACCGAGGTGCCAAAAGCGAGGCCCAGGCCCTTTACCGGCACTGCGAGTGCCGAGCGCATTGTTTCGATGTCGGCACTTTTTTCCAGGGTGAAGACCGCTCCCTTGAGCGTGACGACCATGCCGAGGAAGGTGCCGAGCATCCCCAGCATGACCAACAAGCCGACCAGGTAGGGCGTTAGGGAAGGGCCGGGCAGGCCGGCACGCTCGCCCTCGATACGCAGGCGCACGGGATGCTGCAGCGAACCATGCAAGCCAGACAGCAACCGGTTCAGGTCCGGGGCATCTTCCGGGATCGCGGCTAGCGTCGTGGTGAGGCTGGCGGTTGCTTGGCGGAAGCGGTGCAACTCGAGGGCGCCGGCAAGATACACGGCGAAGATCAGCGCCGTCATTGCCATCGCCAGTGGGCTGGAATCGATGAAGCCGAAGCCAACCCAGATGACTGCGCACGCACCTGTGAGGAAGGCGAGGTTGAACATTGTTTTATTCATGGTGTTTCTTTTTGATTGAATGCTTCAAGGAGTCCGGCGCTTGGCTGCAAGCGCAGTTCAGCTTCGGCCAGCAGCAGTGTTTGCAAGGTTTGGCAGAAGCGGGCCAGCCAGCCGCCGGGACGGATCCAGGCCGCCGGGGTATCGGGTTGGCCGCTCGCCGCGAGCTGTTCCTGGTGCGCGGCGAACTGGGCATCGAAGTGCTTTTGCAGTAGAAGAGGGACCCTGGCGAGCAGCCGCGCCTCGCGCTCGCGCAAAAATTTTTCCATCACGACGTCGAGCTCCGCCAGCTTTCTTAGACGGGGCGAGGCCACGGCCAGCGCAGCGCGCAATTTCAAGCGCAGCGGCTCGACGCTCAATTCCATGTCGCGCTGGTGGGCATTATAGAACTGCCGGTAGGGTGCATACGATACCTCCAGGTCCACCGGCGGTAGCTTGATGGGGGTATTGCTGCCGGGGAGTGCGCAGCTTTTCGTGATCGAATTGGCCATGGATGCGCGGATCCGTTCGAATTCAGCCGTCAGGCGAACACTGGTCGCTTCGCGCAGCTCCGGGCGCTGCGCCGATATGTTGGCCATGCCGCTTTCGAGCACGGACGACAAGGCGATCGCGTCGGTGAAGTGCATCCATTGTCCCAGCTTGTCCGCGAAGTCACTCTCCGTGTCGGCGCCTCCCAACAGGTCGAGCTCGGCAAGGCAGCGGATCAGTTGGGAGCTATGGAAATGTGTACGTAGAAGGTCGCGCGTCATTGGCGCATAGGGTCAGAAGGGGGATGGAGGCAGGGATCGGGGTGCGGACACCGATACGCGGGCTAGTGCCTTATTTCCGGAGAAATAGGGATCCCGGATTATAGCGGCTTCAAAGGGGGAACTCAAATCGGCGGGGTGTGCAGGTGCTATGCATATTTGTATGGCGCGCACTTCGGTCATGCAATTATGTATAGCAGAGAAATAGAGACCTAAAAATCAAACCCACATCGTCCTCGCGGATGAGGCTGTCGCGAAAGGGGCCGTCGAAAAATACCAACGACATTAAATCAACGTCATCCCCGCGAAGGCGGGGACCCATGCTGAGCATCCCGACATGCGACCTCAATTTTTTTAGGACGAACCGCGGGCCTGAAGGTTCCAATTGCACGTCGATGCAAGCTCCGTATGGGTCCCCGCTTTCGCGGGGATGACGTTGTTCCTTGTAGCTGCAAATTCGATTCCACGATTTCTGAGACTATCCGGACCGATTTTGAACAAGTTAGATCTAAATCTCGAGATTGTCGATCAAACGGGTCGTGCCCAGCTTCGCTGCGGCCAGCACCACCAACGGCGCACCCGCCGCCAGATCGGCCGCAGTCGGCGACTGCAGGTCGCTGCGGCGGCGCACCGAAATATAATCCGGCTGCCAACCGCGCCCGGCCAAATGCGCCATCGCCGACTGCTCCAGTCCCGCCGTATCAAGATGCCCCGCGCGCACCTCGCTCGCCACATGGTTAAGCGCCTGAAACAACGCCGGCGCCTCGGCCCGCTGCGCATCGTTCAAATACATATTGCGCGACGACAGCGCCAGGCCGTCCTCGGCGCGGTAAGTCTCGGCCGCGATAATCTCGGTCGGCAACGCAAACTGGCGGCTCATATTACGGATGATCATGAGCTGCTGGTAATCCTTCTTGCCAAACACGGCCACGCGCGGCTGCACGCACGAAAACAGCTTGAGCACGATGGTCGTCACGCCCGAGAAAAAGCCTGGGCGGAACTCGCCCTCGAGCGTGTTGCCCAGGTCGTCTGGTGGCTTTACGCGGAACTCCTGCGGCTCCGGATACAGGTCCTTCTCAGTCGGCGCAAACAACACATAAACGCCTTCCTTCTCGAGCTTTTCTACGTCGGCCTGGAAGGTGCGCGGGTATTTGTCAAAGTCCTCGTTCGGCCCAAACTGCAGGCGGTTCACAAAGATCGAGGCCACCACCGGGTCGCCGTGCTTGCGCGCCAGCCGCATCAGCGACAGATGGCCTTCGTGCAGGTTGCCCATGGTCGGCACGAAGGCGGTGCGCAGTTGTCCGCTGAGCTGGTCGCGCAGTTCGTCGATGTTCGAGATAATTTTCATGGGGCTGTCCTAGTACGGTGTCAAAAGGGGCAAAGTGGCTCAGGCCGGGGAATAGGCCAGGCGCACATAAATGGGAGCAAACGGTTCGGCCTGCGTGATTTCGATCAGGGTCTCCTTGGCCAGCTCGAGCATCGCGACAAAGTGCACGACCACGATCGGCACCCCGGCGCTGCCCTCGAACAGGTCGGCAAACTCGACGAAACGGCTGCTTTGTAGCTGGCGCAAGATGGCCGACATGTGCTCGCGCACCGATAGCTCCTGCCGGCTGATGCGGTGGTGCTGGGTCAGCGTGGCGCGCTTGAGCACGTCGAGCCAGGCGCTTTGCAGGTCGGCCGCGTTGACTTCGGGCCAGTTCGGCACCAGGCTTTTTTCGATGAACAACTCGGGCCGCACGAAGTCGCGGTCGATCTGCGGTATGGCGTTGAGGTCGTATGCCGCCACCTTGATCTGCTCGTACTCGAGCAGGCGGCGCACGAGCTCGGCGCGTGGGTCGCCGGTGGCGTCGTCGTTGTCTGACTTGCGCTGCGGTAGCAGCATGCGGGATTTAATCTCGATCAGCATCGCCGCCATGAGCAGGTATTCGGCAGCCAGTTCGAGGTTGTGCAGGCGGATCTGGTCGACGTACTTCAGGTATTGCAGGGTGACCTGCGCCATCGGTATGTCGAGGATATTGAAGTTTTGCCTGCGGATCAGGTAGAGCAGCAGGTCGAGCGGCCCTTCAAAGGCGTCGAGAAAGATTTCTAGCGCGTCCGGCGGAATGTACAAGTCGGTCGGCATGCGCAGCAACGGCTCGCCGTACAGGCGAGCAAAGCCGGGGTCGATAGCGGCAGCAGCAACCACCTCGCCGGCGGCCGTGGCGGCCTCGGCGGGGGCGTCCACGCCCGGTTCCTGTTCCTGCACCGCTTCGTCGGGCAACATTGGCGTGGCGCCCCGGTGGCGCTTAAAGTTTGTTCTGGTAGACGTAGGCTTGTTGCTTGACGCCCGATTCGCGCAGGCGTTCCTGCTCGGCCAGCGTCAGGACCGGCTTGTCCCACAGCAGCGCGCGGCCGGCGATCTGGCCCGCTTCAATCGCTGGGTTCTTGGCCTTGAGCTCCTTGATGAACAGGGTGTGCTCGGACTCGTACAGATGGAATTGTTTGGACATTTTCGGCTGGCTCTGGCTGTGGGGCAAGGACCCGCGCACGGCGCGGTTGGTCTTGCCGATGTGAAATAAGGTTCGGACCCCGCTATTTTACAGCGCGCGGAGTCCGGAGGGCAAAACGCCCCGTTTCGGCTTAGGGGTGGTTCGCGTTGAGCTGGCGCGCGATGATGTCGTGGTTGAGCCACAGCACCGGACCGGCCGGGTCGCTCACGCCGCGGAACATCAGCGGGCCCGTGCTTTCGAGCACGAGCGAGCTCAGGTGGTCGGTGATCAGCGCCTTGCGGTCCGGGTGCAGCTTGGTGATCTCTTCCGAGGTGCCGATCATGATGTCGGCCAGCTCCGGTGAATTGTCCATCGGCCAGGCTTCGAAATTGCGGAAGGTAGCGCTGGTCGGGTTCGCGTTGTAGGACTCGATCATGTCGAGGATCGCCTGCAGTTCGACGCCTTCGGCCAGCAGCGACTGGCAGATGTCCCACTGTTGCTGGGCCCAGGCGCCGCCGCCTTCTTGCTTGAGCGCGCGCAGCAGCGGGAACAGCGACAGCTCGACGCCAACAAAAATGTCGGACGAGTTGGTGCGGATCTCGGGGCAGTTGAACACGGTCGCCTTGATGCCTTGCGCCCACGCCTTTTGCGCGACGTTCTCGAGGCGCATCTTGGCGTAGCCCTGGGTGTAATTGGTGTAGCTCTGCCACAGGTACTCGTTGCCGATCAGGATTTCGGTGCCGTGGTAGCCGTAGGCGCTGTAGCGGACCTGGCCGCCGGTGCGGGCCACGCGTTCGCGAATCGCGGCGCTGCCGTCGATCAGGTGCTGCAAGGTGTTGGCGGTGACTTCGTCGAAGTTCATCAAAATGAGCTTGCCGAGGTCGCTGTCGAGCAGGGCGCGCGAGGACATGAAGCGCTCGCCGCGGCCTTTGTAAATACGGTTGGCAATGGCCAGGAACACTTTGACCTTCGGGATGCCGCCGGCCATCGTGTGGGCGAAGAACACATTGGCGCCGTCCGGCACCAGTTTGTCGATCTCGGCCATGGCGAGCGCGGTCGACTCGGCGAAGCGCTTGGCGCCGGCAACGCGGCAGCGTTCCACTTGGTCCCAGTCAAGCTTGTCTTCCTGCCAGCCCTTGAGCGTCAGGCCCGACAGCATTTCGGTCGGGTTCGGCTCGCCTTCGGGAGCGTCGAGGTCGAAGCCGGCCATGAGTGGCACGTTGATGATTTTGCCGCCGAGTTTGGCTTCGGCTTCGGCCAGTTCTTCGGCGTCGAGCGGACGCAGCTTGAGGTTCTCGTCGCGGCGGCCGACCGTGATGCCTACGATCGTCATGCCGGCGGCGCGCGCCTCGTCGATCAGGCCGTTGGCGTAGCCGCGGCCGAACAGTTCGCCGAACAGGACGAATACATCGCCTTTGCGAAACAGCTTCTCTTGTGGGATTTGACGCAGTGGAGTCAGTTGAGTCAGTTCGGTCATGGGGTCGGTGTCGCTCAAAGGTAAGTGAAAGGGCCGGTTCTTGTTTTATTGGCCCAAAAGTAATACTGGCACAGAAGGCAGCATTATACCGCCGTCAGAGCCAGTAAAGTCCAGTGCGGGGGGCATGACAGGTAACGTGGGAGATGGCTATACGCATATCGGCATCCTCGCAACTCAATGTTGGGCTGCGGACTCGGTCAGGGCGCGCAAGTCGGGCAGCGGCAATTAAGCAAAAAAGCACTAGCTTCGGTCGGTGCTTTTTCTCATTGCCGCCCAGCCTCCCCGATGCTTGCCCCTGCAGCGCGACGCAGCGGCGGATAATCATTGCTCGACACGTTGTCGGGATGTCACTAGACTCCTGACGCGCGTCGCCGCATCCAAACACTCGCCTTCAGCTTTTCCATGGCGCGGACAAACTACTCTTTTGAAGGAAACATGCGCTCACTTATTCTCGCGATCCTCGCTCTGTCCTTGCATGCCGCGCCGTCCCAAGCTGCAGCACCGCTAGGCGCACCGCCGCTACCGCTTGGTCGGGCCCAGGCCGAAGGATTTTCCGACGAGGGTTTGGCCCGCATCGACCGCTTTTACGAAGGAGAAGTTGCCGCTGCGCGCATTCCAGGGGCAGTGGTTGCGATTGCCCGTAACGGCAAGCTGATTCATTTTAAGGCCTATGGTCAGCTCGACACGGCCAACCGGGTGCCGATGCCACTCAATGCCATCTTCCCACTGGCATCGATGACGAAAATCATGACGAGCGTTGCCGCTATGACGCTCAACGAAAACGGGCACTTGCGCCTGCAAGCCCCATTAAGCGCATATTTTCCCGAATTCACGGGCCAAAAAGTCGCAGTCAAACTTCCCAATGGAGAAACGCGGCTTGATCCGGCGGTGCGGCCGATTTCTATTCATGACCTGTTCCGCCATACGGCGGGCCTGGGATACCGTGGCCTTGCGGGCTATCCTGACCCCACCAAGGACAATGCCGACGCCTACCTGTCAAAAATCGCTGGCCAGCCGCTTATTGCCCAACCGGGCAGCATGTTCGACTATGGCGCAGGAACCGATGTGCTGGGACTGGTCGTTGAAAAGGTCGCCCGCGCGTCGCTCGGGCCATTCATGAAAACTGTCCTATGGGACAAAGTCGGCATGCCCGATACCCGTTTCACGGTCCCACAAAAAGATCTTGGCCGGCGCGCCTTCCCCTTGCCCGTAGATCCCATCACAGGCAAGCCGCAGCCGATGAACATCTACGACTCACCGAATTTGTTCGACGTGGCCGGCTCAGGCGCCTTGGGTACGGTCGGAGACTATGTGCGCTTTGGCCAGATGCTGCTCAATGGCGGCGTACTGGATGGCGTGCGCGTGCTCAGTCCCAAAACGGTCGCGTACATGACGTCCAATCACTTGTCGCCGTCAATGCAAAACAATGTGGCACAAGTCGACAATTTCCGAGAGGGCTATGGCTTCGGGCTTGGGGTGGCGGTGCGCATTGAGGAAGGTACTGCCGCTGTACCGGGCAGCCTCGGCGACTACACTTGGAACGGCGGCGCGGGCACCTTGTTCTGGAACGACCCGCAAGAGCGCTTGGTGGTGGTGGTCGGCATGGTGGCGCCGGGCGCCATCCGGCGCCAACTGCGCGAGCAAACCAGCGCGATGGTCTATGGGGCCATGACGCAGTCGTACCCGCCGCGGCGCTGAGTCCTTATTGCCAGGCATGCCCGCCTACTATCGCGATAAACCATTGCCGGCTCGCTGTGTCGCATCTATTCCAGCTAAAGCTTGCGGTCCGGCGCCGTGCCCAGTTCTGATCCGACCTGGTCAACGTCTTTGGTCTGCGCCCGGCGCAGCGCCTCGATCTCGGCCAGCAGCCCCGCCTTGAGGCGCGTGCCCTTAATCGGACGCATCCGTAGCGCTTAGCCGATGCGCATGCCCGGCACGGCGCCCGGCCAAGGCTCGAGCAGGTACAGGCCCGGCTCGGCTTTCTCGTCGGCGGCCGAGGCGCACAGCACCATGCCTTCGGACACGCCAAACTTCATCTTGCGCGGTGCCAGGTTGGCCACCAGCACGGTCAGCTTGCCGATCAGTTGCTCGGGCTCGTAGGCCGACTTGATGCCCGAGAAAACATTGCGGTGGCGGCCTTCGCCCACGTCGAGCGTCAGGCGCAGCATCTTGTCGGAGCCGGCGATGTGCTCGCAATTGACGATTTTGGCGATGCGCAGGTCGATCTTGGCAAAGTCGTCGATCTTGATCTCGGCCGCGAGCGGCTCGAGGCCCGGGTTGGCGGCCGGGGCGTCGAGCACCACGGGCGCGGCAACCGCGGCAACTTCCACCGGCGCCACTACGGGCACGGGCTTGTCGAACAGCGCTTCGACCATGGTCGCGTCGACCCGCTTCATGAGGTGGTCGTACGGGCCGATGCTGCGTCCGAGCATGGTCGCGTAGACGGCCTCGCCGTGCGTGTCGCTCCAGGCAAAGCCTTGCTCGCCGAGCATCGCGCCGACTTTGGCGGCGATTTGCGGCAGTACTGGCGACAGCAAAATCGTGAGCTGGCGGAACAGGATCAGCGCGGTGCTGCACACGTCGTGCAGTTCGGCGCGCTTGTCGGCGTCCTTGGCCAGGATCCACGGCTTGTTCTCGTCGACGTACTGGTTGGTGATGTCGGCGATCTCCATAATCTCGCGCAGCGCCTTGCCAAATTCGCGGTGCTCGAAATTGTGCGCAATGTTGGCCTGGCGTTCCATGCCGTCGACCGTCAGCGCGCGCGCGATCCACTGGTGGCTCGAGGTCGACAGCGAACCGGCGAGCTTGCCCTCGAACAGCTTGGCGATGAAACCGGCGCAGCGGCTGGCGATGTTGACGTATTTACCGATCAGGTCGCTATTGACGCGCGCCACGAAGTCGTCGCCATTGAAGTCGAGGTCCTCGACCTTCGAGTTGAGCTTGAAGGCGATGTAATAACGCAGCCATTCCGGGTTCATGCCCAGGTTCAGGTAGCGCAGCGGCGAGATGCCGGTACCCCGCGACTTGCTCATTTTCTCGTTGTTGACGGTCAGGTGGCCGTGCACGCTGACGGTCAGCTTGTCGATCACCGGGTGGCCGGCAAACTTGAGCATCGCGGGCCAGAACAGCAGGTGGAAGGAAACGATGTCCTTGCCGATGAAATGGATTTGCTCGGTGGCGGGGTCGGCCAGCAGCGCGTCGAAATCGATGTCTTTCTTGCCGCAATAGTTCTTCAGGCTGGCGAGGTAGCCGACCGGGGCGTCGAGCCACACGTAAAAGAACTTGTTCGGCGCGTCGGGGATCGGGATGCCGAAGTAGGGCGCGTCGCGCGAAATATCCCAGTCGGCGAGTTTCTCGCCGGCCTCGCCGAGCCACTCGGAGACCTTGTTGACCATTTCCGGCTGCAAACGGCCCGGCGTGTTAAGCCATTCCTTAAGGAAGGTGTAGCAGCGCGGGTCCGACAAGGCGAAGAAATATTGCTCCGACGGCTTCATGATCGGGGTCGAGCCCGTAAAGACCGAGAACGGATTGACCAGTTCGGTCGGCTGGTAGGCCGCGCCGCAGACTTCGCAATTGTCGCCGTATTGGTCCTTGGCGCCGCATTTAGGGCACTCGCCCTTGATGTTGCGGTCGGCCAGGAACATGCCCTTGACCGGGTCGAAGAAGCGGTCGACCGTTTTGGTGACGATCAGGCCGGTCTCGCGCAGCTTGCGGTAGATGCCCTGCGACAGTTCGACGTTTTCCGGCGAATCGGTCGAATGCCAGTTATCGAAGGCAATGTGGAAGCCGTCGAGGTATTGCGGGCGTCCGGCGGCGATTTTCGCGACGAATTCCTGGGGCGTCAGGCCCTCTTTTTCGGCCGCGATCATGATCGGCGTGCCGTGGGTGTCGTCGGCGCAGACGAAATGGACCTGGCGCAAGCCCGCCTCATCGCGCTGCATTCGCTGGAACCGGACCCAAATATCGGCCTGGATGTACTCCATCATGTGGCCGATGTGAAAGGCTGCGTTGGCGTAAGGCAGGGCGGTGGTGACGAACAGCTTGCGGGTCATGGTCGAAAGGCGCTTTTTGATGGGTGAAAAGCGTTATTTTACCAGCGGATGAGGGGGCGGGCATGGCGCTTTGGCCAGCCTTGCTGATATTTGGTCAATTTTGCGCTAGACTTCGGGGCTTACATACGGAGATTTTCATGAGCATCACAGTAGAAGACGTCAAGGCGGCACTGGCGGCGGTTATCGATCCGAATACCCAAAAGGACTTTGTTTCGTCCAAATCGGTCAAGAACATCAAGCTCGACGGCGCAGATGTGGCGCTCGACATCGAGCTCGGCTATCCGGCCAAGAGCCAGTTCGACGCGATCCGCGCCGCCGCCGAGGCCGCCGTACAGGCGCTGCCGGGCGCGGGCAAGGTCAGCGTCAATGTGTACAGCAAGATCATCTCGCACACGGTCCAGCGCGGTCTCAAGATCATGCCGAACGTGAAGAACATCATCGCCGTCGCGTCCGGCAAGGGCGGAGTTGGCAAGTCGACCACCGCGGTCAACCTGGCGTTGGCACTTGCCTCCGAGGGCGCCAGCGTCGGCGTGCTCGACGCGGACATCTACGGCCCCTCGCAGCCGATGATGCTCGGCATTAACGGGCGTCCCGAGACGGCCGACGGCAAGACCATGGAGCCGCTCGAAAACCACGGCCTGCAGGTGTCCTCGATCGGATTCATGATCGACCCGGACGAGCCGATGGTGTGGCGCGGCCCGATGGTCACGCAAGCGCTGACCCAGTTGCTCGAACAAACCAACTGGCGCAACCTCGACTACCTGATCGTCGATATGCCACCGGGCACCGGCGACATCCAGCTGACCCTGTCGCAAAAAGTGCCGGTCACCGGCGCCGTCATCGTGACCACGCCGCAAGACATCGCGCTGCTTGACGCGCGCAAGGGCCTCAAAATGTTCGAGAAGGTCGGCATTCCGATCCTCGGCGTGGTCGAGAACATGAGCACCCACATCTGCTCGAATTGCGGCCACAACGAGGCGATATTCGGCCACGGCGGCGGCGCCAAGATGTGCGCCGACTTCGGTGTCGATTTCCTCGGCGCATTGCCGCTGACCATGACGATCCGCGAGCAGACCGACTCCGGCCGCCCGACCGTCGTGGCCGAGCCCGACGGCCCGGTGGCCGCGATCTACAAGGACATCGCGCGCAAGGTCGCGATTAAAATCGCCGAGAAGGCGAAGGACATGACGAGCAAGTTCCCGAGCATTGTCATCAAAAACGACTAACCGAGCGCGAAAGGAAGACCCCATGCGAGCAGGAATGATGCAAATGATGGTGGCGGTGGCGATCAGCGGTGCCGCCTCGTTCGCGCTGGCGACGTCGGCGTCGTTCACGATGCCGTCGCTCGAGGCGACTCCGAGCAGCCCGTACAAGGTGCGCTTCGCGGTCGACGGCATGGAAATCACGCCGGCCGAGCAGTTCATCGTGACCACGGGGCAGCAGGAGTTGCTGCTCGCACCGGTCAAGGAAGCTGCGGCGCCATCGTGCCCGCGTCCGCCCGAAGCGCTCATCGTGCTGGTCCGATAGGCGTGCATGCAGATTGAAGTGATCCGCCAGCGCCTCCGTGCGCTCGGCGCAAAGCCTTTGCACGAGCAGCGCGTCCTGCGCGACTGGGTGCGCGGCGAGCCGCACGACCAGGGGCGGCGCCGTCCCAACGACTTTTTGCCGCAGGGCGTGCGCGAGGCGCTGCCCGCGCTCGACGCCGAATTGCACGGCTTGGCCAAGCTGATCAGCGCGCATCCCGGCGAGGACGGTTCGGCCCGCTTGCTGGTCGGCCTTGCCGACGGGCAGACCGTGGAAAGCGTGCTGTTGCCGCGCGACGGCCTGTGTGTGTCGAGCCAGGTCGGTTGCGCGGTTGGCTGCCAGTTTTGCATGACCGGCCGCAGCGGCTTGCTGCGCCAGGTGTCGAGCGGCGAGATCATCGCCCAGGTCGCGCTTGCGCGGACCCAGCGCATCGTCAAGAAAGTCGTGTTCATGGGCATGGGCGAACCGGCGCACAACCTGAGCAATGTGATGGAGGCGATCGATTTGCTCGGTACCGAGGGCAACATCGGCCACAAAAATCTTGTCTTCTCGACCGTCGGCGACCCGCGCGCGTTTGAACGTCTGGCACAAGGCGCGGTCAAGCCGGCGCTCGCCGTGTCTTTGCACACGACCAAGCCTGCGCTGCGCGAAAAGCTGTTGCCGCGCGCCCCGCGCCTGACGCCGAAGGAATTGGCCGAGGCGGGCGAGCACTATGCGCGGCTGACGGGCTATCCCGTGCAGTACCAGTGGACCTTGCTCGAAGGGATCAACGACGGCGAGGACGAGTTGGACGGGATCGTCGAACTACTCAAGGGCAAGTACGCCGTGCTCAACATGATTCCCTACAACACGATCGATGGCGTCGATTTCAAGCGGCCAAGTTGGGAAAAGGCGCACGCGATCGCGGCGGGCCTGCATCAGCGCGGCGTGCTGACCAAGTTGCGCGACTCGGCGGGCCAGGATGTTGACGGCGGCTGCGGGCAGTTGCGGGCGCGGGCAGAGGCGCCGCGCACGATCGCGATCCAGTCGCGCTAATCAGACTTGGGACGGTCATGCCGATCACGCCATTTCACTTCGGACCAGGTGCCGCGATCCATGCGCTGGCGCCGCGCCACATCAGCTTTATCGGCTTCGTCGCTGCGAATGTGATTATCGATCTCGAGCCCTTGTATTTCATCCTCACCGACCAGTATCCCTTGCACCGGTTTTTCCACACCTATATCGGGGCGAGCGTGATCCTGCTTGCCGCACCCGCGGTGTTTATCGCGGCGCGGCGCTTTGCGCAACGCTACTGGCTGCCCGATTTGTTCGGCTGGCAGCAGTTGCGCGCGTGGCCCGTGACGCTTGGCGCCGCCGCCGGTGTGTATTCACACATCGTCTTCGACAGCATCATGCACAGCGACATGCGGCCGTTCGCGCCGTTCAGCGACGCCAATCCCTTGCTGGCCATTATTTCGCTCGGCACGCTGGAGCTGTCGTGTGTGGTCGCGGGTTTGATCGGGCTGGGTATCCTGGGTTTGCGCAAGTTAGGCGCCAAGGCCGCTTAAAGCGGGGACAGACCGGGGACAGACCGGGGTCAGACCCGGGTCTGACCCCGGTCTGTCCCCGGTCTGTCCCCAGCTTTGCCTAAGCGTTAGATGTGCAACAGACGCTATTTTGTGCGGCGCCTACGCTGGTCCTTCAAACCACAGTGCAGGAGCTTGAAGGATATGGACTCAATCAATCGAAACCAACCCGAAGAAAATCATCGCGATTTGTATGGCAAAGACGCCGTCGACCGCATTAAAGAAACGGTGGACAAAGCAAAGAGCTGTTTCTTTTGCACACAAGGCGAAGGAGGCGGGGTGAGGCCGATGGCCGTTTTGCAGGTCGATGACGCAGGCAATCTGTGGTTCTTGAGCGCGCACGACAGCCACAAGAATCGGGAGGTGGCAGAAAACCCGGAGGTTCAACTGTACTTCCAGGGTGACGCGCATTCGACGTTTTTGCATATCGATGGCATCGCGACGATATCGCGCGACGAGGCCAAGATCAAGGAGTTGTGGAGCTTTGTGCTTAAGACCTGGTTCACCGAGGGCGAGGATGATTCGCGTATTTCGGTAATCAAGGTCACGCCGAAAGATGCCTATTACTGGGATAACAAGCACGGGAATGCGGTGGCCGGCGCGAAAATGCTGGTTGGTGCTGTGATTGGTAAGACGCTGGATGACTCGATCGAGGGTAAGCTGATAGTGACACCGTAGGGGCAGGCCGATTTCGCTCAATGGGCATAGAGTCACTTTAAAAATCGTACAGATTGAACCTAAATAGCAAAAACCAACATCGTCCTCGCGAATGCGGGGACCCATAGAACGTTCGCACATAGCAACTGTTCTATGGGTCCCCGCATGCGCGAGGACGATGTTGGTTTAAGTCTTTACTGAAGTTCTCAACCGGCGCGATTTCTGCCGCATTTACGGCTAAATTCGATTTGGGATTAGTGATCCTATTCATGCAACGCATCCCAACTGAGCGAGAATTTCGCCAAGTATTTTTTCAGCCGATCGGCATCGTTCGGTTTTGCCTTCGCATCGCGCGAAGCGGCGAATAATTTCCGGCCTGCGTCCGACAGCGTTTTCGAACGTAAGCAAACTCCAACGACGGCCTTAAGCTGCACGATATCAAAAAGATCCATCTGTTCGTAAGCACTTGCGCCGACAATCCGTTCGAGGTCAACCTCGTCCAATGCTTCGCCAGCAGGCTGCCCGTAATGCCGCCACTGCCGTTTCAATCGCCCAGTCTCGTCCGACACAATACTGTCAGTAATGCGCCCCGCATCCGCCAGCGTCGCCATTCGCACGACCGAAGCCGACAGGTCCCTAAAATTGCCAATCCAAAGCGCCTCGGTCGACGTGGCAAATCGCATGTAATGCTCATGCGCTTCCTTGTTAAACCGAACCATCTGGCCATTCTCCGCACTAAACTGCGCCAGCAGATAGTCGATATTCGGCTCAACATCTTCAACGCGATCCACAAGTCCCGGCAGCTCATACGTCCACAAATTCACGCGCGCATAAAGGTCCTCGCGGAAGCGCCCTGCGACAACATCGCGGGACAGGTCGCGGTTGGTGCCGGCGATGAGCTGGAAATCGCTCTGCACTTCGTTGTCGCTGCCGACCGGCAGAAAACGCTTCTCTTCGATCGCCTTCAACAGCATCGCTTGCTCATCGAGTCCGAGCTCGCCTATCTCATCGAGAAACAACAAACCCTTGTGCGCCGAGCGCAGCAGGCCGGGGCGGTCCGAAGCAGCGCCGGTAAAGGCGCCTTTGATATGCCCGAACAAGGTCGAGGCCGCGCCATCGCCGTGCAACGTTGCGCAGTTAATCTCGACGAATTTGCCATCGAGCTGATGACGCGCCTTTTTCAACGCAAACAGGCGGCGCGCCAAAAATGATTTACCCGCGCCCGTCGGGCCCATGAAAAGTATCGGCGCCTTCGATTTAATCGCCACGCGTTCGATCTCGTCGATCATCGTATTGAAGCGCGCGTTGCGGGTGGCGATACCCGATTTTAAAAACGCGACGCCTTCCTCCTGCTCGCGCGAAAAGCGCTGCGCGATCTGGTCGTACTTGGAGCGATCCAGGTCGATCAGCACATAGCTGCCCGGCGCGCCAACGGTATGTCGGCGCGCCGGCGACGATTGCAGCAGTTTGCCTGGGAAGTAATGCGCCTCGGCCATCAGGAACAGGCAGATCTGCACGACGTGGGTCCCTGTCGTGATGTGTACCCAGTACTCCTCGTTGTCGGGATCGAAAGGGTAGGTTTTGGCAAAGTCGAACAGGCAGCTATAAACCTCCTCGAAGTCCCACGGATCGTCGATGCACACATGGTGCGCGACGACGGTCGTCTCCGGTGAGACCGAGGCGATATCGGTCGTGATCTGTTTGACGAGGTTCCCGTGGTGGCCGCTGTAGAGCAGGTCCATGCGGTCGACGAGCAAGTCCTCGTGCTGCGTCAGCGCGACGGTCGGCCGCCACTTCTCCCAGCGCCCGCTACCCGATCCACTGTCGAGCTGGGTGCCGATGAATCCGATGACGACCATGCGCTTCTGCTTCATATTCAAGATAAATCTTTATATAAAAAGATAATCTATCACGAATATCGGAAATAGCATAATTTCGTCACAGATGGCAGTCTCCCAATTTATTCCAACAAAATCAAAGACTTGTGAAAAAACCAAACATTTTTTCATATGCTGGCACGCTCATTGCAATAGTAGATGCATGGAGAGGCCGCACGATGCGCCTCCCACCCAAAAATTAGAAGCAGAAAGAGGGAATTGAAATGGCCAACATCCAGTTGTTCCAAACGTTGAAAGGCAAATTCTTGCCGCAAGCTACGACGGTCAATGCAGAAGGCGCACCCGCGTATCTGCCAACCCCGCAGCATCGGCTGGCGCAGTACGCCGCAACTGGATGCTTGAACGCCACCTTCTATGCCAATGCCGAAACGCAGCTCGCCACCGTGCTGCAACTGTGCAAGGAAGTCGATGGCTATTTCGTTGCGCAGACGGCCGTGTATTGCCGCGAGCGTGGCTACATGAAAGATATGCCGGCCTTGTTGGCGGCGGTGCTGGCCGGCCAAGGTTCGCCTGTATTGCCGCGTGCTTTCAAGCGCATCGTCAACAACGGCAAGATGCTGCGCAATTTTGTGCAGATCCTGCGTTCGGGCGCGGTGGGCCGCAAGTCGCTTGGCACCCGCCCTAAGAAGCTCGTGCAGGATTGGCTGAACAATGCCACCGAGAAGGAATTGCTGGCCGCCGCAGTGGGCAACGCGCCATCGCTGGCCGATGTCGTCAAGATGGTGCACCCAAAGCCGTCCGAGCCGTGGCGTGCGGCGTTCTTCGCCTGGTTGATCGGCAAGCCGCACGATGCGCAAGCGTTGCCGCCGCTGGTGAAGGCGTTCGAGGCGTACAAGGCCGACCGTTCGCAGCCGCTGCCTGAGGTGCCGTTCCAGATGCTGACCGCGCTCGAGTTGAACACGGCGGCATGGGCGCAAATTGCGCTGCAGGGAGGCTGGCATATGGTGCGGATGAATTTGAATACCTTTTCGCGCCACGGCGTGTATGAGTTGCCAGGAATGGCCGAGCAAATCGCGAAAAAACTGGCCGATGCCGACGCGATCCGCAAGGCCCGTGTGTTTCCGTACCAATTGATGGCGGCGTATCTGGCCGCCAACGACGAGGTGCCTTTGGTCATCCGCAACGCCTTGCAAGATGCGCTTGAAATCGCACTGGAGAATGTGCCCGGGATCGAAGGCAAGGTCGTGGTCTGTCCCGATGTGTCGGGGTCGATGTCGTCGCCAGCCACGGGCTATCGTGGCAGCGCGACCTCGAAGATACGCTGCATCGATGTGGCCGCCCTGGTGGCCGCGGCGATGCTGCGCAAGAACCCGGATGCCTTGGTTTTGCCGTTTGAAACCGATGTTGTGCGCTGCGATCTGAATCAGCGCGACACCGTCATGACGAATGCGGGCAAACTGGCCGCGATCGGTGGTGGCGGAACCAATTGCAGCGCGCCACTGGCATGGCTGAACAAGCGCAAGGCGAAGGCTGACCTGGTGTTGTTCGTGTCGGACAACGAGTCGTGGATCGATGCAAGCCGACACGGTGCGACGGCAACCATGCGCGAATGGGCGTTGTTTAAGCAGCGCAACCCGGCGGCAAAGCTGGTGTGCATCGATGTGACGCCGCACGGCACCACGCAGGCGGCGGAGCGCGACGATGTGCTCAATGTCGGCGGATTTTCGGACGATGTTTTCAAGATTGTCGCCGCCTTCGCCTCCGGGCAGATGGCCGCGGCACACTGGGTAGGCGAGATCGAGTCGATCACGGTTTAGGAGAATGTGATGAGTTGGGTAATCAGCGTTGGAACCGTGGGTGGGGCGCCGCAAAAAAGCGGCGGCGTCAATGCCACGATTAATTGGTGCGACCAGTCCGGCAGGTGCGGTACGGTCGCGTGTGTGAGTTTGCCCCCGAATGCAGACAAGACTACATTGGTAAATGCCGGTTCGACTCCGGCCCGTCAGGCGGAACAAGTTTGGCGGAACGTCTTGTCGACCCTTGTCGGGGTTTGATTGGTAGGTAGGTTTATCACGAATGCTGGAACGACTACATGGGAGTTGTCGTTTCAAAAAACTAGTCGTGCCGTTTTGTTTTAAAAGTTTTGGCGAATGCCGGTGAAATTACATCACTCCAAATGAGGTGGTCGCGGGTTCGAATCCCGTCGGAAACGCAAGTTACCGTAGCTCAGTGGTAGAGCACCTGTGCGGGCAACCGCATGCTATTTCACCAATCTAGTCGCCGCTGTTATAAATTGTTGTACTCATAAAAAAAGAGAAGATCATGAAGCACGAAGAATTCGATGTAATGAATGTTGAAGGTGGTAACCACGTCAAGATGTGGACCAAGGGCGTGCCCGTGGATGAAGGCGCCCGCAACCAGTTGCGCAACACCGCCAAGATGCCATTCATCTACAAGCACCTCGCCGTGATGCCCGACGTCCACCTCGGTAAAGGCTCGACCATCGGTACCGTGATTCCGACCCTGGGCGCCGTGATTCCGGCCGCCGTCGGCGTCGATATTGGTTGCGGAATGATGGCCGCAAAAACCACGCTGACCGCGACCGACCTGCCCGATAACCTGGGGCCTTTGCGTAGCGCGATCGAGCGCGCGATTCCGCACGGTATGTCGCCGAAGACGCGCGGTTTCAAGGGGCGCGATACGGGTACCTGGGAGAATCCGCCTTTGCCGGTGGACCTCGCCTGGGCCCAGCTCAAAGATAAATTCGACGAGCTGTGCCTCAAGACGCCAAAGCTCAAGAACACGAATAACTACCGCCACCTCGGTACCCTCGGTTCGGGTAACCACTTCGTCGAAGTCTGCCTCGACGAGGTGAACGCGGTCTGGTTCATGCTGCACTCGGGTTCACGCGGCGTGGGTAATGCGATCGGTTCGCACTTTATCGAATTGGCCAAGCAGGATATGCGTCGCCACTTCATCAATTTGCCCGATCAGGACCTCGCGTATTTGCCCGAAGGGACCGAGCACTACAATGACTACATCGATGCGGTGAGCTGGGCGCAAAAATTCGCGCATATGAACCGCGAAGTGATGATGCAGAACCTGATCGCTGCGGTGCGTACCGTGATTTCGAAGCCGTTCGAGACGCACGTGGAGGCGGTCAATTGCCACCACAACTATGTGCAGAAAGAGCACCACTTCGGTAAGGATGTACTCATCACGCGTAAAGGCGCGGTGTCGGCGCGTCCGGGCGAGCTCGGGATCATTCCTGGATCGATGGGGGCGAAGAGCTTCATCGTGCGCGGAAAGGGTAACCCCGATAGCTTCAACAGCTGCAGCCATGGCGCCGGTCGTTTGATGAGCCGTACCGAGGCCAAAAAGCGCTTCACGGTCGAGGATCAGCAAAAGGCCACCGAGGGCGTCGAGTGCCGTAAGGACGCCAACGTGATCGACGAGATCCCGATGGCCTACAAGGACATCGACGCCGTCATGCACGCACAACGCGACCTGGTCGAAGTGCTGCATACGCTCAAGCAGGTGGTTTGCGTGAAAGGCTAGCGCTGATTTAAACGTTTAAAACAGAAGAATAATATGAAGAACATGATTGAATTAGACGGCGCCGTGGGCGAGGGCGGCGGCCAGATTTTGCGCACCGCTTTGACCCTGTCGATGGTCACCGGGCAGCCTTTCCGGATCGTTAATATCCGGGCCGGCCGCAGCAAGCCGGGCCTGATGCGCCAGCATCTGGTGGCGGTGCAGGCGGCCGCCGAAATCTGCAACGCGAAGGTCGGCGCCGTCGCGGTCGGCGCGCAGACGCTCGAATTCACGCCGGGCCCGATCAAAGGCGGCGAGTTCGCCTTTGCGATCGGCTCGGCGGGCAGCTGCACGCTGGTGCTACAAACGATTTTGCCGGCCTTGCTGCACGCGCCGACGCCGTCGATGGTGCGCGTCACCGGAGGCACCCACAATTCGATGGCGCCACCGGCCCAGTTCCTGCAGCGCGCCTACTGCCGCCTGCTGGAGCGTATGGGTGCGGTGGTCGACATCGAGTTGCGCCGTTACGGTTTTTATCCTGCCGGTGGCGGCGAGTTAATCGCGCATATCGAACCGTGCGCGCAGCTCAAACAAATCGACCTGCGCGAGCGCGGTGAACGCGTGGACGGTTACGCCGAATGCTTCGTCGCGGGCATTCCGGGCAGTGTCGCCAGGCGCGAGCTCGAATGCGTGGGGCCGGCGATGGGCTGGGACGAAGCGCAATTGCGCGTGCGCGCCTTGCCGGCCGAGTACGGGCCGGGCAACGCCTTGCTGCTCACGCTCGAGTATGAACACGTGACCGAAGTGTTTTGCGCCTTCGGCGAAAAAGCGGTCCGCGCCGAGCAGGTGGCCAAGCGCGCGGTCGACGAGGCGCGCCGCTACATCGCCTCGGGCGCGGCGGTCGGCGAGCATCTGGCCGACCAGCTCATGCTGCCGATGGCACTCGCCGGAGGCGGCAGTTTTACGAGCGACTGCGTGTCGGAACATGCGCTCACCAACGCGGCGGTGATCGCCAAGTTTCTGCCGGTGCGCATCGATTTCGAGACCACCGGCAGCGTCCACGTTTGCACCGTGCGGGCCGTGTAGTTTTTTTTCACAGCCTTCTTGACAACATAAAAATCTTGGCCCAGACTCGCACCTCATTGAATTTTCGACTAACCGATTTATTAACGCAGAAGGGAACGACCATGCCACGTACGGCTATTTGCAGTCCACAAAACACATAGCCCCGCGCATGTCCGCTCGGGGCTTCGGCAAACATTGCCGAACCCGAGCCGGCCGTTCCGTTCAAGAACCCCGGTGAGGAGACTCGCCGGGGTTTTTGCTTTTCCGGGCCGTAAAATTGCGGCCCGCGCCAGAACCCCGGCATAACTAATTTTCGAAAGAAACGTTATGCCTATCTTCCAAACCCTGCGCAAGGGCCTCGTCCCTGTGCACATTTTTACCGACGATATCGATCCGCATGCGCTCCAGCAGCTGCTCAATATCGCCAACCTGCCGATCGTCCATCCGCACGTCGCGGCCATGCCCGACGTCCACCTCGGCACCGGCGCCACCGTCGGCAGCGTGATTCCGACGCGGGCGGCGATCATCCCGGCAGCGGTCGGGGTCGACATCGGCTGCGGCATGAACGCGGTGCGCACCACGCTGACGGCGAGCCAGCTGCCCGACAGCCTGGCAATCCTGCGCAGCGCGCTCGAAGCGTCGATCCCGGTCGGCTACGGGCAGCACGAATGGAACAAGGTGCGCGGCTCGGCCCATGTGCGGGTCGGCCGTCCGCTCAACGACCGGCTCGACCTCATCGTGGCCAAGCACAAGGGCATCATGAAGATGCAGCACAAGTTCGCGCAGACCTGGATTTGCCAGCTCGGCACGCTCGGCGGCGGCAACCACTTCATCGAGGTCTGCATCGACCAGGAGCAGCGCGTCTGGATCATGCTGCATTCGGGCTCGCGCGGCATCGGCAATGTCATCGGGCGCTACTTCATCGCGGCCGCACGGCGCGACATGGAGCGCAACAAGATGAACCTGCCGTACAAGGACCTGTCGTATTTCAACGAGGGCTCGCAGTGGTTCGACGACTATGTCGAGGCGGTCGAATGGGCGCAGGACTATGCGCTCGTCAACCGCAGCGAAATGATGCGGCGCGCGCTCGCGGTGCTGGCACTGCATGCGCCGCCGTTCAAGCTCGATGGCGAGGCGATCAACTGCCACCACAACTACGTGGCACGCGAGACCCACAACAACGAGCACCTGTTCGTCACGCGCAAAGGGGCGATTTCGGCGCGTGCCGGCGAGATGGGGATCATCCCGGGTAGCATGGGCGCGAAGAGTTTTATTGTGCGCGGCAAGGGCAACCCGGAGTCGTTCTGTTCGTGTTCGCACGGGGCGGGACGGCGCATGAGCCGCAGCGAGGCCAAGGAGACGTACGACGAGTCCGACCTGGCCCGGCAGACGCTGGGCATCGAGTGCCGCAAAGACGGCGCGATCGTCGACGAGATCCCGGCCGCCTACAAGGATATCGACAAGGTCATGGCCAACCAGGCCGACCTGGTCGACGTGGTGCACACCCTGCGCCAGGTCATTTGCGTGAAAGGATAAGACATGAAAACGAAGACAATACTCAAAGTGCCGAAGCCGCGCAATCCCTTGGCGGCCGCGGCCAAGGCACGGCGCGCCGGCGCGCACGAAGGCGACGAGCCGGCACGCCGCGCACGCCGGCTCGAAAAACACCAGCTCCACGTGCTGCTCTCGGGCCGCAAAAAGGAAGGGCACGACAATGACTAAGAACATCCCAAAGGAGTCTTATGCAATCCGCGATTGAACTGAACGCCAACGAGGCGATCGATTTCCTGCTCAACGTGGCGGTGGTGCGTCCGGTGTTTATGTGGGGCGCGCCGGGCATCGGCAAGAGCGCCCTGGTGCGCCGCTTTGCCGACGCCGTCGGCATGGAATGCGTGTCTTTGCTGGGCAGCCAGCTCGCGCCCGAGGACTTGCTCGGCATTCCAAAAATCGACGGCGAATGCTCGCGTTTCTATCCGCCTGCGAGCATCGTGCGCGCGCAGCCTTTCGTCTTGTTCCTCGACGAGCTCAACGCCTCGTCGCACGAGATCCAAAAGGCGTTTTACTCGCTCATTCTGGAGCAGCGCGTGGGCGAATACCGCCTGCCCGCCGGCACCATCGTGATCGGCGCGGGCAACCGCGCGCGCGACGCCGCCATCGTCAAGCCGATGCCGTCGGCACTGGTCAACCGCCTCGTGCATGTGCACTTGCGCACCGACCACCGCCAGTGGCTCGCGTGGGCGATCAACGAGGGTGGCATCCATCCGTGGGTGGTCCAATATATCCAGATGCGCCCCGACCATCTGTGGAGCGAGCCTCCCAAGCACGAGGAGGCGTTTTCGACGCCGCGCAGCTGGCATATGCTGTCCGACGCGCTGCATTCGTTCGGCGAAAAAATCGGCGACAACATGGTCGAGGCGCTTGCCTTCGGCCTGCTCTCGCCGGCGCATGCGGCCCACTTCAAGGCCTTCCTCAAACAGATACACCAGAAGCACACGCTAAATGCGATCATCAAGGGCGATGCCAGCTGGCCGGGCGAGCCGCAGGACCGCGACGTGCTGTACTTTCTGGCGCAATCGCTGCGCGCCCATTTGCACAAGGAGCTGCCGGGCGACGAGTCGGCCGTGCGCGCGCCGCACCAGGCGCTGGCGATCCGCTCCAAGGACATGCTGCGCGACCTCGCGCGCATCAGCGTCGAGATCGCGCAGTCGGTCATGGGCGAGGACGAGGAGGGGCGCCGCCTGCCGGCCTGGTTCCTGGTCGAAGTCGCGCGCGACCTGCCGCGCCTTGCAGGGCGCGAGCGCAAGGTGAACCCATGAAACGCGATCACTCGGCCGCCGCGATGGCACGCCACGCCGGCCTCGAGGCGGTCATGCGCCACCCGGTGCTGGCAACGCTGGCGGCCGAAGTGAGTTTTATCGTCGACACAAACCAGCAGTTTGTGGCCGCCAAAGGCTGGATTGCAGTGTCGCCGTCCGGCTATGTCTACCTGCACCCGAAACGGCGCGCCTTGCCCGCGGCCTGGTCGCGGCTCATCGGCATTGCGGTGGTGTGCCTCGGCTTTGGCCTGGTGCGCCGCCAGGAACCGTCGGTGCGCTGGGAATTGGCCTGCCTGCTGGTGGCAAACCGGTTTTGCGACGAGCTCAAACTGGGCGCATGGCCCAACGACTTATTCGTCGGCGAATGCGATTTTCCGAGCGGCGGCGCGGAGGGCTTGTTGCGCCAATTCTGCGTGGCCGGTTGCGCGCCGGCGCTGCTTGAATGGTTCGACGCGGTGTGCGGCGGCGCGCCATTGTTTTGCAGGCTCGACGAGGTGGACCAACCGTGGGAGCGGCGCCCAAAATGGCGCGAATTGCTGGCAGACGGCATCGCAACCGGGGTCGGGCAGGCGCTCGCGGAGGTGGGTGGCGTGGCCGAGGCGGCGCCTAAACGTCTGAGCGCGGCGGCCAAGGCCAAGCGCAGCCTGATCGACCGCTATCCGCTGCTCGGCGCGCTCGCGGCCAGCTTCGATATCGAGGAGGATCCGCGCTTGTGCCAGTTGCACGACATCCGGATCGGCGCGATCGATGTCGGCGCGCGCCGCATCTGGATCAACCCCGCGGCCGGCCTGACGGAGTCCGAATGCCTGTTCGTACTGGCGCACGAGCTGCTGCATGCGGGCTTGAACCACGCCTCGCGCCGGCGCGGCCGCGACCCGCTGCTGTGGAATATCGCCTGCGACTTCGTCATCAACGGCTGGCTGCTCGAGATGGGCGTGGGCAGCGCGCCCAATATGGGCTTGCTGCATGACGCGGCGTTTGCGGGCCGCTCGTCCGAAGAAATCTACGACACGCTGGCGCAGGACATCCGCCGCGCGCGCAAGCTGGCGACCCTGCGCGGGGCCGGCGCGCAAGACCTGCTCGGCGCGGACGAAGGCGCGATGTTTACCGATGCCGAGGCCTATTGCCGGCGCGCGCTCGCGCAGGGGCTCGACCGCTACAGCATGGGCGGCGCGCGCGGCCTGCTGCCGGCCGGCCTGGTCGAGGAGATCCGCAGCCTTTCGCAGCCGCCGATCCCGTGGGACGTGCGGCTGGCGCATTGGTTCGACGAGCGCTTTCCGCCGCCCGAGCCGCGGCGCAGCTATGCGCGTCCGTCGCGCCGCCAGTCGGCCACGCCCGACATCGCGCGCCCGTCGGTGGTCAAACCGGGGGAGGAGGAGCGGCTTAGCCGCGTGTTCGGGGTCGTGCTCGACACTTCGGGCTCGATGGACAACCGCCTGCTGGGCAAGGCGCTCGGCGCGATCGCCAGTTACGCGATGGCGCGCGAGGTCGCGGCGGTACGCCTGATCTGCTGCGACGCCGAGGCCAACGACAGCGGCTGGATCGAACCGGAGCGCCTGCTCGATCGCGTCAGCGTGCGCGGCAGGGGCGGCACGGTGTTGCAGCCGGGCCTGGACCGCCTGCACGAACTGGCGCGGCAAACGCAGTTTCCGCAAAACGGCCCGGTTCTGGTGATCACCGACGGCTACTGTGAAAGCAAACTGAGCACCTCGATGGACCACGCCTACCTGCTGCCGGAAGGGCGGCGCCTGCCGTTTCCGGCGCGCGGCGAGGTGTTTTCGCTTAAATGACTTTCAATAGAAAATCCATGAAAAACGCGTTGTTCATATGTAGTCAAAACCGCCTGCGCAGCCCGACGGCCGAGCAGGTGTTTGCAAGCTGGCCCGGAGTGGAGACCGATTCGGCCGGCCTCGGCGGCGACGCCTCGGTGCCGCTCGGCCCCGAGCAGATCGCGTGGGCGGACATCATCTTCGTGATGGAAAAGGCACACCGGATGCGGCTGGCCACGCGATTCAAGCGGCACCTCAATGGCAAGCGCGTCATCTGCCTCGACATCGCGGACGACTACGCCTACATGCAGCCCGAACTGGTGGCGCTGCTTGAGGCGAAGGTCGGCCGTTTCCTGCGCTAGGCGGCCACCTACAACCTTTAGCGACCTAAACCAACATCGTCCTCGCGCAGGCGGGGACCCATAGAAGTGCGCCCAGCATGGGCATAGTCTTGCGGGTGCAAGT
>JAZKIN010000020.1:0-52586 GCA_040384885.1 Pseudomonadota bacterium | reverse complement strand
ATTTCGCGATTTCTGCTAAATCAAGCGGCTCAATTTGCGTTTTGCGACAGCCTCGCATGCGGGGACCCATAGAACGGTTGCTCAGAGCCGCTGTTCTATGGGTCAACGCGGGGGCGCCGAGCCATGCGCGAGGACGATGTTGGGGTGGTTAACGTCATTGGTATTTTTCGACGCCCCCTTGCGCGACAGCTTCCTACATAGGGCCACAGCAAGCGCCCCTCGGCGGCCGCAATAGAAAAAGCCACCGGCATCGCTGCGGTGGCTTTTTTGTTGCCGGAACCGGCACGCGGACGGCTGTGCCGCCCCTCTATAGATAGAGGGCGGCGCTTAGCGGCGCGCGTCGGCGGCGACCTCGTCGGCGCGCAGCTTCGGCGCCAGCTTGTCGAGCACGCCGTTGACATACTTGTGCCCGTCGATCCCGCCGAACGACTTGGTCAACTCGACGGCCTCGTTGATGACGACCCGGTAAGGAATCTCGAGGTTGTTCTTGAGCTCGAACGCGCCGATCAACAGCACGCCATGCTCGATCGGCGACAACTCGGCGACATTGCGGTCGATCAGCGGGGCGAACGACTCGCGCAGCGCCACCGAATCCTTGATCGCGCCATACAGCAGCACGGCAAAGTGGTCGGCGTCGGCTTTTTCAAAGCCGTGCGCGGCGCGGATGTTGTTGACGACCGTGGTCGCATCCTCGTTGTTGAGCAGCCATTGGTACAAACCCTGCAAGGCGAACTCGCGCGCGCGGTGGCGCGGCGTGCGGTTCTTGCTCGGGTTGGCGTGCGGGATCTTATCTGTCATGGTCGTTACCTGTTGATGACACGCCAGTCGGCGTGGGGACTGAATGGCGCTGCTTTACTCTTGTTCCGCCTGCAGCTCTTCGAGCGCGATGAGCAGGTTCGCCATCTCGACGGCGACCTTGGCCGCGTCGGCGCCCTTGCCCTCCATGCGCGCCTCGGCCTGCTCGTCGTTCTCGGTCGTGAGCACGGCGTTGGCGATCGGGATGCCGTAGTCGAGCCCGACGCGCGTGATGCCGGCGCCCGATTCGTTCGACACGAGCTCGAAATGGTAGGTCTCGCCGCGCACCACGGCGCCGAGCGCGATCAGGGCGTCGAATTGCTCGGTCTCGGCCATTTTCTGCAAGGTCAGCGCGATCTCGAGCGCGCCCGGCACGGTCACGTGCAACACGTCCTCGTCGGCCACGCCCAAATGCTTGAGTTCGGCGAGGCAGGCCGACAACAGGCCGTGCCCGACGTCGGGGTTGAAGCGCGCCTGGACGATGCCGATACGCAAGCCGTCGCCGCTCAGATTGCTTTCATATGTTCCTACGCTCATGGTGGACCCTTTAATGTGTGAGATTGATCTGTCTAGTGTACCGCTTTTACATGCCGATTTCGGGGCCGCTTCAGGCTGCCGGCTTGGCCAGGTAGCCGGTCACTTCGAGGTCGAAGCCCGTCATCGACGGCATCTTGCGCGGACTGGCCAGCAATTGCATCTTGCCGACCCCGAGGTCCTTGAGGATCTGGGCGCCGATGCCGTAGCTGCGCAGGTCCATGCTCGCCGCGCGCGCCTGCGGGCGCGATTCGGGCTTGTCGAGCGCGCTGAACTGGGCGAACAGGCCCTCGGCCGTCTCGCCGCAGTTGAGCAACACCATGACGCCGCGCTCGGACGCGTGGATCGCCTGCATCGCCGTCGACATGGTCCATGAATGGGTCGTAGCGCGGCTTTCGAGCAGGTCGAGGATCGACACCGGCTGGTGCACGCGCACCAAGGTCTCGTGCTCGGGCGTGATCTCGCCGTGCACCATGGCGAGGTGGGCCGCGCCGCTCGGCTTGTCGCGGAACGCGATCAGGCGGAACTGGCCGAACTCGGTGTGCAGGGGACGCTCCGCGATGCGCTCGACGAGGCATTCGTTGGCGCTGCGGTAGTGGATCAGGTCGGCAATGGTGCCGATCTTCAAATTGTGTTCTTTTGCAAACTCGAGCAGGTCGGGCAGGCGCGCCATGGTGCCGTCGTCCTTGAGGATCTCGCAGATCACCGAGGCCGGGGTCAGGCCGGCCATCGCGGTCAGGTCGCAACCGGCTTCGGTGTGCCCCGCGCGCATCAGCACGCCGCCTTTTTGCGCCTTGAGCGGGAAGATGTGGCCCGGCTGCACGATGTCGTTCGGATGGGCGTCCTTGGCCGCGGCCACGGCGATGGTGCGGGCCCGGTCGGCCGCCGAGATGCCGGTCGTGACGCCTTCGGCCGCCTCGATCGAGACCGTGAAATTGGTGCCGTACGAGGTGCCGTTGCGGGTCGTCATCATCGACAGGGCCAGCTGGTCACAGCGCTCCTCGGTCAGCGTCAGGCAGACCAGGCCGCGCGCATGCTTGACCATGAAATTGATCGCCTCGGGCGTGACGAAGTCGGCCGCGAGCACCAGGTCGCCCTCGTTTTCCCGGTCTTCCTCGTCGACCAGGATGACCATGCGCCCGGCGCGCAATTCGGCTACGATTTCCTGGGTGCTTGAAATAGACATGGGTATTCCTTGAAGGTGCGCAATCCGCTATTTTAAAGGATTTACCGCAGTTCAATGTGGCTAACCGGCGTTACGGCCCGTCCGCAGGCCGGCGCCGGCGATTAATTTTGGGTTTTGCCGCGCCGCCGGGTAGTAAAATCTAGCACCTTCCACGACCCGAGCGCCCGATGACCCATTCCCTAGTGCGCCGCGCCTGCCTCGCGCTGCTGCTCGCCCTGCCCTGCGCGGCCCAGGCGCAGATCAAGCTCGACGACCCGATCCCGGTCGGACCGCAGGTCAGGGTCGGCACCCTCGCCAACGGCCTGCGCTACTACATCCAGAAAAACGCCAAGCCGGCGGGCAAGCTCGAGCTGCGCCTCGTGCTCAAGGTCGGCTCGATCCTCGAGGACGAGGACCAGCAGGGCCTGGCCCACTTCGCCGAGCACATGGCCTTCAACGGCTCGGCCAACTTCAAGAAGAACGCGCTGATCTCCTACCTCGAATCGATCGGGGTCAAGATGGGCGCCGACCTGAACGCCTACACGGGCTTCAACGAGACCGTCTACATCCTGCCGATCCCGACCGACAACAAGGAGAACGTCGCCAAGGGCTTCCTCGTGCTCGAGGACTGGGCGCACGGCCTCACGCTCGAGCCGGCCAGCATCGACGAGGAGCGCGGCATCGTGCTCGAGGAGCTGCGCCTCGGCAAGGGCGCCGCCGACCGCCTCAACAAGGTGGTGATGCCGAAAGTGTTCAACGGCTCGCTGTACGCGCGCCGCCTGCCGATCGGGCAGGAGGAGGTGCTCAAGACGTTCAAGCCGGCCACGCTCGCGCGCTTCTACCGCGACTGGTACCGGCCCGACCTGATGGCGGTGGTGGCGGTCGGCGACATCGAGCCGGCCGAGGCGCAGGCGCTGATCGAGCGCCATTTCGGCAAACTCAAAAACCCGGCCGCGCCGCGCGCGCGCACCGCCACCGCGATCCCGGCGCGCGCGGCGAGCGAGGCGCTGGTCGTCACCGACGCCGAGGCGCGCGTCAACACGCTCTTGATCCGCTACCCGGTGCAGGCGGCGCCGCCCGAAACGCACTTTCGCGACTACCGCGCGAACCTCGTCAATTCGCTGTTCTCGGCGATGCTGTCGCAGCGCCTGCGCGCGCTCGCGCAACAGGCCGACCCGCCGTTCATGGCCGGCGGCAGCGGCGTCTCGCGCATGACCCAGGGCTACCGCTCGTACGCCTCGTCGGCCTCGCTCGGCCAGGGCGGCGCCGCGCCCGCGATCGCGGCGCTGGTGCGGGAGAGCGAACGGGCGCGCCGCTTCGGCTTCAGCGCGCCCGAGCTCGAACGCGCCAAGCTCAACCTGCTGCGCAGCGTCGAGAGCGCGTGGGAAAAGCGCGACAAGACCAATTCGGCCGAGTACGCGGCCGAATACATCCGCAACTTCCTCGACCAGGAGGCTATCCCCGGCGTCGAGAACGAGGTCGCCTTCGCGCGCGAGCTTTGCGCCGGCATCGGCCTCGACGACGTCAACGCCTACGCGCGCGCGGCGATCCCGGCGCAGGCGCCCAAGCTGGTCGTCTACACCGGCTCGGGCCAGCCGGGCGCGCCCGCGCCGGCCGGCGAGTCCCTGCTGGCCGCGGTCGCGGCGGCCGAGGCCGCGCCGATCGCCGCGCCCGACCCGGCCAACCCCGGCAAGGCGCTCCCGGACGCGCTGATGGCGCCGCCCAAGCCCGGCGCGATCGTGGCCGAGACGCGCGACGAGGCGCTCGGCACGACCACGCTGACGCTCTCGAACGGGGTGCGCGTGCTGCTCAAGCCGACCGATTTCAGCGGCGACCAGGTGGCCCTGATGTCGACCCGCTACGGCGGCGAACTGCTGTTCGACGACAAGGACAATTTCAACGCGCGCTACGCCGACGAGATCGTGACGGCGATGGGCACCGGCCAGTTCACGCCGCTCGAACTCGAGCAGATGCTGGCGGGGAAAAAAGCCGTGGTCAGCGCCGGGCAGACCAGCCACACCGACTTCGTGCGCGGCCTCGCCGGCAGCAAGGACGTCGAGGCCATGCTGCAGCTGCTGCACCTGCGCTTTAGCGGGGTGCGGCGCGACGAGGTGCTGTACCGCTCGTATATCGGCAAGCGCATCGAGGTCGCGCGCAACGCCCAGATCCAGCCCGAGGCCCGGTTCCAGGAGGCGATCCTCGAGACCCTGTACGGCCGGCATCCGCGCGTGGCGCGCGGCTCGCGCCCGGAGGACTTCGACCAGGTCAGCCTCGAGCGCGCCGTGGCGCTCCACCGCGCGCGTTTTTCGAGCGTCAAGGGCTTCACCTTCGTCATCGTCGGCAGCTTCGACCCGGCCGCGATCAAGCCGCTGCTGGCGACCTACCTCGCGAGCCTGCCGGCCACCGAGCTCCCGCTCGGCTTCCGCGATGTCGGCATCCGCCCCGTCAAGGGCGTCGTCAAGACCGCGCTGCGCGCCGGCTCCGAGCCGAAAAGCAGCGTGGTGCTCAACTTCACGGGCGAGGCCAGCTGGTCCGAGGACGAGGCGCTGCGGCTGCAGGCGATGATCGACGTGATCAACATCCGGGTGCGCGAAGTGCTGCGCGAAAAACTCGCCCTGATCTACGGCGGCGGCCTGCGCGGCACGCTCGGCCGCATCCCCTACCAGCATTATTCGCTCGTGTTCTCGTACCCGACCGGGCCGGCCAATGTCGCGCGCGTGATCGAAGCGACCCACGCCGAGATCGCGCGCATGAAGGCCCAAGGGCCCGACCAGGCCGACCTCGAAAAAGTGCGCACGCACTGGCTGCAGAAGCACCGCGAGAACCTGCGCACCAACGGCTACTGGCTCGCCGCGCTCGACGACGCCGCGCGCGACGGCACCGATCCGGCACGCCTGCTCGGCTACGAACAACGGGTCGGCGCGATCACGGCCGCGCAATTGCGCGACGCCGCGCGGCGCTACTTCGACCCCGCCAACATGATCGAGGTGGTCATGAATCCCGAGAAGTAGCGCCCCGCGCGCGGCTACTTCAGGTAGCGTTCGAACCAGGCCAGCGTGCGCGCCCGGACGTCGCGCTGGTTCTCGGGCTTGCGCAGTGCGTGCCCCTCGCCGTCGTAGATCACAAGCGAGGTCGGCGTGCCCATCGCCTTGAGGCCGTGCCAGAACTCGAGCGACTGCACGGCCGGCGTTTCGACATCGCGCTCGCCGACGTACATCAGCGTCGGCGTCCGCGCCGCCTTGATGAATTCGATCGGCGAGGCCGCGCGGTAGGCGGCCGGATCGTCATACGCCGAGGCGCCGAAAAACGGGATCATCCATTGGTCGATGCCGTTCTGGCCGTAGTAGCTGATCCAGTTGGCGATGCCGGCGCCGGCCACCGCGGCCTTGAAGCGCTCGCTGTGGGTCACGCCCCACATCGTCATGAAGCCGCCGTAGGAGGCGCCCGTCAGGCCGAGCCGGGAGCCGTCGACCGGCGCCGTTTTCTCGACCGCGTCGATGCCGGCCAGGATGTCGCGCCAATCGCCGCCGCCGAAATCGCGCTTGTTGGCGCTGCCGAACGCGACGCCCTGGCCGAAGCTGCCGCGCGGGTTGGGCAGGAACACAAAATAGCCGCGCGCGACGAGCTCGCGCACCAGCGGGTTGGACTGCTCGCCGGCGGCGACGAAGCGCGGCGAGGCGGCCGACGCCGGACCGCCGTGCACCGACACCACCATCGGGTATTTGCGGCCCGGTTCGAGCGTGCGCGGCGCCACCAGCCAGCCCTGGATCTTGAAGCCCTCGTTGCTCCAGACGATGCTGCGCGCGGCCACCTGCGGCGCGAAGCCGTCGTTGTCGTGCGTGATCGGCGCCAACTGCGGCAGGCGCCCGGCCACGATGCGCGGCGCGCGTTCGAAGTCCTCGTGCACCGAGGCCGCGACCGTGCCGTCGGCGTTGAACACGAAGCGCCCGTGGCGCGAGCCCGAGGCCGACACCGGCGCGGCCCACAGCACGGCGCTGCTGCGCGCGGCCGGGTCGATCGCGACCACCGCGTGCTCGCTGCCGACCAGGGCCGAGGCGAGCAGGGTGTCGCCCCCCGGCTTGGCGGTCCCCCGCTTGTCGGTCCCCGTCTTGCCGCGCCACGCGAGCCCGTTGAACGAGCCGGCGTAGCCGGGCGTCGCGTTGGCCGGCTCGCCGCCGGCCAGCGGCACCGTGTAGACGTCGCCGCCGACCGAGCCGAGGTCGCTCATGAGGCCGCCGATGAAGGCGACCGTTTTGCCGTCGGGCGAGACGCGCGGTATGTTCATCTGCATCTTGGGCGCGGCCAGCACGCGCAGCTTGCCGCTGCCCGCGTCCACGTGGCCGAGCGTGGCCACCCACCAGTTGTTGTCGCCGTTGCCCGTCGCGCTAGTGACGGCGAAGCCTTGGCCGTCCGGGGTCCAGTCGTATTCGTAGACGAAGCGCCCGGGCGGCGAGACCAGCCTGATTGCGCCCCCGCCCGCCGCCACCAGCGCGATGCGTTGGGCGTCGTCGTCGGTGCCGATCTCGCCGACCTGGCGCGCGCCCGCCTCGACCGCGCCGGTCTGCTTGCGCGCCCCGGGGGTGGCCAGCAGCGCGATCTGGCGGCCGTCGGGCGACCAGCGCGCGCTGTTGGCCACGCCCTTGAGCGTGGCCAGCGCCGCCACGCCGCCGGCGCCGGCCACATACAGCGTGGCGCTGCCGGTTCTGGCGTCGCTGCCGACGAAGGCCAGCGCGGCCTGGTCCGGCGACCAGGACGGATGGTCGTAGCTGCACGCGGCGCACGGGTCGTAGCTGGCCAGCACGCGGCCGTCGGCGGCGTCGCGCACGACCACGCGCGCGTGCGGGCGCGCGGGCAGGCCGCCCGGGTCGTCCGCCTCGAGCGCGGCGACGCGCGCGCCGTCGGCGTCGAGCGCCAGCCCGCGGAATTCGCGCAGCGCTTGGGTGGGGGCGCCTTGGGCGCCGCACGCCGCGGCGAACAGGGCCAGCAGCACGGAGGTGGTGACGATCGGGTTTGATGGTTTCATGCCGAAAGTCTAAACGAAAACAGTTCCTAAGAGCATGATTTACTGGCGACGCACGCGGCGGCCCGGCGCACGGGGCATAATTACCAAAAGAAAATAGTTTGCATAATTACCACGACAAGTGCCAAAATGTTTCGCTAAATCTTTACTATCGTCACGGCAGGGCCCATCATTTGACGGTATTCAACATTGATTGGAAGTGGTTGTGGGAATTCTTGATAAAGTAAAATTCGCTTTTCGCAAGGAAACTGTCGAGGCGGCGCCGGCGGCCGCCCCCGCCGTCGTGCCCGCGGCGCCGGGCGAGCGCCGCGCCGGCGCGCGCCACAACGCGCGCGAAGGCACGCGCGTGCTGATCATCGACGATTCCCCGACCGTCGTGTTCGCGTTCAAGAAGATCCTCAAATCGGTCGGCTGCGTGACGCTCGAGGCCGGCGATGCCGAACTCGGCCTCGAACTGGCCCGCAGCGAACGGCCCGAACTGATCTTCCTCGACATCGTCCTGCCCGGCATGAACGGCTTCGCCGCCCTGCGCCAGATCCGGCGCGACCCGGCCCTGCGCGACATCCCCGTGATTATGATCAGCAGCAACGAACAGGCGACCGAGCAATTCTTCGGCAGCAAGATCGGCGCCGACGATTTCATGAAAAAACCGTTCGGCCGGATCGAAGTGTTCGCCCGCATCGGGCGCATGCTCGACGCCGACAACATTCCGCGCCGCATGATCCTCACGCCCGCGCCAAGTTCGGCGCAGTCCCCGGCCCGGGCCGAAGGCGGCGCCGTGCCGGCCGCGGCCGCCGGCGCGCCGGGCGACGCCGCACTCGCGGCGGCGCGGCAGGAATCGGCGAGCGCGCGCGCGGCGGCGCATAAATCCGCGCTCGAGGCGGCCGAACTGCGCAACCGCATCGCCGCGCTCGAAAATTCGCTGGCCCAGTCGGGCAAACGTTAAATCGAGGCTGTCGCAGAACTTAAAATGCGCCGCTTGATCTGGCAGAAATCGAATCGGTCCCCGCATTCGAGGTTGTCGCAAAACTAAAAATGCGCCGCTTGGTTTAGCAAAAATCGCGAAATCGCTAGCTTCTAATAGCTCAAACCAACATCGTCCTCGCGAATGCGGGGACCCATAGAACAGTTGCTCTGAGCCGCTGTTCTATGGGGGGGAGGCATGCCTCCCCGCCTCCGCGAGGACGATGTAGGTTTAAGTAATTAGAGATTCGTCATGTCGCGGTTTCTGCTATATCAAACCGCTCTATTCGAGTTTTGCGACAGCCTCATTCGCGAGGACGATGTTGGTTTTTGTTATTTAATTTTCTCCACCGCGATTTCTGAAGCGTATCAGGCGCCGATTCCGGCGTATTGCCTCCTTTCGCGGCAGCCTCAATCCCGCCGCGCGGCGCCGGCCCTGCCCTTGCGCGACCTCCCCGTATTTACCCCGAAAAACCAATAATGGCTGCCGCCTGTATAATGTTGGCAACTGTACGCTCTCGTTACAGTTGCCAACCTAATCATACAATTGGATAACTCATGAAAAAAACTTTGCTGATCGCATTGCTGGCTGTTGCCGCCTCCCCATTCGCAGCCCAGGCCGCCGACAACTACGCCGGCGTCACCGTCGGCCGCACCGAGCACAAACTGTCGGCCATGGGCGCCTCGCTCGACGACACCGGCACCGGCGTCAAGCTGTTCGGCGGCCACCAGTTCACCCCGATGTTCGGCATCGAGGGCGGCGTCGCCTTCCTCGGCGAAGGCACGGTCGGTTCGGGCGTGAACACGCTGACCGGCAAGCCACGCGCGCTGTACGTCGCGGCAACGGGCACCTGGCCCGTTTCGCCTGCCTTCGCGATCACCGCCAAGGCCGGCATCACCCACAACCGCACCAAATTCACCGGCGGCGGCGCCAGCGACAGCGACAATGTCAACTCGGCACTGATCGGCGTCGGCGTCGCATACAAGCTCAACGCCAACGTGTCGCTGGTCGCCGAATACGAAAACTTTGGCAAAGTCGCCAAGGACCAAGGTGTGAGCCTGAAGTCGGACATGCTGTCGGCTGGCGTGCGCTTCAACTTTTAAGCAAGGCAGTCCCGCAAGCGGAAACCGGCACTTGTGCCGGTTTTTTCACATCCACCCACTTAACTGTTAAATAACATGAAAAACACATTGTTACTCGCCGCCGTCGCCCTCGCCGCCACCTTCCCGATCGCCGCCCAGGCCGTCGAAGGCGCTTACATCGGCGCCAGCGTCGGCCGCACCGAGCACAAATTGCGCCTCGGCACCATCTCGCTCAAAGACGCCGACACCGGCTTCAAGTTCGTCGGCGGCATGAAGGTCGACGAGAACATCGGCCTCGAAGCCGGCCTGGTCGCCCTCGGCGAAGGCCAGATCTCGGGCAACGGCATGTTTGTCAAAGCCAAGACCAACGCCGCGTACATCGCCGGCACCGTGTTCTACCCGGCGTCGGCCAAAGTCGACGTCTCGGGCAAGCTCGGCTTCACCCACAACCGCGTCAAGGCCACCTCGAGCCTCGTAAGCGGCAAGGAAAGCACCAACGCGGTCGTGTTCGGGCTCGGCGTTGCCTACAGCCTCAACAAGAACGTGGCGCTGGTCGCCGAGTACGAGAATTTCGGCAAACTGTTCAGCGAGCAGGGCCTCAAGCTCAAGGCCGACATGTTCTCGGCCGGCGTGCGCTACGCGTTCTAAGCAAACGCGCCTCACCAGCACCGAAGCCGGCGCAAGCCGGCTTTTTTATTGGCGCGCCCGCCGCCGTCAAAGCTTGTCGAGCTGCTGCCTCACATAGGCGCTCGAGCCGCCGCTGGGCACCAGTTCGAGGTAGGTCGTATACGCCGCCTTCGCCTTCGCGCCGTCGCCGGCGCGCGCGTGCGCGTCACCCAGGTTCAGGTAGGCGATCGCGCGCGAAGGGTCGATCTTGACGGTGTTTTCGAACCAGCGCGCCGCCTCCCGGTACTTGCCCTGCTTGTGGAACACGAAGCCGAGGTTGTTGGCCGCGAGCGCGAAATCGGGGCGCAGCTTGAGCGCCTCGGTAAATTGCGCCTCGGCGCCTGCGTACTGCTTTTCCTTGTACAACTGCAAGCCGCGGTCGTTCGCGCGCTGGGCCTGCTGGCGCAGCGACGACGGCACCGGCCCGACCGGCACGATTTTTTGCTCGCCGCCCTGCAGGTCCTTGACCACGACCGGCAGCGCGGCCGCACCCGGCTTAACGCCCTCGTCCGGGCGCGCCGCGTCGAGCTTGACGTTGAGCGCGATCGCCTCGCTCGACAACTGCGCCGTCTGGGCCCCGAGGAACTCGGTCTCGCCGGGCAGTTCGAACACGAAGTCGCCCCCTTCCGAACCGGGCAGGCTGCCGAAGGCCGGGGTCTGGTCCGACACGCTCGCGACCGCCGGCGCCACGTAGGCGGCCAGCTCGGTGGCCGTGATCAGGCCGTCGCGGTTCAGGTCGCCCTTGCCGCTCAGGCCCTGCAGCAGCGTCCAGGTGAACACCGAGTGGCCGTTCGGGCCGCCGTCGGCGACCAGCTGGTCGGTGCCGCCGGCGGTCAGCATCTGGCGTCCGATGCGCTTGGCGTTGTCGCGCAAAAAATTGCGCGAGCCGGCGCCGCGCGTCAGACCGAGCCCGCTGTAGCAGGCGTCCATCACGAACAGGGTGTGCTTGGCCGACAGGCTTTCGGCGATGTTCTGGATCTCGGTCATCGGGATCGCGTCGGTCGCGAACTGGTTCGGGTCCGAGTCGTAGGGCACGATGTAGCCGAGGTCGCGCCCCGAGCTGAGCTTGCGGGTGGCGCCGTGGCCGGCGAAGAACACGAACACGCGGTCGTTCTTTTGCACGCCGCCGTGCCCGAGCCGGTCGTGGAACGCGGCCAGGATGCCGGTGCGCGTGGCCTCGGCGTTCTTGAGCGTGATCACGCGCCCGGCCGCGAAGCCGAACTTGTCGATCAGGGTTTCGCGCACGCCCTCGGCGTCGCGCACCGCGTACTGGAGCTTGGGCCACTTCGGATAGTCGTCGATCCCGATCACGATCGCCCACGAGTTCGCGTAGCCGGTCGCGACCGGTTTTTCGGCCGGCGCCGCGGCCGCCCTGGCGGCCTTGAAGGTGCTGCCGTCCCAGCCGGCGAACTGGTAGCCCTCGGCCACGAGGCGCTCGAGGATCGCGGGCAGCGCCTTGACGGTGCGCTCGTGTATGTCGTGGAACAAGATGATGCCGCGGCCTTCTTTTTCGACCGTGCGCAGCACGCGCTCGGCGATCGAGCTCGGCACCGGGTCGGCCCAGTCGAGCGAGTCGATGTTCCACATCACCGAGGTCAGCTTGGCGCCGGCCAGCGTCGCCATGCCCTCGCTGTTGTGGGCGCCGTAGGGGAAGCGGAACAGCGGCGAGCGCGCCGCGTCGACCTCCCTGAGCACGCGGTCGCTGTCGAGGATCTCGGCGCGCAGCGCCTCGCCCGACTGCTTGGCCAGCTGCGCGTGCGTCATGCTGTGGTTGGCCAGCACGAAGCCGGCCGCCTTGAGCCGCCGGCTCACCTGCGCGCCGGGCGCGAGCGCGACCGCGCCGGCCGCGTCGAGCTTGCCCATGTTGTGGCCGACGCTGAAGAACACGCCGGGCACTTCGTACTGCTTCAAGATCGCGGCGATCTCTTCGCTGTAGCGCTTGTGCGGGCCGTCGTCGAAGGTCAGCACCAGCGTCTTGGGCGGCAACGCGCGCCCGAACATCTCGGTCTCCTCGGGCAGCGGCTTGGCCGGATACGGCAGCACCACGCCGTAGTCTTTGAGGATGGTCTCGCGCGCATACAGTTTTTTGAGGTGGCCGACATAGCTCTCCCACTTCTCGCGTTTGAGCGCGATCGAACGCCGTTCGAAGCGCCCGAACACCTGCGCGATCTCTTTTTCGTAATTGCGTTCGATCTCGGCGAGCGCCTCGAGGTCCTCCGAGATACGGCGGTGCAATTTGATCGCCGGCAGCGACGAATCCTTGGCCACCTCGCCGAGCAGCGCCTGCAGCAATTCGCGGAACGCGAGCCGGTCGGCGTCGAACATGCCCGGGTCCGATTCGACATAGCCGAGCAGGGCGCCGATGGCGTCGTGGCGCGCCGGGTTGGCCGATCCGGCCAGCGCCGCGAGGGCGCCGTTCAAGGCGCCGATGCGCGCCTGGTTCTCATGGAACAGCCCCTGTCCGACCCGGTTCACGTGCGCCAGCTCGGCCGGCGTCATGGTCTGCTCGTCGGCGACGAGCACGATGATCTTGCGGAAGTTCGCGAGCAGCTCGTGCAACTGGACGTCCGCCGCGCGCACGTCGATGCCGCCGGCCGCGCCCGCGGCCAGCGCGGCGGGCGGCGTGCCGGGGGCCGGCGGCGGGCCGGGACGGGTGCCAAACAACAGGGCACCGCCGACGGCCAGGGTGGCGGCGACGGCGGCGGCGATTTTTGGCAATTTGGAGGTCACGGCGGTCCGATAACTAGGCAGGGATGGGATCTGCTGATTGTATTGCAGATGTTGCTATTACTAAAGGATCGACGAAGGAAAACCCTGGAAAAAACGGCGCCGCTACGCCTTTGGCTCGGCGTCGATATAGCGGCGCACCAGCTGCTCGGCGGTGCCGGCCGCAAAGCCCGGCGGCATCACGCCCGGCGCCGCGCTGGCGAGCTGGAACGCGCCCTCCATGAACGCGAGCAGCGCCGCCGCCAAAAAGGGCACCTTGTCGAGGCGCTTGCGCTGCTCGCGCATGCAGCCGCCGAGCAGGCTTTCGATCAAGGCCAGTTCGGCCCCGACCGCCTCCTGGTACACCCGGCGCACCTCGGGCTGGCGCACCGCCTCGGCGCCGATCACGACCCAGGCCGCGACCGCGTGGCCGTCGGCGCCCTCGCCCGTGCCGAGGCGCGCCTTGATATAGGCGAGCAGGCGCTGCTCGGCCGTCACCGCCGCGCCGGCCAGGCCCTCGTAGCGCGCGCGCGACAACTCTGCGAGCGTCTTGACAAGCTCGACGAGGATCTCGACCTTGGTCTTGAAGTGGTAGTGCAGCAGGCCCGGCGCAAGCCCGGCCTGGCGCGCGATCAGCTGGATGGTCGCCTTTTCGTAGCCGTGCTCGGCCATCGTACTCAGCAGCGCGCCGACGATCTGCGCGCGCCGCTGCTCGGAATTGGGTCGCCTCGACATGCGTGTGCCTTCCTATTTTTGGTTGTTCAACCAAATTATACTTGCGGCCTTGCGCGTTGTACACTAAGCTCACAAATATTGGTTGTTTGACCAAATATTCAACCGACACCACGGGAGTGAGCACATGAAGCGAATCGCCTTTTCGGGAACCCTCGATCCGATCACGAACGGCCACATGTGGGTGGTGCAGGAGGCGCGCGCGCTCGCCGACGAGGTCGTCATTTTCCTTTCCGAAAACCCCGCCAAAAAGCCCCAGTTCCCGGCCGCCGAGCGCAAGCGCATCGTCGAGCAGAGCGTGGCCGCGCAGGGCTGGACCAATGTCAGCGTGGTGCTCATCAAGGGCGACTACACGGCGCGCGCGGCCAAGCGCCAGGGCATCGACTACCTGATCCGCGGCATCCGCAACACCTCCGACTTCGACTACGAGAACCTGATCCAGCAAGCCAACGTCGATGTCCTGCACGGCGCCAAGACCCTGTTCGTGATGCCGCCGCGCGACCTCGGCTCGGTCAGCTCGAGCTTCGTGCGCGCGCTGCAAGGGCCCGTGGGCTGGCACTGGACGGTGCGCAAATTCATGCCCGAGGCGGCCTACCAGGCCTGGATCGGCGAGTTCCTGCGCAAGGAGTGGGAGAGCCTGTGGCCGGCCGGCGCCGCCAGCGACCACTGGTTCGCGCGCCTGACCGGCGCCGACGGCTACGGCGGCCCGGGGCGCCACTACCACAACCTCGACCACCTGCTGCACGGCCTGAGCGAGATCGGCGTCTGGGCCGCCAACACCGACGCCTCCCAGGGCGACATGCAGGAGCTTAAAAAAGCGTTCTGGTTCCACGACGCGCTGATGCAGGGACCGGCCGGCGCGCCGTCCGACGAGGAACGCAGCGCCAGCCTCTGGCTCGGCGCCGAACTCGACGCGGCCAACACCGACGGCCCGGCCGAGCTGATCAGGGCGACCGCGCACCTCGCCGGCGGCGCCGCCACGCACCGCCTCAAGGACGTGATGGTCGGGGCCGACCTCGCGATCCTGGGGCAGGCCGACGCCGTCTACGACGCCTACGCGGGCGCGGTGCGGGCCGAGTACGGGCACTTGGACGAGACCGCCTACCGCGACGGCCGCGCGCGCGTGCTGCGGCACTTTTGCGAACGCGCACGCGACGGCACGCTCTACCCCACGCCCTACTTCGCGGCGCTGTACCAGGACAAGGCGCGCGAGAACATGACACGCGAACTCGCGGGCCTCGATCGCGCTTGCTAAATGGTAAATATTTTCCACCGGTGGTGCTAGAATCCGTCATCCCATTTCGCCCGAGACGCGATGACACTGACGGCAGAACAAATCCTCGCACTCGCGCCCGACCCCGCCTCCGCCAAAGCCGGCAACGCCCAGTCGAGTCCAGCGCACTGGTCGGGCCTCGGCGGCCACGCGCAGGCGCTGTGGGGCTTGTGCCAGGGTAGCGGCAAGGAGCCGTACAAGGCCCAGATCGACCTCGCCGGCCCCGCGTTCAAGTGCAGCTGCCCGAGCCGCAAATTCCCCTGCAAGCACGGGCTCGGGCTCTACCTGCTGTACGAGAAGCAGCGCGCCGCGTTCAGCGACGGCGCCGAACCCGCGTGGGTCAGCGACTGGCTGCAAAGCCGCGAACAAAAAGTCGAGAAAAAAGCGGCCAGGCTGGCCGAGGCCGAACTCACCCAGACACCAGAGGGGCTCGCGGCCAAGGCGCTCGGCCAGCAAAAACGCCTGGACAAGCGCGAATCCAATGTGAGCGCCGGCTGCGACCTGCTCGAGACCTGGCTGGCCGACCTCGCGCGCGAAGGCCTCGCAGGTTTGCGCGCGCGCCCGGCCAAGGACTGGGAGTCGATGGCCGCGCGCATGGTCGACGCGCAGGCGGGCGGACTGGCCGCGCGCGTCCGGCGCGCCGGCATGCTTGTCTACGGCTCGAGCCAGCCCGGCTGGGAAGTCCCGCTCGCGCGCGAGCTCGCGCAACTGGCGCTGCTCGTGCAGGGCTACCGCCGCATCGCGACCCTGCCGCCGGCGTTGCAGCACGACGTCAGGAGCGCGCTGGGCTGGGTCGCGGGCACGGACGAGGCCTTGGCCGAAGCGGGCGTGACCGACCTGTGGCAGGTGTGCGGCAACCACACCCAGGGCGACGAACGCATCAGCCGGCGCGCCTGCTACCTGCGCGGTCGGCAGAGCGGGCGTTGGGCCATGTTGCTGCAGTTTTCGGCCGGCTCGCAGGCGCTCCCGCCGCCGCTGATCCCGGGCACGCGCCACCAGGGCACGCTGCACTTTTATCCGGGCGCCAATCCGCTGCGGGTCGCCTTCGGCGCCGACATGGCCCTGTGCGAGAGCGCCGCGGGCGACGCCGCCGCCACCGGCGCCGCCCCGGCGGCGATGCTCGACGAGTATGCGCATGCGCTCGCGCGCAACCCCTTCCTTGAACCCCAGCCGGTGCTGCTCGACCAGGTCGCCCCGCATTACGTGGCCGAGCCCGCACCGCATTGGCTGCTGCGCGCCGCAGACGGCGGCGCGGTGCCGGTCGACATCCGCTTCGGCCACGGCTGGCAGATGCACGCGCTGGCCGGCGGCGTGCCTGCGACCGTGTTCGGCTTGTGGAACGGCTGCACGCTGCTCCCGCTTGCCATCACCGTCAACGACCGGCTGCACGGCTTCGACTCGGAGCGCGCATGAACCTGAACCCCCAACTGCACAAGGCCTTGCTCGCCGGTGTCGCGCGCGCCCCGCTCGGCGCCGGCCTGGGCGCGGGCGAAGAGCTCAACGTCCTGCTCGACGCAACCCGGGGCGAGCAGCAGCTGTGGCTTGCGCTGGCCGCGAACGACCTGTGGCAACGCGCCGGCTTCACGCCGCAAAAGCTGGCGCAGGCGGCCGCGCCCGCCCCGGGCGACCTCGGCCGCTGCCCGCGCGCCGCCGAGGGCGTGCTGCAACTGATACTGCGCGGGATCCACCCGGAATTGCTCGACCAATGGCTCGCGCTGGCGCAGGCAGCGCAAGTCCCGCTGCCGCACGCCTGCATCGTGCCCCTGCTCGAGATGGGCATGAACAAGCCTGCGCTGCGGCGCGCGCTCGTGCCGCTGCTCGGCGAGCGCGGCGGCTGGCTGGCCGCGCAAAACCCGGCCTGGGCCGAGCGCTACGGCGTGAGCGCCGTGGCCGGCGACCCGGTCGAGACCAAATGGCAACTCGGCAGCATCGAGGAACGCGGCTTCGCGCTCGAGGCCATGCGCCGCGCCGACCCGGCCGCCGCCCTCGCCGCGCTCGAGCTCGAATGGCCCAACGAGCCGCCCGAACACCGCGCCACCCTGCTGCCCTGCCTGGCCACGGGACTTGGCCTGGCCGACGAAGCCTTCCTCGAACGCGCGCTCGACGACAAGCGCAAAGAGGTGCGCACGATCGCGCAGAACCTGCTCGCGGGCGTGCCTGGCGCGCAGATGGGCACGCGCGCCCGGGTGCGCCTCGAGGCGCTGTTCACGTTCACGCGCCCGCCCGCCGCGCTGGCCGTGCAATTGCCGGACCTGTGCAGCAAAGAAATGAAGCGCGACGGCGTCGGCCTGCAGACCTATTCCGGCCTTGGCGAAAAGGCCAGCCTGCTGCGCGACCTGATGGCCCTGGTGCCGCCCTCATACTGGAACACGGCGTGGGACCTGCCGCCGGCGCACATCGTCGACCTGCTGCTGGCCCATGAATTCGGCGCCGCGCTGCTGTCCGGGCTCGCCCGCGCCGCGCTCCACGCCTTGCGCGCCAACCCCGACGACGCCGCCGTCGAGTGGTTCCTCGCCCTGGCCGACGCCGACGGCGGCCGCGGCGTCGACCTCGAGGCCGTGCTGCTGCCGGCGCTCGACCTGCTGCCCGCGGAACGGTTCGATGCCGTTCTGCTGCGCTGGCTCGGCGAGGCGCGCCAGGGCCGCGAGGCATACCGGAAGATCACCGTGATGATCGAGCATAACGCGCTGCGCAAAACGCGCGCGCTGTCGCCCGCGCTGTCGCGCCTCGCGCTCGGCCAGGCCCAGCGCCAGATGCACACCGACGGCGCCTCGCGCTACAGCCCGCACGGCGTGTTCGCCGTGTTGCAGCTCGCGCTAGACGCCAGCGATTGCGCCTACCTCGACGACAACTGGCCCGAGCCCGGCTGGGAACACTGGCCCCACTGGCGCGCCCCCTTCGACGAGTTCAAGGAAATGATGCACTTCCGCCACACGATGCAACGCAGTTTTCTGGAGAATGACGCATGACCACCACAGCAACCGTCAACAACGTGATGCGGCAGCACGCCGAGCAGGAGTTCGCCCACGAGCTCAGCGCCCTCAAAGAAATGGACCAGCGCCAGCGCCCGCCGAATTGGGAACTGTCGCCGTGGGCGGTGGCGACCTATCTGCTCGGCGGCACGCTCGACAACGGCGTCGTCATCAGCCCCAAATACATCGGCAAGCGCCGCATCATCGAGATCGCCGTGGCGACGCTCGCGACCGACCGCGCGCTGCTGCTGCTCGGCGTGCCGGGCACGGCCAAGTCGTGGGTGTCCGAACACCTCGCCGCGGCCATCAGCGGCAACTCGACGCTCGTGGTGCAGGGCACCGCCGGCACCGCCGAGGAAACCATCCGCTACGGCTGGAACTACGCGCAGCTGCTGGCCAAGGGCCCGAGCATGGCGGCCGTGGTGCCGAGCCCCGTGATGCGCGCCATGCGTACCGGCAAACTGGCGCGCATCGAGGAACTGACGCGCATCCCGGCCGAGGTGCAGGACAGCTTCATCAGCCTGCTGTCGGAGAAACTGCTGCCGATCCCCGAGCTCGACGAATACGTGCAGGCGGCCAAGGGCTTCAATGTGATCGCCACCGCCAACGACCGCGACCGCGGCGTCAACGAGTTGTCGAGCGCGCTCAAGCGCCGTTTCAACACGGTGGTGCTGCCGTTGCCCGAGAATGCCGACGAGGAGGTCAGCATCGTCGAGACGCGCGTGGCCAGCCTCGGCCGCGCGCTCGAACTGCCGATCGAAAAGCCGGCCCTGCAGGAGATCCGCCGCATCGTCACGATCTTCCGCGAACTGCGCTCGGGCCAGACCGACGACGGCAAGATCAAGCTCAAGTCGCCCTCGGCCAGCATGAGCACGGCCGAGGCGATTTCGGTCGTCACCAACGGCATGTCGCTCGCGGCCCACTTCGGCGACGGCACCCTGCGCGGCGCCGACATGGCCTCGAGCATGGTCGGCGCGATCGTCAAGGATCCGGTGCAGGACCGCCTGATCATGCTCGAGTACCTCGAGACCGTGGTCAAGGAACGCGAAGGCTGGAAAGACCTGTACCGCGCCTGCCGCGAGGTGCTCTGATGGCGCGCCGCCGCCGCTGACATGGCGATTCATCTGTTTGGGATACGGCACCACGGACCGGGCTGCGCGCGCAGCCTGGCGCAAGCGCTCGCGCAACTTCAGCCCGACCTGATCCTGATCGAAGGCCCGCCCGAGGCCGACGATCTGCTCGCGCTCGCCGCGCGCGAGGACATGCGCCCGCCGGTGGCGTTGCTGATCTACGCGCCGGCCATGCCGCAGCACGCGGTGTACTACCCGTTCGCCGAGTTCTCGCCCGAGTGGCAGGCGATCCGCTACGGCCAGGCGCACGCGGTGCCGACCCGCTTCATCGACCTGCCGCTCGCGCACACGCTGGCGCAAGATCTCACGCTGCCCGGCGCGGCGCCCGAAGCCGGGGCCGACCCGGATGCCGAAACCGGAGCTGCGCCGGCCGCGGCCGAGGCGGACACCGACCATGGCGATGACGACGCCCACCACGATCCGGCCCGCGAAGACGTGCTCGCCGGACTGGCGCAGGCCGCCGGTTTCGCCGACACCGAGACCTGGTGGGACCACCTGGTCGAGCAGCGCCACGACAGCCTCGAACTGTTCGCCGCGATCGAAGAAATGATGACGATGGCGCGCGCGGAACTGGCGCAGGCGCTGTCGCCGCACGAAGCCCAACGCGAAGCGCACATGCGCCAGATGATCCGCCTGGGCGTAAAACAGGGCCACCAGAACATCGCCGTGGTATGCGGCGCCTGGCACGTGCCGGCGTTGCGGACCATGCCCACGGCCAAGCACGACAAGGACTTGCTGAGCGAGCTGCCAAAGGCCAAGGTCGCCGCGACCTGGACCCCGTGGAGCTACGGGCGCCTCAGTGTCGACAGCGGCTACGGGGCCGGGGTGCAGGCGCCCGGCTGGTACCACCACCTGTGGAACACGCCGCACAAGGCGTCGCTGTACTGGCTCACCGACGCCGTGCGCCTGTTGCGCAAGCACGGGCTCGACGCGTCCTCGGCCCATGTGATCGAAGCGCTGCGCCTGTCCGACACGCTCGCGAGCATGCGCGAGCGTTCCCGTCCGGGCCTCGAAGAGCTGCTCGAAGCGCTGCAAAGCGTGCTGTTCGGCGACAACGACGCGCCGCTGCGGCTGATCGAACGCGAGCTGCTGGTCAACGACCGGCTCGGCGGCGTGCCGGCCGACACCCCAACCCTGCCGCTGCCGCAGGACGTCAGGCAGCTGCAAAAACGCTACCGGCTGGCCCCGCGCGCCGACCATACCGAGCTCGACCTTGACCTGCGCCAGCCGGCCCATCTCGAAAAAAGCATCTTCCTTCACCGCCTCGCGCTGCTCGGCATCAAATGGGGCCGCACGCGCGCCGCCAGCGGCAAGAGCGGCAGCTTCCACGAGCTCTGGCTGCTCGAATGGCAACCCGGATTCGAGCTCGCGCTGATCGAGGCGAATGTCTGGGGCGCCACGCTCGAGGTGGCCTGCAACGCCCACCTGTGCCACCAGGCGCGGCAGGTGCAGCAGTTGCCCGTGCTGACCGGCCTGGTCGAGCAGATGCTGCTGGCCGACGCCCGTCCCGCCGTGCCCGTGCTGATGGCGCGCATGCAGGCGCTCGCCGCAAGCACGCAGGACGCCGGCGTGCTGCTGGCCGCGCTCGCGCCGCTGGCCAATGTGCTGCGCTACGGGAACGTGCGCGGCACCGACACCGCCAGCGTCGCGCTCGTGCTCGACGGCCTGGTGCAGCGCGCCTGCCTCGCGCTGCCGGTGGCCGCGCGCGGCATCAACGAAGAGGCGGCGCACATTCTACTTGCGCAAATGATCCAGGCCGACCGCGCCATCGCCCTGCTGCAGCGCGAGCGGCACAAGGCCGACTGGCTCGGCGCGCTGGCGCAATGCGTGCGCGTGCAGGTGCACGCGCTGATCGCCGGGCGCGCCGTGCGCATCCTGCTCGAGCACGAACATTGGAGCGTCGAGCAGACCGCGCAGGCGCTCTCGCTCGCGTGCACCAACCCGATCAACCCGCTCGCCACGGCCGAATGGCTCGAGGGCTTCCTGCAAGGCAGCGGCTTGCTGCTCGTCATGAACGACGACCTGTGGCACATCCTCACCAGTTGGGTCGCCGGCCTGCCCGAGGCCGCGTTCACCGAACTGCTGCCGCTGCTGCGCCGCACCTTTGCGACCTTCGAGCCGGCAGAGCGGCGCCAACTGGCGCAGCGCGTGGCCAGCGGCAGCGTGCTGCTGGCCGCGTCCGCCACCGACCACGAGATCGATGCGCGCCGCGCGGCACTGGTGCTGCCGATCCTGGCGCGCCTGCTCGGCCCCACTGACACGCGCGAGGAACTGGCATGAGCACGACGCCGCAAAAAATCGACCAGGCCGCGCTCGAGCGGCGCTGGCGCTTGATGCTCGGCAGCGATGCCGACAACCTTGCACTGCCGGCCGGCGACGCGCCGCTCGAGCGCACCCTCGGCGCGCTGTACGACAAGCAGGAGCGCAAAGGCGGACTGCAGGGTTCGGCGCCGTCGGTGGCGCGCTGGCTCGGCGACATCCGCGAATACTTCCCGTCGAGCGTGGTGCAAGTCATGCAGAAGGATGCGATGGAGCGGCTCGGCCTGCAACAGATGCTGCTCGAACCCGAGATGCTGCGCAGCGTGCAGCCCGACGTCCACCTCGTGGCGACCCTGCTCTCGCTCAACCGCCTGATGCCGAGCAAGACCAAGGACACCGCGCGCCAGGTCGTGCGCGCGGTGGTCGCCGAGCTCGAACGAAAGCTGAGCAACCCGCTGCGCCAGGCCGTCGCCGGCAGCCTGAACCGGGCGGCGCGCAATATGCGCCCGCGCCACAACGAGATCGACTGGCTGCGCACGATCCGCGCCAATCTGCGCCACTACCAGGCCGACTACCAGACCATCATCCCCGCCACCCGCATCGGCTTCGCGCGCAAGACCCAAAGCCTGCGCGACATCATTTTGTGCGTCGACCAGAGCGGCTCGATGGCGCCGTCGGTGGTCTACGCGAGCGTGTTCGCGGCGGTGCTCGCGAGCATCAAGGCGGTCTCGACGCAGGTGGTCGTGTTCGACACGGCCGTGGTCGACCTGACCCCGCTGCTGGCCGATCCGGTCGAGGTCCTGTTCGGCACGCAATTGGGCGGCGGCACCGACATCGACCAGGCGCTGGCCTACTGCCAGGGCCTCGTGAAGCGCCCGCAGGAAACGATTTTCGTGTTGATCAGCGATTTGTACGAAGGCGGCAACGCGGCCCAAATGCTCGCGCGCGCGCGCAGCATGGTCGACAGCGGCATGCAGATGATCGCCCTGCTCGCGCTCGACGACAACGGCGCGCCAAGCTACGACCATGCGCACGCGGCACATTTTGCCAGCCTCGGCATTCCCTGTTTCGCCTGCACGCCCGACAAATTCCCGGACCTGATGGCGGCGGCGATCCGCAAACAGGACATGACGGCCTGGGCCGCCAAAAACGACATCGCCGTGGCGCGATGACTTAGAATGGCAGCATTTAAAGCCGGGCCCAAGCCAATGCACACACGCTTTTATTCCTGTCTGTTCGTCCTCGCGCTCGCGCTGCCGCCCGCGGCCGCGGCCGCGCCCTCACTGGTGACCATCGGCGAGGCGAACATCAAGTTGCCCGAGCCCGCAGGCTTCGTCGATCCGGCCCCGTTCTCGCGCGAGGGCGCCGACAATCTGCGCGCCATGATCGACAACCAAAAAGAACGCTTCGTGGCGGCGTTCTTCGAGCAAACCGACATCGATGCGCTCAAGCTGGGAGTCATGCCCGACATGGCGCGCGTTTTTTCGGTGCGCACCTTGCGCGCTTTCGAGGCGAAGAAATTCGAGCCCGGCGAAGTGAAGGACGTCAAAGAAACCTTAAAACGCAAGCATAACGAGCGGCTAAAAAGTTTCGAGACGGCCAATGCCGGGCGCAAGCTCACGGCCGACCAGATCGACCTCAAGATCGGCGAAATGGTGCCGCTCGGGGTGTTCAACGAAACCGACAACTCCGTCAGCATCGCCTACCTGACCCGGAAGGCCAACGCCCCCGGGAGCGGCCATGAAGTGCTGGCCCAGACCTTCATTTTTTTGAAGGGCAAAAATATACTGGTGCACACGATCAGCGCCTTCCGATCGAACGACGATATCGTGTGGGCGCGCACGGCCGCGATCCGCTGGGTTACGGCGGCAACAAGGATCAACTAGGCGATCAACCAGGCGGCGGGCGGCTTGTCGACCCCGTCGGGCGCGGCTGCGCAAAGAAGCTGGACACATCGGTGCGGAAACCGTAGAGTGCGACTTATTGAACATTCAAACTTGCACGGATCACACATGAACCTGACTCACCGCATTGCAATCTGTGCCGCCGCGCTGGCCCTGTACGCTCCGCTGTCGTTTGCCGCGGGACCTGAAGCGGGCGATGTTGCGCCTGACCTGCTGGGCAAAATGTTCAACGGCGACAAGGTGCTGGTGTCTACCCACGCGGGCAAAGTGGTGGTGGTGTCGTTCTGGGCGACCTGGTGCACGTACTGCCTCAAAGAGTTGCCGATTCTGGAAGGCTTGCAGAAAGTAGCCGGCAAGGGCCGTGTGGAAGTGATTGCGGTAAATACAGAAGACCGCGACACCTTCCGTGATGTGCTGCGCAAGCTCAAGGACCTGAAAATGACCTTGGCCTATGACCCCAGCGAAGTTGGCGCCAAAGCATATGGCGTCGATGGGCTCCCGCATCTGGTCATCATAGGGCGCGACGGCAAGATCGTGCGGGTCTACCGCGGCTACGGCGAAGATACGCTGGCCAAAATTGTGGACGATATCAACGTCGCGATCGCAGCCACGCCCACGGCCAAGGCCGGCGCGGCCCCCTGAGTCCGCTGGATTTCGGCGGCAACAAGGATCACTGAGCGGCGGGCGGGCCGTCGGCCAACTGGTCGCGCAACTGCTTGGCACTAAAGTGGGTGTAATCCTTTACGATCCCAACGTCCGGGCATTCGTTCCGCGCCAGCGGTAAAAAAGTCCCCTCCACCAGCGGCTATAATTCACCGATTCCTTCCCGCGCGGACAGATACAAAATGGTCGAAAGTAATAGAACGATGGAGCAGGCGAAACGCGATTTCTCGGCGGGGCGCCTGACCTCGGCAATGCTGGTCCGGGTCCCGATGAGCGAGAACGGCTGGACCGTGCGCCTCTCGGGCATCAAGGGCGATGCGGGCATGCTGCTCGAAGTGCAAACGCTGGGCACGCGCGTTTTCACCAGCCTCGACAGCGCGGTGCAGGCGCTCGAGCAGATCGGCTTTTCGTTCACCCAGCTCAAGGTGCAGTGATTCGGTTCAAAAACTGGGCTTGAACACCATCAGGTAATAGATGCCGAGCATCGCCAAAAAGGCCGGATAGCCGAGCATCTCCCAGCGCTTCGCATAGCGCCAGTATTGCTCCGGCAACGGCGTTTTTTCGGCGGCTGCCTGCGCGGCAAACTTTGCCATGCGAATTTGCAGCCAGACGACGGGCAACCAGCAGAGCCCGGCCAAGCCATACAAAATTAGAGACCAGAGCAGCCAGCTATTCATTAATGAATAACCGGCCAGCGTCACCATGGCGAACCCAGTGGCGGGCTGGACGATGATCGCGGGCGTGGTGAACCACCAGTCGGCCCGCACCACAAGGCGCACGACCTGCGCAATGGCCTCGACGTTGCGCGTGCGGTTCACAAAATACAGATAGAACGCGCTGCCGAAGCCGGTTCCGACGAGCAGCACGCTCGACATGATATGCAGCCACTTGAGCAGCAGATAGCTAGTCATCGGCGCCCACCTTCTTGTTGATGCAAGAGCCAGATTATTGCCAGGATCGGCAGGTTTTTGAGCAGGGGCCCGAAAGGGTGGATCCAGAATTCGGGCAGCGCGACCGTGATGATCGCGCTGTAGACGACGATCACGGCGGCCTGCGCGCGCCACAGCCAGCGCCGCGGCCACCACAAGGTCAGGCAACCGAACCCCAGATCGAGCAAGGCGCCGCCGAACAGCGCCAGCAAGGCCAGATTGCCGCCGAGCCCGGCACGCGCGAGCAAGGCGAGGCTGCCCTCGCGTGGATAGATGCCCAGCACCACCGCGCCGGTCGCGATCCAGACCGCCGCGAGCGACCAGCGCAGCACCCGCAGGTCGAGCCGCAGGTCAAGCCGCGCACCCTCCCTAATCGATTGATCCGCTTTTTCGTTCAAGGTTCACTTCCTTCGACAATATCGGTGACCATGCCCCATTTGGCGAACTCGGGTGCGAACTCGGCCAGAGATAGTTGGCCCATGCAACTGTGGCTGCCGCTCGCGTCCCAACCGCCGGCCAGCCTGCGCGCGAGCAAAATGGCGGCCATGGCCGGGATCTCCGGCCCGTGGTCATGGTCGGCCGCGATATGCCAGGCCCGCTCGGCGGGCATGCCGGCGCCATCGGTGCCGCTCACGCGCACCACCATGCCGCCGAGCTCGGTGCCGAGGAAATCCCCGGCGCGGCCCGCCACGTGCATAAGCTTGGCGAGCCGCTCGGGCCGCGCGATCAGCCCCTTGCGCCGCAAGCTCGCCAGCAAGGCGAACGCGGCCTGCCCGAGCCCGACTTCGAGGGCGGCGCGAAACATGACGGACCGCACGCCGGGATAACGCGCCGGAAACAATTCGAGATCCGGGATGTCGCACAGTGCGCCCGCGCGTGGTCGCAGGCGCCGGAAACGCACCGTCGCGCGGTCGGCCCAGCCATGCTGGATAACCCAGGCGCCGTCCTGCCACACCTTGATCGGGGCGCCGCAATAGCTGAGCACCGAGGCCAGCGTGGCGAGCCCGCGCGGCGCGCTCTGGGCTGGCGCGATGCAACAATCGATCGAGGCGATGCCGCGCCAGCCTTCGGCCAGATGGTCGACCACCGCGCTCGACAAGGCCGGCACGGTGCTCGCCCCGGTGATCGCGAGGCGTCCGGCTTGCCGGAAGGCAGCGTCGGTCGCGGCGGCGAAATCGCAGACAAAGCGCCGGTTGTCGGCCAGGTCGATATAGTGCGCCCCGGCCGCCGCGGCCGCCAGCGCCACCGCGTAGCTCCCGGGCTCGAACGGGCCGGCCGTGTGGATCACGAGTTGCGCGCCGGCGTCGCGCAGCACCTGCCCGAGGTCGGCTTGCGCCACATCGATGCGCAAGGCCCCGGCCTTGCCGCCAAGCTGCACGGCAAACTGCGTGGCCTGCTCCAGGTCGCGCCCGGCGACGATCAGGCGCATGCGCGCGTCCGGTGCGAGCGCGCGGCACAAGCGCGCGCCGAAGTTTCCATAACCACCAATTACGACAATATTCATTCCAACTTTCAAAGTTTGCCCGCTGTCGGCGTGACAGTTTGGCGATCCCGTGCGGGCCTGATTTTAATAGTGAACATGCTAAGCTAGCCTTATCAAAGAATACATCAAAAATATTTTCCGCAGCCCTGTCGATTTTCCCGAAGCCCGGACGTCGTAGTCATATACGCGGCGTTTTAAACAACCACTCAAGGAGAAGCATCAATGCTCGACACACCACAGATCACCGAAAGCCCACCGCGCCAGACGGCCGTGATCCACCTGACCATTCCGCGCTCCGAGATCCAAACCCACATGGGCCCGGCCATCAACGAGGTGATCGCCGCCGTCGTGGCGCAGGGCATCGGCCCGGCCGGCCCGGTGTTTTCGCACCACTTCCGCATGCACGATGGCATCTTCGATTTCGAGGTCGGCGTGCCGGTCTCGGCACCGGTGGCGCCGAACGGCCGCGTCGTGGCCAGCAGCTTGCCGGCGGCGCGCGTGGCACGCACCGTTTTACACGGCGGCTACGAAGGATTGCCCGACGGCTGGGGGCAATTCATGCAATGGATCGACGCGCAGGGACTGGAAAAGGCAGAAGATTTATGGGAGGTTTACGTCGACGGCCCGCATTCGGACCCCGACCCGGCCACCTGGCGCACCGAACTGAATCAACCACTCACGAACTGAATCAATCACTCAACCATCACCACCTAGGAGAACGACCATGAGCACAAACGTCAAACCAATTCCCGAAGGCATGAATTCGCTGACCCCGCACATCGTCTGCGCGGGCGCCGAGGCGGCCATGGACTTTTACATCAAGGCCTTCGGCGCCGTCGACAGCGGCCGCATGAAGGGCCCGGACGGCAAACTGATGCACGGCCAGCTCCGCATCGGCGACTCGCACCTGATGCTCGTCGACGAGAACCCCGAATGGAATATGCTCGGTCCGCTCGCGCTCAAGGGCACACCGGTCACACTGCATCTGTATGTCGAAAACGCCGACGCCTCGTTCGAGCGCGCCGTCGCCGCCGGCTGCGCCGCCACCATGCCGCTGGCCGACATGTTCTGGGGCGACCGCTACGGCATGGTCACCGATCCGTACGGCCACATGTGGGCGATCGCCACCCACACCCGCGACGTCGCCCGCGAAGACATGCAAGCGGCCATGACGCAAGGCTGCGGCGGCGCGGCAAGCACTGATTAAGACGGCAACAGGAGACCACCATGCGATTCATGATCCTCGTAAAAGCCACCGCCGAATCCGAAGCGGGCAAGATGCCGAGCGAAGAGTTGCTCACGGCGATGGGCAAGTACAACGAAGAACTCGTCAAAGCCGGCGTGATGGTCGCCGGCGAAGGCCTGCACCCGAGCGCCAAGGGCGCGCGCGTGCGCTTCTCGGGCGCCGGCCGGACCGTCGTCGACGGCCCGTTCTCCGAGACCAAGGAGCTCGTCGCCGGCTTCTGGCTGTGGGAATGCAGCTCGCGCGAAGAGGCGATCGAATGGGTCCGGCGCTGCCCCAACCCGATGGAGGGCGATTCCGAAATCGAGATCCGGCAAGTGTTCGAGGCCAGCGATTTCGGCGAAGAATTCACGCCCGAATTGCGCGAACAAGAAGACCGGCTGCGCGCGACCATCGCGGCCAAAACCTGACGGAGCAAAAGCATGAAATTCATCATCTTCCGCAAGGCCGACGCCGCCACCGAACAGGGTGCGATGCCGAGCGAGCAGTTGCTTAACGATATGGGCGCCTACAACGAGCAACTGGTCGCGGCCGGCGTGATGCGCGCCGGCGAAGGCCTCAAGCCGAGCGACCAGGGCGTGCGCGTGGTGCTAAGCGACGGCAAGGCGAGCGTGGTCGACGGCCCGTTCACCGAAACCAAAGAGCTGATCGCCGGTGTCTCGGTGTTCGAGGCGGCCTCGCGCGACGAGGTCGTCGAGTGGATCAAGCGCTGGCCGGCGTCCGACGCCGGCCCCGACGGCAAGGTCAGCATCGAGATCCGCGAGGCCGGCTGTCCCGGCGGCTGCGCCGAGGTCCACCCGGACCCGGCCGCCGTGGTCGACGGCATGCGCTTCACGATCTTGCTGCGCTCGAGCCCCGAACTCGAGGCCGAGCTGCCCTGCCCGCAAGAAATGCTCGACCGGCTCGACGCGCACAACGCGGCCGAGGCCAAAAAAGGCGTGCTGCTCGCGGCCGACGGCCTGCGCTCGAGCGCGCTGGGCACGCGCGTCAACTTCAGCGCCGGCAAGGCGAGCGTCGTCGACGGCCCGTTCACCGAGATCAAGGAACTGGTCGCCGGCTACTGGATGATCAAGGCCGCGTCGATGGCCGACGCCGTCGCCTGGGCCGCGGCCGTGCCCTACCCGTGCGGCGCGCAGGTCGAAGTCGAAATCCGTCCGATGTACGAGCTCGACGACCTCGACATCGAGTTCACGCCGCAACTGCGCGAGGCCGAGCAACGCATGCGCAGCCAGCAGCTCGAGGCCGGCATGCTGGCCCAGCTCGCCTCCGCGGCACCCGCCTGGTAATGGACGGTGCGTTGACAGGCGCGGCCACGCGCACGGCCACGCACCGCGTCATCGAGGGCGTCTGGCGCATCGAATCGGCCAAGATCATCGGCGCGCTCGCGCGCATGCTGCGCGACGTCGGCCTGGCCGAGGAGCTCGCGCAGGACGCGCTTGTCAGCGCGCTCGAGCGCTGGCCCGAGGCCGGCATCCCCGACAATCCGGCGGCCTGGCTGATGGCCGTGGCCAAGAACCGCGCGCTCGACCACCTGCGCCACGTGAAGCTGCACAACGCCAAGGAGGCCGAACTCACCCACGCGATCGAAACCCAGCTCGAAGACGCGGCGCCCAAGCTCGAGGCGCCGCTGGCGGACGACATCGGCGACGACATGCTGCGCCTGATGTTTGTCGCCTGCCACCCGGTGCTGGCGACCGAGGCGCGCGTCGCATTGACGCTGCGCCTGCTCGGCGGCCTCGCCACGGGCGAGATCGCGCGCGCCTTCCTCGTCTCCGAGGCGACCGTCGCGCAGCGCATCGTGCGCGCCAAGCGCACGCTGGCCGAGGCGCGCGTGCCGTTCGAGGTGCCCGCCGCCGACCAGCTCGCGGCCCGACTCGGATCGGTGCTGCAGGTCATCTACCTGATTTTCAACGAGGGATATTCGGCCAGCGCCGGCGACGCCTGGCTGCGCCCCAAGCTGTGCGAGGAGGCGCTGCGCCTGGGGCGCGTGCTCGCCGAACTGGTGCCGGGCGAGGCCGAGGTGCACGGCCTCGTGGCGCTGATGGAGATCCAGTCCTCGCGCAACCGCGCGCGCGTCGGCCCCAAGGGCGAGCCGATTTTGCTGCTCGACCAGGACCGCAGCCGCTGGGACCAGTTGCTGATCCGGCGCGGGCACGCAGCGCTCGAGCGCGCCGCGCGGCTCGGCAAGGGCTTCGGCCCGTACGCGCTGCAGGCGGCGATTGCGGCCTGCCACGCGCGCGCGCTGGCGCCCGAACAGACCGACTGGCTGCGCATCAGCGCCCTGTACGACGCGCTGGCGCAGCTGACGCCCTCGCCCGTGATCGAGCTCAACCGGGCGGTCGTGATGTCGATGGCTTACGGACCCGCCGCCGGACTCGACCTCGCCGACCGGCTCATGCGCGAGCCCTCGCTGGCCAACTATCATTTGCTGCCGAGCGTACGCGGCGACCTGCTCGCAAAACTCGGGCGCAACGCCGAGGCGCGCGCCGAGTTCGAACGCGCCGCCGCGCTGACCAACAACACGCGCGAGCGCGAACTGCTGCTGGCGCGCGCGAATGCCTGCGCCCGGGCCTAGTACGTGGGGCCGGTTTCCGTCGCCTCACCTACCGCTTGTGCTTTAATGGCGGCTCACAGTGAACCGGGCAATTCCACGATGAAAAATTTGTTTTGTAGTCGCCCGGGTTGCCACCCGCAAGCCGAAGGAACGGGCAAATGAAACTCGGACAGCGGCATCTCGCCGCGCTGTTGCTATGCCTGATGGCCGGCTCCCCGGCGCTGGCCGGGCGCGCCTGCGAACCGGCGCCCGCCGTCGCCGCCAATGTGGCCAAGTCGCTCGACCTGGCCCTCAAGACGCGCACCGCGCTCGACGCCGCGGGCGCACAGGTGGCGCTGGTGGCGCGGGTTGGCCAGGACCTGAGCAAGTATAAACTCGTGTATTCACATGTCGGCCTGGCCTGGCGCGACCATCCGGACGGCCGCTGGCTCGTGGTGCACGAATTGAACGGTTGCGGCACCAACACGTCTGAGCTGTACAACGACGGCCTCGGCAATTTTTTCCTCGACGACGTGTTCGAGTACAAGGCCGCGCTCATCATCCCCAACATGCAGACCCAGGCCCGGCTGGCCGCGCTGCTCGGCCCGGCGGCTGCGCTGCGCTTGCACGCGCCGCGCTACAACATGCTGGCCTTCCCGTTCTCGACGAAGTACCAGAATTCGAACCAGTGGGTGCTCGAGACCTACGCCGCCGCGAGCGAGGCGCCGGGGCGCATCAACGACCGCGCCCAGGCCCAGCAATGGCTGCGGGCCGCCGACTACGCGCCGACCACGCTCGACATCCCGGCCTCGACGCGCCTCGGCGGGCGCATGTTCCGCGCCAATATCGCCTTCGACGACCATCCGTTCGGGCGCCGCATGGCCGGCCAGATCGACACCGTGACGGTCGAATCGATCATGCGCTTCATCCGGGCGCGCGACCCCGAAGCGAAAATTCTCGAGGTCGCGCTTTAGCCGCCTTAGTCCCCTTAGTCACCTTAGTCGCCCGCGCGCACGCTGCCGATGCCGCTGACCGACTTGTGGACCTTCTTCGGATTGCCGTAGTAGTTCAGCGATCCCATGCCGTTGACGTTGAGGTCGAGCCGCTCGCTCGCATACACCTTGACCGAGCCGACGCCCTCGAACCTGACGTTGGCGTCTTGCGCCAGCAACGCCTTGGTGTCGATCGCGCCGACGCCGTTGGCCTTGATCCGGAGCTGGCGCACCTTGCCGTTGGCGACCAGCTTGCCCGCCCCCTGGAAACCGAGGTCGACGCGCTCGCCGTTGATGTTGTTGACCGTGGCCGAACCGGCCCCCTCCACCTTGAAGGCGCGCAGGGTTGGCACCGAGATCAGGATTTTTTCGTTGTCATCGAGTTCCATGCCCTTGTCTTCCTGCAGGAACGTGATCACCAGTTCGCCGCCGACCACGCGGGTCTCGACCTTTTTGATGAATTTCTCGTCGCCGGAGATCTGGACCGCCTGCGCGGCGCCGACCTGCACCACCATGTTGATCGGTCCCTTGATGCTGATCGCGTCGAACGGCGCGACCGTGCGCGCATGGTCGGCGGCGCTGGCGAAGCCTGCAAGCAGGAGCAGGGACAAAAAGGCGGGGACAAAAACTGGGTTGCGCATGATATTTCCTCGAAGTGTTGGAGAACTGAAGCCATGGTAGCGGCCGGAGGGCGCGGCCGCGGGCGGTTTGTGATGAACCGGCCCATTACGGCCTTGAGCCGCAAGATCACGGTATTGGCCGGCTCGCGCGCGGATCGGCCTCGGGCCCGTGCTTGTCCTCGTAGCCGACGTGCACAAACTGGCAGTACCTGCCCCAGGAAAAGTATCCAAACATGAGATTCGCAATGGAACGTGTTGCGGTGCGAGATAATTATTCGTCGCCCGACACGACGCAGTTGCGGCCGCGCTCCTTGGCGCGGTACAGCGCCATGTCGCTGCGGTAGAGCGCGGCGTCGACGTTCTGGTCGTTCGGCTGCATGGCCGCCACGCCGATGCTGACGGTGACGGCGATCGTGCGCCCGCCGTCGACCAGGGGCGCGGCCGCGAGCCGCTGCTGCACACGCAGCGCGAAGCTGGCGCCCTCGGCCAGATCGGCGTTGGACAGGATGACGGCGAATTCCTCGCCGCCGATACGGCCCACGTGGTCGACCTCGCGCAGCGACTTGGTCAGGATCGTGGCGAAGTGCTTGAGCACGATGTCGCCGGTGGCGTGGCCGTAGCTGTCGTTGACGTTCTTGAAAAAATCGATGTCGAACATGAGCACCGCGGTGCGCGTGCCCGGCACCCGGCGCACGCGCGCCAGTTCGGTGTCCATGCGCGCCATGAAGCAGCGCCGGTTGGGCAGGCGCGTGAGCGCGTCGATGTTGGCGAATTCGCGCAGCTCCATCTCGATGTTCTTGCGTTCGGTGATGTCGGTGATGAAGCCGTGCCACTGGGTGCTGCCGTCGGCCATCTGGCGCGGCCGCGCGCTGCCCTCGCGCCAGCGCAGGCCCTGGCGCGGCAGCAGCACCCGGTATTCGAGCTGCCACGGCCGCACGGTGGCGGCCGACTCGGCCAAGGTGGCGCGGTAGGCTGCGAGGTCGTCCGCGTGGATCAGCTTGTGCAACATCTGCGGGCCGGCCGCCAGTTCGGCCGGCGTGAGCTCGAACATCTCGCGCACGCCCTCGCTGACATAGGTAAAGCCGGCCACGCCGCTGCTGTCCAGGGACATCTCGAACACCAACGCGGGCACTTCGTTGGTCAGCCGCGTGACCGTCTGCGCGCTCTCTTGCAACTGGTCTGCCATGCGCCGCATCGCGGTCACGTCGGTCGTGATGCCGATCATCCGTAGCGGCTTGCCGTCGGCGTCGCGGCTGACCACCTTGCCGCGGCTCGAGGCCCATTTGTAGCCGCCGTCGGCGCACAGCAGCCGGTGCTCGACGACATAGACGTCGCTCTTTAGTTCGAAATGCGAGTCGATGGTCGCGCGCACCTGGCTCAAGTCGTCCGGGTGCACGCGCAGGTAGGCGTCCTCGATGCGGTCGGTGATCTGCTCGTCGGTGTAGCCGAACAGCGCCTTCCAGCCGCTCGAATAAAGGATTTGGCCCGACAGCACGTCGCGGTCCCAGACCCCGGTGCCGCTGCCCTCGATCGCCAGCGCCAGCCGCGCGTGCTCGTCGTCGCGCAGGCGCGCCGCTTTGAGCGAGGCGGTATCGGCCCGGCTGCGTTCGATCGCGACCGTGGCCAGCGGCGCGTAGCCTTGCACCGACTGCATGAACAAGGCATCGGCGCCGGGCGCGGGCGCCGCGGCGAATTCAGTGTACGGGACAAATAGTCCTAGCGTGCCGCCGGTGCTCGAACGCAGCACCAGCGGCGTGTGGGCGCGCATGCCGTGCGCGCCGGCGGCGGCGCACAGCGCGATCCAGAACGGGGTTTCGGCAAAGTCGGGCGCGTCGTCGCCTTCGGCCCAGGCTTGCCATTTGGCGTCGCCGGCCCCGGCCTGGTAACCGGGCGGCAGGCCGGCGCTGGCGCCGAGCGTCCAGCGCCCGCTTTCGGCGTCGAGCAGCATCAGCGCGAGAGCGAAGCCTGGATGCTCGGCGCGCAGGGCGGCGGCGATGTCGGCGAGCGTCTGCCCGATCGGGGCGCCGCAGGCAAACGCCGACAGGATCCGATGCTGCGACTCGAGCAAGCTTGGGCCGAGTGCCGCACCGGAGCAGTTGCTGGGAACATCGAGGGTCATCGGCATCGCCTGCGCAAGCGCGTTATTTATATCGGTAAATGGTTCAAATACAATTCGAGCAATTTTTGCAAATGAGTTTTCTCTTGCTGTATTAAAACACCTTTTGCCGTGCGCGTCACTGCCTTCGCGTCACCCGTAAACGCCACTGGCCGCAGATCGCGCTGCGGCCAGTCGAGCCGGATTGCCTTTAAGACAATCGGCATTTACATCAACAACTAGCTCAGATTTGCCACGACAGCTTCACGAACAGCTCGTTTTGCTGGCGCCGCGGCACGTAGCCCGGCGTCTCGCCCTTGGCCAGCGTCACGCCGACATAGGCGGCGCGCCCGAGCGTGGCGGTGTGGCCGTACACGAACGAGGTCGTGCTGCGGCTGCTCTCGCCTTCGACCGCGGTCGCATACAAGGACGGGTCGCGCTTGGTGCTCGCGCGCTGCAAGATCATGCGCACCGTGTCGTGCGCGCCGATATGGTAAATGCCTTTCAATTGCAAGGCCTGCTCGGTGTACAGGCGGCGCCCATCGACCAGCGCGCCCTTGCCGTCGACCCAGGTCGCGGTGTAGTTCGGCTCGAACTCGAGCCATTCGAACGGGCGCAGGCGCGCGGACAGCATCGCGAATCCGCCCTTGCCCAGGCGCGAACCTTCGATGTCGATCTGGTCGCCCAGCTCGACCTCGGCCGACACGCGCGCCAGGATGCGGCCCGGGCTCGCGTCGATGCGCGCCCACACCTGGGCCGTCTCGAACAGCTCGCCGTACTGCTTGACGCGCATCTTGTTCTTCGGCTTGAGGCGGACGTTGAACTCGATGTCGCGCGGGCCTTTCATCCAGGCGCCGACCGTGGTGTCCTCGAAGATCGCCGCGCCCAGGGTGTCGGCCTTGCGCTCCGAATGGAAATACAGATTCAGGTCGCTCAAGGGGCCCTTCTTGCCCAGTTTGGCGGAGAATTCGGTCACGTACAGGCGGTAGCCGACCTGCGAAAAGAAGCCGTTGTCGGCGCGGAAGTCGTCGCTGACGTCCTCGACGCTGGCCCATGCGCCCCATTTCTCCTCCTCGCGCGACCATTCGAGCAGGCCCGCGTGGCCGCTGGTTTTGGCACCCTTGACCAATCTGTTCGCGGCGTCCGGCTGGGCCGTGGTGGCGCTGAGCAGCATCTGGCCGCGCACGCGCTCCTCGTCGCTGCGCTGCCACGTGAAGTCGGGGCCGAGCACGCGGTTGTAGCCGCGCTCGTCGACGAGCGTGCGGTCGGTGCCGGTGACGCCGAGCGAGAGCTTGCCAAGCTTGAAGTTGGCGCGCGCCACCGTGGCCTGCGAGGCGAAGTCCTGCGACGCGTAGTCGGTGTAGTAGGCGTTTGGCAGTTGGACCAGGCCGCCGCCGACGTCGCGCGTGGTCAGCACCGTGAGGTCGCGCTTGGCGTCGCGCCGGGTGTAGCGCGCGCCCCAGGCCGGGTCGCTCATGGTGCGCGTGCTGATGGCGCGGAACGGGGTCTGGAACATGTCGCTGCCCTCGAGGAAGAAGGGGCGCTTCTCCTGCACGAACAGGCCGAAACGGGTGTTGCCCGACAACTGGGGCGCGTCCAGTTCGATCTGCGAGAAGTCAGGATTGATGGTCGCGTCGATCACGGTGGCCGAATCGGGCTTGATCTTGACGTCGAGGCTGAGCGCGATGTCGCTGTTGTTCTTGCGCGGCGCGCCGGCCACCTCGTCGGTCCCGCGGCGCATCACCAGTTGCGGCGTCGCGCTCCAGTTCAGGCCCGTCGGCAGCTCGGAGAGGCCGGTGATCGGCTCCGAAAAACACAGGAGGCAGGCGCTCGAGCGCGCCACTTGGCCGCTCCACATCTTGTAGCGCGTGTCGCGCGTCATGTTGCGCATGACGAGCAGGTTCCACGGCGCGCTCTGGCCGGCCACGTAGGCGATCGAGGTGAACGGGATGCGCAGCTCGGCGCTCCAGCCGCCGTCGAAGCGCGCCGTCGCGATCGAAAAATCGAAGTCCGGCGAGACATCCTCGCCGTTGGTGTTGGTGAAATTACCGTCCGTGAAGGCGCCGCGCGGATTGAAATAGATGATCTGGGCCGCCTGCTTCGAGGCGCTCGGGTCGAGGAACAGGCCGATGAAATCCTGGTCGCCGGTGATCTTGTCGCGCCGGCCGAACGGGGCCCGGATCTCGTGCGGTTTCGGGTCGAAGGCCTTGACGGCCACGTACATGTATTTGCCGTCGTAGGCGATGCGCACCTCGGTGTTGACCTTGGCGGCGACCTTGTCGGCCGGCTGGCTCTCGAAAAAGCCGCCGCGCGCGACCGCCCTGGTCCAGACCGCGTCGTCGACCACGCCATCGAGTTTGACGGTGTGCGCCGGATCGGTGATCTTGAACGCCTCGAAGGCAGCCATGGCGGGGCTGGCGGCGAGCGTCAGGCTGAGGCAGAACGGATAGAGTAGTTTCATGGGTATTCGCGGGTCTGGTGTGGGTCGAATGCGCGCGCATTTTACAAGAGATATCACTATACCGAGGGGCCTATGCGCCCGCAGTTCAAAGCGATGAATTGCAAAATAGGGCCGCTGAAACGCAAACGGCGCCGATGCGCGGCGCCGTTTGCGTTACGTGGTGGGATACCTGCGGCGATACCTGGGGGAGACTTGCGGTCCGCCCCGGGGTCGGACCTTCGGGCAGGATTACGCTGCCGGGGCGATCGCCGCGAGCGTCAGCATGCGCTCGACATAGCGCGCGATCAGGTCGATCTCGAGGTTGACCTTGCTGCCGGCGCGCAGGTGCTTGAGCGTGGTGACGGCGATCGTGTGCGGGATCAGGTTGATCGAGAAGCGGCAGGCGTGCGCGGCGTCGAGTCCGAGGTCGCTGACCCGGTTGATCGTGAGCGAGGCGCCGTTGACCACCACCGAGCCCTTGTAGGCGAGGAATTTGGCCAGTTCGTGCGGGGCGTCGATGACCAGCTCCCACGACTCGCCGATCGGCGTGAAGCTGTGCACCAGGCCCAGGCCGTCGACATGGCCCGACACCAGGTGGCCGCCGAGGCGCTCGGCCAGGGTCAACGCCTTTTCGAGATTGACCTCGCCGAGGCCATCGAGGCCGGCGGTGCAATTGAGGGTCTCGCGCGAGACGTCGACGCAAAAAGCGGTGTCGGTCTTGGCCACCACGGTCAGGCAGGTGCCGTTGACGGCCATCGAATCGCCGAGCGCGACGTCGAGCAGCGACAGGCCGCCGGCGTCGATCTCGAGGTGCACGCCCGCATCGAGCCCGCCCGCGAACGGCCGGGCGGAGGTGATTTTGCCGATCGCGGCGATGATTCCAGTAAACATGGGACTTTATTCCTGCGGTGAAATGAATCGCGCAAGTATACGCAAATCCTCGCCGACCTGCCGGACCTCGTGAAAAGTGAGGCGCCGCTTGTGCGCCAACTGCGCCGGCGCGGCCAGCGCGAACATGCCCTGCGCATCGCCGATCAGGCATGGCGCGAGGTACACCAGCAATTCGTCGACGCAGCCGGCGGCGATCAGCGAGCCATTGAGTTTGCTGCCCGCCTCGACGTGCAGCTCGTTGATCTCGCGCCGGCCCAGTTCGCGCATGAGCGCGGGCAGGTCGACCTTGCCGTCGGCGTTGGGCAGCATGATGACCTCGTGGCCGGCCGCGCGCAGCAGCGCCTCCTTGGCCGGGTCGGCTTGCGCGCCGACGATCCAGCACGGCTCGCCCTGCAGCACGCGCGCGCCCGCCGCGATCTCGAGCCGGCTGTCGACCACCACGCGGCGCGGCTGGCGCGCCGTCTCGAGCGCGCGCACGGTCAGCTGCGGGTCGTCGGCCTTGACGGTGCCGATGCCGGTCAGGATGGCGCAGGCGCGCGCGCGCCAGGCGTGGCCGTCGGCGCGCGCGTCGGGGCCTGTGATCCACTGGCTCTGGCCGTCGTGCAGCGCCGTCATGCCGTCGAGGCTGGCCGCGCTTTTAAGGCGCACCCACGGCAGGCCGCGCTGCATGCGCGAGAAAAATCCGATATTGAGTTCGCGCGCGGCGTTGGCCAGCACCCCAGTGCGCACCGCGATCCCGGCCGCCTCCAGCGTGGCCATGCCCTGCCCCGCCACCAGCGGATTGGGGTCCTCGACCGCGGCCACCACGCGCGCCAGGCCGGCCGCGACCAGCGCCTGCGAACATGGCGGCGTGCGGCCGTAGTGGTTGCAGGGCTCGAGCGTGACATAGGCGGTGGCGCCGCGCACCGCGTGCCCGCGCGCGGCGGCGTCGCGCATGGCGGCGATCTCGGCATGCGCCTGGCCCGGCGGCTGGGTGTGGCCGGCGCCGATCACCTCGCCGTCGCGCACGATCACGCAGCCGACCCGCGGATTCGGCGTGGTGCTGGTCATGCCCTTGGCGGCCCAGTCGAGCGCGAGCTTCATGCCATCGGTGTCGTTCAGTATTTTCACGCGTGCTTCACTTTAGTCTGGATAAACCGCCCGCCCCTCAGGACGACTCGGCGGCCCCCGTGCACGCGGCGGCGCCGCGTTCCGGGTCGCACAGGCGGGCGCGCCCGAGCATATTGATTTTAATACGGCGCGTGCGCGTGCCCTGGAACAGCGACAGGGTACCCCAGCGCGCGGCCTGGCTGCCGGTATGCGAACAGCTGCGCCCCCCGCTATTGTAGGCGACATAGTCGGGCTGCTGTGCGCTCGAGAAGCGGCCCTGGATGACGACCCCGGGCGGCATCCGCGTGTGCATCGCGACGATCTCGTCGCCGGCGCCGGGGCGGCGGTTGCCGTCGCGGTCGACGAACACGATCCAGCCGCCGCTCCAGTCGGTGCCGCCGGCGTCGTACGGGGCGATCATGACACGCTCGCCGCGCGCGATGGCCTGCGAGCGGGTCAGGCGCAGCGCGCCCATCAAGTCGCTCGAGACGGCCATGAGCTGCTGCCGCCGAACCAGCTCGCCCATGTCGGGCATCGCGAGCGCCATCAGCACGCCGGCGACCGCGAGCACCGTGAGCATTTCGACCATCGTCAGCCCGCGCTGGCGGCGCCCGGCCCTCATGGCCAGCACTTCGGCGACTTGCCCTGCGCGCGGCGCCCGCCGGCGCTGTCGAGGGTCAGCGTTTCGCATTCGGGGTCGCGGAAATTCGGGTTGACCACGGCGGTGCCCGGCAGCGCCTGCAGTTCGACGCAATGGGCTATCTGCGCGCCCTGGCAGGGGCGCCCGCGCAGCTCGTAGGCGCTGGCGGCCGGCGTATCGCCCAGGTACCACTTGAAATGCTTTTCGTTGGCGTCGGTCGAGGCGGACGAGAACTCGCTGTACGAATTGTGCTGCGAATAGAAGCGCTCCTGCTGCTGCATCAGATCGAGCAGCGCGATCTGGGCCTCGGCCCGGCGCGCCTTGGTGATGTAGCCGACGTAGCTCGGGTAGGCCATCGACGCCAGCAACGCCACCACGAGCAGCGTGACGAGTAACTCGATCAGGGTGAATCCGGCACGGCGTTTCATGTAACTCTCCTTGGAGTGGTTCAGCGGGTGGCCTTGGCGTGCAGTTCGCGCCAATTGCCTACTTCGCGCCAGCTCAGGCGACCGGCCGGCGCGCCGACGCTGAACACGAGCGGCGCACCGGCACCGCCTGCGCGCCCGACGATGGCGAAACTGTGGCTGGCGCGGGTGCGGCCGGTGGCGTCGCGCGCGCCGCTGGTGCTGCCCGTGCGCACCAGCAGCGGCGTGGCGGCCACCGTGCCGTGCGCCAGGCGGCCGGCGGCGACGCCGCTGCGCGCGCTGCCGTCGGTGTCGTACGCAAATCCGCTGAGCGCGTCGACCACATAGGTGCGCGAGGCCGGCGCGGCGCAAGCATTGGCTCCCGCGACGGCGGTGCTGAACACCAGCGCGCCAGATGCCGACAGCACCGTCCCGGCGAGCTGCTCGCCGCCGGCGCCGGCCTGGCCGAAGTCGAGATACCAGCCCTTGCCCGCGCCGCCGAAGTCGAACGCGGCACCGTTGATGGTCCCGGCGCCCGGGCCGGACATGCCGCGCGCGGCCAGATCGGCGCGGCCTTCGACCAGCTCCGGCGGCGCGCCGGCGCTGTCGTGGATCGCATACAGCGACTGCACCGCGCGGTCGCCGGGCGCCGCGCCCGCGGTCCCGAACACCACCAGAAAGCCGCCGCCGGGCGCGTGCAACACCGTCGCGCGCCCGGTGATCGGCTGGCGCCGGCCGCGCGCGTCGCGCGCCACGAACAGCGGGCGCCCGCCCGCGCCCGGCCCTACCGCCTTGGGCCAAGGCGCCGCGCCGCTAAAGTCGAAGCGCCACAGATTGCCCTGCGCGTCGCCCGCATACGCATAGCGCACGCTGCCGTCGGGGCCGAGCGCGAGCGCGGGCGGCGCCAGTGCGTTGGCGAGGGCGGGGTCGGACGCCGCCGTATTGAAGCGGTGGTAGTTCTGGCCCGCGCGCCAAGGTGCGGGTGCCGGTTTGTCGAGCGCCAGCAGGAACAGCGCGCCGGGCGCGCCGGGCACGGTCGCCGCGCCGCCGGCGACCAGCGCGAAGTAGCGGTACTGGGCCACGCCGCCGCGCGTGCCGGTGCGGAACTTGGCCAGCAAGGGCGCGGCGCCCACAAAGCCCATTTCCGGGTCGTCCCGCTCGGTGAAATCCCACAGCGATCCCATGCCCTGCCCGAACGCGGACGGATCGCTGATGTCGAGCGCGAAAACGCCGCGCGCGCCCTGCCCCATGCCCGCCGCGAGCACGCTGCGCCAGCGCCCGCCTAGCAAGGCCTCGGCGTGGCCGGCGCTGCCGTCGACAAAGGCGCGCGGCTGGTATTGCGGGCTGCTCAAGGCCGGCAGTGCCGGGAACAACGCGCGCGGCACGTAGGCAAACAGCTCGACGCCGGTGGCGGCGTCGAACGCGTGCAGCATGCCGTCGTCGGCGCCGATGTAGATCGCGTGGCGCCGCGCCTTGTAAAGCGCATGGAACGCGCCGTAGTCGGACCCCGGCAGCGACGCCAGCGGCGCGCCGACCACCAGCGGCACGCCGTTGGGCATAGGACCGAGGATGCTGGTGCGGCGCCGGAACACCCCGCCCGGGTTGCCGATCTCGCCGGCACGTACGCCGCGCAGCCAGGCCAGGCGCTGCTCGCCGAGGCCGTCGCCGGCGGCGGTGGCGACATAGGGCGCAGTATCGAGATCGGCGCGCTGGCCGTCACTCAGGAGGGGCCACGAGAACGGGACCGTCGCGCCGGCCTCGTCCACCGTGAAAATCGCGCGCGCCGGCGGCCCGCCCGGATACGCGTCGAGCAGGCTGGCGGCGTCCCACAACGGCAAACCGGCTTTGGCGCCGGCGCCGCTGAAGTCGAGCGCGCTGCGTTCGATGGTGCCGCTCAAGCCGTCGCGCGCCACTTTGGACTGCACCATGAACTGCCCGCCGCCGCTGCCGCCGATGATGCCGCCGGCCTCGCGCCATGCGGGCTGCGGGGTGGCCGGGCACGACGGCGCGGCCGCCTGTCCCGCCTGTCCCCAGGCCGGCGCGGCCGCAAACAACAAGAGCAAAGCGAACAGCGCTTTCATCATGGCGCCACCGCCGAGGGCAGCTTGCGGTAAACGCTTTGCAGCACCACCTGGGTGTGTGCGCGCGTGCCGAAACCGATCGCCGTGATCCGGTAGACCTTGCCTTCGCGATCGCTGGCATCGAGCCCCGCACCGGGCACGTGCATCAACTCGATGACGTAGCGCGGCGGCTGCGCCGGCAACGCGCCGCGGCCGGTCGGCATCGATGCGCCGGTGAACGCGCCGTACGGCACGGTGTTGGCGGCGCCCGCAGCCAGATTGGCCGTCTGCCAGGCCGGCTGCGCGGCGGCGCCGCTGCTCGCGCACAGGCCGACCTGGTCGCCGCTGCCACCGCAACCGTCGATGAAGCCGAGCGCACTGCCTGCGGCGAACAAGGCGGCTCGGGCCGACGCCGGATTGCTGCCCCCCTCGATATCGCGTTCGGCGTCGACCAGCGCCGCCTCGGCCGCCTGCAGCGCGATCTGCCGGTCGCGTTCGTTGCGGGCCGATTTTTCGGCATTGAGCGCGCTCTGCGCGGCCGATACGGCGATCGCGAGCACCGCCACCAGCATGCACAGCGCGACCACGAGCGCCGCCCCGCGCCGCCTTTGGCGCCGCCGCCGACTAAGACCTACATATCCCCGCATGGTCGCCCCTTTACTGCGCTGGATTGCGCAAGGTGATGGTGTGTGAAAACTGGCGCCGCTCGCGCCTGGCCAGCGCTGCCGGCAGCGACGTTTCGCGCAGCACCGTGCCGCTGTCGGTGGCGCCGTGCGCCGCGCTGTAGCCCGGCCCGAACAGGTCGAACACGGCCGGCTCGCTGTCGGCGCGCGCGAAACTTGGCCCGTGCAGCACCAGCGCCACCTTGATGCTGGCCACCCGCTTCCAGTGCGTGCGGCGGTTGAGCTCGCGGGCGCGCTCGCCGGCGCTGCCGCCGGCGAGCGTCATCGCACCGTCGAGCGCATGCACCGCGCTGGCGTTGAGGTAGGTGTTGGCGAGGCCGTCGGCGGGCAGGTCGAGGTCGATGCCGTACAGGACCTGGAAGGAGTCGACGCCGCTGACGACCGCGTCGCCGCTCCAGCCGCTTTGTCCACGGTACTTGCAGCGCAATTCGGCCACCCCGCCGGGGCCGGCGGCCACATAGAAAATGCTCCAGCCCTCGGACGCTCGGCCCACGCCGAAGCCGGCGCAACTGCTCATGCTGCCGTCGCCGCCGGCAGACGCGCCGCTGCCGTCGAAGCGCACGGCCAGCACGTCGCTGCCGTTGACGGCGCCCGGGCGCGGCGCCGACAGGCCGGGCGCGGCGTTGTTTAAAAAATGGTTGTCGAGCCCTGTGACGCGGGCCGGCGCGTAGGTCGACACAGGGGGGGCCATGCCGGCGTCGTCGAAGTCGGTGTAGGCGGCGTGGCGCACCGCGCGCGCCACGATGTCGAGCGCGAAGCGGCCGCCGTCGTCGACAGCGGCGGTGTCGATCTGCGACACATAGGCCTTGTTGGAAGCGGCTAGCAAGGTGCCGGCGGCCAGCAGCACGAGCAAGCCAAGCGTGATGGCGACCATCAGCTCGACGAGCGTGAAGCCGCGCGCGCTTGAACGTGCAAGGCGCTTGCCTGCAAACCGACTGTGTGCATGCCGATCGTCTGCATGCCGATTGTCTGCATGCCGATTGTCTGCAAGCCGATCGCCTGCATGCTCATTGTCTGCATGCCGACCTCCGCGCGCCGAAGTCGCGGCCTGCGCGGCGACGATGTGACGGCTCGCGCGGATCGGGCTCATAGCGCCTCCCGCGGCACCATGATGGCCACGCTCGGCGCGAACTGCCCGGCGTTGTCATGTGCGTCGCTGCCATCGGTGTTTTTTCCGCGCCAGCCGAGCTTGATGACCAGCGGCGCGGCGCCCCCGCCCCCGCAGGCCCATGTCAACGCGCCGGCGCCGGCATCCCACTGCGTGCCGTCGCGGCATACCAGCACGCGCCCGCCCGGAAAGCGCGCGTGCACGCTTTGTTTGAGCTCGTGGAGGTCGAACTGCGCGAGGTCGGCGCTGCCGCAGTTGGCGCGCCCGAAGCACATGGCGGGCGGCGCCTTGGGCGGCCCTTCGGCCTGGGCGTCGTACTGCAGGCGCGCATACGGATTGGCGCCGTCGGCCAGGCGCATCTGCGCTGGGTTGGCACGCATGCGCTCGGCCAGGCCGCCGGCCAATTGGACCGCCTCGGACATGAGCGCGGACTCGTGCCGCGTGCGCATGGCCGTGATGTGTGCACCCGACGCGCCGACCACGCCGATGGCGAGCACGAGCACGGCGATAAGCACCTCCAATAGCGTGAACCCGCCGGCCGGCCGCATCTGCACCACCACCTCCGCAACGTTAAATGCGCGGCAGGGATTGCATTGCTACTAGGCAGGTTTAACTGTTGAGTTTGTCTGCCGCGTATTGACCTGGATCGCTTGGGCACCAAGTTATCAGGCGAAACAAAACCAGCCGTGAGCTGGCTCAACTGTGCAAGGGGAACGCGGTTCGAGCGGGAATGGTCGTTGAGGATGCCGGCTGCTACTTTGGCTTGCGACTAGCTGCGCGGCTTGCGACGGCTTGCGACTACTTGCGACTATTTGCGCGGCTTGCGCTCTTGTCCGACTTCGGCGATCGCATCCTGGAATTCGGCAAGGTCTTCGAAGTTCTTGTACACCGACGCGAAGCGGATGTAGGCGATCTTGTCGAGCCGTTTGAGCTGCACCATCACAAGCTCGCCGACGAAGCCGGTGTCGACCTCGCGCTGGCCGCTGGTAAGCAGGCTTTCCTCGATCGCGGCGACGGCGTCATCGACCGCTTCGGCCGACACGGGCCGCTTGCGCAAGGCCAGCATCAGGCTGCCGCGCAGCTTGGCCGAGGCGTACTCGGTGCGGCTGCCGTTTTTCTTGACGATGACCGGCATCGACAATTCGATCCGTTCGTAGGTGGTAAAGCGCTTGTCGCATTTGGCGCAGCGGCGCCGGCGCCGCACGGCGTCCCCCTCCTCGGATACGCGGGTATCGAGGACCTGGGTGTCTTCATGCTGACAGAACGGACATTTCATCTTGATGACGCCGGTGAGCTGCTGCTGAAAATGAGCAGGCCGCCCGCATGCGGCGGGGGCCTGGGGTGCCGCAGTTTAGGCTGCGTAGACCGGGTACTTGTCGGTCAGCTTCTTGACTTCCGCCTTGACGCGTTCGACGACGGCGGCGTCGCCCGGATTGTCGAGGATGTCCGCGATCAGGTTGCCGACCGTGGTCGCATCGTCTTCCTTGAAACCGCGCGTGGTGAACGCAGGGCTGCCGAGGCGGATGCCGGAGGTCACGAACGGTTTTTGCGGATCGTTCGGGATGCCGTTTTTATTGCAGGTCATGTGCGCGGCGCCGAGCAGTGCCTCGGCCTCTTTGCCCGTCAGGTTCTTGGCGCGCAGGTCGACCAGCATCACGTGCGACTCGGTGCGGCCCGACACGATGCGCAGGCCGCGCGCGATGAGCGCCTTGGCCAGCGCGTCGGCGTTCTTGACGACCTGTTGCTGGTACTCCTTGAAGCCCGGCTCGAGCGCCTCTTTGAACGCGACCGCCTTGCCGGCGATGACGTGCATCAACGGGCCGCCCTGGATGCCGGGGAAGATCGCCGAATTGATCGCCTTCTCGTGCTCGGCCTTCATCAGGATGATGCCGCCGCGCGGGCCGCGCAGCGATTTGTGCGTGGTCGAGGTGACGAAGTCGGCGTGCGGCACCGGGTTCGGATAGACGCCGGCGGCGATCAGGCCCGCGTAGTGCGCCATGTCGACCATGAAGTAGGCGCCGACCGCCTTGGCGACCTTGGCGAAACGCTCGAAGTCGATCTTGAGCGAGAACGCCGAGGCGCCCGCGATGATCATCTTCGGCTTGTGCTCGTGCGCGAGACGCTCCATGGCGTCGTAATCGATGTCTTCTTGCTCGGTCAGGCCGTACGAGACGACGTTGAACCATTTGCCCGACATGTTGAGTGCCATGCCGTGGGTCAGGTGGCCGCCTTCGGCCAGCGACATACCCATGATGGTGTCGCCCGGCTTGAGCATGGCGAAGAACACGCCCTGGTTCGCCTGCGAGCCCGAGTTCGGCTGCACGTTGGCCGCCTCGGCGCCGAACAGCTGCTTGACGCGGTCGATCGCGAGTTGCTCGGCAATGTCGACGAATTCGCAGCCGCCGTAGTAGCGCTTGCCCGGATAGCCTTCGGCGTACTTATTGGTCAGTTGCGAACCTTGCGCCTGCATCACGGCCGGCGAGGTGTAGTTCTCGGAGGCAATCAGTTCGATATGGTCCTGCTGGCGGGTGTTTTCCTTCTGGATCGCGCTCCACAATTCCGGGTCGACGTTGGCGAGCGTGTGATCTTTTGCAAACATGAAAAAACTCCAATTGAAATGGTGCGTGGCACCTGGCAGATATGGATCGAATGAGGGGAGCCGGACAAACGGAGAGGCAGCCTCATCGTGCGTTTCCATTGATGGCTGCCCAGGCGAACGGCTGATGAAGTCTCACGTTCCCCGGTGGATGCCCACCTTTCGCCGCCAATCGACCCCGTCGGGACGGAATCGGCGCAACTTTTCGCCAGTTACGTGAGATGTAATGGAGCCCAAATTGTAAGTTAAGTCCCCGATAAGGGCAAGGAACGCGGTTGCAACAATGACCAGCGAACGATCCGGGCCAGCCATTTCGGCTACAATTTCGCAAGTTTAATTAAGTTTCAGGAAGAATCATGATCGTTTTCATCACTGGCGCATCGTCGGGCTTTGGCGCCGAAATGGCCCGCACCTTCGTCAAACACGGCCACCAAGTGGTATTGGCGGCGCGGCGCCAGGAGCGCCTCGACACCTTGGCGGCCGAGTTGGGCGACTCCGCCCTGCCGCTCGTGATGGACGTGACGGACAAGGATGCGATCAACGACGCGCTGGCGCTGTTGCCGCAGTCCTGGCGCCAGATCGACGTCCTGATCAACAACGCCGGCCTCGCGCTGGGCACCCAGCCGGCGCACGAAGCCCCGCTGGCCGACTGGGAAACCATGATTTCGACCAATTGCACGGGCTTGGTGGGGATGACGCGCGCGCTGCTGCCGGCGATGGTGGCACGCGGCTCGGGTCTGATCATCAACGTGGGCTCGATCGCGGGCAGCTACCCCTACCCCGGCGGCAATGTGTACGGCGCGACCAAGGCCTTCGTCGAGCAATTCACGTTAAACCTGCGCGCCGACCTGGTCGGCACGGGCGTGCGCGCGACCAACCTCGCACCCGGCCTGTGCGGCGGCACGGAGTTTTCGAACGTGCGCTTCAAGGGCGACGACGCTGCCGCGGCCAAAGTCTACGAGGGCACGCAGCCGTTGACGGCGCACGACATCGCCGAGACCGCCTACTGGGTAGCGACGCTGCCGGCGCACATCAACATCAACCACATCGAAATGATGCCGACCTGCCAAGGCTTCTCCCCCTTCACGATCAAACGCCAATAAGCCGCGCCAAACGAGCCCGCCTCCCAGGGAGGGCTGCTCCCCCTGTCACCACCAACGAAACAGACCGGGGACAGACCGGGGTCAGACCCGGGTCTGACCCCGGTCTGTCCCCGGTCTGTCCCCGGCGAAGAAATTGGCGAACATTTGGTAGTGATCGGTGTGGCGTTTGTTGCTGTAATTGTTAGCAAATGTTATATGCCTTGGCGCGTCGCCGGGCTTGGCGTCTACTGCAAGCGAGCGGCTTGTTCGGCGTTATGTGCCATAGCGTACGTAAGAATCCGTCAAATCGCGTAAAATGTTTCCTTTATTCTCGTTCGCTTTACTATAAGTCAACATGACCTCAGCTTTCACCTGGTCCGTCCGTGTCTACTACGAGGACACCGACGCTGGCGGTATCGTGTTTTACGCCAACTATCTGAAATTTTTCGAACGCGCGCGCACCGAGTGGCTGCGCGCCGCGAACGTGCATCAGCACGCCCTGCTTGAGGAGCATGGCGCCATGTTCGTCGTCAAGAGCACCAGCGTCGACTATCATGCGCCGGCAAAACTTGATGATGTACTAGAATTAACGCTTAGTATCGAAAAGCTGGGCCGCGCTTCGGTCCTGTTCGCGCAGCAAGCCTGGTGCGGCGGCAACCTGCTCGCCAGCGCCCAGGTCAAAGTCGGCTGTGTCGACAGCACCACCCTGCGCCCCCGCGCCCTGCCCGACGACGCTGCTGCTAAAATGCGGGCCGCCTGAGCGATCCTGCCACCCATCCAACCCAATCGAGTCCAATGAACGTAGCCCAAGACCTTTCCTTCCTGGCCCTGATCACCAATGCCCACCTGATCGTGCAACTGATCATGGTATTGCTGCTGGTCGTTTCGCTCACGAGCTGGACTTACATCTTCCGCAAAACCTTCGCGATCCGCGCCGCGCGCGCCCAGACCGAAAAATTCGAACGCAGCTTCTGGGCCGGCGGCAACCTGCACACCCTGCACCAGAGCGCCAGCTCCGAGCGCGACCAGAACGGCGCCCTGGCCCGCATCTTCGAGGCCGGCATGGGCGAGTTCATCAAAGGCAAGGCCGCGTCGGCCTCGCGCGAGCAGCTCGACATGGGCGCCGTGCTCGACGGCGCGCGCCGCGCCATGCGCGCCGCCTTCCAGCGCGAACTCGACGCCCTCGACGCCCACCTCAACTTCCTCGCCTCGGTCGGCTCGGTCTCGCCGTACGTGGGCCTGCTCGGCACCGTGTGGGGCATCATGAATGCGTTCCGCGGCCTCGCGAGCGTGCAGCAGGCGACCCTCGCCGTGGTCGCGCCCGGCATCGCCGAGGCGCTCATCGCGACCGCGATCGGCCTGTTCGCGGCGATCCCCGCGGTGGTGGCCTACAACCGCTTCACGCACGATATCGACCGCCTCGCGATCCGATTCGAAAGCTTCGTCGAAGAGTTCTCCAACATCTTGCAGCGCCAGTCGCGCTAAGCGGACCGCGGACCAGAGAAAAGGAACCACATGGCCTCATTTTCCAGCAGCCTTCGCGGCGGGCGCGCACGCAAGTTCAAGTCAGAAATCAATGTGGTGCCCTACATCGACGTGATGCTCGTCCTGCTCATCATCTTCATGGCGGTGCCGCCGACCAACACGCCGAACGCGATCAACCTGCCGACGGCCGAAAAATCGGCGCAGCCGCCCGACGACTACATCCAGATCACGCTCAAGCCGGATGCGACCCTGAGCATCGGCATCAACGGCAAGGTGCAAGTCGCGCCCGAGGAACTGCCGAACCGCACCGCCCTGCTGCGCCGCCTGCGCGTGCTGCACCAGGAGCACCCCGAGCATCCGGTGATGATCGCCGGCGACAAGGAAAGCAAGTACGACGATGTGATCCAGCTGGTGTCCGAGGCGCGCAAGATGGGCATCACCCGTGTCGGGCTGGCCACCAAGTGACGAGGCCGACGTGTCCACGCTGACTCCCGCATCCGCCAACGGCGCGCCGTACCGCGTGCCCCCCGAGCCGAGCCGCTGGCCCGCGATCACTCTCGCGGCCATGGTCCATGCGGGTCTGCTGCTGTTCCTGTGGATCGGCGTGAGCTGGCAGAACACCGAACCGGTCGGCGTCGAGGCCGAGGTCTGGGACATGAAAACCCAATCGGCCGCGCCGCCGCCACCGCCGGCCGCGGCAGAGCCGGTCGCAGAGCCCTTGCCGCAGCCCGAGCCGATTCCGCGCCAAGCCGAACCCGAACCCGTGCCCGAGCCGGTCGAGCAGGTCGCGCGCCCGATCGAACCGCCGCGCCCGGCCGCGCCCAAGCCGCCCGACATCGCGCTCGAAAAAGCCAAGCTCAAGGCGGAAAAACTCAAGCTCAAGGAGCTCGAGGAAAAGCAGCTGAAGGAAAAGCTCGCCAAGGAACTCGCGGCCAAGGAAAAGGCACAGGAGCTGGCCGACAAGAAGAAGCTCGACGACGCCAAGAAAGCCATGCAGAACAAGCTGGCCGCCGCAGCCAGAAAGGCGACCGATGACGAGGCGGCCAAGCTCGAGAGCGATCGCAAGGATGCGATCAAACGCATGATGGGCAAAGCCAGCGACTCGGGCACGGCGGCGCAATCGACCGCATCGGTGATCGACAAGGGCTACGCCGCGAGGATCAGGAGCGCGATCAAGAGCGCGACCAGATATGCCGGCGACACCGACGTGCCGAACAACCCGCGCGTCGAGTTCACTCTCGCCCAGTTGCCGACGGGCGAGATCATCCCCGGCTCCCTACGCATGAAAAAGAGCAGCGGCGTGCCGGCCTTCGACGAAGCTGTTGAAAATGGAATTATCAAATCGTCACCACTTCCAAAGAAGAATGATGGTACGGTAGAGCGAACACTCGTTATCTCCTTCTCCATGAAGGATCTCGATTAGGCCCTGTTCTGGCCTCGACGAACTTTGCAAAGAGCCACACACATGAAAAAGCAAACCCTCTTCCTTTTCACCGTAGCGATGTTGGCCGGCACCTCGGCACAAGCCCAGTTGCGTGTTGAAATCGCCGGCGTCGGCAGCAACCAGATCCCGATCGCGGTCGCCGCCTTCACCGACGAATCCGTCGCGCCGGCCCAGATGTCGGCCATCATCAAGGCCGACCTCGAGCGCAGCGGCGCCTTCAAGGTCATCGACGCCGGCGTCGTCATCGGCGAGACCGACAACGTCGACCACGCCCAGTGGAAGTCGCGCGGCGCCGACGCGCTCGTGGTCGGCAGCGTGCAACGCCTCGCCGACGGCCGCTTCGACGTGCGCTACCGCCTGCTCGACACCATCAAGTCGGGCGAACTGTCGCGCCTGACCGTGGCCAACGCGGCCAAGCACACGCGCCTGTCGGGCCACAAGATCGCCGACGACATCTACATGAAGATGACGGGCAACCGCGGCGCCTTCGCCACCCGCGTCGCCTACGTCAACGAAAACCGCCGCACGCGCGACTACCGCCTCGAAATCGCCGATTCCGACGGCGAGGGCGTGCAGGTCGCCGCGCGCTCGAACGAGCCGATCATCTCGCCGTCATGGTCGCCCGACGGCACCAAGGTGGCCTACGTCTCGTTCGAGGCGCGCAAACCGGTGATCTACGTGCAGGACCTGGTCACCGGCGGGCGCAAGATGGTCGTCAATCAAAAGGGCAGCAATTCGGCGCCGTCCTGGTCGCCCGACGGCAGCAAGCTCACGGTCGCGCTGTCGAAGGACGGCAACACCCAGGTCTACTCGGTCAACGCCGACGGCAGCGGCCTGCGCCGCCTGTCCAACAGCAACGGCATCGACACCGAGCCGCACTACTCGGCCGACGGCCAGAGCATCTATTTCACCAGCGACCGCAGCGGCGGACCGCAGATCTACAAGATGAGCGCGAGCGGCGGCGGCGCCACCCGCGTGACCTTCAAGGGCAACTACAACATCAGCCCGCGCGTGTCCTCGGACGGCAAGACGCTGGCCTGGATTTCGCAGCGCGAAGGCGGCTATTCGCTGTACGCGATGGACCTCGCGAGCGGCCAGGAACTGCGCTTGGCCGAAGGCGCGAGCGAACCGAGTTTTGCCCCCAACGGCAAGTACATCATGTACGCGAACAAGGGCGGCGGGCGCACCACGCTGTCGGTCGTGTCGGTCGACGGGCGCACCAAGCATCGCTTGTCGACCCAGGCAGGAAGCATCAGGGAGCCCAGCTGGGGTCCTTTCATCAAATGATTTCACCAAGTACTTATAACCACCACGTCCAGGAGAAGTACCATGCGCAATACTAAAAGCCTCGCCCTCATCCTCGCCAGCGCCGCCCTGCTCGCAGCTTGCAAATCGCCAGTCCCGCTGACGGAGGCTCCCAAGGTCGAAGAACGCAGCACGGTCGTTGCCCCGCTGCCGCCTAAGCAAGATGCCAACGACATCGCCACTACGGTCATCAATGTCGATCCGGTCGACGATCCAAAGGGCGTGCTGGCCAAGCGCAGCGTCTACTTCGACTACGACAGCTACGTGGTGCGCGAGGACGGCCAGGCGGTCGTGAACAACCATTCGTCGTACCTGACCAAGAACCAGTCGCGCAAGATCCTCATCCAAGGCAATACGGATGACCGCGGCGGCACCGAGTACAACCTGGCGCTGGGCCAGAAGCGCGCCGAAGCCGTGCGCAAGGCGATGTCCTCGCTCGGCGTGCCCGAGACCCAAATGGAAGCCGTGTCGCTGGGCGAAGAAAAGCCGAAGGCGATGGGTTCGGGCGAAGAGGCATGGGCAGAGAACCGCCGCGCCGACATCGTCTATTAATTCCTGGCCAGCGCTGGCAGCTTAAGACGGGGCACGGGCAGCAAGCATGCCTGTGCCCCGTTATACATCGGCCGCAGCGTTCAGGTCCGGCTGTTGCAATAGATACTGAAAGAGCCCCATGATGATCACATTCTCCAAGACCCGCCTCGCCGCCACCTTTTTCACCCTGGCCGCCTGCCTGCCTTTGGGCGCGAGCGCCGGCATACTCGACGACAACGAAGCGCGCAAGGCGATCCTCGACCTGCGCGCCAAGGTCGACAACCTCTCGCGCGACGTCAACGCGCGCATCGACACCAAATCCGACAAGGCCGCCGCGCTCGAGGCCCTGAACCGGCACGAGCAGACGCAACAGGCGATCGCCGAGCTGCGCGGCCAGATCGAAGTGCTGGCCAACGAAGTGGCCAACGCCCAGCGCCGCCAAAAGGACCTGTACGCCGACCTTGACGCGCGCATCCGCAAGGTCGAGCCGCGCCAGGTCACCATCGACGGCCAGGAGAGCTCGGTGGCCCCGACCGAACAACAAAGCTACGAAGCGGCCATGGCGCTGTTCAAGACCGAGGACTACAAGGGCGCCGCCAGCGCGCTGAGCTTGTTCGTGCGGCGCTATCCTGATTCGCCCTACGCGGCCAACGCGCAATACTGGACCGGCAACGCCTATTACGCGCTGGGCGACTACAAGAACGCGATCGCGGCGCAGGAAGCGATGTCCGGCGCCTACAAGGACAGCCCGCAGGCGGCCGACGCGCTGCTCAACATCGCCGACAGCTACACCCAGTTGAAGGACAAGAAAAACGCCAAGAAAACGCTGCAGACCCTGGTCTCGCGCTATCCCGGCACCTCGGCGGCGCAGACGGCAAAAGACCGGCTCGTGACGCTCAAGTAAGGGAAAATTCCGAAATAATGGACGGGGGCATTTGACAGGAACGCTGCCAGCCCCTATAATCTTGCTTCTTTCGGGGTCGTTAGCTCAGCTGGTAGAGCAGCGGACTTTTAATCCGTTGGTCGCAGGTTCGAATCCCGCACGGCCTACCACGAATTCAGCAGTAC
>JAZKIN010000019.1:0-10334 GCA_040384885.1 Pseudomonadota bacterium | reverse complement strand
GTGGTGGCAATGCCCAGCACCGCCTTAGCCACGAAAGCATTCGCCAGCCAAGCCCGAACATGCGGCGGTCTGCCAATACCGCCCCAGGTATCGTCGGCGAAATCTTCGATGCGCGCCCACTCGAGCACTTAGATGACACGTTCAAGTTTAGGTGTGACGACACCAACCTCGGCACGCAATTACGGCAGCACGTCGTATTGAATGGCATTCCAGCGTTGCAGGATAAGAGCGGGTCGAGTAGGATTCATGGCGTGGGCGTTTGATTAAGCGTCAGAAACTAAATCATGCCAGAAATGGGCGCCCACCCCCTCCTTTTTTGCTTGCGCTGCCAAGCAAATTTCGTTCGTTCCGCTAGTTTTACAATTGCCTCTAATGAGGGGTCGAGGCGACAGCGTGACGATGACAAATTACGTCGCAGCAGACCTGACATACCTGAAACCCGTGACCAGGTCCAAGCGGGTTAATTACACAGGCAAAAAAAGCCGACCATCTAATGGGTCGGCTAATTTGTAAGGCTTTGAATTTGCTGATGTTCTTTGGTGGGAAGTGCAAGTTTCGAACTTGCGACCCCTGCAGTGTGAATGCAGTGCTCTACCCCTGAGCTAACCTCCCAAAGCGGGGCGAATTATCGCACATCCGCAGCGAAACGTCACTACTAAATGTAATTTCGCCACACACAAGTGCCCTTCACGGCCTTGTCGAGCCCGCCAAGCAGGCTTTCGTGCTCGGCAAGCTCGTCGGGGCTGGCAGCCAGTTCGATGACGATCGCGAGCGGCACCACCTCGAGCTCGGCGCCGCCGTTGCCGGTCTCGACCTCGAGGTCCATCGACAGGCTGTTCTGCCCGCGCGTCATCGACAAATATACGTCGGCCAGCAACTCGGCATCGAGCAAGGCGCCATGCAGCTTGCGGTGCGAGTTCGACACGCCGTAACGGTCGCACAGCGCGTCGAGCGAGTTGCGTTTGCCAGGATGCATTTCCTTGGCGTTCACGAGCGTGTCGATGACGCTCGAGCAATGCTCGGTAAACGTCGGCAATCCCAGCAGCTTGAACTCGTTGTTCAAAAACCCCAAGTCGAACGGCGCGTTGTGGATGATGACTTCGGCGCCGCTGATGTAGTCGCGCAGTTCGGCCGCGATCTCGGCAAATTTCGGCTTGTCGCGCAAGAACTCGGTGGTCAAACCATGGACCGCGAGCGCGCCCTCCTCCGAATCGCGTTCCGGATTGATGTAACAGTGGAAGTTGTTCCCCGTCAGCATGCGGTTTTTAAGTTCGACGCAGCCAACCTCGATGACGCGGTCGCCCGTGCGCGGATTCAGGCCGGTGGTTTCGGTATCAAGTACGATTTGACGCATGCGTGGCTTTGTTCAATGTGTGCAGGGTGCAACGAAGGCGCGCAGTATACCAAACCGCGGCGCGACCACGGCAATGTTATCGGCGCACCGTTTCGACGCCGCGGTTGGCGAGCACGTCGGCCCGCTCATTGCCCGGATGGCCGCTGTGGCCGCGCACCCAGCGCCATTCGACCGCATGCTGGGCCTGCGCCAGGTCGAGCGCCTTCCACAAATCTTCGTTCTTGACGGGCTCCTTGGCCGCGGTTTTCCAGCCGCGCGCCTTCCAGCCGTGGATCCATTCGGAAATACCTTTTTGCACGTACTGGCTGTCGGTGTGGAGCACCACCTCGCACGGGCGGTTCAGGGTGGTCAGCGCCTCGATCACGGCGCGCAACTCCATGCGGTTGTTCGTCGTGTTCAGTTCGCCGCCAAAAATCTCTTTCTCGTGCCCTTCGGCCACCAGCAAGGCGCCCCATCCGCCCGTTCCAGGGTTGCCCTTGCAGGCGCCGTCGGTGAAAATCTCTACTTTGCTCATCCTGCTCGCTTACTTTCTATTGGTTGCCGGCACGGCCTGGTTGGCCGCCGCCGATTTTTTGTTCCACGCGGGACCGATCAGGGTCATTCCCTTGACGCGTTTGATCGCGTGCACCATGTACACGGCCCCCAAATAGGGCCACCAGCGCTGCCCGGCCTGCTCCATGAAGGCGAAGCGCTTGAGCCAGACGCTGCTGCGGCAAGGGGGCGCGTAACAGCCGAAGTGGCTGCGCGTGACGCCCAGGTTCAACAATTTTAACCAGTCTTTCATGCGCGGCATAGAGATGAATTCGCCTGCAATCGGCAGGTAGTGGTGGCCCGTCATGCGTCCGAGCCCCTGGCGCAGGCCCCACAGGCTGGCCGGATTGAAGCCGCAGATGATCAACTGGCCCTCGGGAATGAGCACCCGTTCGACCTCGCGCAGCACCTGGTGCGGCTCGGCGGCGAACTCGAGCACGTGGGGCAGCACGACCAGGTCTAGGCTTTGCGAGGCGAACGGCAAGTCGGCGAAGTCGAGCGCGACGGCGATCTGGCGCCCGCCCGGGGCCAGCAACAGTTGCTCGGCGCTCGAACTGCGCGTGGCCGCCTGCCATTTGTTGGGCATGCGGTTGGCCGCCAGCGCGTCGATCTGCGGCAGGCCGATCTGCACGGCGTTGAATCCGAAAATGTCGGCCGTCATTTCGTCGAGGCAGTGCTGCTCCCACGCCCGCACGTACTCGCCCGCCGCCGATTGCAGCCAGCCGTCGAGGGCTATAATGGATTTTTCGGATGCCGCGCCGTTCATGCCCGCCCTTTTCTATCGCTTCTGAAACCATGCACAATGTACCAACCGGCGCCCTCTCGGTGCTCGCCCTGCCCGCCTTTAAGGACAACTACCTCTGGCTCATCCACGATGGCGTCAACGCCGCCGTGGTCGACCCGGGCGACGCCGCGCCGGTGCTCGCCGCACTGGCCGCGCATTCCCTCACGCTCACCGCCATTCTACTCACCCATCATCATAGTGACCACATTGGTGGCGTGCCACAGTTGCTGAGCCATGCAAAGGTGCCCGTTTTCGGCCCCGCCAACGAAGCGATCGCGACCATCAGCGTGCCGCTCGCCGAGGGCGAGCTGGTCGAGGTTCCCGGGCTCGCGCTGGCCTTGCGCGTGCTCGAGGTGCCCGGCCACACGCTCGGGCACATCGCCTACGTGCGCGAGACGCCCGGGGCCGACTGGCTGTTTTGCGGCGACACCCTGTTCGCGGGTGGCTGCGGCCGCCTGTTCGAAGGCACCCCGGCGCAAATGGCGGCCTCGCTGTCGCGCCTGGCCGCGCTGCCCGACGACACCGCGGTTTTTTGCGCGCACGAATACACGCTCGCCAACCTGGCCTTCGCGGCGGCGGTCGAACCGGACCATCAACTGTTGCAACAACGCACAGAACGAGAAAGCGCCAGGCGCGCCGCCGGGCAAGCGACGCTGCCGACGTCGATCGGGCTCGAAAAACAAACCAATCCCTTCCTGCGCTACCGGGATCCCGGGGTGGCCGCAGGGCTTGCCAGGGCCGGCAAACTGGGGCCGGGCGCGGACGCGCTGGCCGTCTTCACCGCCTTGCGCGCCTGGAAAAACACCTTCTGACGGGGCCGCCGCGGGTGGCTGGCCGGGCCCCCGATCCATCCATATCTATTGTTGTGCGATTCATATAGAATATTCTTTAAGGAAACATTCTAATGGGTAGCACCATGCGGCAAAGTTCGCTCACAGCCCGACCCGCGCGCGCCATCAGCGCGCCGACCCTGACCGTCGCCGGTCGGGGTGTCGGGCCGCGTGCCGGCCGCGCATGGGGCGTTCAGCCACCATGCTGACGTGCCCGCGTGGCAAGGCCGCGCCCCTCGCCCGTCCCGGCCGTGGTTTGGCCGCGGCCCTTGCCCGCCTTTGCCGAGCCTTTGCGGCCTCGGCAGTCGTGATGCTCGCGGGCGGCGCCGCCTGGGCCGCGCCCGACGTCGGCCCCGAAAACGCGCCGGCGATCACGCCCGAATCCACCGTGACCGTCAGGCGCCCCGCGGTCCATATGCTCGCGCAGGTGCCCGATAACCGGCGCGAAGCGCAGACCATCGGCGTGCTGTTCCCCGACATCGGCGAGCCGTTCCGCAAGGTGTTCACCGAGATCATCCAGGGCATCGACGACGGCACCCGTTTGCGCGTGCGCGGCTACCCGATCGCGCCGGGCCAGGATGCCGCCGAGCTGTCGCAGCAGCTCAAGGGCAACGGCACGCGCGTGGTCGTCGCGCTCGGGCGCCAGGGGCTGCGCGTGGCCGCCGGGCTCGACCTCCCGGTCGTCGTGAGCGGCGTCTCGTCGATCGCGGAGGGCGAGAAACAGGTCGGCATCTGCCTCACGCCCGACCCCGCGCTCTTGTTCGGGCGCCTCAAAAGCCTGCTGCCGGCCGCGCGCCGGGTGCACGTGGTGTACAACCCGCTCCACAACGAATGGCTGATCAAGCTCGCGCGCGAAGCTGCGCGCGCGCAGGACCTCGAGCTCGTCGCCTACGAGGCGCGCGACCTCGCTACCGCGGTGCGCATGTACCAGGCCGCCTTTGCCGGCGCCGACAAGCGCAACGACGCGGTCTGGCTGCCGATCGACCCGACCACCGTCGACGAGCGCACCATCATGCCGATCGTGCTGGCCGAAGCCTGGAACCGCAATGTGGCGCTGTTCTCGAGCAGCTACCTGCATGTCAAAAAAGGGGCCTTGTTCGCGCTCTACCCCGACAACCAGGCGCTCGGCCAACGCCTCGCCGGGCTGGCCATGGGCGTGCTCGAAGGCGACCCCGCGCCGGTCGGCGTCAAACCGTTGCGCGAAGTGCACGCCGCGCTCAACCTGCGCACTGCGGGCCACATCGGCCTCGTGCTCGGCCAGCCGGTGCAGCGCAGTTTCGATTTCCTGCACGCCGAACCTTGAGTACACACGGAGGGGTATTGCCAAAATTTATACGACCGTGGCGCGCGCCTGACATATACTTCCGATAACCTGGCGACAGCGTGCCGGTCGACTCACATTAACGAAGCCTCGGCTTCCAGCGCTGCAATCGATGAAAAAAACACTTACAAGCCCGGGCAGCCCGATGCCGGCAACCAGCGCCGCGCCGACGGTCTGCGGCCCCCTTTTTGCAGGCGACGTGCGCTGATGCTTCGCTATTTCCTGCGCCACGTCGGCTTCCGGCGCCAGCTCACCATCATCGTGTCGGCCGCGATCATGGTGCTGGCGCTGTTCTCCTCGCTCATGAATTCGTGGGAGGCCAGCGCGCGCATGCGCGAGCATTTCGTCGAGCAGGGCCAGCGCATCGCCGAGAACATGGCGCGCCAGAGCACCCTGGCGCTGCTGTACCACTCGGGCGAGAACGCGCGCGACGCCGTCGCCACCACCCTGACCTTCCCCGACGTGCTGGGCGTGAGGATCGTCGACCTCAAGGGCCGCGTGGTGCTCGACCAGCGCCGCGCGGTGTTGGCCGCGGTCGGCGCCGCGCCCGCGCCGCCGCCCTTGCCGGGCGCGGCGCCGATGCACGAAACCGCGAAGGCCTGGCATTTCAGCGCGCCCGTCTACAACGGCGCGAGCGAAGCCTCGCCGTTCGACCCGCAGGAGCAAAAGCCGGTCCTGCTCGGGCATGTGCAGGTCGAGATGGGCAAAGGCACGCTCACGCGCCTGAGCCTGTCGCTGTTGATCGGCAACCTGATCATCACCTTCTCGTTCGCGGTGGTGCTGCTGATCGTCGTGGGCATGCTCACGCGGCATATGATCAATCCGCTCAACGCGCTCTCGCGCCTGATGCGGCGCGCCGAGTCGGGCGAATCGGGAATGCGCGCCACGCCGGCCGGGCCGCGCGACCTGATCGAAATGGCGCTCGCCTTCAACCAGATGATGAACGTGCTCGAACAGCGCGAGACGGAGCTCAAGGGCGCGCGCGACGCGGCCCTGAACCTGGCGCTTATGAAGGCGCAGTTCGCGGCCACCGTCAGCCACGAGGTGCGCACCCCGCTCAACGGCGTGGTCGGCATGCTCGACATGCTGCGCGAGATGAACCTCAACAAACGCCAGGCCGAATGCGTCGAGGTGGCATGGAGCTCCTCGCGCACCCTGATTGATCTGATCAACAACATCCTCGACTTCTCCAAGATGGAGGCGGGCAAACTCACGCTCGACGAAACCGATTTCGACCTGCGCACGCTAATCGAGGAAGTCATCGAACTGGTCGCCAACCAGACGCAAAAGCGCGACCTGGACCTGGGCTACCTGATCGGCCCGGGCGTGCCGGACCGCATCCACGGCGACTCGCTGCGCCTGCGCCAGGTGCTCATCAACCTGCTCAGCAACTCGGTCAAATTCACCGAGCGCGGCGAAGTCTCGGTGTTCGTCTCGCGCTCGCAGGGCCAGCGCTTCGGCCTGCGCTTCGAGGTGCGCGACACCGGCATCGGCATGAACGAGGAGGACCAGGGACGCTTGTTCGAGTCCTACGTCCAGGCCGCGCCGTCGACCGCGCGCAAGTACGGCGGCACCGGACTCGGACTGGCCATCGTCAAGCAGCTGGTCGGCCTGCTAGGCGGCGAGGTCAAAGTGGTCAGCGCCTATGGCGAAGGCACCACCTTCACCTTCAGCGTCGCCTGCAAGCCCGCGCAGCCGCTGCCGTCCGACCCGGCCGACGCCAGCCTGGCCGGCCTGCGCATGGTCGCGGTCGACGACAGCCACATCGTGCGCAGCTTCCTCGAACAGGCGCTCGGTCGCCACGGGGTCGAATGCCACAGCACGCGCTGGGGCGGCGCCGCGCTCGAACAACTCAAGGCCGGCGCCGACGCGCACAAGCCGTACCGCATCGTGATCATGGACATCGGCGCCGTCGACGACGCCGGCAACGACCTGGCGCACCAGGTCGGCATCGAGGCGCCGGGCACCTTGGTGCTCATGCTAGACCGCTTCGGCGCGCCCAACGGCGGCACCATGGCCGACGGCTACCCGGTGCTGGGCAAGCCGCTGCGCGAAGACCGCCTGCTGCAGGTGCTGCGCGACATGGTCGGCGGCTTGCGCGCCCGGGCGCAGGCGCTGCCGGTGGTGGCGCACATGCGGCGCCAGTACCGCGTGCTGGTGGTAGAGGACAACCGCACCAACCAGATGGTCGCCGCGGGCATGCTGAGCATGAGCGGCTGCGAGTGCGAATTCGCCTCGAACGGGCGCGAGGCGCTCGAAGCGACGCGCCACCGCCAGTTCGACCTGATCCTGATGGACTGCAGCATGCCCGAGATGGACGGCTACGAGGCGACCGCGCACCTGCGCGTGCGCGAAGCAAACGGCGCGCGCCGCACGCCGGTCATCGCGATGACGGCCAACACCCTGCACGGCGACGCCGCGCGCTGCCTCGAGGCCGGCATGGACGACTACCTCGCCAAGCCGATCACGCTGGCCGAACTGCGCCACAAGCTCGACACATGGCTGCCCGGCACCGACCAGCCGCACGCCCTGCCCGGCCACGAGCGCGGCGGCGACGGCGACGACCCGCTCGACCTGGCGGTGCTGGTCAAGCTGCGCGAAATCCTGGGCGCCTCGCTGCCGCAGGCGGTCAGCCCCTTCCTCGAAGACACCCCGCAGTACCTGCTCGAACTCGAGGCCGCGGTGCACGGCGGCGATCTCGAGGACGCGCGCGCCAAGGCGCACGTGATCAAAGGCTCGGCCGGAAACCTGGGTGCGACGCGGCTGGCGCAACTGGCCAAGGAGGCCGAGGAACACGCCACCGCCGGCGACCTGGCGCTGGCCGCGCCGCTGCTGCCGCGCCTGCGCGTGGCCTATAACGCGGTCGCCGCGGCGCTCGCGGGCGTCGTCGTCGGCAGCGGCGGCGGCGGCCATGCCGCGGACGACAGCGTGCCGCAGGTGCTGATCGTCGACGACGACCGCAGCACCCGCAGCACCTTGCGCCACACCTTGCAGCGCGACGGCTTTCGGGTCGAAGAGGCGGCCGACGGCGCCCAGGCGCTGGCCATGCTCAAGCGCTTCCATCCCGACGTGATCCTGATGGACGCGGTGATGCCGGTGATGGACGGCTTTACCGCGTGCGCGCGGATGCAGGAGCTGCCCGGCGGGCGCGCGGTGCCGGTGCTGATGATCACCGCGCTCGAGGACAACTCCTCGGTCGAGCGCGCGTTCGCCGCCGGCGCCAGCGACTACATCCCGAAACCGATCCATTACGCGGTGCTGTCGCAGCGCGTGCGCCGCATCATCGAGGCCAACCGCGCCGAAAAACGCATCCGCCACCTCGCCTACAACGACCTGCTCACCGGCCTGCCGAACCGCACCCTGTTCTTCGACATGCTGGGCGAGGCGGTGCAGGAGGCCGGCCGCAGCAAGTCCCAGCTGGCGGTGCTGTTCATGGACCTGGACCGCTTCAAGTACGTCAACGACAACCTCGGGCACGATGTCGGCGACCGCCTGCTGGTGGCGGTGGCGCAGCGGGTGCGGCGCGTGGTGCGCAGCATCGACGTGGTCGCGCGCCTTGGCGGCGACGAGTTCACCGTGGTGCTGAGCGAGATCGAAGGCGCGGCGCCGGCGGCGGCCGCCGCGCAGAACATCTGCCGGGTGCTGGCGGCCCCGTTCCAGATCGACGGCCACGACATTTTTGTCACCAGCAGCGTCGGCATCGCGATGTATCCGCACGACGGCCAGGACGTGGCCACGCTGGTCAAGCACGCCGACACCGCGATGTACCGGGCCAAGAAGACCAATACCGGCTTCCAGTTTTACGAAGCGTCGATGGAGCAGTCGATTTCGGAGCATGTGCGCCTCGAGAGCGATTTGCGGCGCGCGCTCGAGAACGGCGAGCTCGAGGTGTTTTACCAGCCGCAGGCACGCTTCGACACCGAGCAGATCATCGGCATGGAGGCACTGGTGCGCTGGCACCATCCGACCCGCGGCGACGTGGTGCCGGTCGAATTCATCCCGCTGGCCGAGGAAACCGGCTTGATCAACCCGCTCGGCGAATGGGTGCTGCGCACCGCCTGCGCGCAGGCGCAGCAATGGCGGGTCGAGGGTTTGCCGCTGATGCGGCTGGCGGTCAATGTGTCGGTGCGCCAGCTGCTGCAGAAGAATTTTTCTACGACGGTGGAGGCGGCGCTGGCCGACACCGGGCTCACGCCCGGGCTGCTCGAGCTCGAGATCACGGAGAGCACGCTGATGGAGCACGCGCAGGACACGCTGCAGGCGCTCGACCGCTTGCGCCGGCTCGGGGTGCGCTTGTCGATCGACGATTTCGGCACGGGCTACTCGTCGCTGTCGTACCTGAAGCGCTTCCCGGTCGACATCATCAAGATCGACCGTTCGTTCGTGCGCGACGTGCCGCAGGATGCGGACGACGCGGCGATCGTCACCGGCATCATCGCGCTGGCGCACAGCTTGCGCTTGGAGGTGGTGGCCGAAGGCGTGGAGACCGAGGCGCAGCGCGCATTCCTGCGCGGGCAGAACTGCGATTTGCTGCAGGGGTTCTGGCTCAGCCCGGCCTTGCCGGCGGAGGAATTCGGCAAACTGATTCGCGAGCGCGAGGCGAAGCTGCTGCGCGCGTAAAAACAGCTGCGGTATAAAGAGCGCGAAGCCGCATCAAAACCGTGCTACCAGCAACTAGAGAAAACAAACCAACATCGTCCTCGCGAAGGCGGGGACCCATAGAACGGTTGTTATGAGCTGCCGTTCTATGGGTCCCCGCATGCGCGAGGACGATGTGGTTCTTCTAGGGCGCCGATATGACAACCGCTATCACAGCGCCCGGATGCTTAAATCTCTTCGTACAGCGGCAAGGTCAAAAACTCCGCGAACGACTCCGAGGTCGACATCTCCTCGAAAATCTGCGCCGCGCGCACATAGCTCGGATTGTCGCCGTTCGGCGCCACCTGCTTGACCTTGGCCAGCTCCTCGGGAATCATCGCGCGCACCATGTCCGCGCTGACCTTGCGCCCGTCTTCGAGCACGCCCTTGCTCGAGCGGATCCACTGCCAGACCTGCGAGCGGCTGATCTCGGCGGTCGCCGCGTCCTCCATCAGGTTGTGGATCGGCACGCAGCCATTACCCGTCAACCAGCTACCCAGATAATGGATGCCGACGTTGATGTTATAACGCAGCCCCGCCTCGGTGATCGGCGCTTCCGGCTTGAAGTCGAGCAGCTGTTCGGCCGTGACCTCGATGTCCGGACGCTGCTTGTCGATCTGGTTCGGCTTGTCGCCAAGGACCTTGGTGAACTCGCTCATGGCCAGTTCCACCAACCCCGGATGGGCCACCCAGCCGCCGTCGTAGCCGTCAGTCGCATCGCGCGCCTTGTCGTTGCGCACGCCGCCCATCGCGATCTCGTTTTTCTCGGGATCGTTCTTGATCGGAATCAGCGCCGCCATGCCGCCGATCGCCGGCGCGCCGCGCTTGTGGCAGGTCTTGAGCAGCAGCAGCGCGTAGGCGCGCATGAACGGCGAC
>JAZKIN010000018.1:0-7724 GCA_040384885.1 Pseudomonadota bacterium | reverse complement strand
CGGCCCTGCGGCCGGGCCCCGCACGCTGGCGTCGACGTCGCTCGGGCGCCAGCCGCCACTGCCCTGCGGCATCGACGGCAGGTCGGCGATCATCGGCGCGCCGTCCTCGCCGTCGCCGTCGGCCAGGAACTCGCGCAGTTGCCTGCTCAGCGCGGCCTTCTGGCGCGCACGCGCCGACTTGGCGGCGGCCTTGCCCTCGGTTTTCTTGATCTTGAGCGCGTCGAGCGAGCCCTTGCGTTTCATCGCCTCGCCGAGCGCCTCGTACATCGGCGCGAAATCGAACAGCACCTCGGGCGAGAGCACGCCCTGGATCAGCTCCGGGGCGTACGAATCGGGATCGAAACTGCGCCAGGTCTGGTTCAGCGCCGACAGGAACAGCTCCGGCCGGAACGGGTTCTGGTTGTTGCGCAGCACCTCGCGCCCGAGCAGCGAGGCCAGGCGCACGTTGAGCGTGGCGATCAGGTCGGCGTAACGCAGCTCGAACGGGCGGCTCAGCGCGTCGAAGGTGACCTTGCTGTCCATCTCCTCGAGCGGCACCAGCGTCAGCGCCGCGCCGTGCAGGCCGGCCTGGGCCCGCACCGACGGCGCGAGCTCGTCGAACTCCTTGCGCAGCAGGCGCTCGAGCATGCCCGACTGCAGCTGGACGAACAGGACGCCGTGGTCGCTGAGCTTGGCCGGCCCGCCGAGCGCCTCGGCCAGGCGCGCGCAGACGCCCGGCATGTGTTCGCCGGCATGCTTGAACACGATGCCGATCAGGGTCTCGATCGTTTCCTGGCGCAGGGCCTCGGCGGCCGCCTTTTGCGCCGCCGCCGTGCTTGTGATGGGTGTCGGGGACATGCCTGCTTCGCGTTGGGTCATTGAATTACTGGAACGCAATTATGACGTGAAATTTCTAAACAGCAATATATTGTTGGAAAATAATTGGTTTTTTGACTCGGCCGCGCACGCGAAAAAACGCCGCGCGGCGGTCGGCGGCGCGGCGTTGGCGGCGCAGCGCCGCGGGCGGGTCAAAGATCAGGCGCGCAGCCGCTGCCCGCCCTCGTCGTCGTTGGCCGAATCCATCGCCTGCGCCAGCGCGCGCGTGACGACGCCGTCGGTGCCGACCACGCTGACGCGCTTGGCACGGCAGGCCGCGAGCAGCTTCTCGACCGAGATCGAGAACGCCTCCTGCTTCTCCATGGTCGAAAAAATGAACAGGGTGCGCAGCGGGCTGATCCAGGCAAGCTTGACCCGCCGCACGCTGGCGTCGGCCTGCACGAAGTCGACCAGCATATTGCGCTCGAACGCGTCGACCTCGAGCACGGCGTCGTCGACGACGGGCTCGGGCTCCTGCTCGACCAGGTTCTCCTTCTCGATCCGGCGCAGCGCGTCCTGCTGGGCGACCTCGACCGCGATCTCGAGCTGGCGCTCGGGCGACAGGTCGACCGGCGCGCGCACGATCGAGGCGTGGCATTCGGCCAGCTCGGCGAAGAACTGGAGCCGCTCGGCGTCCTGCCACTGGATCACGTCGAGCCACTTGTTGAGCGAAGAAAGCAGGCCCGGCAGCTTCTTGATCAATTCATTGCGCGTGGCGTGGGTCAGCTTCGGCTTGACGCTCCAGATCAGCTCGTCCATGGTCTTGGTCGCGTTGCTGACGGCGCCCGGTTTGCTCTCCTCGACGCTGTAGGCGACCGTGAGCACCGAGGTCCATTTGTTCTCGAGGAAGGTTTCGAGCACGGTCACGACCTCGCCGCTGCTCACGCGCACCGCGACGGCCGACCTGGCCGAACGGGTCGCGGCGACCACGCGCTCCTGCTTGAGGGCGGCGGCGATCGGCTGCGCGATCGCGTCCTGGGCCGCCGTCTCCTCGTGCTTGATCGAGATTTCGAGCTCGGCCACGGCGTCGGCGAACACGCCCGGGCTGCTGTCGAAGTCGCGCCCGACCTTGTCGACGCTGCGCCGCATCGCGTGCAGCAGCGGATCGTCGGCGCCCTTGCGCTGCTCCATGCCCATGCGCGAGAGCAGGTCGATCATGCGCCGCGCCGGATGCGCCTCCTCGAAGAAGAAATCCTTGTCGACCAGCGCGGCCTTGAGCACCGGGATCTGCAGGTATTGGATCAGGTCGCGGATCTCGCGCGGGATGCTCGGGTCCTGGTAGACCGTGTCGAAGATCTTCGACAGCAGGTCGATCGTGCCCTCCTCGCCGCGCGAGACGCTGCCTTGCGGGATGCGCTGGCGCAGGCTGGTCGGGAAGGCCTGGCCGTGCGCGGCCGCGCCGCCCTGCCCCGGCGCGGCCGGCATGACCGAGCGCTGCTGGATGTCGCCGAGCATCGACAGCAGGGGCACCATCGGCAGGCCGTGGCCGCCGTCGTAATGCCCGGCCCCGCTCTGGCCGTTGTGCATGGCGCCGGCGTGCTGCCCGTGCCCCGCCAGCCCGTTGAACATCGGGGCGCTGCCGTCGTTGCGGCCCGGCGCCGGCGAGCCGTGCTGGACATGGGCGCCGCCGTCGTAGCGGCCCTGCGCCGGCAGCGCGTTCTGGAGGTGGGCGCCGCCGTCGTGGCGGCCCTGCCCCGGCACGCCGTTTTGCAGTTGGGCGCCGCCGTCGTGGCGGCCCTGCCCCGGCACGCCGTTTTGCAGCTGGACGCCGCCGTCGTGGCGGTTCTGCCCGGGCACGCCGTTTTGCAGGTGGGCGCCGCCGTCGTGGCGGCCCTGCCCGGGCACGCCGTTTTGCTGGTGGGCGCCGCCGTCGTAGCGGCCCTGGGCCGGCAGCGCGTTGTGCATCTGGGCGGCGCCGTCGTGGCGCGCGGGCGCGGCGAGCGGCGCGATCGCCTGCATGCTGCTGTCGGCGCCGCTCGGACGCCAGCCGCCATTACCTTGGGGCATGGAAGGCAGGTCGGGGATCAGCGGCACCGACAGGTCGAAGCCGTCGTCCTTTTCATCGTCGCCCTCGCCGGCGAGGAACTGGCGCAACTGCTTGGACAGGGCCGCCTTTTCCTTGGCGCGCGCGGCCTTGGCGGCGGCCTTGCCCTCGGTTTTCTTGATGTTGAGCGCGTCGAGCGCGCCCGGCAGCACACCCTTGCGCTTGAGCGCGTTGTTGAGCTCTTCGTACATCGGCGTGAAATCGAACAGCACCTCGGGCGAGAGCATGGTCGGGATCAGCGCGTGGGACTCGGGATCGGGGTCGAACTCGCACCAGGCCTGGTGGACCGCCGACAGGAACAGGTCGGGGCGGAACGGGTTTTGGTTGTTGCGCAAGGCTTCGCGCCCGAGCAGGGACGCCAGGCGCAGGTTCAGGGTGGCGATCTGGTCGGCGTAGCGCATCTCGAACGGGCGGCTCAGGGCGTCGAACGCGACCTTGTTGTCCATCTCCTCGAACGGCACCAGTTCGAGCGCGCCGCCGGTCACGTTGAGCTGGCGCGCGAGCGGCGCCAGCTCCTTGAGCTCCTTGCGCAAGACGCGCTCGAGCACGGTCGACTGGAGGTGGAAGAAGGCGTAGTTGTTGTCTTTGAGCAGCTTGCCGGCCTTGACGCGCGTGTACACGATGCGCGCCTCGATCTTGGTCATGTCGGTCGGGTCGAGCAGCGCGCCGAGCAGGCGCGTGCCGACGCCGAGCAATTGCTCGCCCGCGTGTTTGATGACGATCTTGACCAAGTTCTCGATCGTCTCTTGCCGTGAGACGCCGTCTGCTGTCTTCGTCGCTGCCTGGTTTGGTTGCGTGGTGGGAGACATGCCTGATCTGCCGGTTGGTTTGCGGAATTGCCCAAACCCAATTATGAACGAAAATTGCCAGAATGCAATATCATATTGACGATTAGAGGCGTTTTTCTTGATCTATTCCTCGCTTCGGGGGCATTCCGTCGTCGGTTTGCCCAAGCTTAACTTGTTGACATTACGCAAGTATTCACAAGGCAATTTCCTTAACATGGTCAAGCCACCATCCCGGCCCACGCGAAGGAAAGCCCATGTTAACGCTCCGCCAGCTCGACATCAACACCAAGCTCTACGGCGCCTTCGCCGTGCTGCTGTGTTTCAGCGCCATTGTGTCGATTTGGCAACTCACCGAGCTCGCGCAGATGAACGCGCTCGCCGGCGGCGCGGCGGCGGGCGCGCGCGCGCCCGAGGCGCTCGCGCAGGCGCGCCTCGCGAGCGCGCGCAACTGGACCTGGGGTTTGCTGCTGCTCGGCCTCGGGCTCGGCGCGGCGCTGGCGATGTGGCTCGCGCGCGAGCTCGCGCGCCCCGTCAACGAGGCGATCGGGCTGGCGCGCAGGGTCGCCGCGGGCGACCTCTCCGCGCCCGGCGGCACCCGCCCGCGCGGCGCCTCGGGCCTGCTGATGGACGCCATGCACGACATGAACGACAAGCTGGCCGGCATGATCGTCAACGTGCGCAGCGGCACCGACGTGATCGCCGAAGGCGCCGGCGAGATCGCCAGCGGCAGCATGGACCTGTCGGCGCGCACCGAACAACAGGCCGCCGCGATCGAGCAGACGGCCGCCTCGATGGAACAGTTCACCTCGACCGTCAAGCAGAACGCCGAGCACGCCTTCGAGGCCAGCAAACTGGCGGTGTCGGCCTCCGAGGTCGCGGTCAAGGGCGGCGAGGTGGTCGCCGAGGTCGTCGACACCATGGCCTCGATCAACGACAGCTCGAAACGGATCGCCGAGATCATCGGCGTCATCGACGGCATCGCGTTCCAGACCAACATCCTCGCGCTCAACGCGGCGGTCGAGGCGGCGCGCGCGGGCGAACAGGGGCGCGGCTTCGCCGTCGTCGCCGCCGAGGTGCGCAACCTCGCGCAGCGCTCGGCCGCCGCAGCCAAGGAGATCAAGTCGCTCATCGACGACTCGGTCGACAAGGTCACGGCCGGCACCCTGCTGGCCGACAAGGCCGGCGCCACGATGCACGAGGTGGTCATGAGCGTCAAGCGGGTCACGGCGATCATCGGCGAGATCGCCGACGCGAGCGCCGAACAGACCAGCGGCATCGAACAGGTCAACCTCGCGATCGCGGCGATGGACCAGGCGACCCAGGCCAACGCGGTGCTCGTCGAGCAGGCCAGCAGCGCGGCCGGCGCGATGCGCGAACAGGCCGCCACGCTGGGCCAGCTGATCGGCACCGTAATCCTCTCGCCCAAGCAGGCGCGGGTCGCGCGGGCGGCGCCGCCCGCGCCCGCGCCGACCAAGGCGCGTCCGGTCGCCGCCGCAGCGGCGCGCCCGCCGTCGCGCCCGGCCGGCGCCAGCCGCGCCCGGCCCAAGCGCCAGGATGCCGACTGGGAAGAGTTTTAACACCACCGTGGCGGCAGCGCCGATGCGCTTGCCCGCCAAGCGGTGCGGGCGCCATCAAACGTCCCTGCTAACGCGCCAGACACCTCACCGCGCCGCTGCTGCTGTCCTCGTAGTAGCCATCATTTCCAAAGCCGATAGAACCCTTGCAGGCGTTATATTCGTAATGCCCTTTGACCGTCGCCACCGACTCGTCGCCTACATCTATGTTGGCTGACTGCGTGTAGTGCCCGCCTTTCGGTCCATCCCCGCATTTCTTTTTCGAGTAGCTGAGGTCACCGCACCAGAGCACGAACACCTTGACGCCGCAGTTATTCGTGAAGGTGACCTTTCCACCGCTGCTCGACGCGTTCACACAGCTTTGGGCGCCCTCCCCCGGATTTTTCGCGTGGACATTAAAACTAAGCACAAATAAAAGTGCAGCGATCAAGAGTCTCATTCCCGTCTCCTTAAATATGCGGCAAAAAAGGCGTCGCCGCAGCGCCAAAACGGCAATCCGCATCGACACGGAATTGGCAATAGATTAACACGTAGCTTTGTAGTAGCACCAAAACGTTTACCACCAGTATTCGCAACTCGCATACCTGTGCTGTATGGAATGCGTGTCGACGAAGCTAATTTACTGATTGGAAAAGTAGGTATTTTGCAAGTTTGTCGGAGTATCTCCTACATGCGTTCGAGTGATACTCCGATGGCGGTTCAATTGTGCGGATCCCATTATTGCTTCACCGGAAACGCGGCCAAGAAATATTTTCCTGACCGGAACTGGGATTGACACATTTTCAAACTCTGCAAAGGAATGAACATGAACTCGAATCAAAAGAACCAAGGCAACAAGCAAAACGACAGCACGGGCAGCAACAAGCAATCGGGCTCGAAAGGTTCCGGCAGCAATTCCCAGGGCGCCCGCTCGGGAAACCAGGGCGGCACCCACGAGCAACATGTCGAAGCCGGCCGCCAAAGTCACAAGAACGACGACAAGGACAGCGGCGCGAGCCGCCAGTCCGGCTCGAACGAGTCGGGTTCGCGCTCGGGCAACCAGGGCGGCACCCACGAGCAGCATGTCGAAGCGGGCCGCCAAAGCCACAAGAACGACGACAAGAACACAGGCGCGAGCCGCCAGTCCGGGTCGCACGATTCTGGCTCGGGCAACAAGGCCACGGGCGGCACCCGCGGCGGCACTCCCGAGCAGCATGCGGAAGCCGGCCGTCAAAGCCACAAGAACGACGACCGCGATGACGACAAGCGCTAGGAGGCTGTCGGACTAAGGGAGTCGAAGCCACCCGGCGCCACGGCAAGCATTAAGAGCCTGCAACGGACCAGCTCCGTCGCCAGGCTCTTTTTCTAAGGGGCGCGCCCTCGCGTGTTGTCGCCCGGCCCTTGCAGGCTGTACAGTGGAGGATCATTCTCCACCGCCAGTTCCCCGATGCCATTCCGCTCACTCCTGCTCGCCGTTTGCACCACCCTGCCCCTGCTCGCCCAAGCCACGCCGCCATCGAACGCGCCCGCGGCGGCGCAACAAGCGAGCCCGGCCAAACAGCTCTTCCAGATGACGCCGCAGGAGGTCGACCGTTACATCGCCGAGATGCAGCAGGCCGAGCCCGACCTGCGCAAGCGCATCGCGGCGATCGCGCGCAGGAACATCGGCCAGCCCTACCGCCTGAACCTGATGGGCGAATACCCGTATCAGCTCAACGACGGCCTGCCGATGTTCAGCCTGGGGCACAGCGACTGCGTCACCTTCGCCGAGCACAGCTACGCGATGGCGCTGAGCCGCTCATGGGCCGAGTTTTTCTGGATGCTGCAGCGCATACGCTACAAGGATGGCGTGGTCGGGGTCGCCACACGCAACCATTACACGGAAGTGGACTGGAACATCAACAACGGCTGGCTGCTGACCGACGCCAGCGCCGCGCTCGGCGGCGCCGGCGGCGCCTCCTACCGGATGACGGTCGACCGCGCGGGCTTCCTCAAGTCGCGCCACAACACCGACAGCGGGCTCGCGGTGCAGGTCAGCGAGCAGGCCTATGTGCCGAAGGCGCGCGTGGCCGCGGTGCTGGCCGGGCTGCGCGACGGCGACATGGTCAACGTGGTCTCGCGCAAGGGCGCCGAGTATCTGACCACCCATGTCGGGCTGGTGGTGGTGGCGCCGGACGGGCGGCGCAATCTGCTCCATTCGTCGGCGCCGCAGGTGCGCGAGGAGAGTTTCGACGCGTTTATCGCGCGCACCGAGCAGCGCCAGGCCGGACGCGACGGCCTGCAACTGGCCGGCTTCAAGTTCCTGCGCCTGAACGAGCAGATCGTGGTGCCGCCGGCGGCGCCGCAGCCGCGGCCCTGAGCGCTATGCGTTCCAACGCTTCAAAATCGTATCGGGGAAAATCTAAAAATAATAAACCAACATCGTCCTCGCGCATGCGGGGACCCATAGAACAGCAGCTCATAGCAACTGTTCTATGGGTCCCC
>JAZKIN010000017.1:0-31870 GCA_040384885.1 Pseudomonadota bacterium | reverse complement strand
CCCGACCCGGCCGACCGCGCCACGATCGAAGAAGAACACGCGCTCGAACTGCGCACGCGCGACCGTGAACGCAAGCTGCTCAAAAAAGTCCAGCAATCGATCGCCTCGATCGACGGCGGCGACTACGGCTGGTGCGAAGAGACGGGCGAGCCGATCGGCATCCCGCGCCTGATCGCGCGCCCGACCGCGACCCTCTCGCTCGAAGCGCAGCAACGGCGCGAGCTCAAACAAAAACTCTACGGCGACTAAACGCGCCATTCCGGTCCAAAAGCATGCGAGCAACAACGCATGCTTTTTTTTCCACCTGTTTTGGCGTGGCGCAAGCGCCCGTTTGTATTTGCGGACGCAATTATGTTCACCAGTACAACGAAAGCCTTGCCGTTCGGCTACACTATAGGTTCGCACCATTATTTTTGACCGGTATGAGCGGTGCGCGGTCCGTTCGACCGCATGCCGTGCTACCGTGACGAACAGCGCCGCAACATCAGACAGGAAACGACGTGGGCATTTTCTCCATTTTTAAGGGAAAAAAGAACGAAGAGCCGGAAGACCCGGCAGTCGACGCGCGTGCGCGCGGCGGCGAGTCCACCCGCATGGGCGATTCCGACACCGAGCGGGCGCGCCAGCGCGAAATCGCCCGCGCCACCGCCGCCAAGATCGACGCGATCGAATCGGCCATGGCGTCCGACATCTTCAACACCCCCGAGCCGGCCTGGGGCAGCGGCGCCAAGCGCACCGTGCGCATCGGCGCCAAGGCCGTCGGCGACAACACCCCCCATCCGACCCTGCCGATGCTCGAGCTGGCCACGACCGAGCTGCTGGCCGACGACGAGGTCTCCGACGCCCCGCTGCACGCGACGACCGCGCCGGTCATCGAAGAAATCGCCATCATGTACGCCAACGACGAGCTCGAGGTCGCCGAGCACCTGCTGCTCGAGAGCCTGGCCGACGTCGGCATGACCGACCGCACCGTCTGGTGGATGTTGTTCGACCTGTACCAGGTCAGCGGCCGCCAGGACGACTTCGACAACGTCGCGATCGACTACGCGAGCCGCTTCGAAACCTCGCCGCCGAGCTGGTCGGCGCCGCCGCCTGCGGGCGCCGACGACAACAGCGCGCGCTCGGGCGTGACCCCGACCGAGGCCTTCACGGGCGCGCTCGACGCCGCGATCGCGCCGCAGCTCGAGCGCCTGCTCGCGCTCAGGGGCAGCAGCCCGATGTTCCGCCTCGAGTTCGCGCGCGTCAAATCGGCGACACCCGAAGGCTGCACCCTGATCCTCGGCGCGATGAAAGACCTGCGCGCCGGCGGCGGCGAGCTCATCGTCGCGGGCGCGAGCGAGCTGGCCGACATCATCCGCGCCAATATCGCCATCGGCGAACGCGACGCGAGCGAGGCGCCATGGCTGCTGCTGCTGTCCCTGCTCCAACTGATGAACAAAGAAAAAGACTTCGAAGAGACCGCGATGGACTATTGCGTGACCTACGAAGTGTCGCCGCCGTCGTTCGAGGCGCCCGCCAACATGGCGGCAGCGGCCGCCGCGGCCGCCGCGAGCGTGCGTGCGCCGTCGACCTCGGACCGCTTCATGCTGCCACCGTTAATCGACGGCTTCAGCAGCACCCTGTTTGAAAAAATCGAAGCCTACGCCGAAGAATACGACCCCGTCGTACTCGACTGCTCGCGGCTCGGGCGCGTCGACTACAGCGCGGCGAGCTCACTTCTGAGCCGTTTGCGGCCATTGCACGCGGCCGACAAGCGCATCGAATTCCGCGACATGAACCATCTGGTCGCGGCGCTGTTCAAATTGCTGGGTTATTCGAGCGTTTCGCGCTTGTTTCCGCACAAATATTAAGCACGGTTCCTGATGGCGCGTCACGGCCGGTTCGGTTTGCAGTCGCATCAAATATCGTGTCGCCAGCACCAAATAAACCAAAACCAACATCGCCCTCGCGAAGGCGGCGAGGCATGCCTCGCCCCCATAGAACAGTTGCTTAGAGCCAGCGTTCCATGGCACCCCGCATGCGCGAGGGCGATGTTGGTTGTTGTTGTTTTGATTCTCCCGACACGATTTCTGGGTTTGGAAAACGCCAACGCCATCTCTTGTAATTTCGCCTAACAGCCCCATTCTCCAGAGGCTGGACAAATAACCAAGAGGCTTGCATGGAACAATTTCACGGCACCACAATCTTGTGCGTGCGGCGCGGCAAACAGGTCGCGCTCGGCGGCGATGGCCAGGTCACACTCGGCAACGTCATCATGAAGGGCACCGCGCGCAAGGTGCGCAAGGTGTACCAGGGCAAGGTGCTGGTCGGCTTCGCCGGCGGCACCGCCGACGCCTTCACCCTGCTCGACCGCTTCGAAGGCAAGCTGGAAAAACACCAGGGCAACCTGCTGCGCGCCTCGGTCGAACTGGCCAAGGACTGGCGCACCGACCGCGTGCTGCGCCGGCTCGAGGCGATGCTGCTCGTGGCCGACCACGAATCGACCCTCGTCATCACCGGCAACGGCGACGTGCTCGAACCCGAGGACGGGGTCGGCGCGATCGGCTCGGGCGGCACCTTCGCCCAGTCCGCGGCCAAGGCCCTGCAAGAAAACACCGAGCTCTCGCCGGCCGCGATCGTCAGCAAGTCGCTGACCATCGCCGGCCAGTTGTGCATCTATACCAATATGTCCCACATCATCGAAACGCTGGACTAAGCCATGCCATCCAACATCATGAACATGACCCCCTCGGAGATCGTCACCGAGCTCGACAAGCATGTGGTCGGCCAGGGCAACGCCAAGCGCGCGGTCGCCATCGCGCTGCGCAACCGCTGGCGCCGCCAGCAGGTCGCCGAGCCGCTGCGCCACGAGATCACCCCCAAAAACATCCTCATGATCGGCCCCACGGGCGTCGGCAAGACCGAGATCGCGCGCCGCCTCGCGCGCCTGGCCGAGGCACCGTTTATCAAGATCGAGGCCACCAAGTTCACCGAGGTCGGCTACGTGGGACGCGACGTCGACACCATCATCCGCGACCTGATCGAGATCGGCGTCAAGCAGACCCGCGCGAGCGAAATGAAAAAAGTGCGCAAACGCGCCGAGGAGGCCGCCGAGGAGCGCGTGCTCGACATCCTGGTGCCGCCGGCGCGCGACTTCGGCTTCAATGTCAGCCCGACCCCGGGCGAACCGAAAGAAGGCGACAGCACGCGCCAGACCTTCCGCAAGCGCCTGCGCGAGGGCGGCCTCGACGAGCGCGAGATCGAGCTCGAACTGGCCGAATCCGGCCCGGCCATGGAGATCATGGCCCCGCCGGGCATGGAGGAGATGACCGAACAGATCAAGTCTATGTTCTCGGGCATCGGCGGCGCGCGCAAGAAGCCGCGCAAGATCAAGATCAAGGAGGCGTTCAAGCTGCTCATCGACGAGGAGGCCGCCAAGCTCATCAACGACGACGAGATGAAGCAGATCGCGATCGCCAATGTCGAGCAGAACGGCATCGTGTTCCTCGACGAGATCGACAAGATCGCCTCGCGCTCCGAAACCGGCAACGCCGACGTCTCGCGCGCGGGCGTCCAGCGCGACCTGCTGCCGCTGGTCGAGGGCACCACCGTCAACACCAAGTACGGCATGATCCGCACCGACCACATCCTGTTCATCGCCTCGGGCGCCTTCCACCTGGCCAAGCCCTCGGACCTGATCCCGGAGCTGCAGGGGCGCTTCCCGATCCGGGTCGAGCTCGAGTCGCTCTCGATCGCCGATTTCGAATGCATCCTGACCAGCACCGACGCCTGCCTTACCAAGCAATACGAGGCGCTGCTGGCGACCGAGAACGTGAGCGTGGTGTTTGCGCCCGAGGGCGTCACCCGGCTGGCCGAGATCGCCTTTTCGGTCAACGAGCGCACCGAGAACATCGGCGCGCGCCGGCTCTACACGGTGATGGAGAAACTGCTCGAGGAAGTCTCGTTCACGGCGAGCGAAACGAGCGGCCGGGTCGTCACGATCGACGCCCCGTACGTCAACGAGCGGCTCGACAAACTCGCCATCAACGAGGACTTGTCGCGCTACGTGCTGTGACGGCGCGCGCGGAGCCGGACATGGCGGGCCAGCAGCGCAAGTTCGCCGCACCCGCCGCCAAGCGCGGCGGCGCCGGTGCCGTGGTGCCCAAGGCGCCGCCGCGCGCCCCCAAGAAGTAACACCCCCGCTGCGGCCGCCAAACTTTGCAGCCCGTCCACGACGGCTGCCAAGCTTCGCTGTATCCACATACAAACGCGCCCTTTGTATCTGTTTCGCCCTCCCCAACACGATCAGAATAGATCCTGTTGCTTAGGCGCGCGCATTATCGACCCGGCCCGCCAGCACGTGTAAACCACCAAACACTGGCAAACGGGAGTAAGTAATGTCAAACCAACACAAAATCGCCCTGGTACAAGATTCCTGGAAACGCGCGGAGGAATGCTTGCCGCACACCGTGGGCAAGTTCTACAACAACCTGTTCCGTGCCGATCCGGCGCTCAAACCCGCGCTCAAGGATGGCATGAAGGACGAGGGCCGCAAATTCATGCGCATGATCGGCGTGGCGGTCGACCGGCTCGACGAGCTCGAGACCCTGGTGCCGATCCTGAACAACTTCGCCGGCCAGAGCGGCGTCTACGGCATCAACCAGAAGCGCTACAAGACCGTGCGCGCGGCCTTTTTCAAGACGCTCGAAGAGGGCCTTGGCGATGATTTCACGGCCGAAGTGAAGGATGCCTGGTCGTCCGTCTGCAAGATCTCCATGAAACCGCGCCTGGCCGCCTGACCGTCCGCGCCCACATCTCATTTAGGAAACATCATGTTAAATCCAAGCACCATCACCCTCGTACAACAATCGTGGACCTCGGTCGCCGCGATCGCACCGACGGCCGCCGCGTTGTTCTACCAGAATCTGTTCGCGGCGGACCCCACGCTCAAGCACCTGTTCCGCGGCGACATGACGGAGCAAGGCAACAAGCTGATGACGATGATCGGCGTCGCGGTCGGCAAGCTGGGCGAACTCGACAAGCTGGTGCCGGTGCTTCAGGGCCTGGGCAAACGCCACGGCGCCTACGGCGTCAAGGACGCGCACTACATGACCGTCGGCGGCGCGTTCGTGCAAACGCTCGAGCAGGGTCTTGGCGCGGCGTTCACCGACGAAGTCAAGGAAGCCTGGACCACCGTGTACGGGGTCATGGCCAGTGTCATGATGGATGCGGCCGCCGAGAAGATTGCAGCTTGATCGGTTTAGCGAAGGCGGGCACTCGTAGAAATTGCAAGCGCCGGCAGACCGCACCCTAAACCCACATCGTCCTCGCGCATGCGGGGACCCATAGAACAGTTGCTCAGTGCCAACGTTCTATGGGTCCCCGCCTTGGCGAGGACGATGTGGGTTTACGCGAGGGCGACGTTGGCGGCTAGTACAGTCCGCGCAGGTAGAAGCAGAACGCGGTCAGCGAACGGCGCAGCGGATCGCTCAGCGCGATCGAGGTGTTGAAGCACAGCCCGCGCGAGACCACCACCATCTGCGGCGAATCCTCGCCCTCGAGCAAGGGCCAGTAAGTGTGCAGGCGCAACTGGATCTCTTCGGCGCTGACCTGTTCGGGCAGCGGCAGCCATAGACTGAAGCCGCCCGCGACGTCGCCGATCTCGACCGACTTGCCCAGCGCCAGCCGCATGATCGACAGGTATTCGCCGGTGCGGCTTTTGAGTTCCTTGCGGATCTTGCGCAGGTGCGGCACATGGCTGCCCTGGGCCAGGAATTCGGCCAGCACCAGTTGCGACAATTCGCTGACCGTGCTCGCCGACGCCGACTTCATGTAGGCGATGCGCTCGCGCCACTTGCCGGCCGCGAGCCAGCCGATGCGCAGGCCCGGCGCCAGCGTCTTGGAGCAGGAATTGACGTAGACCACATTGCCCTTGAGGTCGAACGACTTGAGCGTCAGCGGCCGCGCGCCGGCATGCTGGAGGTCGCCGTAGACGTCGTCCTCGATGAGCGTGACGGCATGTTTCTCGGCCAGCCGCAGCAGGTTGCGCTTGGCCATGAGCGGCATCAGCGCGCTCGTCGGGAAGTGGTAGTTAGCGACCAGCAAAAACACCTTGGGCGCGTCCTCGCCCTCGAGCCTGGCCTGCACCTCGGCGATGAAACCGGGATCGTCGACCTTGCACTCGAGCAGCACCGGCACCAGCGCGAGCGTGTCGAGCAGGCGCGTGAACAGCGCGCCGACGGGCGCCTGCACCAGCACGCGCTGGCCGGCCTCGGTGCTCGCGCGCAACGCCAGCACCAGCGCCTCGGTCGCGCCGTGCGTGATGATCAGTTCGTCCTCTTTGAGAAAGCAGCCGTTCTCGGCGCTGCGGCGCGCCAATTCGGCGCGCAGGCGCGGGTGTCCCAGGCCGAAGGTGTAGCGGGTGCTCAGGAATGGATTGCGGCGGATCACGCTGCCGAGCAGGCTTTGCCAGCGCTGGCCCGGAAACAAGTCTTCGGACGGGCCCCAGTTGCGCGCCACCGAGGGCGCGCCGGCCAGGTCGGCGCGCGCGGCGGCGGGCGTGTCGCGCACGGGCCGCTTGACGAAGTAGCCGGCCTTGGCGCGCGGCTCGACCAGTCCTTGGCGTTCGAGCGTGTGCAGCGCGCTGTTGACCGTGGCCAGGCTAAGGCTGTGCTGCGCCATCAGCTCGCGCACCGAGGGCAGGCGCGCATCGGGCGACAGCTTGCCGCTCCCGATCGCTTGCGCGAGCTCGTCTGCCAGAACCTGGTATTTAGTTTTGTTCAAATGCGACTCCATTGGCGGGCCTGACCGGCCCCGATCTGGCGGACCGAAAGTATTGATTACCAGAACAAATTGTACCGTAGTAAAGACATTACGACATCACTGGCCTTGCCTATCTGTTCAGCAAGATGGTACGGATATACAATGCCCGTGAGCATAAAAGAACAAGCACTCATTCACCGCGCAAGCGCCACGCGCCCACCACGAGCCCAGCCGATGACCACAGCAGCAAGCGCACGCGCGCCCAACAAAGCCCAGCTCCAGATTGCCGAACAATGGCTGATGGCGATCGACGGCGCCACCGCCGAACTGATCACCACGGCCTGGAACAGCGCCGTGCAAGCCCCGGGCGACTTCGCCGCCGACTTTTATAAAAACCTGTTCGCGGTCGCGCCGGCGGTGATCGGCCTGTTTTCGGGCGACATGACCGAACAACAGGGCCGCCTGACCCACACCCTCGGCGAGACGGTCGAACTGGTGCACCAGCCCGAAACGCTGTTGCTGTTGCTGCGCGCCTCCGGCGTGCGGCACCACCACTACGAGGTCAAGCAGGCCTATTTCGGCGTCATGCGCAACGTGTTGATCGACACCATCTGCGTGCGCGCCGGCGCCGTGTTCAGCCCGGCCCACCGGACCGCCTGGGAAGGCCTGTTCGACAATATGGCGGTCGTCATGCAACACGGAATGGCGAGCGCGGCCAAGAGTTAAGCATTGTGCGCGCGCGGCCCGGCGCGTGGTGGATACAGTGCCGGGCTTTGTGCATGGATACAGGGATTCAGGGATTCAGGAACACAGGAATGCAGGCCACCTGGAAAACGCGGTCTGGCAGTGTGGAGGGCGGTGCGGGTTGGCCGCCTGCGGGCGCCCGCGACGGGCGCCCGCGATCAGGCCATGCGTTGGCGGCGACGCGCTCGGCGTTGCGGCCGTGTCTGGAACAACGGATCGGATGCAGGAACCCAGTCTCGCCGCTTGCGCCAAAAAGTACCAGCGCATTGTCCAAAGCAGCGCTAAACTGCGCCTAAGGTCGCGCCAGATGCGACTTTTGAACGACTTTCCGACGATATCCGAACCATTTCTCGACGTTTATTTACTAAAGCCCTGGGAGTTTCATGAGTTCACCCGAACTGGTCGTGCAGATCCTGCGCTCCGAGCTGCGCGCCGCCGGCATCACGTACAAGATGCTCGCCGAGCGCATCGACATGAGCGAGTCGAGCATCAAACGCATGTTCGGCCAGAAGGACATGTCGCTGTCGCGGCTGGCCCAGATCTGCGGCGCCGCCGGCATCGCGATGGAGGACGTGCTGCGCCGCGCGGCCGACCACAAGGTGCATGCCGACACCCTGACCCTGACCCAGGAAAAATCGTTGATCGCCAATCCGCGCCTGCTGCTCGTGGCGATCTGCTGCCTGGGCCACTGGAGCGTCGAGCAGGTGCTCGAGACGTACGCACTGAGCGAGACCGAATGCATCGGCTACCTCGCCGAGCTCGACCGCCTGCGCGTGATCGAGCTCAAGCCGCTCAACCGCTACAGCCTGCGCGTCTCCAACGCCTTCCACTGGATGCCGGACGGCCCGGTGCAGCACTACTTCCGCGAGCACGTGGTGGCCGACTACTTCAACGGCCACTTCGACGGCCCGGGCGAGACCCTGATGTGCCTGCCGGCGCGGTTGTCGCTGCCGAGCGCGCAGGAGCTCGTGCTCAAGATCCGCCAGCTGGCCGGCGAACTGGCGCGCCTGCACCAGAACGACCGCCGTCTGGCCGGCGGCGCGCGCGACGGCTTCACGCTGCTGCTGGGCTTTCGTTCGTGGGAGTTCGCCGCGTTCACGGCGCTGCGGCGCGCGCCGCCGGCCTTCTAAAGCGGACCATAATTTCTTGTTGATGCGACAGAGATCGCGAATTTGCTGGCTTCTAAAACTTAAACCAACATCGTCCTCGGGCTCGGCGCCCCCCTTTGCGAGGACCCATAGAACGTCTGCGCCTAGCAACCGTTCTATGGGTCAACGCGGGGGCGCCGAGCCATTCGCGAGGACGATGTTGGTTTTTGATATTAAATTTTCTCCGACGTGATTTCTGAAGCGTATTAGGCGGCAATACATGCCCCCCTAATCGCCGGCGTTCCAGTCGCACAGCTTGCCCGCGGCCGTGCGCGGCAGCGCCGTGCCGGTCGCGATCGCCTTCGGCCGTTGCGCGGCCGGCAGCATGCGGTCGATCCACGGCCGCAGTTGGGCGGTAAATTGCGCCGCATCGTCCACCCCGGCCGTGGGCACGATGAAGGCCTTGAGCCGGTTGCCCTCGTCGGCGCGCATCAGGCGCACGGCCGCGTCGCTCACCTGCGGATGCTGGCGCAGCACCTCGCGCACGCGCTCGGGGAACACATTGACGCCGCCGACCTGGACCGCGTCGTCGTGGCGCCCGCCGAGCGCGAAGCTGCGCGCGTCGTGCCAATCGAGCAGGTCGGGGCAGGCGCGCTCCACGGTGCTGCCGTCGGCGAGCGTGCGCGACAGCGTGGCCGGCAGCGCCGCCACGCGCGACCAGTGCCCGAACAACTGGAACGGGGCGTCGGGGTCGGCGCGCCAGCCGACCCCGGCGGTCTCGGACGAACCGTAGACTTCGACCAGCGCGCCGAGCCCGTTGGCCGCGAGCGAACGCGCCAGCGCCGGCGCGCACGGGGCGGTCGAGCTGACCCCGACCACGTCGGCCGGCAGGCGCAGCGCGCCGTCGGCGACGCCCTGCCAGAACGCCGGGTGGCCGAGCACGAGGTCGCCCGGCAGCAGGCGCCGCGCGAGCTGGCCCGGCAGCCAGGCGCGCGCGTCGACGACGGCGTCGGCGCCGAGCCCGAGCGCGCGCGCGAGCAGGATCGAGAACAGGAAACCGTACAGGTGGTGGCAGGCGACCGCGACGACCAGCCGGCGCCGGCCCGCGAACAGGCGCGCGAGTTCGGCCGCCTCCTGCTCGAGCGCCTCGAGCGCGTGCTCGCACGGCTTGGGCGCGCCGCCGCTGCCCGAGGTGTGGAAGGTGATCCGGCGCGCGTCGTGCGCGAGCCCTACTTCGGCGATGTCGACCCACTGGCCCAGCGTGCGCCGCGCGAGCAGGTAGTCCTCGACCCCGCTCAGGTGCAGGTGCAGCGCCTGCGCCAGCGTGCCGGCCAGTTGCATGAGTTCGAGCGAATCGACGCCGAGGTCGTGCTCGAGCGACAGCGCGTCGTCCCAGTGCGCGTTCGACAGGCTGCGGTCGTGGCGCATGCGGGCGAGCTCGCCGGCGACGCTGTCGGCCACGAAGCGGCGCAACTGGGCGCGCGCGCGCCACCACGGCGCCGCGCCGGCCGCTTCAGGCACGGCGGCCGGCGCGGGGGCGTTGGCGGACATCGCTTACAGGCGCTTGACGAAGATCCAGAAGGTGCCGTCGCTGATCGCTTTTTTCATGTGGATCTTGACCTTGGTAGCGGCCATGTTGAAGTCGAACACATACTCGAACATCGTGTTGAGGTTGTTGGCGCGCACGCCGGCGTCGAACACGCCCTTGAAGCGCGGCGTGTCGGTGCACGGCGCGACGTCGCGGAAGAAATTCTTGCCGATCACGGCCGCGGCGTTGCGGCCCGTAATCGCCGCCTCGGCGGCGTTGAAGGTGAGGATCTTGCCGGCCGCGTCGAGCTGGATCGCGCCGAAGGCGAGTTCGTTGATTTGCTTGGCAGACATTTTGCCGAGGGTGTTCTCGATGTCGTCCTTGCCGAAGGCGACGATATTCATTGGGTTGAGCATGATTTCCTCTAATCGAACTGGGACGCCGGCGGCGCGCCGGCGCATGGTTTAAGGGCAATAAAGATTCCATGGTACAACAATTTTTGAAAGCGGCGCGACACGCAAGCGGCCGCGTATTTTTGCAGTTTGACAATTAATACGCGCCTTATCAAAGCGGCATGGCCGGCATTATTGTCGGGACGAAAGCTTGTTATTTCGCAACAATATTCACCTTACGAACTGACAATGACTTGGTATGATCTGCTGCGCCCTGCCCGCGTGCGCGCGCACCGCCCCCACCACCCACGGAGAATCGCATGCCAGTCAACCCAGCCCGCCGCCGCACCGCCGCCCTCGCCCTGCTCTGCGCCACCCTGATCGGCGCCGGCGCCGCCCGGGCCCAGGACGTGGTGCGCGTGGGCAACCTCAAATTCGCCCATTACGGCGCCGTCTCGTACATCAAGGAGATCGCGCCCTCGTGCGGCATCAAGGTCGAGGAACATATCTTCGCCAAGGGGCTCGACGTGATGCAGGCGATCATCGCCGGCGAACTCGACGTCGGCGCCACCGGCTCCGAGGCCGCCATCCTCGGGCGCGCCAGCGGCGCCCCGATCGTCGTCGTGGCCGGCTTCGCCAAGGGCGGCGCGCGCCTGCTCGCGCGCCCCGGCATCGGCATCAAGAGCGTCAAGGACCTCAAGGGCAAGCGCGTGGGCGTCACGCGCGGCGGCATCCAGGACCTGCTGATGCTGTCCGAGCTGCAGATAAACGGCCTGACCTACTCGGACCAGCCGGGCAAGGACGTGCTGCTGGTCTACCTCGCGTATCCCGACCTGAACCAGGCGCTGCTGGGCAAGAACCTCGACGCCATCATGCAGTCCGAGCCACAGTCGTCGCAGGCCATCAACAAGGGCTTCGGGGTCGAGATCAAGAAGCCCTACGACACCCCGATCGGCTCGCCCGTGCGCACCCTGGTCATGACCGAGGGCTTTTACAACAACAAGAAGGCGGTCGCCGCCAAGTTCATGCGCTGCTTCGTGACCGCCACCAAGACCTTCATCGACAGCCAGGAGACGGCCGAAAAATACGTGCGCAATGTCGTCTTCAAGGGCCAGATCACGAAGGACGATTTCGACGACGCGATCGGCAACTCGCCCTACACCTACGACATCACGCCCGAGCACATCCAGATAACGACCGACATGATGGTCAAGACCGGCACCGGACGGATCGGCAAGCCGCCGCTCGCGCGCGACTGGGTCAAGACCGACCTGCTCGAGGCGGCCAAGAAGAGCCTGAACGTCAAATAGGAGCGCGCATGGGCACCGGTGTGGCGACGGATTCAGTAAGGAACGCGGCGGCGGATGCTGCAACGCACGGCGCCACGAAGGTGGCCACGGGCCCGGGCGCACGCACGGCCCGCTGGCGCGAACTGGGCGTCGGCCTGGTGCTGCCGGTCGCGGTGGTGGCCGTGTGGCAAGCGGTGGCGATGCTCGGCTGGGCCAACCCGCACGTGCTGCCCTCGCCGCTGGCGGTGCTGGTCAAGTGGTTCGCCTACCTCGCGCCGGCCCAGCCCTACGCCGCCGGCAACTGGCTCGGCTGGCTGTTCTCGGGGGAGCTGATCGGCGACGCGATCGGCAGCCTGTACCGGGTGGCGCTCGGCTTCGTCATCGGCGCCGGGCTGGCGCTGCCGCTCGGGCTGGCGATGGGCGCGAGCGCGCGCGTCTACAACTGGTTCAACCTGACCATCCAGCTGCTGCGCCCGATCCCGCCGATTGCTTACATCCCGCTGTCGATCCTGTGGTTCGGCCTGGGCAATCCGCCGGCCGTGTTCCTGATCGCGCTCGGCGCGTTCTTCCCGGTGCTGATGAACACCATCGCCGGCGTGCGCCAGGTCGACGCCATCTACATCCGCGCCGCGCGCAACCTCGGCGCCGACCAGCGCACCATGTTCACGCGCGTGATGCTGCCGGCCGCCGTGCCCTACATTCTGTCGGGCGTGCGGATCGGGATCGGCACCGCCTTCATCGTCGTCATCGTGTCCGAGATGATCGCCGTGAACAACGGGCTGGGCTTCCGCATCCAGGAGGCGCGCGAGTTCTTCTGGTCCGACAAGATCATCGCCGGGATGATCACGATCGGCCTGCTAGGCCTCGCGATCGACTCGGCCATGAACCGCCTGAACAACCATTTACTGCGCTGGCACCGCGGCTTGGAGCATTGAGATGACGGCAGCCCACATCAGCATCAGCGCTGTCTCGAAGGTGTTCAACCCGGGTCCGGGCCAGCTCGTCGCGCTCGACGGCATCGACCTCGAGATCGCGCGCGGCCAGTTCGTCTGCCTGCTCGGGCCTTCGGGCTGCGGCAAGTCGACCCTGCTCAACGCGCTGGCCGGATTCGCGCCGCCGAGCGCCGGCAGCATCCACGCCGACGGCAAGCTCGTGACGGCGCCCGGGCCCGAGCGCGGCATGGTGTTCCAGGAGTACGCGCTGTTCCCCTGGATGACGGTGCAGGCCAACGTCGCCTTCGGGCTCGAGATCAAGGGCATGCCAAAGGCGCAGATCGAGGCGCGCGTCGACACGCTGCTGGCCAAGATGGGCCTGTCGGAGTGCAAGCAGCGCTTCCCCAAGGACCTGTCGGGCGGCATGCGCCAGCGCGTGGCGATCGCGCGCGTGCTCGCGCTCGACTCGCCGATCCTGCTCATGGACGAGCCCTTCGGCGCGCTCGACTCGCTCACGCGGCGCAACCTGCAAGACGAGCTGCTGCGGATCTGGGCCGAGCTCAAAAAGACCGTGATCTTCGTCACCCACAGCATCGAGGAGGCGCTCTACCTGGCCGACCGCATCATCGTCATGACCTACCGCCCGGGCACGGTCAAGCGCGACATCGCGGTCGACCTGCCGCGCCTGCGCGACCCGGCCTCGCCCGAATTCAACGCGCTCAAGCGCGAACTTGGCGCGCTCGTGATGGAGGAGCAGCAGCGCCACCACAGCGACGAACGGCACATGGCGGCGCTGGACTGAGCCGAGAGCGGATAGTACAAAATAGAAACGAGCGCGAATCTACATTTTTTTTGCCTCGGCGCGCCATCGGCCGCTGTCGATAGCTTCCATTTGCCGTGCCAGTCTGGCAATTTACATTGCCAAATCGAAATATTTACATGGTAAGATCGCGCTTTAAAGACAAACTCTCGCTACCATGCAACTACCAAATTTTCCAAAATGGCGCGCGAGCGCAAGCGCCTTTGTCCTTGTCGCACTAGTCGGTTTGCAAGGTTGCGTATTTACACCGAAGGCTGAGGACGGCCGGGAGCTCACTCCGAAACAAGGCCTGCTTGTTTTAAAAATCAGCTCCAACGTAGACGCCCGGCTCGGTTTTATGGATTTTAAAAACGAATCGTCCTTTGGAATCCGGTTCGCGGAAGATTTGATCGGGCCCACAGGTTTCGTTTTTGGCAAGAAAGACGAGGAAAAATATGTGGTCATTCCATTGGATGCGGGCGACTACATGTGGAGCAAGATCGAGGTGTATCCGAAGTACGCCCCGCTCCACGCCTCAAACAAATTTACTGTAGTGGCCAATTCGATCAACTATATCGGTGACGTGAGGATATACAGCCAGGACAGCAGCTTCTCAATGAGAGTGGTTGACCGTGAGGAGGCGATGCGCGATTACATGTCATCCAAATATCCCGAATATTTGAAGAATATGCCAGTTGTCAAAACGCTCGCCGAAATGAGGCTATGACTCGGGCGCGAACGCGGACCGCGCGCGCTCGTGCTGGGCGGGCGCCGACGCCACGACAGCCACGAGCGGCCCAATAGCAACGTCCAGACCTAAGCGATGTGAGCAAAGGCGAAAACCCAAATCGCAGTTAGCGGTGGCGCGTTTCGAGCCAATGTGATTTCATGATAGTGATTTTCAGAACTATCATTTAACCGCTCATCGCTTACGGGAAGCCCGCATGAAACGTCGACAACTTTTGCTTTCGTCCGCGGCGCTCGCCGCCTCCTGGAGCGCGCCCGCGCTGGCGCGCACCGCCTGCTCGCCCTACTACCCGAACGGCATGCAGCAATGCGAATCGGGGATCGATTCCGCGATGGCCTACATTTCCCCCCAGGGCAATTCGCAGTGGTGTTGGGCCGCCTGCATCCAAATGATCTTCCGCTATTACGGCTACAACGTTCCGCAGCACCGGATCGTGGCCGAGACCTGGGGCGGGATCGTCAACATGCCGGCCCAACCCCGGCAAATCCTCGCCAACCTGAACCGTGAATGGCGCGACGACAACGGCCGCCGCTTCGGCGCGTCCGCCGACATGTCGACCGCAAACCCGATCACCGCCGCGCAAGACCTCGCGCAGAACCAGCCGCTGGTCATCGGGACCATGGGCCACGCGATGGTCCTGACCTCGCTCGTGTATGCGCGGGCCCCGAACGGCGGCGGCGAAGTGGTGTCGGCGACCGTGCGCGACCCGTGGCAGGACCGGGGGCGCCGGACTTTATCGGCGCAGGAGTGGTACCAGACCAGCTTCCTGGCGCGCGTGCGGGTCGGCTGACGCCCCCGCCGGCGCCGCCGCCTCTTACCAGACCGGCCCGAGGAACACATACAGCGTCTTGTCGCCGTCCTTGGTCGCGCCGGCGCCGAAATAGGTCGGGCCGAAGCGGGTGTCGACCGACAGGAACGCGCTGGCCGCCCTTTTTACCGTATCGCCGCGCAGCGGATTGGCCGGCTCGAAGCCGCCCCCCGCCTCGAGCGAAAACCCGGCCCGCACGGTGCCGCCGAGCGTGATCGGCAGCGCGCCCACGCGGCGCGCCATGACCAGCCGCCCGAACGCGATCCGGCGCCCCTGCACGGCGTCGGTCTGGGTGCCCGACAGGCGCAGGAAGCCGCCCAGGTTGAGCGGCGCCGCGCCGCGCTGGGCGCGCGCGTATTCGCCGTAGACGTGGCCGGCCCAGGCCTCGGTGTGGAAGGCGCCCATGGCCAGCAGCGACGAGCTGACCTGCGCCTCGGCGCCGCCGCTCGAGCGCTCGACCAGCGCCTCGACCAGCATGCCGCGGCTCGGAAAACCGGGCGAATCGAGCGTGTCGGCGCGAAAGCGCAGGTACTGGGTCGCGCCGTGCGAGCGCTGGGGCGGCGCCTGCGGGTCGTCGGGAATCACGAAGCGCACCCCCGCGCTCTGGGTCTGCAGCCCGAACGCGACGTCGCCCCAGTTGCCCAGTTCGCGCCCGAGCTGGAGCGACGCCGAGCTGGCCTTGTACACCACGCGGCTCTGGCGCCGCCCCGTGTTGAACACGTCGAACGAGGACGAGCCGTACTGCACCGACGGCGCCAGGAACCACGGCGAGCCGGGACCGAGCGGCTGCCAGAACTGGACCCCGAACTGGCGCGAGTCGCCGATCTGCATCACGCTGCGCAACTCCGCGCCCCAGTCGTTGAGCGAGGTGCGCACATGCATCAGCTTGAGCGCGAAGCTGTTGGCGTCGTCGAAATCGCTGGCCAGCTCGAGCCCGACGCGCAGCCGGCTCGAGGCCCATTTCGCCTCGGTCGCCTTGATCAGCACATCGCGCCGGCCGCCTTCGTCGCGCACCTCGGTCTCGACCCGTGCCACGTCGCCGCGTCCGTACAGGGTGTCGGCGGCGCGCCGCACCTGCTCGCGGCTGGCCAGCTGGCCCTCGGCCAGCCCGGTCTGCACCTTGAGCGCCTGCGGGTTGATCGCGCCGTCGGTCTGGACCTCGACCCGCGCCAGCGCGAGCGCGGCGTCGGCCAGCGGCGGCGCCGCCAGCCGCAGGTTTTCGAGGCGCGCGTACTGGTCGGCCGGCAGCGCCAAGGGCAACAGGCGCGCGCGCAGCGCGCGCGCGGCCAGCTCGCCGGCGCGCATGGCCGGCTCCATTTTTTTGAAATCGAGGAAGCCGATGCCGTCGAGCTCGGGCGCGACCAGGATGTCGCGCGCGCCTAGCTCCTTGAGCGAGCGCTGCACGTTCTGTTCGGTCAGGATGTTGAGCATCTGCTGGGCCACGCCGAGCTGGCTGCCGAGCTCCTCCTCGGGCGCGAGCGGGGTGCCCACATTCACCGCGATGATGATCTCGGCGCCCATCGCACGCGCCATGTCGACCGGCAGGTTGCGCACCAGGCCGCCGTCGACGACGAGCCGCCGGTTCACGCGCACGGGCGCGAACACGCCCGGCACGGCGAGCGAGGCGCGCATGGTCAGGAACAGCGGGGTGTCGGTCAGTTCGACCATTTCGCCGGTGACGAGGTCGGACGCGACCGAGCGGAACGGCAGCGCCAGCGTGTCGACGGGCTTGTCGCGCGTGCCCTCGGGCAGCAGGCGCCCGAGCAGTTGTTCGAGCGCGGCGTTGCCGGCGGCCGCCGGCGGCAGCGAGACGGTGTTGTCGTGCACCCCGAACTCGATGCGCGAGGGCTGCAGGATGTCCTCCTCGCGGCGCCGGAACACGAGGTCGTCGCGCGGCGGGCGGTCGGCGATGACGCGGTCCCAGTCGGTCTGGCGCGCCATTTTTTCGAGTTCGGCGATCGAGGTCCCGGCCGCGAACGCGCCACCGATCACGCTGCCCATGCTGGTGCCGACCACGATGTCGACCGGCACATGCAGCTCGCGCAGCACGCGCAACACGCCGATGTGCGCCAGCCCGCGCGCGCCGCCGCCCGAGAGCACTAGCGCGATGCGCGGGCGGGCGGGCTGGGGGGTGTCGGCTGCGGGTAAGGTGGCGGTGGCCGGGGCTGGGGCTGAGGCGGCTGAGGCGGTGGTGGTGGTGGTGGCGGTGGTGGCGGTGGTGGCGGTGGTGGCGGTGGTGGCGGTGGTGGCGGTGATGGTGGCGGTGGTGGAGTTGGCGGGGGTGGTCGCAGGGCCAGGATCAGAGCCACGGGCGGGAGTGGTGAGCAAGGCCAGCGAACAGAGGCAGGCCGCTAGGGTGGGGAACACGGTCATAGGAGAGGCTCCTCGGGCGTTTATGCCGCCAGGTTAAGCAGAAATACGCACACCACCACATCGTCCTCGCGCATGCGGGGACCCATAGAACAGTTGCTATGAGCTGACGTTCTATGGGTCACCGCCTTCGCGAGGACGATGTGGTGGTAAGCGATTTTTATCGGGTCCTGCTTGCTCCGCACTTGCGCGCGAGCGATGCGGTGGTGGCCGAAATTCTTCTGCCCCTGCCTGCGCAGCGCGGCGCGCATCGACTGCAAACTACTCGGTCGGCGGCGACACGCCGACCGCACGCGTCGGCGGCGGCATCTCGACCTGCGGCGGCGGCGGCGGGGTCGGGGTCGGCGGCGGCGCCTCGACCAGCTGCGGCGGCTGCTCGCTGCCCTGCGCGATCGGCTGCTGGCTCTGCTGGCGGTTCATCTGCTGATCGGCCGGCTGCTGGTTCTGCATCTGGGCCTGGCCGGGCGCCTCGATCACGCCGCCCATCGACACCGCTGGCCGCGTGTCGGCCGTGATCTCGACGCGCTTGCGCATGCCGTTTTCGGACAGCATCACGTAGCGCGGATGAACCTCGACCACGGTGACGCCGGGGACCACGTCCTTGCCGATCTTGATCGCCTGCGCCGGCTTGCCGTCGGCGATGATGATCGCGGCGCTGTCGCGCCCGGCCGCGATCACGCCCGTGAGCTGGTAGTTGCTCGCGGTGCTCGCAGGCTGGCCCCCGAACAGGCCGGCCGCGGCCTCGGGCGAGGGCTCGGCCACCGCGGCCTGCTCGGCCACGGCGAGCGGGCGCTCCTTCGGCTTGTACATCTCCATGCCCCAGTAGGTCAGCGACGCCGATAGGGCGAGCACGGCGGCAAAGGTGCTTATTTCAGGCAGGCGTTTCATCGTATTCCTTGGTTTCTCGTCAGCTTGTTTAGCGCACCAGCTGATTAATTTCGATGATCGGCATCAGGACGGCGAGCACGATCAGCAGCACCACCACACCCATCGTGAGGATCAGCACCGGTTCGAGCAGGCCGGCGATCGTCAGCGTGCGCCGCTCGAGGTCCTGCTGCTGCGAATTGGCGGCCCGCTCGAGCATCGCGGGCAGCTCGCCCGTGATCTCGCCGGCCCGGATCATGTGGATCAGCATCGGCGGGAAGTGCTTTTGCGCCGACAGCGCGCGCGCCAGGCTCACGCCCTCGCGCACGCTGGCGCTGGCCTGCTCGACCAGCTCCTTCATCGCCACGTTCGACAGCGTGTCGCGGCTGGTGTCGAGCGCCTGCAAGATGGGCACGCCCGAGCCGGTCGTGATCGCCAGCGTGCTGGCGAAGCGCGCGGTGTTCAGGCTGCGCTCGAACTTGCCGTACACGGGCGCCGTCAGCAGCCAGGTGTGCCAGCGCCGTTTGAGGCCCGGGTCGCGCAGCGCGCGGCGCCACGCGTAGAACGCGGCGGCCGCGCCGATGAACACGGCGATGCCGTAGGCGCGCGTGAAGTCCGACACGGCCAGCATCATCACCGTCAGCAGCGGCAGCTTTTGCTTGGTGTTGGCGAACACGGTCACGATCTGCGGCACCACGTAGGTGAGCAAAAAAATCACGATCGCGAACGCGACCACGGTGACGATGCCCGGGTACAGGAAGGCGAGCCGCACCTTTTGCACCAGCGCGTTGCGCCGTTCGAGGTATTCGGCCAGCCGCGTGAGCACGCGCGCGAGGTGGCCGATCTGCTCGCCCGAGGCGACCAGCGCGCGGTAGATCGGCTCGAAGTCGCGCGGGTGGCGCGACAGCGCGTCCGAGAACGAGGCGCCGCCCATGACCTCCGAGCGGATCGAGGCGATCAGGTCGCGCACGTAGGGGCGCTCGGCCTGCTCGAGCAAGGCGGTGAAGGCCTGTTCGAGCGGCAGCCCGGCCTCGAGCAGGCTCGATAACTGGCGCGTGAACAGCGCCAGTTCGACCGTCGACAAGCGCTCGCCGAAGCCGCGGCTCCTGGCCTTGCCGGCCGCGTCGAGCTGGTCGGCGATGGTCTCGACCGCGAGCGGGGTCAGGCCCTGCAGGCGCAGGTCGGCGCGCGCCGAACGCGCGCTGTCGGCGTTGACCACGCCCTTGCGGGTGGCGCCGCCGGCGTCGACGGCTTCGTAGCGGAATGCTGGCATGCGTTTAGTCCTTGGTCACGCGCAGCAGTTCGGCCTGCGTCGTGGTGGCGTCGTCGAGCCAGCGCTGGCCGTCCTCGCGCATGGTTTTCATGCCGGTGGCCTGGGCCGCGTGGCGGATCTCGGCCTCGGAGGCGCGGTTGTGGATCTGTTCGCGGATCAGGTCGGTGGTCTGCAGCAGCTCGTAGACGCCGACCCGGCCGTGGTAGCCCGTGTGGCCGCACTTGTCGCAGCCGACCGCGCGGTAGTAATGGGATCCCGGCTTGGCGGCGTCGCCGTGTTCGGGCGCCTTGCAGTGCACGCACAGCTTGCGCACGAGCCGCTGCGCCATCACGCCCAGCAGCGAGGACGACAGCAGGAACGGTTCGATCCCCATGTCGAGCAATCGCGTGACGGCGGCCGCGGCGTCGTTGGTGTGCAGCGTGGCGAGCACCAGGTGGCCCGTGAGCGAGGCCTGCACCGCGATCTGCGCGGTCTCCAGATCGCGGATCTCGCCGATCATGATCACGTCCGGGTCCTGCCGCAAAATGGCGCGCAGGGCCTTGGCGAAGCTCATGTCGATGCGCGCGTTGACCTGGGTCTGGCCGACCCCGATCAGGTCGTACTCGATCGGGTCCTCCACGGTCAGGATGTTGGTCGTGCTCGCGTTCAGGCGCGACAGCGCCGCGTACAGCGTGGTGGTCTTGCCCGAGCCGGTCGGGCCGGTCACCAGCACAATCCCGTGCGGTTGTTTGATCAGGGTGTCGAACTGCGGCAGCAGCGCCGGCGCCATGCCGAGGTGGCCGAGGTCGAGCTTGCCCGCCTCTTTGTCGAGCAAACGCAGCACCGCCCGCTCGCCGTGCCCGGTCGGCAGCGTCGAGACGCGCACGTCGACCGGCTTGCCGCCCACGCGCAGGGTGATGCGGCCGTCCTGCGGCAGGCGTTTCTCGGCGATGTCGAGCTGCGCCATGATCTTGATACGCGAGATCAGCGAGGCGTGGATCGCCTTGCGCGGGCGCACGATGTCGCGCAGCGCGCCGTCGATCCGGAAGCGCACCACCGAGGTTTGCTCGAACGGCTCGATGTGGATGTCGGAGGCGCCCTCGCGCAGCGACTGCGTCAGCAGCGCGTTGATCATGCGGATCACGGGCGCGTCGTCGGACGACTCGAGCAGGTCCTCGATCGCGGGCACGTCCTGCAGCAGCTTGGTCAGGTCGAGGTCGGCGTCGAACTCGTCGACCACCTGCGAGGCGTCGCCGCCGCTGCCGGCGTAGGCGCTGGCGATGGCCGCCTCGAGCTCGGCGCGCTCCATCGAGCGCAGCGAGATGCGCCCGAAGCGGCGCGAGACCTCGGCGATCGCGGCCGGCTTGGACGCGCCCGAGATCCACACTTCGACCGTGTGCTCGAGCTCCTCGCTGGGGCGCGCGAGCACCCCGAAGTCGCGGGCGAAGGCGTATGGCAACAGGTTGTTCATGGTGGCCTTACTTCTTTTCGATCGGCGTCACGGCGCGGTACTGGGTGCCCGACGGGCTGGCCACCGGGGCCAGGGTGCCGGGTTTGACATAGGTTTTTGGCGGCAGCGCGCGCGCCGGCATTTTCGCCATCGCGCCGCCGGCCGGCGGCTGGCCATTGACCAAGGGCGGCAGCACCGGGGCGCCGACGTCGCGGATCAGGGCGTTGCCGGTCTCGGGCTGGGCCGCCAGGCCCGAGGCGCGCATGTAGTCGTAGCGGTCGGCCGCGATGTCGTTGCTCTGCTCCTTGCTGCGCACGATGACCGGGCGCAGGAACACCATCAGGTTCTTCTTGGAGCGCTTGCGGGTCTGGTACTTGAACAGGTTGCCCAGCAGCGGGATGTCGCCGAGGCCGCGCACCTTTTCGAAGCCGTCGCCCTCGGTGTCCTCAATCAGGCCGCCGAGCACGATGATCTGGCCGTCGTCGGCGATCACATTGTTCTCGATCACGCGGATGTTGGTCGTCACGCCGGCCGTGGAGTTGATGCTGGCCGGGTCGACGCTCGAGGACTCGTGGTAGATCGCCATCTTGATGGTGCCGCCCTCGGAGATCTGCGGACGCACCCTGAGCACCAGGCCGACGTCTTTGCGGTCGATGGTCTGGAACGGGTTGGCGTTGGCGCCGCCGGCGGCGGTCGTGAACTGGCCGCTGATGATCGGCACGTTCTGGCCGACCTTGATGATCGACAGCTCGTTGTCGAGCGTGAGCATGTTCGGGGTCGACAGGATGTTGGCGTTGCCGTCGGTCTCGAGCGCGTGCGCGAGCGCGCCGAGCCCGAGCGCGCCGCTGACCTGCTTGAACAGGCCGACCGTGAAGCCGGCGCCGATGGTCGGCACGGCGGTGGCCGCGCCCGAGGTAGCCGCGAGCAGCCCGCCGGCGACGCCGGCGATGTTGTTGGCGTTGCCGCCGCCGGTGAACGACTGCAGGCCGCCGAGGCGGTAGGTGCTGTTGCTGTTGCCGGTCGCGCCGACCCACTGGACCCCGAATTCGGACGCCTTGTCGGCGTTGACCTCGACGATCAGCGATTCGATGTAGACCTGGGCGCGGCGCACGTCGAGCATGTCGATCACGGCGCGCATGTTGCGGTACACGGCCTCGGGCGCGGTGATGATCAGGGTGTTGGTCGAGGCGTCGGCCTGGATGTAGCCGGCGCTGGTGCTGCCGCCGCCGCCGCCGCCGGCGGCCTGCTGGAGCTGCGAATTCATGGTCGACTGGCCGGCCCCGAGGCCGCCCTGCTGGCCCTGGCCGCCGGCGCCCTGCCCCATGCCGGACTGGACCGAGCCGCCGCTGGTGCCGTCCTGCTTTTGCGGCAGCGCCGAGGCGTCCTGCGAGACCACCGCGCGCAGCGTCGCGGCCAGCTTCACGGCGTCGGCGTTTTTAAGGTACACCACGTGCACGTTGCCGGCCTCTTGGGTCGGCTGGTCGAGCTTGGCGATGAGCGACTTGGCCAGGTTGGCGCGCGCCGGCGACGGCGCGCGCACCACCACCGAATTGGTGCGCGGGTCGGCCACCACGCTCACGCGGCCGGAGTCGCCGCCGGCGCTCGGCTCGAGCAGCTTGTTGACGAGCGCGGCGAGGTCGCTCGCGATCCCGTGCCGCACCGGCACCACGTCGATGCCGCCGGCGACCGGCGCGTCGAGCGCGGCGATGATCTTGGACAGGCGCGCGAGGTTGTCGGCGTAATCGGTGATGACCAGGCTGTTGTTGCCCGGGTTGGCCATGATCGAGTTGTTGGGCGAGATCAGGGGGCGCAGCACGGCGGTCAGGTTGGCCGCCGATTCGTAGCTCAGGTGGTAGATCTGGGTCGCGATCTGGTCGCCCTTGACGCGCGTGCGGCCCACGCCGACGTAGGTCGGCGACGACTGCAGCTTGGCCTCGGCCTCGGGCACCACCTTGGCGTAGCCGTCGCCCGTGACGACCGCGTAGCCCTGCAGCCGCAGCGCCGAGGTCAACAGGCCGAACGCCTGCGACTTGCTGATCGACTGCTCCGACACGAGCGTCAGGTTGCCCTTGACGCGCGGGTCGATGATGAAGGTCATGCCCGTGTAGTGGCCGACCGCCTTGATCACCGACTCGATGTCGGTGTTGACGAAATTGAGCGCCGCCTGCTCCTCGGCCCAGCTCGGGCTGCTGCCGACGACGGCGCAGCTGAGCATGACGCCGGCCGCGATCTTGCGCAGGGGCAAAGCGGGGAAGCCGAGTGTGTTGCGTGAGTGTTTTTTCATTGTTTGAACTCTAAGGCGATTATGTTTTTTCCGTCAACCATTCGGCGCTGGCCCAGCAAATTGAGCAGGCTGCCCAGCGATTCTTCATACCCTTCGGCGGCGCGCGCCTGCCCCGAGAAATTGAGGCGCCCGTCCGTGAGCGCGCCCTTTCCCGACAACAGCAGCGCCCCGCGCACCGTCTTCAAATCGAGGTCGACCCGCGCACCGCGCCAGTCGAGCACCATTTCGTAGCTGCCCAGCGGCTTGACGTTCGACACGCGCGAGCCCATGTTCTCCATGCTCAGCACCGTGCGCCCGCTGACCGCGATCGCGTTGCCGAGCCGCGCGAGGTCGAGCGAGCTCCAGCTCAGTTTCATCGCGCCGCTCGGCGCCAGCGTGTTGAGCGGCGCGCCGAGCCCGGCGAGCCCCTCGGCCGGCAGCAGCAGCGCACCGGCGCTCACGCGCCAGTCGGACCAGCTGCCCGTGAGCGCGACCGGTTGCGCGAGCGCCAGCGGGTTCTCGAGTTGCAGGTCGACCTGGCCGAGCAGCACCAGCGGCGACAAACGCCACGCGAAGCGTCCCGGCAGCAGCGGCGTGACGGCGCCGCCGACCCCGGCCGCGCCGCCCACAAACGCCGAGCCGCGCCACAGCGTACCCTGCGCGTCCCCGAGAGTCAAACGGCCGCCGGTTTGCTTTTCGACAACCTGGCCCAGCCACGCGGCCGGCAGGAACACGAGCACGGTCGCCGCCACCGTTAAGATGACCGCGAGCAACCATAGCACGGTGCGTTTCATTGGGCTCCGGATCCGTTGTTCTGGCGCAGCGACAGGTTGGCGTCGACCATCCCGGGCGCGGCCTGCGCCACCACGGTCGCCTCGAGCACGGCGAGGCGGTGCTCGCGGCGCTGCGCGTCGAGCCAGCTGGAAAGGTTAGCAAACGGCACGCCGGCCAGGTCGAGCTTGGCGTTCTCGCCGACCACCACGAGCGCGCTCGGCGCGACCGTGATGCCGTTCGCGGCCAGGCTCGCGAGCAGCGTCGCCTGGGTGATCGGGGTCACCTGGACCGCGCCCTGGTTGCCGAACTGGGCCGCCTCCTGCGCCAGCGCCTGCATCGTGGCCGCGTCCTGGCGCAGCGTCGGGATGCTCTTGCGCAATTCGGCGCGCCCGGCCAGGGCCGGGCCGATGAACACCGCGTAGAACAGGGCGCCGGCCACCACCACGGCGCCGACGGCGATGTACTTGCGCTCCTGTTCGGTGCGCGCGAGCCACATCAGCGCGAAGCGCTCCTTGTAGGCGTTCAATACGTTGACGGCGCTCATTGCTGGCCTCCGGAGGTGGTGATCACGGTGCTGCCGGCCGGGACCCGCAGCGTGTTGACTCCGGGCACGCCGGCCGGGTTGCTGCTGAGCTGCCAGATGCCGGGACCCTTCTCGTCGAGCAAGATCGCGCGCGGCGCCAGCGCGGCGGCCAGCTTCGCGCCCACGCCCGGGGTCACGCTCTCGGGCTTGGCCTTGACCGTGAGCACGCCGGCGCGGAAGTCGAGCGTGGCGACGGCGAGGCCGCCCTCGTTGCGCATCGCCTCGCCGAAGGCGGCGGTCAGGTACAGCATCTCGCTCGGCCCGGCCTGTCCCTGGCCGGCCTTGGCGGCGGCCACGTTGGCGCGCATCTGCGCCAGCGGCTGCTGCACCGGCTGGCCCGGATAGGTCTTCGTGAAAGTCTGGTTGATCGACAGGCGCAGCGCGTCGGCCTCGCGCTTGAGGCGCAGCCATTCGAGGTTCAGGCCGACCACGTTGACCAGCAGCGCCAGCAGCGCGACCCGCAACGGCCAGCGCCAGCGCTGCCAGTCGCGCACCTTGGCGCCGGCCGCGCCCAGGCCGGGCACGAGGTCGAGCGTGGTCGATTTGGAGCCGGCGATCCAGTGCTCCCAGTGCTCGCCCTCGAGCGTGATGGCCGGGCCCGCTTCGAGCGCGAGGGCCTGGTATTCGCCGAGCTCGGCCTGCGGCACGGTGAGCACCAGCGGCGAGTCGCCGGCCAGCACGCGCACCGTTTGCAGCGCGAGCGCGGGCGGCGCGGCGAGCGCGAGCCCGAGGCCCTCGTACAGGCCGTGGCGCAGCGTGACCTCGCCGCCGCCGATGGCGGCCGCGACGCTGCCCGGGTGCAGCGGCAGGCACAGTTGGAACGGCAGCGCTGCGACCCCGCGCGCGCCGAGTGCGAGCAGCGACTTGACCAGCGGCTCGAGCCAGGCGCGCTGCGCCACGGCGACCGAGCGGGTGCCGTCGGGCGACTCGGACGGCGCGGCCACGAGCACGCATTCGGACGGGTCGCCCAGCACGTGTTCCTCGACCAGCGCCGGCAAGGCGGCCTTGAGGCGCGCGTTCGACAGCGGCGGCGCCTTGACGTGCAGCAGCGTGACGTCGGCCGCGGCCAGCAGCAGCACCACGCGGCGGCTTGCGGCGACCAGGTCGCCGAGGCTGCGGATCGCGCCCTCGCCCTGCTGCAGCACGGCGCCGCCGTCGGCCACCAGCGCGAAGCGCGCCAATGCGTGTTCGCCTTCCGCCCGGGCCGGATGCCGGATATATAAAGTAGTCAAACCGTCTCTCTTTCACCGCCCGTAGCGGGCCCGTTGGTCTTGTTCTGGATGGTATCTTGCATTGCTTTGCCTGCTTGTTCTAATTCTTATACGCGTACTTATACTTTCTAATACTAGTTCTGCCTCACCCATACCAGCACCGGACTGGCGCCGCCCGGCTGGCGCTCGATCAGCGACTCGGCGTCGAGCGCGGCGCGGTCGAGCCTGATCCGGCTCTGGATCAGGAAGTAATCGCTGCGCACCACCGCGCTGCCGGCCACCGGCTGCGGCCCGCCGAGCGCGGCGACGAATTCGGCGTCGGTGCGCCAGTCGGCCTGCTTGCGCCGCGCCACCAGCGCGTTGCCCTGGGCCAGCGTGTAGGTGTCGATCAGCGCCGCCAGCACCTCGGGCGGGGCGGTGTTGACGTTGACCGCGCTCGGCTTGGGCAGCACGATCACGAACTCGCGCAGCTTGGCCACCACCTCGGGCGTGAACCCCGGGATCGAAGCGAGGTCCTCGACATGCACCAGTGCCAGCGGCGCGCCCTGCACCGGCACCTGGCCGGGCAGCACCAGCGGCGTGCCGTCGGCGTTGAGCGGCGCCGGCTGGGTGTTGGCCATGGCCCGGGCCGCGCGCGCCGCGAGCGCCGGGTCGAGCTGCAGGTGGCGCAGCAGGCGCGCCAGGATCGCGGCCTGGTCCGGGTTCGGCACCCGCTTGTCGGCCAGGTTGGTGAGATTGTAACGCGAGGACGCGTCCGTGACCCGGCCCGACAGCGTGGCCTGGAAATTCTCGCCCTCGATCCGCTCGCGCTCGATGTACTGGTCGAGCCGGGTCTCGGCCAGCGGCGCGTTCCAGAAGTGGGTCAGCGAGGTGTTGAGCGCGTGGTCGATGCCGTCCTGCTGCATCAACAGGCTGGTGAAGTCGATCGCGCCGCGCAGGATCCATTTGGTCTGCAGGTGCAGGCGCTGGTTCTCCATCGAGCGCACCTGCACCTGCTGCTGCCAGAACAGGCTGGCCACGAGCGTGACCGCGAGCGTGGTCAGCAGCAGGGCCGTGATCACGGCCACGCCGCGTTCGCGCGCGCGCCGCAGCGCGGGGCGCATGCCGCGTCGGTTCAAGTGTTTGGCCGGTTTCATCAGCGCCCCCCCAGCAGGAAGGACTTGACCATGCCCGCGCCCTGGCCCGGCACCTGCAGCGAGACGCGCAGCCCGGTCGGCACGCTCGCGCCCGTCATGGGCGTGCGCAGCGCCGCGCCGGTCGCGTTCGGATTGCTCTTGTGCCAGCCGTCGGGCTCCCAGTTCTCAACCGACATCGCGCCCAGGTTCGACTGCAGGCGCACCGCGACGGCGCCGCCGAGGTCGCTGACGGCGGCCTTCCAAAGGGTGTCGAGTTCGATCAGGTCGGCGGTCGGGTTCGACTCGCTGCGCGTGAGCACGCCGTCTTTGAGGCGGTAGGCCACCACCTGCAGCCGGGTCGGCTGGTTTTCGATATAGGTCTTGCGCACCAGCGTCAGGCGGTCGTCGCCGCCGAGCAGGAACGGGCGCCCGTTGACGAGCTTGTCGTCGACGAGGTGCTCGCAGTCGCTCTCCATCTGGGCGAACGCGAGCTGCATGCCGCGCGTGGTCTCCATCTGCTCGGTCAGGGCGCCGCGCGCGCGCACGATGGTGCCGAGCCCGCGCCAGCCGAGCACCGCCACGATCGCCAGGATGCTGATGGCGACGAGCAGTTCGACCAGTGTGAAGCCGGCGCGCCGCCTCACTGGTTGCGCACCAGTTGGATCAGCTTGATCACGCGGCGCTGCGGATTGCGCGCCTCGACCACGCTGACTTCGACCCGCCGCAGGCGCGGGTTGGGGCTGGCCACGACCTCCTCCTGGCAGATCAGCTGCAAATCGCCCTGCGGGCAGTCGAAGCTCTGGCGCCCGATCGCGGGGAACTGCTTGGCCAGGCGGATCTGGACCAGCCGGTTCTCGGCCGACCAGGTCGCCATCATGGCCGTGCGCAGCGCGCTGCTGTTGGTCGACAGGCTGCCGACCGCGCGCAGCGAGGCCACCAGCGCGGTGCCGACGATGACGAGCGCGACGAGCACCTCGAGCAGCGTGAAGCCGCGTGCGCGGCGCGCGGCCGGGTGCGGGCGGCGGGCGGCGGGGGTTGGGCGGTTAAGCTTGGTCTGCATTGGGTTCGGCGGCATGCGGCTCATTCGACGACGAAGTGGCCGACGCCGTCGGCGCGGATCGACACCTTGTCGTCGCCGCTGGCGAGCGTGAGCACGAAGGGGCGGTCGACCGGCTCGCGCCCGAAGGTGATGCGCAAATTCTCGCCGACGGCGCCGCCGGACGGCTCGAGCACCAGCTGCACCGGCGCGCTTTTAAACGCGCGCTCGCGCAGCAGCTCGTCGTCGCTGACGGGGTCCCAGCGCGTCTCGTTGCGCACCAGGAAGCGGTATTGCTGCTGGTCGGCCTCGAACGCGACCAGCCGGTTGCGCACGATCGCCTCGTCGCGCGCGAGCTGCAGCAGCAGCGCGATGCGCGCCGCCTCGGCCTGCAGGTTCTGGCGCGAGCTCGGGATGGCGTTGAACGAGACGAGGCCGATCGTGATCCCGATGATGACCATCACGACCATCAGCTCGACCAAGGTGAAGCCGCGCGCTGCGCGAAGCGGCCGCTTTGGCATCGGCGCCTTTCCTAGTTGTCCCAGGAGCCGATGTCGGCGTCTTCGCCGGTGCCGCCGGGCTGGCCGTCGGCGCCGAGCGTGAACAGGTCGGGCTCGCTCTTATTGTGCAGGCCCGGGTACATGTACTGGAACGGGTTGCCCCATGGGTCCTTTGGCAGCTTGTCGACGTAGCCGCCGTCCTTCCAGCCGTTGGGCGTGGGGCCGGTGGTCGGTTTTTCGATCAGCGCCTTGAGGCCCTGTTCGGTGGTCGGGTAGCGGTTGTTGTCGAGCTTGTAGAGCTTGAGGATGCCGTTCAGGCTCGCGATGTCGGTCTTGGCGGCCGTGATGCGGGCGTCGACGGTGCGGCCGAGCAATTTCGGCACGACGAGCGCGCCCAGGATGCCGATGATGACGACGACGACCATGATCTCGATGAGCGTGAATCCGCGCGCCTTGCGCTGGCGCAGGGGGCCATGTGGCACGGGGCCATGTTGAAGACGGTGAGGAACGATATGCATGATAGGAAAAACGTCCGGTCGAATAATGAGAGCAGAGTATAAGGCCGAATGCCCCGGCGGGGGCAAAATCGGAACGCCGATAATTGTACGCCAGCGGCGCGGGCGGTGCCCACGCGCCAAGCGTCACAGATTATGTCAGTTTGCTGCCATAAACGAAATCTTATTTCATTGCTATTTCGTTGCCATGGAGCTGCTGTTGGATCGCGGTTGCGTCGCTACAACGCGCAGCCGCACACGGCGCAGGCCGGGTCGCGCGCGACCCCGATGCTGGTCCATTCCATCGCGCGCCCGTCGAGCAGCAGCAGGCGCCCGGCCAGCGAACGGCCGACGCCGAGCAGCAGCTTGAGCGCCTCGGCCGCCTGCATCGCGCCGACCACCCCGACCAGCGGCGCGAACACCCCCATGCTGCTGCAGGCGGCGTCCTCGAAACCGGCGCCCTCGGGGAACAGGCAGCAGTAGCACGGCGAATCGGCCGCGCGCGGGTCGAACACGGCGAGCTGGCCGTCGAAGCGGATCGCCGCGCCCGACACCAGCGGCACCCGGCGCGCCACGCAGGCGCGGTTGACCGCGTGGCGGGTCGCGAAATTGTCGCAGCAGTCGAGCACCACGTCGGCCTCGCCGACCAGCTGCGCGAGCCGCTCGCCGGCGGCGCGCTCGCGCAGGGCGCGCACCGCGACGCCGGGGTTGAGCGCGAGCAGCGCGGCGCGGCCCGAGTCGACCTTGGGGCGGCCCACGCTGGCCGTGCCGTGCATGATCTGGCGCTGCAGGTTGGTGAGTTCGACGTCGTCGTCGTCGACCAGCGTGATCTGGCCGACCCCGGCCGCGGCCAGGTACAGCGCCGCCGGCGAACCGAGGCCGCCGGCGCCGATCACGAGCGCGCGCGCGCCGAGCAGGCGCTGCTGGCCCTCGATGCCGATCTCGTCGAGCAGGATGTGGCGCGAGTAGCGCAGCAGCTGGGCGTCGTCGAGTTCGACGCCCGCGACCGCCGTGCCGGCTACTCCCGGCGCCGGGGTCATTTCGCCGCCGCGGCGCCGCTCGCCGCAGGCACCGCTGGCATCGCGGGCACCGCAGGCACCGCAGGCACCGCAGGCACCGCAGGCACCGCGGGCAGCGCAGGCACCGCAGGCACCGCGGGCATCGCGGGCACTGCCGGCACCGCGGGCACCGCGGGCACGGCGATCGCATCCGGGTCGGCCGGCTTGGTGTCGGCGAGCGCGAGCCGCACCGGCTGGCCCTTGAGGTGGCGGATCGCCTGCGCCAGCTGGAAGTCGTCGGCGCCGCCGAAGTCGCGCGGGGCGGGGCGCCGGCCCGGCGTGCGCGCGGCGGCGGCGGGCCTGGCGCTCGTTGGCTGGGCGCCGGCGGCCGCGGCCACGGTGTCGAGGTGGCCGGCGAGGTCGGCCTCGCGCACGCGCGCCGCGTTCTGGGCGTCGCCGGCGGCGCTTTCATCGACCTTGAGGTCGGGCACGATGCCGAGCGCCTGGATCGAGCGCCCGAGCGGGGTCAGGTAGCGCGAGATCGTCAGCTTGACGGCGCTGCCGCCGGGCAGCTCGTGCAGCTTCTGCACCGAACCCTTGCCGAAGGTGCGCGTGCCCATGATCGTGGCGCGCTTGTAGTCCTGCAGCGCGCCGGCGACGATCTCGGAGGCCGAGGCCGAGCCGCCGTTGACGAGCACCACCAGCGGCACCGACTTGAGCGCGGCCGGCAGGCCGGCGAGCACGTCGGGCGCGCCGCGGCGCGCGTAATAGTCGGGCTGGGCGTACAGGGTCTCGTTGGCGGCCGCGGTCTGGCCGACCGTCGACACCACGGGTTTGCCGCGCGGCAGGAAGGCGGCGGCGACCCCGATCGCGCCCGGCAGCAGCCCGCCCGGGTCGTTGCGCAGGTCGAGCACCAGGCCCTTGAGCTGGGGGTCGGCCTGGTACAGCGCGGCGACCTGTTTGGCCATGTCGTCGACGGTCTGGTCCTGGAACTGGCGCACGCGCAGCCACGCGTAGCCGGGCTCGACCATCTTGCTCTTGACGCTCTGTACCTTGATTTGTTGGCGCTCGAGCGGCACGATCCACGGCAGCTCCTCGCCCTTGCGCGCGATCGTCAGCGTGACCTTGCTGCCGGGCGCGCCGCGCATCCTGCGCAGCGCCTCCTCGAGCGGCATGTCCTTGAGCGGGCTGCCGTCGATGCGGGTGATCAGGTCGCCCGGGCGGATGCCGGCCCGGTGCGCGGGGGTGTCTTCGATCGGGGCCACGATCTTGATCAGGCCGTCGTCGAGCACGACCTCGATGCCGACGCCGACGAAGCGCCCCTCGATGTTGTCGCGCATGTCGGCCAGCGCGCGCTGGTCGAGGTAGGTCGAGTGCGGGTCGAGCGAGGCGACCATGCCGCCGATCGCCTTGGCCATGAGCTTTTTGCCCTCGACCGGCTCGACGTAGTCGCTTTTGATGAGTTTATAGACCTCGGCCAGCTGGCGCAGCTCGTCGAGCGGGAGCGGGGCCGGCCCGGCCGCCGGAGTATGGCCCGGCCCCGGCTCCGGCCCCAGCGCCAGCGCCGGGAACTGGAGCGAGGCGGCGGCCCCGGCCAGCATGCCGATGCCGACCAGGGCGATACTTTTGATTTTCGTTTTCATGCGGGTGGGCCCATTGGTGCCGGCGGCGGCGTCGCTCAAAGTATAGCCTCGAACCGCGCCCGTCCGCACGAGGGTGTCGCGAAAGGGGGCTGGACCCTTCATTGGGCAAAAACCAACATCGTCCTCGCGAACGCGGTGGCAATGCGCTGGAATTTGCGCCTAATACGCTTTAGAAATCGCGTCGGAGAAAATTAAATATCAAAAACCAACATCGTCCTCGCGGAGGCGGGGACCCATAGAACGTCGGC
>JAZKIN010000016.1:44050-51558 GCA_040384885.1 Pseudomonadota bacterium | reverse complement strand
ATCATAAAATCCCCAAGGAGTTAGACGGTGTCCAACTTTTTGGGGCTAGTTCACAGGCGGGGACCCATAGAACGTTCGCACATAGCAACTGTTCTATGGGTCCCCGCCTGCGCGAGGACGATGTGGTGGTTTCATTGAGTTTGCAATTTTTACCAGCGCAGCACAGCGCTCCCTCGTAGTGGGAGTGAGCTGTTTGGTCGGCGATTTTTACCCGCGCGGCGCGCGCTCACACTAGAGTGGGTGTTTTTAGTTCGCGACCTGTACCAGCGCGGCACAGGCGCTCTCTAGAGTGGGTGTTTTTAGTTCGCGACCTTTACCAGCGCGGCACTGGCCCTCTCTAGAGTGGGTGTTTTGAGTTCGCGAGCATTACCATCGCTGCACGCGCTCACGCGGTAGCTGCGGTTTTAACTCCGCGTTTTTCCCAGCGCGGAACGCGCTCACTTAACGCCCCTGCGCCCGGCCTCCTCCAACACCCGCAAATCCTCCTCGTCGAGTTCGACCACCGGGATCGTCTCCACATGGTCGACGTCGATGTCCGCGCCGTCGCGCACGTCGTCGCGCCCGGAGGCGGCACGCTCCCCCGTGCCGGCCGAATCGGTGTCGCTGTCAAGGTCGAGGTCGCCCACGTCGGGGCCGGCGTTGCCGATCGGCAGCTCGGCCAGTTGGTCGCCCGCGAGCCCCGCCGCGCCGACCAGGTCGCTGCCGCTGTCGGAGCTGTCGCTCGGACCGAGCGCGCCGGTGCCGTGCCCGCTGCCGAGGCGGCGGTCGGGACGGGCCGGGAAGTTGTCGGGATCGAGTGTGCTGCTGCCTGTCATGGTGGCCTCCAAAACGTTAACCGAAACGTCCTGGAAGCATAATCGTTCGCGCGCCAGGGCGGCGCACGCGGCGCACCCTCAGGCCGTGATGGCCTTGGTCTCGTTGATCACGCCGACGAGCATCCAGTTGTCGACGCGCACCGCGCGCCACTCGATGTGGGTGTCGCGGTGCACCCCGTCCTTGTGCTTGAGCCTGGAGCTGTGGCCGTGCGCCGTGCCGTCCGCGATGAGCCGGTCGAACACGCCCGCGAGGTCGCCCTCGCTGCCGATGTCGAGCGCAGACAGCTCGAGCTCGCCGAGCTCCTCGCGCGTGTAGCCCGACAGCCGGCACGCGGTCTCGTTGGCGTCGACCACGCGCATGGTGGCGCGGTCGATCAGGCACACGCCCTGCCCGATCGCGTCGACCGCGGTGCGGAAGCGGCGCTCGCCCGAGAGCGGCTTCATGCGCTCGGTGACGTCCATCCCGATCCCGCGGTAGCCCTTGAAGCGGCTCGACGAATCGAACATCGGCTCGCCGCTGACCTGCAGGTACTGGGTGCTGCCGTCGGCCAGGCCGCGGCTGTAGACGAGGTCGAGGAACGGACGGCGGCTCGCGATGTTGGCGTCGAGCAGCGCGCGCTCGGAGGCGTTCCAGTTGCCCGAACCGGGCTCGGCGCCGATGCCGAGCATCTCGATGACCGGCCCCGAATGCTTGATCAGCTTGCCCGCGGCGTCCTGCTCCCAGTACCAGTCCGACGACAGCTCGGTGAAACGCTGGAAGCGCGCCTCGCTCTCGCGCAGTTCGGCGGTGCGCTCGAGCACGGTCTGCTCGAGCACCTTGTTGTAGTTGTCGAGCTTGCGGTACAGCAGGCGCACCTCGAGCATGTTGTGGATGCGCGTCTGCACCTCGACCAGGTCGAACGGCTTGCTCACGAAATCCTTGGCGCCGGCCTTGAGCGCGCGCAGCTTGTGCCCGGGCTGGGCCGTGATGACGAGCACCGGCAGGTAGCTCTCGTTGTCGATCGTCTTGAGCGCCTCGATCACCTCGAAGCCGTCCATCTCGGGCATCTGCAGGTCGAGCAGGATCAGGTCGTAGCGGTGGGTGCTGTGCAGGCCCACCACCTGGCGCGGGTTTTGGGTCGTCGTGATATTGGCGTAGCCGGCGTTGCGCAGCATCTGCTCGAGCAGCATGACGTTCGCCTCCATGTCGTCGACGACGAGGATCGAGGCGTTCAGTATTTCGGAGGCATCAAGCATTACAGTTTCCCAAAGTAGTCTTAGTTATTGTTATAAGTTGTTGTTATAAGCTGTTGTTGTAAGTTGCCGTTGTACGTAGTCGGGTGCGTGTTCGCGATTGGCGCGGCGCCGCCTCAGCGTCCCGGCTCGACCGGCTCGACCAGCCCGTTCGCGGCCGCGTGCGCGAGCGCCACGTCGAGCGCGTCCATGAATTCGCGCACCCGGATCGGCTTGGTGAGGTAGCGGAAGAATCCTGCCTCCAATCCTTTTTCTATGTCGCGCGGCACGGCGTTGGCCGACAGCGCGACCACCGGGATGTGCCTGGTCGCGGGATCGTCCTGCAAGATCTTGAGCGCGCCGTAGCCGCTGATGCCGGGCAGGTTGATGTCCATCAGGACCACGTCGGGCAGGTAGGCGCGCGCGAGCTCGATGCCGAGGTGGCCGTCGATCGCGGTCAGCAGCTTGAGGTCGCCGCGGCGGGCGATCAGTTGCTCGACCAGCGCCAGGTTGGCCGGGTTGTCCTCGACGTAGAGCAGGGTCGGCTGCTCGGCGCGCGCGCGCGCGGCCTGCTGGCGCCGCTCGAGAGCGATGTCGTCGAGGCTGTCGATCATGAGCTCGGGCGCGTCCGAGGCCGCGAACTCGACCCAGAACTCGGTGCCGACGCCGACGCTGCTCTCGACCCCGATCTGCCCGCCCATGAGCTCGACGAGCTGTTTGGTCACGACCAGGCCGATGCCGGTGCCCTCCTCGGCGCTCTCCTCCTGGCCGAGCCGGTTGAACGGCTGGAACAACTGGGCCAGTTGCGCCGGCGCGAGGCCGGCGCCGGTGTCCTTGACGCTGATGCGGATGCGCTCGTCGTGGACGACACAGGCCACGATCACCGAGCCGCCGCTGCCGTTGTACTTGATCGCGTTCGACAGCAGGTTGATCATGACCTGCTTGACGCGGGTGCGGTCGGCGTGCACGTAGAACACCTTGTCGAAGGTCGGGAACGAGAGCGCGATGCCGCGCTTGCTCGCCTGCGGCTCGATCATCTCGTGGCAGTCCTGCAGCACGTCGGTGACCGACATCGACTCCTGCGACATGGTCACCTTGCCCGACTCGATCATGGCCAGGTCGAGGATCTCGTTGATCAGGCGCAGCAGGTACCAGCCGCCCTTGAGGATCTGGTCGATCGAGCGCTGCTGGTGCAGCGGCGGGGGAGGCACCTCGGACGCCATCAGTTGCGCGAAGCCGAGCACGGCGTTGAGCGGGGTGCGCAGCTCGTGGCTCATGCTCGAGAGGAACTCGGACTTGGCGCGGTTGGCCTTCTCGGCCGCCGCGCGGGCGATCTCGAGCGCGTTGTTGGTCTCCTGCAGCGCCTCCTCGGCGCGCTTGCGCTCGGTGACGTCGCGCGCCGAGGCGAACACGCCCTGCAGCTTGCGCTCGCGGTCGTGGAAGGTGGTCGCGTTGTACGACACCATGGTTTCGCGGCCGTCACGCGCGAGCGCGGTCAGCTCGTAGTTGGTGACCTTGCCCTCGCGCAGCACGCGCGTGATGGCCTCGCCGGCCCGCTCGGGCTCGGTGAAGTAGTTCTTGAACGGCGCGCCGATCAGCTCGTCGCGGGTGCGCCCGGTCAGCAATTCGGTCTGCTGGTTGACGTCGCTGATGATGCCGCGCGAATCGGTCGTCATGATGGCGTCGATGTTCGACTCGATCAGCGAGCGCGTGTAGAACTGCTGGTCGCGCAGGCGCTGGTCGAGCAGGGCCTGCTCGGCCTCGGCCTGTTTGCGCACCGTGTTGTCGGTGCCGATCAGCAGGTAGCCGATGGCCTTGCCGACCGCGTCGCGCAGCGCCGTCACCGACACCAGCGCCGGCAGCCGGCTGCCGTCCTTGCGCAGGTAGGTGAGCTCGTAGATGTCCTCGATCCCGCGCGAGGCCTTGTAGACCAGCGCCTCGAAGCCGGGCGCGATCGGTTCGCCGAGCTCGAGCGACAGGGAGGCGGCGCGCTCGACGAGCTCCTGGGCGTCCGAGATGTTGGCCGGGGTCATCTTGTCGACGACCTCGGCCGCGTAATAGCCGAGCATGCGTTCGGCGCCGACGTTGAAGATCTGGATCACGCCCTGGGCGTCGGTCGCGATCGACGAGAAGTTGGCGCTGTTGTAGATCGCGTCCTGCAGCGCGCTGGCCTTGAGCAGCGGGCCCTCGAGCATGGCGCGGGCGTCCTCGTTGCGCTTGGCGATGGCGCCCTGCACGGCCACGAACAGCAGCGCGAGGAACAGCAGCAGCAAGATGATGCTCGCCTTGATCAAGTTGACCGCGCCGGCCGACTCGACCGCGTAATTGAGGGCGATGCCGCCCACCAGCAGCAAGACGAGCAGCGTGGCGCCGAAGCCGACCGCCATCAGGCGTTCCACGGATTGGTTTTTAATAGACTGCATGTTCACTTCCCCGTTATTGGCGCGCCGGCTGGCGGTTGCGCGTGTCCGACAGCAGACGCGCGAATTCCTTCTTGACCACGGCGTAGCATTCGCAGACGTCGCCCTCGAGCCCCACCCGGTTGAGCACGGTGATGTGGCCGCGCCGGTAGCTGATGAAGCCGTAGCCCTGCAGCCGGCCGGCGGCCTCGGTCACGCCCTCGCGCCGCACGCCGAGCATGTTGGCGATCAATTCCTGCGTCATGGTCAGCTCGTTGGTCGGCAGGCGGTCGAGCGTGAGCAGCAGCCAGCGGCACAGTTGTTGCTCGACCGTGTGGTGGCGGTTGCACACCGCCGTCTGCGACATCTGCGTGAGCAGGGCCTGGGTGTAGCGCAGCAGCAAGCGCATCGCGGGGCCGGCGAGGTTGAACTCGTCCATCAGCACGCGCGTCGGCAGCCGGTAGCCGAAGCCGCCGGTCTGGACCACGGCGCGGCTCGGGGTGCTGTCGCCGCCCATGAACACGGAGATGCCGAGCACGCCCTCGTTGCCGACGCCGGCGATCTCGGACGAGCCGCCGTTCTCGAGCAGGTAATGGAGCGAGACGATCGAGGTGGTCGGGAAATAGACGTGCGCGAGCTTGCCGCCGGACTCGTAGAGCACGTCGCCAAGGGGCATGGGGATCAGTTCGAGGTGCGGCGCGAGACGGTCGAATTCTGCGTCGAGCAGGGCGGCAAGAAGGTGATTTTGGTTCGGGTCGTGTTTACTGGCCATACCAGTGTTTTGCTTCCAGTGTTAACGTACGGGTGGAGGGTCCCGAAGCGTAACACGCCGCCGACTCAACCTACCCCTGAAATGTTACACAGGAAATGAAAATCTCTCCGTACGCTACCGCACATAGCGACGCCCGACGCTGCAAATTCGACTAGAAAGCGTGGCGCATGCCGACGTTGAGCGCCGAGCTGGCCGGGGCCGCGGCGGTGCCGGCGCCGAGTTTGTAGCCGGCGCCGTTGCGGTTGCTGATGCGCGACCAGGCCGCGTAGAAGTCGGTGCGGCGCGAACTGGCGTAGCTCAGGCCGACGGCGGCCTGGTTGGCGTCCTGGTTGGCCAGGTTGCGGTCGTTCTTGCGGATGAACGAGGCCAGCATCGTGGTCGCGCCGAACGGCACGGCCAGGCCGACGAGCACGTCGCGGCTGTCGGTCGAGGCGGTCGTCGCCATCGAGGCGCCGTACGGGTTGTCGGGGTTCCACAGGGGCGAACTGCCCCAGCCGCGGTTGGCGCTGTAGGCGGCGTAGACCTTGCCGACGCCGACGTCGTAGTTGGCGGCCAGGATCGTGTTCTTGGCGTCCATGTTGTTTCCCAGCCGGGTCTGGGTCTGGACCTTGGCGACGTTCTTGTTCTGGTGCGCGAGGCGCACCGTGAACGCGCCGCGCTCGAGGCCGACCGAGATGCCCCAGGCGCGGTTGCCGCGCGGGTTGCCCGACACTTCGCCCAGGCCGAGCGAGGCGGCGGCCGAGACGCCGTGTTTTTCGCGCGTGATGAACTGCACGCTGGTGTCGAGTTCGGGCGCCTCGTGGCCGACCAGGTTGCCGGCGCCGGCCGCCAGGCCGCCCTGGAACGGGTCGGCGACGTCGGTCATGGCCGCGTATTCGAGGTCGTGGTGGCGCCCCAGCGTGAGCGCGCCGAACTTGCCGGCCACGCCGACGAAGGCTTCGCGCCCGAGGTAACGGCGTTCCTCGTCGGTGCCGCTGTCGGGCAGCGCGCCGGCGTCGAAAGTGAACACGGCGGCGAGCTCCTTGCCGCCGAGCTGGTCGAGGGCGGCGGCGCCGCGCAGACCCTGTTGCCGCTGTACCCCGCGGCGCGGCGTCTGGACGCAATCGCGGCAGGCGCGTTCGGCCACGGTGCCGGACAACGGCAGGCCGTAAGCGGAGGCCGAGGCCGGCGATTGGGCCTGGGCGGCTGTGGCGCATGCACCGAATGCGACTGCGAGGGCGAGGGACGACGTTTTCATGACCAGCTCCAGGAGCAAGATTTGCTCTGACAAAATTCATTATGCGCTTGCGAACTTGAAAAGATCCGTCTGCTGGCCCACATAACAAAATAATCTGATAGTGTTGACCTACGGCATTAAGACGTGCATTTTCAAGGCCTTGAATGCACAAATTAGCACCGGCGGGTAGACTGCCATACCAGTTCGCGCAGTCTTGTTGTTTATATAAGGTCCAGATACGATGAGCGTCAAAGCCCCGCCCTCCCCCGTCCTCCCGGGCAAGTTTCCCAAGATGCCGGGCACGCTGCGCGCCGAGGTGCTCGCCGTGCTGCTCGGTTCGGAGGACATGACGGGCATGGAGAGCATCTTCGACGGCCGCAAGACGACCCTGAGCACGGTGGTCCGCGCGCTCGGGCGCAAGTACGGCTGGCGCATCGAGCGCCGCGATTTTCCGACCAACACGGCCGACGGCCGGGCCGGCTGGGCCTCGGTGTATTGCCTGCCGCAGGAGGTGATCGACGCCGCGCTCGACGCCGAGGGCCGCGCCTGGCTCGACGGCGTGAAGGCGGCGCGCCGGGCCCGCTCGCGGCGCGCGGTAAGGCGATAATTTCCAGCAATTGCGCGGACCGGCCCTGGGTGGCGCCGGCACGGCCCCTTCTGGCATTCGTGCGCGTTTGCTGTCACTTTCGTGCGCGTTATGTCGCATTCTGTCGCGTGTTTTGCGGGCATCGCAGGCGGCGAGACCGAATGCGACGGAATGCGACAAATTTCGACCGTAAACGAGCACGAATGCCAGAGGGGGCTGGGGGAGCGGTCGCCCCCTGCGCCACCAGATAGTTACAGTCCACAACATTTCTCCCCGCCTAGCGCGCCACCAAGGTGGCCGGACCGGCTATTCAAATATGCATAGCCACCCCGGCAACCATGCAAAATTGAACACCCCGAACCCACATCGTCCTCGCGCACGAGGCTGTCGCAAAACGCAAATTGAGCCGCTTGATATCGCAGAAATCGCGACATGACGAGCCTCGAACAACTTAAAACAACATCGTCCTCGCGGAGGCGGGGACCCATAGAACGTTTGCGCTCTATGG
>JAZKIN010000016.1:0-44032 GCA_040384885.1 Pseudomonadota bacterium | reverse complement strand
CCCCGCCTCCGCGAGGACGATGTTGGTTTCTGATATTTAATTTTCTTCGATGCGATCTCTGAAGCGTCTCAGGCACCAATTTAGGACATTGCCCCCTTTCGCGCCAGCCTCGCACGCGGGGAGGCATGCCTCCCCCCATAGAACGCTGGCACTAAGCAACCGTTCTATGGGGGCGAGGCATGCCTCGCCGCATCCGCGAAGGACGATGTTGGTTTTTCGCAGTTCGGTCCGCGCCAGCACGGCTTCCAAAGCGACCACCCCTACACCAGCGCGATCGCCCCATCCCCCGCGTCCGGCGCGGGCGCCTCCTCCATTGGCGCCCCGCGCGGCAGCGCCAGCAACCTCACCAGCGCCGCCGCATCGACCGGCTTGGTCAGATGATGGTCGAACCCGGCCAGGCGCGACAGCTCGCGGTCCTGCTCCTGCCCGTAACCGGTGACGGCGATGAACACCGCATGCGCGCACTGGGTCAGACAACGCAGCTGGCGCGCCAGCGCGTAGCCGTCGATGTCGGGCAAACCGATGTCGAGCAGCAGCACGTCGGCCGGCGCCTCGCACACCATGCGCATCGCGCCGCGCGCATCGAACGCGACCCGCACCGCGTGCCCGCCATCCTCGAGGAACTGGGCCAGCGTGGCGGCGGCGTCGCCGTTGTCGTCGACGATCAAGACCCGCAGCGCGCCGCGCCCGGCCCCGCCGGGCAAGTCGGCGGCGGCGGACTGCTGCGCGCCGAACGCGCGCGGCAGGCCGACCACGAAGCGGCTGCCGCGCCCGGCCCCCTCGCTGTGCACGGCGAGCGTGCCGCCGTGCTGCTCGACCAGGTTGCGCGCCAGCGCCAGCCCCAGCCCGAGCCCGCCCTGGGCGCGGTCGGGCGAGCGTTCGCCCTGGGTGAACAGGTCGAAGATGTGCGGCAACAGCTTGGCTTCGATGCCGATGCCGTCGTCGCACACGGCGATCTCGACGCGCTCGGGGCCGATGCGCATCTCGAGCCCGATGTTGCCGCCCGGCGGGGTGTACTTGATCGCGTTGTTGAGGATGTTGGTGACGATCTGCACCAGCCGCGTGCCGTCGCCGCGCACCCGCGCCGGCGCCGCGTCGGGCTCGGCGTCGAGCCGCACCGTCAAGCTGTGCTTGCGCGCGATCAGCAGCGGGCGCGCCTGCTCGAGCGCGTCCTGCACGATCGCGCGCGCCGGATGCAGCTCGTGCGCGAGCGTGACCAAGCCGCGCGTGACGCGCGAGACGTCGAGCAGGTCGTCGAGCAGGGTGGTCATGTGGTTGACCTGGCGTTCGATCACGGCGCTGGTCTGGCGCACCCGCTCGTCGCTGACCTTGCCGGTGTTGAGCAGCTGCGCGGCCATGCTGATCGGCGCGAGCGGGTTGCGCAGCTCGTGCGCGAGCATCGCCAGGAAGTCGTCCTTGCGCCGGTCGGCGTCGCGCAGGCGCCGTTCGGCGTCGCGCCGGAACACCAGTTCGCTCTCGGCGCGCTGGTAGGCCGACTGCAGCTCGCGCCGGCTCATGTCGAGCGCCACATTGAGCGCTTCGGCGCGCCGGCTGCTCTGGCGCGCCGCGGCCGCGCTGCCGCCGGCCGACAAGGCCGCGCGCTCCTGCGCCAGCTTGTCGCCGATGAACGGCAGCAGCGCGCCGATCGCGGGCCACGCGTGCGCCACCGGGTCGCCGCCCACGAACACCAGCACCGCGCCACTGCGCGCATCGCCGACGCCGACCGCCTCGGCCACCCCTTCGGCGCCGGGCCAGGGCAGCGCCGCGCGCGCGCTGCCGTCGAGCACGCACTGGCGTAGAAACGGCTGCCACTGGTCGGCCCGGTGCAGCGTCTGCGGCATGCCGGGCGCGGGCAGGAAGACGTCGACCTCGGTGTCCTTGCCGAACACGAGCACCTGCTGCGCGCCGCACAGCGCGGCCAGCGCGCGCGCGCCGTCGAGGCGGCTCTCGGCCGCCTGCAGCCGCGCGAACACGGCGGCCATCTCGAACGAGATCATGCCCACCCCTTCATGCGTACCCCTTCATGCCCGCCCCTTCGTGCCCGATGCGCATCCCGATCCCATCCACGCCTCCTATTCCGGTATCGCGCAGACGATCGCGGTGCAGTTGTGGAAGCCGCTGAACTGGCCCTCGGTGCGCGCGATCTGGCCGTAGGTGTTGCAGCCGGCGAAGTTGCGCGAGCCGAGCGTGTCGGCCACGGCCTGCAGCTCGTCGCCGAATTCGCGCCCGAGCCGCAATCGCGTGGCGGCGCAGTCGAACATCAGCGAGCCGGCGTGCGGCGCGCCCTGCAAACCGTCGAGCGCGGCCTGCGAGGCCTGGCGCGCCGCGTCGCAGGCCGAGGCCGCGCTCGCGCTCATGAAGCTGACCATGGCGCCGACCGGCACCTCGGCCGCGCACGAGACCGAGCCGTCGGCGTTGAGCGCGAGCGGCACCCGCAGCTTGTAGCCGTCGCCGGTGTCGATCCCGAGCACATTGTGCAAAAAGAAGGGCATCGGGTCGGCGCGCGAAAAACTCTGCCCGGTGCGCGCCGCGTGCTGCTCGAAGGCGTCGCCGGCGAGCACCGCGTTCAGGCTCACGAGCCGGGTGCCCTCGGCCTCGGTCACGCGCATGGCGGCGCCGGCGGGCTCCCAGCCGTGCCGCACGCCGAGCCCGATCGGTTTTTTGGACAGCATCTCGAGCACCACGACGGCGTCGCTGAAGGCCTCGGTGCCATAAAAGACGTCGGTCTGCTGGAACCGGGCGTCGTCGGCGGCGCCGCCGCCGAACAGCTGGTAGGTGCCGCCCGTGGCGACGGTGATGTCGTGGATCATCTCGTCGGCGTAGCCGGCCAGCGCGTCGGTCAGCACCAGCGCGCTGCGGTACGGATAGTCGGTGTGGCGCGTGCCCGAAAACACCGGCAGCACGGCGCGCAGCGCGGCGCCGCGGTCGGCGCGCAGGCCGGTGCCGACGGCGGCGTTGAAGCGGATGTCGTCGGAGCGGATCGCCATCACCGAGGCCGACGAATTGCCGGTCGAGCAGCCCGAGAACTCGCCCGCCGACGAGCAGCCGACCACGATCGCGGCGCGGCAGTGCGCGCCGAGCGCGGCGAGCAGGCCCGGGTACGAGAACTGGGGCGAGGCGAACACGATGAGCACGTCGGGCGTTTCGGCGCCGAGCTGCGCGCGCAGCTCGTCGGCGAGCATCTTGCCGGCCTCGGCCTCGGTGCATAAGGTGGTGTGGCTGACCGCCACCCGGGTTCGCGCCATGGTGTGCTTCCTAAAAGGGTGTGGGTCGCGCGCATACCGCGGGGCGGAAGCGGACGTGCTGCTGATGCTGCAAGCGCCACAATAATGCAGATTGAACATTTCTTCAATTCAATACCGCCCGGAAACTTTGTTGCTGAAAATGCACACCACAATCGAAAACGAAACCCACTCCCACATCGTCCTCGCGAAGGCGGGGACCCATAGAACAGTTGCTCATAGCCCGCGTTCTATGGATCCCCGCCTTCGCGAGGACGACGTAGGGCTTGATTCCGCCCCGCCATTACTTGCCTATACACATACCATCCGTCTAGAATAGCTCCGTGGTCCATACCACAGCGCGCCGGGCAAACACTGCTCCACCTCAAGGAAATGGCCCCCGGCAGCGCTCTCGAACGGAGGGTCGATTGTTTAGCACGCAAACGCTGGCCCGCCGCCTGCTCTACACCATGCTGCCGTGGTACCTGCTGCTGTCGGTCTGCATGACGGCGCTCCAGCTCGGCATCCAGTACTTCGCGGTCAGCCGCGCCATCGCCGACGACCTCGCCTCGCTCGGGCGCACGGTCGAACCGGGCGCGACCCAGGCCCTGTGGGAGCTCGACTTCGCGCGCCTGACGGCCGTGGTGCGCGGCGTGCGCCAGAACGCGATCGTCACGGGCGTGCGCATCAGCAACTCGGGCGGCGAGGAGCTCGTCGGCGACGGCGACCGCCCCGGCGCGCGCGGCGGCGCCCTCGGCGCGCCCGCGCGCCAGTACAAGGAGGTCAAGGTGCCGCTGCTGTACGTCGAGCGCGACAGCAAACAGCGCATGATCGGCCGGCTCGAGCTGTACGCCAACCGCGACGTGCTGTGGGACCGCATCGAGTCGAGCTTCTGGGTCGTGCTCGTCAACTCCGTGCTCGGTAGCACCTTCCTGTGGCTGATCGTGTTCTGGACCATCAGCTACCGCCTGTCCGACAGCGTGACCCGGGTCGCCGTGGGCGTGGCCAGCTGGCGCGCCGCCGGCGCCGGCGCCGGCGCCGCGGCCGAAAAGATCGACTATCCCTACCACGACGAACTGGGCGAACTGGTGCGGGCCCTCAACGACAGCCACGTGGCGCTGGTCGACTCGGTCGAGCAACTCAAGGACGTCAACCAGAACCTCGAGCGCCTCGTGGCCGAGCGCACCGCCGAGCTGCAGCAGGCCAAGGACGCGGCCGAGGCGGCCAACCTGGCCAAGGGCCAGTTCCTGGCCAACATGAGCCACGAGATCCGCACCCCGATGAACGCGATCCTCGGCATGCTCTACCTCGCGCTCAAGACCGAGCTCACGCCGGCGCTGCAGAACTACCTGGGCAAGGCGCAAAGCGCGGCGCTGTCGCTGCTCGGGATCATCAACGACATCCTCGACTTCGCCAAGATCGAGGCCGGCAAGCTCGAGATCGAGCAGATCGCGTTCGCGCTCGACGCCGTGCTCGAGCAGCTGACCGACGCCGTCGCCTGGCAGGCCGAGCAGAAAGGGGTCGAGTTCCTGATCCGCTACGACCCGGCCATGCCGGCCGCGCTCGTGGGCGACCCGCTGCGGCTCGGCCAGATCCTGCTGAACCTGTGCGGCAACGCGATCAAGTTCACCGAGCAGGGCGAGGTCGAGCTGGGCTTCCGCGTGCTGGCGCCCGACCCCGCGCACGCCGGCGCGCTCGAAATCGAGGTCGCCGTGCGCGACACCGGCATCGGCATGAGCTTGCAGGTCCAGCACGCCCTGTTCGAGAAATTCACCCAGGCCGACCAGAGCACCACGCGCCGCTTCGGCGGCACCGGGCTCGGGCTGGCGATCAGCAAGGAGCTCGTCGAACTGATGGGCGGGCGGATCTGGGTCGAACGCTCGCAGCCCGGGCGCGGCAGCACCATCTGCTTCTCGCTCAGGCTGGCCACGCCCGAGGCGCACCCGCCCGCGCTGGTCGACCCGGTCGGCCCGCTGCTCAAGGGCATCCGCGTGCTCGTGGTCGACGACAACGTGCCGGCCAGCGAGATCATGGCCGACATGCTGCGCTTCCTGCAGCTCGAGGTGGCCGTCGCCGCCAACGGCGTGCAGGCGCTCGCCGCGCTGGCCGCGGCCGGCGCGCGCCCGTTCGACCTCGTGCTCATGGACTGGCGCATGCCCGGCATGAACGGCGACGAGGTCACCGCGCACCTGCGCGCCGACAGCCGCATCGCGCCCACGCCGAAGGTCGTGATGGTGACCGCCTACGGGCGCGAGGACGTGTTCCGGCTGGCCCAGCAGGCCGGCGTCGACGGCTTCCTGATCAAGCCGGTCTCGCCCTCGACCCTGCTCGACGCGATGCTCTCGGTGCTCGGGCGCAAGCGCATCCTCGACAACGAGGAGCGGCGCCGCCCGAGCCGCCGCCTGCTCGCGCCCGGCGTGGCCGGCGCGCGATTGCTGCTGGTCGAGGACAACGACATCAACCGCGAATTCGCCAGCGAGCTTCTGCGCTCGGAGGGGATCGAGGTCGACGAGGCCGTCAACGGCCAGCAGGCGGTCGACATGGTGCGCGCAAAACCCTACGACGCGGTGCTGATGGACATCCAGATGCCGCTCATGGACGGGCTCGAGGCGGCGCGCCAGATCCGCGCGCTGGCCGCGCGCGAGGGCGGCGAGCGTTTCGCCAGCCTGCCGATCATCGCCATGACGGCGCTGGCGATGGCGCACGACGCCGAGCAAAGCCACGCGGCCGGCATGAACGACCATGTGACCAAGCCGATCGCGCCGGACCGGCTGCTGGCCACGCTGGCGCGCTGGATCCGGCTGCCGTCGGGACGTCCAGGCACAGCGGCCGGCGACGGCCGCGGCCAGCCCAGGGCCGCGCCCGCGCCGGCCACGCTCGCCTGCCCGCCCGAGCTGCTGGCGCTGGCCAGCCTCGACGTGCGCGAGGGCATCCGCCGCATCGGCGGCAAGGCCGACGCCTACCGCCGCCAGCTGCTGCGTTTCCGCGACAACTACGGCGACGCCGGCGCGCGCCTGGCCGCCCTGCTGGCCGGCCCGCACGCCGACCTCGACGCCGCCGAGAGCTACTGCCACGCGCTCGTCGGCGTGACCGGCAACATCGGCGCGGGCGCGCTGTTCGCCGAACTGGGCAAGCTCAACGCCCGGCTCCGGCAGGGCCGCACGCCCGAGCCGCACGAACTCTACGCGATGCGCGCGCTGCTCGCCGCGCTCGTGGCCGACATCGACAGCCTGGGCCCGCCCGCGGCCGAGGCGGCGGGCGAGCCGGCACTGCCCGGCGCCTCCGTGATCGCCCTGCTCGAGCAGCTGGCGACCGCGCTCGAATACGACCTCGGGCGCGCCGCCGCGCTGCTGGCCGAGCTGCGCGCGGGCGCGGTCGGCACCAGCGCCGGCAGCGCCATCGCCGCGATCGCGGCCAGCGCCGACGCCTTCGACATCGAGCAGGCGCTGGCCCAGACCCACGCGCTGCGCGCGCGCCTCGCCGGGGCCGGCTGAGCCGGGCCCGGACCACCCCGACCACCCGCCCGACCTCCCCGACCAACCACCCCGCCCCCGCCACCCGGACCTTTCGACCATGCCCCGATTCAGCCAGCACCGCCCGCGCATCCTGATCGTCGACGACGTCCACGAGAACCTGCACCTGCTGATGAACATCCTCAGCCCCGGCCACACGATGACGGCCGCGACCTCGGGCGAAAAGGCGCTCGAGCTGGCGCGCCGCACCCCCCAGCCCGAACTGATCCTGCTCGACATCAAGATGCCCGGCATGGACGGCTACTCGGTGCTCGCGCGCTTAAAATCCGACGCCGCCACCGCCCAGATCCCGGTGATCTTCGTGACCTCGCTCGGCGACGCGGCCGACGTCGCCGGCGGGCTCGAACTGGGCGTGGCCGACTACATCACCAAGCCGATCGACCCGGAGCTGCTGCTGCTGCGCGTGAGCACCCAGCTCGCGCTGCAGCGCTACCGCGAGGACAGCGCCCTGTTCGAGGGCGAGAGCGGGCAGCAGGCCGCGAGCGCGCCGACCCTGCTGCTGGTCGACGACGTGCCCGAGAACATCCACGGCCTGCTCGAGGTGCTGCGCGACGACTACCGCGTGCTGATCGCCAGCTCGGGCGCCAAGGCGCTCGAACTGGTGCGCGCCGAGTCGCCCGACCTGATCCTGCTCGACATCATGATGCCCGGCATGGGCGGGCACGAGGTGTGCCAGCACATCAAGTCGCTGCCCGAGCACGGGCGCATCCCGATCATCTTCGTGACCGTCGCCGACAGCGCCGAGGACAAGCTCAGGGGTTTCGAGCTCGGCGCCGCCGACTACATCACCAAGCCGTTCGACATCGACGAGGTGCGCGCGCGCGTGCGCACCCACCTCGAACTGAGCCGGCTGCGCCGCTTCCTCGAGCGCCTCGTGGCCCAGCGCACCGCGCTGCTCCAAAAAAGCGAGGAGAAATACCGGATCCTGGCCGACTACTCGCCGAACTGGGAATACTGGCTCGCGCCCGACGGCAGCTACCTGTACGTGTCGCCGGCCTGCACCGCGGTGTCGGGCTACGCGCCGGCCGACTTCTTCGCCGACCCGCAACTGATGGACAAGATCGTCGACCCGCTCGACCTGGCCGCGTGGCGCGAGGCCGGCCCCGGCGGCGCCGCGGCCGGCAGCGTGCCGCTCGCGTGCCGCATCCGCACCAAGGGCGGCGCCGAGCGCTGGGTCGAGCACGTGGCCCGGCGCGTGCTCGACCGCGACGGCAACACGCTCGGCCTGCGCGGCTCGTACTCGAACATCACGCAGCGCCGCCAGGCCGAGCAAAAGCTCGACTTCATGACCCAGCGCGACCCGCTCACGGGATTGTCGAACCGCGCCCTGTTCGGCGAGCTGCTCGCGCACGCGGCGCGCCAGGCCGAGCACAACGGCACCGAGTTCGCGGTCCTGTTCGTCAACCTCGACAACTTCAAGACCATCAACGAGAGCCTCGGCCACAGCGCGGGCGACCGCCTGCTCGTCGAGGTCGGCGCGCGCCTGCGCGCGGCCCTGCCCGGGGTCGACGCGATCGCGCGCGTCGGCGGCGACGAGTTCAACATCGTGCTCGAGCACGACCCGAACACGCCCGGCGCCGACCTGACCGCGCAGCGCATCATCGACGCGCTGTCGCTGCCGTACCGGCTCGACGGCAGCGACGCCTACGTCGGCGCGAGCGTCGGCATCGCGCTGTACCCGGCCGACGGGCGCGACGTCGAGACGCTGCGCAGCAGCGCCGACGCCGCGCTGCACCAGGCCAAGGCCAAGGGCCACGGCAGCCTGCGCTTCTTCTCGCCGGGCATGAGCCGGCGCGCCAAGGAGCGGCTCGCGCTCGAGGCCGACCTGCGCGGCGCGCGCGAACGCGGCGAGCTGGCGCTGCACTACCAGCCCCAGGTCGACCTGCGCAGCGGCGCGCTGGTCGGGCTCGAGGCGCTGATCCGCTGGCAGCATCCGGTGCGCGGCAACGTGCCGCCGAACGACTTCATCCCGCTGGCCGAGGAGTGCGGCCTGATCGTCGAACTGGGCGACTGGGTGCTGCAGGCGGGCTGCCGCCAGATCCGGGCCTGGGCCGACGCCGGGCTGGCGCCGCGCCACACGGCCGTCAACATCTCGGCCGTGCAATTGAGCCGCGGCGGCCTGCCGGCCGCCGTGCGGCGCGCGCTCGAGGCGACCGGGATCCGGCCCGACCAGCTCGAGCTCGAGATCACCGAAAGCTTCGTCATGCTCGAGCGCGAACTGTCGTTCGAGTCGCTCGCCGAGCTGCGCGCGTCCGGCGTGCGCCTGTCGATCGACGACTTCGGCACCGGCTACTCGTCGCTGTCGTACCTGCAGCAGCTCAAGGTCCACACGCTCAAGATCGACATGTCGTTCGTGCGCGACATGCTCAAAAACGCGGGCAACGCGGCCATCGTCAAGGCCGTCATCGCGCTCGGGCACAGCATGGGGCTCGAGGTCATCGCCGAGGGCGTCGAGGACGCCGAACAGGCGCGCTTCCTGCGCGCGCTCGACTGCGACGCGATGCAGGGCTATGTGATCAGCAAGCCGCTGCCGGCCGACCAGGCCACCCAATTTTTGGCCGGCTACAGCAAGGACAAATTCGTTTTCTAAGGCGGCCCGGACGTGCCGCACGCGCAGCTGGCGTAGCGACGGGTGCCTTCGGTGCAAATGCGGGATGCATCGGCCCTCGCCCACATGGAACCGTCGACCCCGGCCTCGCCTACTTCCTGCGCGACTGGTCCCGTTCGATGCTCAGTTTAAGCTTGAGCCTGGCCACATCGCCCGACTTGACCAGCAGGTCGACGATCGCGTTCATCTGCTCGACCGAGATCGGGCCGTCCCTGCGCACCAGGTTGGATAGCTCGACCACCGAATCGGGCTCGGGGCCGACGATGATCTGCGCGCGCATCTTCGGGTCCTCGAGGTAGCGCGCGAGGATCACCTCGGGTACTATGCCGACGTCGGCGCGGTCGCCCACCACGAAGCGCACCACCTGCTCGTTCCCGCCGAACAGATAGACCTTGAAATGCTTCCTCAGATACGCCTCGTCGGGGTTGTTGTCGAACAGCTCGTAGTGGTAGCCGCGCACGCCGGCGATGTTTTTTTCCCGGAGGTTCTGGAACACCTTGGCGCCGCCGAAGCGGTTGTTCCTTCTGGCGAAATAGACGTCGCCGCTGGTGAGGATGGTTTTGGTCGGGAGCAGGTTCAGGGCCGGCTTGGTCCACGCCATCGTGCGCAGGGGGTAGACGTCGGCCTCCTTGGCGATGAAGGCGCTGTCGACCCGCAGCCTCGGGTAGATCACGAGCTCGAAGCCGAATTTGTCCTGCACCACGTTCATCTTGTTGACGAAGTCGGCCAGCACGCCGCTGGGCACGTTCTTCTTGTCGAGGTACATCAGCTGGCCCCACGAGTCGGTCGCGACGACCACCTTGACGCGTGCCGGCGCCGCGTCGGCGGCCAGGCCCGGCACCGGTGTGGAGCACAACAGCCACGCGGCCAGCAGATTTTTGTAAAGGCCCAAGGGACGCCCTCCAGCGGGAGACACAAATTCACAATTCACAATTCACAAATCACAATCGATCCTACACCAAGGGCGGCGCAGTGCGCCACCCCTTACTGTAGGATCAAAATAGCGAAAAGGAAAGCCCCCGCAGGCGATGGCCCCTACCTGCCGAGCCGCTCGGCGAAAAACGCGAGGATCTCGTCGCGCGCGGCGACGGTCGGCTGGCCGGCGGCGTCGATCAGGTGGGCCGTGACCACGCTGTGCGGGCTGGCCACCACCTGCGAGAAGAACGGCGCCGTGTCCGGATTGGCGGCGCTGTCGGGCAGCACGCGCGCCACGAAGCGCGGACCGAGGGCCTCGCTGAAGGCGGCGAAGCGCTGCGCGCGGCAGTGTTTGTCGCCCTCGAAGCGGTAGGCCATCACGGTCAGGTCCTCGCGTTCCAAGCGCGCGCGCACGGCGGCCAGTTCGGCGGCGGCCACGTTCATGCCGGCCGGGTCGTCGAAGGGCAAGGACGGCTGGCACACGACGGGCGCCAGCATGGCCGGTTCGAGCATCATCGACAGCGCGAAGTTCCCGGTGAAGCACATGCCGATCGCACCGACGCCGGGGCCGCCGCATTCGCCGTGCGCGAGCCGCGCGAGCGCGCGCAGCCATTGGGTCACGGGGCTCGACTCGTTGGAGGCGAACGCGCGGAATTCGGCGCTCACGCAGGCGCGTTTGAAGGTGGCGACGCCCTCCTCGACGCCGGGCACGGCGCCGTCGCGCCCGAACAGCGACGGCATGTACACGGTGAAGCCGGCAGCAAGCACCCAGCGCGCAAAACGCGCCACCTGCGGGCTGATGCCGGGCATCTCGGTGAGCACGATCACGCCGGGCCCGCTGCCGGCGAGGTAGACGGTTTTGGCCACGCCGTCGAGGCTGACCTCGCGCCGCTCGAAGTCCTCAAGCGGATCATCGACCCGCATGCTGCGCCCCGCCGGCGCGATTGGAATGTTGTGTGTCATCTACTCCCCCCATCCTCAAATAAGCCCCCACATCGTCCTCGCGAAGGCGGGGACCCATAGAACGGTTGCTATGTGCCAGCGTTCTATGGGTCCCCGCGTGCGCGAGGACGATGTGGGGTTTGGTTTATACCTCTGCGATATCTAAGTCTAATTCCCGCCCTCGGGTTATGAAACTGTCGTATTCGACTTGTTTCATGCCAAAATAGACAAATGCAGACAATCTTGATACTAGCCCTCGACGGCCTGATGGATTCGAGCCTGGCGATCACCCTCGACACCCTCAAAACCGCCGCCGGCTTCCTGTCCCGCGGCGTGCGCAATGACCGCGTGCGCGTGCTCACCGCCGGCCACCGGCGCGAGGTGCGCACCGGCGCCGGACTGCGCCTGCGCTGCGACCTGAGCTTCAAACAGGTGCTCGACCAAGGCCTGCGCCCCGACTGGGTCATGCTGCCCGGCGCCGGCATCAGCTCCGAGTCCGAGCTCACCGCGCGCCTCGCGCAAGCCGACGCCTGCGCGCTGCTGCCGCTGCTGCGGGCGCTGGCCGGCGCGGGCGCCAACATCAGCGCGTCGTGCTCCTCGGTGTTTTTGCTGGCCCAATCCGGCCTGTTGGCCGGGCGTAGCGCGACCACGACCTGGTGGCTGGCCCGGCTGTTCCGCGCGCGCCACCCCGACATCGCGCTCGACGAAACGCGCATGCTGGTGCGCGACGGCCCCTGCCTGACCGCCGGCGCCGCGTTCTCGCAACTCGACGTGGTGCTGGCCGTCGTGGCCGCCACGATGGGCGCGGCCGTCGCGCAGCTGTGCGCGCGCTACATGCTGATCGACTCGCGCCCCTCGCAGGCGCTCTACATGATCGCCTCGCACCGCCAGCACGCCGATCCGACCGTGGTCGCCGCCGAGCGCTGGATCGACCAGCACCTCGCACTGTCGGCCGGCGTGGCCGAATTGGCGGGCGCGCTGGCGCTGTCAAGCAAGACGCTGGGTCGCCGGATCCAGGCCGCCGCCGGCGTCTCGCCGATCAAGTTCATCCAGCGCCGCAAGCTGCTGCACGCGGTGCACCTGATCGAGACGAGCGCGCTGTCGATCGACGCCATCGCCGCCCAAATCGGCTACCAGGACGCGACCGCCCTGCGCAAACTGGTCAAACGTGAGTTCGGCACCACGCCGGGCGCCTTGCGCTAGTGTTTATTTCAATAATCACAACTCAAATGTAAGCTGATCGGCGATAATTTCGCTCTTTGTAAAGTTGTCTGGACAACATGACCGCATTGCGCCTCCTTCCCTTCCGCCTGTCCCTGCTCGGCGCCGCCATGGCCGCGCTGGCGCCGGCCCACGCGCAAGATAATGTCCAAGATAAAGCGCTTGCAGCCGCGCCGCTCAAGGCGGTCGCGCCGGCGCCGCTGCAGCAAGTCGAGGTGCGCGCCAACGCCTACAATGCGCGCCGCGACGACACCGCCAGCAAGATCGTGGTCAACCACGACGAGATCCTCAAGTACGGCGACGGCAATGTGCTCGACGTCCTCAAGCGCCTGCCCGGCGTGACCGTCAGCAACGGCAGCGTGCGCATGCGCGGCCTCGGCGCCGGCTACACCCAGGTCTTGCTCAACGGCGAGCGCATGCCGGCCGGCTTCTCGCTCGACCAGGTCGCGCCCGAGCTGATCGAACGCATCGAAGTCATGCGCTCGGCGAGCGCCGAAACGAGCACCCAGGCGATCGCCGGCACCATCAACATCGTGCTCAAGAAAGCCATCTCCGCGGCGCAGCGCGAGCTCAAGCTCGGCATGCGCGGCGCGCAGGGCGTGCGCGCGGCGAGCGCGAACCTGCAGCTGTCGGACCGCGACGGCCGGTTTTCGTATTCGTTCACGCTCAACGCCTCGCACCAGGACAACGGCATCGCCTACCACACGCTCGACGAGGCGCGCGGCGCCGACGGCCAAGCGGGGCCCCTGCGCCGGCGCGACTTCGTCTCGGACGGGCGCTACAGCGGGGTCAGCACGGCGCCGCGCCTGAACTGGACGCTCGCCGGCGGCGACACGCTGACCTGGCAAAGCTACGCCGGGGCGGCCTACTATAAGGGCGCGGAACTGGGCGCGGAACCGGGCGCTGGCAGCAGCGACCGCGCCGTCAAACCGAGCCGGGTGGTCCGCAGCGACCTGTCGTGGAGCGGCAAGCTGGCCGGCGGCGCCAAGCTCGAGTCGAAGATCGGCGTGAACTGGTTCTCCAACCACAACGACAACCGCCAGCGCGCCTTCGACGGCAACGCGCCCGATTGGCGCGACCGCAGCATCGTCACCACCACCGACGAACTTGGCTACAGCTTCACCGGCAAATATTCGACGCCGATCGTGCCCGGCCACGCGCTCGCCGCCGGCTGGGACGCCGGCGGCAGCGGGCGCACCGACGGGCGCATGCAGCGCGAACGCGTCGCCGCCAACGCGCCCGGCTTCGACAAGGACGAGGATTTCACAACCAAGGTGCGGCGCCTGGCCGTGTACGCGCAGGACGAGTGGGATCTGACGCCGCGCTGGTCGGTGTACCTGGGCGCGCGCTGGGAGGGCATCGACACGCGCAGCGCCGGCAGCGCCTTTGCGGCGGTGGGCAACCGCAGCAGTGTGCTGAGCCCGCTGTTCCAGACCCTGTACAAACTGCCCGGCAACAAGGGCGACCAGTTGCGCCTGGCCGTCACGCGCACCTACCGCGCGCCCGGCGCCGGCAACCTGATGCCGCGCCGCTTCTACGCGGCCAACAACGGCCCCGGCGAACCCGACGAGATGGGCAACCCCGACCTCAAACCCGAACTCGCGTTCGGCGTCGACGCCTCGTACGAACACCATTGGGCCGGAGGCGCGCTGCTGTCGGTCAGCGCCTCGACCCGCAGGATCGACGATTTCATCCAGACCAGCATCGAGCCCGACGCGATCGGCTACGTGGCGATCCCGAACAACAACGGCAGGGCCGTCACGCACGGGCTCGAGCTCGAGGCGAAGTTCCCGCTCAAGGCGCTGATACCCAAGGCGATGGGGCACAGCGCGCCCGCGATCGAGCTGCGCGCGAGCGTGAGCCGCAACTGGTCGAAGGTGGCGGCGGTGCCCGGGCCCGACAACCGGATCGACCAGCAGACGCCGCTGTCGGCCAACCTCGGGCTCGACTACACGGGCGCGGCGCTGTCGGCCGGCGCCAGCTTCGCTTGGCGCGGCGGCGGTCCGGTGCGCGTGTCGGCGCGCGAGCGCGGCTACACGACGGTCCAGCGCGACCTCGACGCCTACCTGCTCTGGAAACGCGATGCCAAAACACAGCTGCGCCTGTCGCTGGTCAACCTGCTTAAAAGTGGCTGGTCCCGGCAAAGCAGCTATACCGACGCGCTGGGCGCGAGCGCGCGCCGCACCCAGGTCAAGCCGGGCGCGGTAGAACTGCGCGCGCGCCTCGAACTAAAGTATTAGCCGGCGCCCATTTCACGCCTGCACGCCCCAGTCGAGCCCGGCGGGGCTGCCCGGCTGCGCCGTCCGCATCAGGCGGTAGTTGCACCCTCGGCCGTTTAGTTGGTCACCACATCGTGGTCGGCGATGGCGCCGTCGGCGCTCAGGAACACCATCAGGTACGGCGCCCCGCCCGGGTTGTCGAGCTTGTAGTAGAGGACCTTGTCGATCTTGCTGCCGTGCCGCTCGATGGCGCGGCCGGCGACGCTGTGCTCGGCCATGAAGGCGAGCGCCTTGACCTCGCCGAGTTCGGACGCGGCCTGGCCGCCCATGCTCGCTCTTTTACCGTCGGTGATGCCCTTCAATCTCGCCAGTTGCGCACCGCCTTTTCCGGCGGCATCGACGAATTCCTTGACCTTGCCGGTCCGGGCCGGATCGGTGTCGACGCGCGCCGGCGACGGCTGCATCAGCGGGCCGATGCGTGGCGCCTTGCGCTCCTTGCCGTTGTTCTTCCACACCAGGCCGGTGACCACGCCATGTTCATCGAGCTCGAAGGTGCTCTCACGTTTCGAGCTCGTCGAACTGAAGCTGGCCTTGCCCACGGAGATAAAATGGTCGTCGGGTATGCCGTCGACCATCGTCACCAGGCGCCCCTGGTCGCTGTCGAGCGCGAGCATCACGTTGTTCGCGATCTCGTAGCGGCCCGTGTAGCGCGCCAGCGTGGCCGCGTCGACCTTGACTTCGACCGGCGCCGCGACTGCCGCCGGCGCCGCCTCGGGCCAGTTGTAGTGGCGCGCGACCGCCGCCGTCAGGCGTTCGCTCATGCGCGAATTGTCGTTGGCGTTGATCATGATGACCACGCCCTGCCCGGTCTCGGCATACGCCGACATCAGCGCATCGAAGCCCTCGTCGCGGCCATTATGGAAAAACTGGCGCGTCGCGCCGCTGCCCTTTAAAAACAGGCCGAGGCCGACGCTGCCCATCTGGTCGGTCAGCATCTCGCGCGTCATCGTTTGCGAAAATGCCGGATCGGCCGTGCCGGCCAGCGCGTTCTGGATGCCGACCGCGAAGCGGGCCAGGTCGGACGGGTTGGTCCACAAGCCGGCCGCGGCCATCTCGGGATAAATATGCCAGCGCCCCTTGACCGGGCTGCGGTCGCCGTAGTGGCCGCTCGCGGCCAGGGCCGCGCGCGCCGGTGCCGGCGGTTGCTGGTAGGAGCTGTCGTGCATGCCGAGCGGGGCCAGCACCGCCTTCTGCATATACTCGGCGAACGGCTTGCCGGTGACGTCGACCATCAGTTGCTGCACAACGGTGTAGCCGCCGCCCGAATACCGCCATTTGCTGCCCGGAGCGATATCGTTGACCACCGGCCCGGTATTTGCGGGCGCGGCGCCGTTCAGAATCTGCACCACGCTCGGCATCTTCGCATCGACCGCGTAGCCGGGAAAGCCGTGCACCGTGAGCCCGGCGCTGTGGTTGAGCAGCTTGCGCAGGGTCACTTTCGCACCGGCGTTGAAGGCGTTCTGCGGCACCTTCCAGCTCACCAGTTTTTGGTTGACGTCATCGTCGAGCGCGAGGCTGCCCTGCATCACCAGCCGCAGCGCGCCGAGCGCGGCCACCGGTTTGCTGATCGATCCGGCCTGGAACAGGGTCGACGGCGTAACCGGCGCCTTGCCGCCCTTTTCGGTCACGCCGTAGCCTTTGGCCCTGACGATCTTGCCACCGTCGATGACGGCGATCGAGAGACCCGGAATTTGCCGCTTCTTCATTTCGGCTTCGATGACATCGTCGAGCGCGTCGGCGTGCACGGCGCCGGCGAATGACAGTCCGAGTACAAGAACGAGGCGGCGCAGATGCATGGTCACTCCTGGGGTGGAAGGGTCAACATGAGTATATCGCAAATGATTTTGAGAAACTTTGAACAATCGCCGCTGCGCTTGCCTTCGCAGGGCGAACTCCAGCACACTGGCTGCATTCCGCGATCCCGACTTTCAGGCACAAACTATGCGCAAACTGCTCCTCGTCCTCGTCTTGATGTCCCAGCAAACAGTATCGGCGGCGGAGGCCGCTCCGTCCGACGTCGCGCGCGGCTTCTACGCCTGGCGCGTCGCCAGCAGCACCAGCGGCGCGCCCGAGCCGGCCGAATTGGCCGAGATGCGCGGCTTTATCACGCCGGAACTGGCCTGCATGCTCGACGCGAGCAGGCACTTCCGCGACGCGGGCGCGAAGGCCTTCCCCGGCGACAAGCCGCCCTACGTCGAGGGCGATTTTTATTCAAGCGCGTTCGAGGGGCCCACGCGCTTCGCGGTCAAGCAGACGCGTTCGCTCGGCGCGCGCGCGCAAGTGCTGATGCATTTCTTCCTCGATGACGAGGCCGGCGGCAAGGACCGCAAGGGCTGGCACGACCGGGTTCATTTGCAGCTGATCGACGGCAAGTGGGCGATTTCGGATATCGAATACCGCGCCGGCTTCGAGTTCGGCAACGCGGGTCGACTGCTGCCGGGGCTGTACCGGGTGATGGCGCGTGATGACAAGGCGATGGGCTGGCGAGCGAGCGAGGCCAAGGTGTGCCGTCCCCGTGTAAAACACGCTCCAAAAATCGTATCAGTAAAAACTCAAAAGTAATAAACCAACATCGTCCTCGCGCAGGCGGGGACCCATAGAACGGTAGCGCTGAGCAACTGTTCTATGGGTCCCCGCATTCGCGAGGACGATGTTGGTTTGATTTATTTGAAGTCTAAACCGGCACGATTTCTGTTACTGCTTCGATGAGACCAATGGTTCAGGCCACATTGGCCGGATCCGCCGGCGCCTCGATCAGCACATAACGGTTGCGCCCCGCGTGCTTGGCCTGGTACATCGCGGTGTCCGCGCGCGCCATCGTCGCCTCGATCGACTTGTCCTCGCGCGTGGCGCAGGCGATGCCGATGCTGACGGTGAACTTAAGCGCGACATTGCCCCACCGGACGTCATACGCGGCCAGGGTTTCCATCAAACGCTGCGAGAGCAAGGCCGCCGCCGCCGCGTTGGTGCTCGGGGCGATCACGACGAACTCCTCGCCGCCGATGCGGCCGAACACATCCGAGTCGCGCAGGCGTTTCCGGACCAGCGCGGCCAATTGCTGGAGCGCCGCGTCGCCGGCCGCATGGCCGTGGGTGTCGTTGATGGCCTTGAAATGGTCGATGTCGATCAGCAGCACCGACAGGTCCCAGTTGTACCGGTTGGCGAGGCTGAACAGTTTGGTGCCCATGTCGAGCAGATAGCGGCGGTTGAAGATGCCGGTCAGCGCGTCGGTCATCGCCATCTGGCGCAGCTGCTCGTTCGCGCCCTCGAGCTCTTGCGTCCTTTGCTCGAGCCCTTCATTGGCGCGCGCCAGTTCGATCGTGCGTTCGACGACCTTGGTTTCGAGCGTTTCGAGCAGGTCGGCATTGGCCAGGCCGAGCGAGACGTTGGCGCAATAAATATCGATCATCTCGATATCGAGGGTGTTCAACTCGCGCCCGGCGTCGATGTAAATGACGATCTCGTACACGCTGGCCGAATAAAAATAGATCGAGAACCGGCCCGGCAGGTAGGAACTGGCCTTGCGCTCGAGCGTGTCGGCGATCGCCTCGCGCACCGTGCTCGGGAAGGCGGTGCTGCTGCTCGCGTGGCCCATGAAGGAATCGTATTTACCGGACGCGGCCATGACCTTTTCTTCGCTGTCGGGCGCGCCCAGGTTGCGTACGTACAGCATCGCGTTCTCGCCGAGGTGGAAGATCGCATTGATTTGCGTGAGCACCCCGCTCAGGAATTGGTGCACCGATTGGTTCCTGAACAACTGGCCCGAACCCTCGAGGATGTCCTGCAAACCCTGGCGGCTGTTCCTGATGGTGATCAGGTCCTCGTACGAACGCAGCGCCGCGATCAGCGCCGTGAACAATCGGTCGACCGTCAGTTCCGACTTTTGCTTGTAGTCGTTGATGTCATATTTGATGATGACTTCTTTTTCCGGCGCCTGCCCCGGCTGGCCGGTGCGCAAGATGATGCGCACGTCCTTGTTACGCAATTCGTCGCGCACATAGCTGACCAGGTCGAGGCCGGCCTGGTCGTTCTCCATGACGACATCGAGCAGGATGACGGCGATGTCGGGCACTTCGGCGAGCAGCCTCCTGCCCTCCTCGGCCGAATAGGCGTCGAAAAACTCGATCGGGCGATCGCGGAAAATCACATTCCTCAAGACGAGGTGGGTAACGCTATGGACGTCCGGCGCGTCGTCGATGACGGCTACCCGCCATGGACGACGGTTGCTCCCTGGTTTGGCGGCCTCGCCTTCAAGTTCGGGAACATATACAAAATCATCATCCATTTGCGACTTTTCCTCTATTCAGTGCCCAATGTTTCACCGTGGATCATGGTCATCATTGCGCCATGACCGTGGCTTGTCAATCGATACGTCAAGGGACGCAAATCCGCACGCGGCCGGCGCCAATCTTTTTTTCTCCCATGGCAACAGTTTTATCGAAGTTGCTCCTTTTATAAGGTATCGTTTAGCCCTTCACCACCCATGAAAGCCGCCATGCCAACCCCGTCCGTCCCCGCCGCGCGCGCCAGCCTGCCCGTCGGCGCCATCGTGTTCGCCGTGCTGGCGCTGCTGGTCGCCATCGCGCTGGGCGCGCAGCGGCCGCCCGCGCCGGCCCCGGCCAACGCCGCGCCCGAGCTGTTCTCGGCCGGGCGCGCGCTGCCCAAGCTGTTCACGCTCGCAAAACAGCCGCATCCGGTCGGCACCGCCGCCAACGCCGAGGCGCGCGCCTGGTTGATCGCCGAGTTGCGCGCCCTCGGACTCGAGCCGCAGGTGCAAAGCACGCTCGGCGTGCTCAAGGCCCGCGGCCTGATGGTTGGCATGGTCCATAACGTGATGGTGCGTAAACCCGGCAGCGCGCCCGACCGCGCCAGCCGCAAGGCGCTGATGCTCGCGTCCCACTACGATTCGGTGCCGCACGCGCCCGGCGCCGGCGACGACGGCGCGTCCGTCGTCGCGATCCTCGAAACACTGCGCGCGCTCCAGCACGGCCCCGCGCTCAAAAACGACCTGATCGCGCTGTTCACCGACGGCGAGGAGGCCGGGCTGCTCGGCGCCGAGGCCTTTGTGGCCGAACATCCGTGGGCGCGCGAAGTCGGCCTGGCGCTCAATTTCGAGTATCGCGGCAACCGCGGTCCGATGCTGATGTTCGAGACCAGCGTGGGCAACGGCGCCATGGTCGCGGGCCTGGCCGGGGCCGTATCGCAGCCGCTGGCCAGTTCGCTCAATTACGAAGTCTACAAGCTCATGCCCAACGACACCGACATGAGCAGCTTCAAGCGCGCGGGCATCCCGGGCATGAACTTCGCCGCGATCGAAGGCATCAACAGCTACCACACCGCGCTCGACCGGCCGGACCTGTTCGATCCGGCCAGCCTGCAGCACCAGGGCGACATCATGCTCGGCCTTGCCCGCCATTTCGGCGAGCGCGACCTGGCCACGCTGCGCAGCGCCGACCACGCCTATTTCGACTTGCCCGGCCTGGGACTGCTGCACTATCCGGCCGCCGCGGTGCTGCCGCTGTCGGTCGCGGTCGCGCTGTTGTTCATCGGCGTGTGCGTGCTCGGCGTGCGCCGCGGCGAACTGCGCACCATGCGGGTCGCGCTCGGCGCGCTGCTGTTCTTGCTGCTGGCGGCGCTGCTGGCCGGCGCCGCCCACCTACTTTGGATGGGCCTGCTGTTGGCGCAGCCCGGCTACCGGCTCACGGGCGCGCCCTACGGCGGCCACTGGTACCTGATGGCGTTTGCGGCGCTCGTCGTCGGCGCCTACGTGTGGTGCCAGCAAGGCCTGCAACGCTGGGTCAAGCCGCTCGAGCTCGGCATGGGCGGCATGCTGATCGGCCTGATTTTGCTGCTGGCGGCGAGCGTGCTGATTCCCGGCGCCAGCGTGTTGCTGGTGTGGCCTTTGCTGGCGATGCTGCTGGCCACCGGCGCGCTGTGGCTCGGGCCGCCCCGCGAAGGCGCCGCGCGCACCATGATCCTCTTGCTCGGCGCGGTGCCGGCAGTGCTGATGTTCGTGCCGACGATCCGCGGCGTCTTCATCGGACTCGGGCCGAACCTGATCGCCGTGATGGCGCTCGTGCTGGTGCTGTTGCTCGGCATCGCGACCGGCCTGCTCGCCGAGCTCGGGCGGCGCCTGCCGATCGCCGCGCTCGGCGCCGGCGTGGTCCTGCTCGCGCTCGGCGCGATCAGTTCGCGCTTCGATGCCGAGCAGCCACAGCCGACCAATCTGTTTTACGTGAAAGACGGCGCCGCCGGCAGATCGGTGTGGATTTCGACCGACGAGACGCTCAACACCTGGACCGCGCAGTATTTCCCTGGAGTTAAGGGGCGCGCGCACCTGCCCGCCGTATTCGGACCCGGCGGCGCGCCAGTTTGGTTCAGCCCGGCGCCGGAGCATGGCGTGAGCGCGCCGCAGGTCAAGGTGCTCAGCGACGAACGCGAGGGCTCCGTGCGCAAGCTCGAGATCGAAGTCGCATCGCTGCGCGCGGCGCCGGCGATACGCATCAATGTCGAAGGCGCCACGGTGTTGCGTTCTCGGCTCAATGGCAAGGTGCTGAGCGACAAGCCAAGCGCCAAGTGGACCCTCGGCGCGAGCGGTATCGGCCCGCAGGGCTTGCGCCTGGTATTTGAGCTTAAGCCGAACACGCCATTCAAGATCCGGGTGCGCGAACGCAGTTTCGGCTTGCCGTCCGATGCCATGCGCGCGCGTCCGCCCGAGCTCATGGCAGAACCGTTCGGCTCGGCCGACTCGACCCAGTCCGTGACGGTGCTCGCACTCGACTAGTTAAATTATTAGAAAGCGCTGCCGGGGCGGACCCCGGCAGCGTTTCAGCCTGATCAGGCGGCCGCTGCCCGTTCGACAAAACCAGGTCCCACAAACACGCGCGCCGCGTTGCCGCGCTCCGCCTGGTGGTGCTGCATGTGGCGCTCGGACTTCGTCTTGCCCTCCTCCACTTTTGCAAGCCCTGCCAACTTGCTTGCCAAAAGCTGGCCAGCAAGCTTCTTGTTGGCATGCTGGCTGCGCTCCGATTGCACCTTGACCGACAGCCCCGTTGCCACATGGGTCGCGCGGATCGCGCTATCGGTCTTGTTGACGTGCTGCCCGCCGGGCCCAGACGCACGCGTGGCCTCGTAACGGATATCGCAGCTCTCGGGCGGCGCGGGCGGCGGCGCGAATGCCGCACCGTTCAAGAACCAGTTTTTCCGCTTGTGCAGCTTGCGGTAGGGACTCTCGCAAATCCACAAGATGCTGCCGCTCCAATTGCGCGCGAGCGCATCGTCGCCTTCGCCATCGAGCTGCAGCAAGACCGAGCGCATGATCCCTTCGACCGGCCCCGCCACTTGCTCGACGATAGTCACCGTCACGCCCGCTTCAGCGGCCTCGGCGCACAGGCGTGCAAGCGCCTTTTTGACGCCAAGGCAGCATTCGGCCGGCCCCGTATTCGCGGTAAGTTGTAACCAGATCATCAGCAGCACTCCCCACGTGTTTTGTAGGTCAGCACCGGCTTGCTTCTGGATACCACCTGCGCGAGACCCGCGCCGACCAGGCAGGCAAGGACGCTGTCGACGTTCTTGTAGGCCTGCGGCGCTTCCTCGTAAATGAGGGCCCGGTCGTTGCAGATCACCCGCCCGCCCATCGAAGTGCGGCTGAGCTGGGACGGCGTGGCGATATTGAGCAAACGCCCCTTGCAATCGGTGCGTTGCCATTTGCGGCCGGCCCCGTGCGCGAGCGAATGCAGGCTCACGGGACCGTTCTCGCGCACCGGCGCAAGCAGGTAGCTGAAATCGTCGCGCGAACCGGGCAGCATCACGAGGCCCTGGTCGCTCGGGGTCGCCCCCTTGCGGTGCAGCCATCCGTGCTGGCCATCAATACACGCCGGCATCACCGTGTTGTGGTTCACGTCGAGCACAAGCTTGCCCTTGCACCGCAGGCGGTGGAAGATGCGGGCCGCGATGACCGCCCGGTTCAGTTGCGCGTACTGCAATGCGGCGGCGTGCTGCGCGAGGTAGGCAACGGCGTCGGCCCCGCCCTCGGGCAGTCCGGCGTGGCTGAAGGCATCGACATGGCTGCGCAAAATGAGCTGCCCCAATCCGCGCGAGCCGCTGTGCACGAGCAGTTGCAGGCACTTTTTATCGACTCCGGCCTGGGCGAGCGCGTCGGCGTCGGCGACCTCGTCGACCACTTGGAGCTCGGCAAAGTGGTTACCCTTGCCGATCGTTCCGAGCGAGCGCAGTTGCGCCGCGTCGAGTCCGGCCGCGCGCAGCGCAGCGTCGAGCTGCGCCACGCGTGTTGCCAGCGTCGGATCGGCGCGTTCGAGCGCCGCCCATTCGTCGGCATCGACCACGTCGTCGAGGTTGGCGATCTGCTTGTCGATCTTGTCGAGCCTGGCTTTGCCGGCCAGGACATCGGTCTGCCACAGCGCCATGCCGCAGCCGATGTCGTTGCCCACCAGCGCGGGATAGAAACGGCCCACCGAAAAAAATGCCGCGCCGACCGGATAGCCGCGCCCCGGGTGGAGGTCGGGCAGTCCGACGACGCGGTGCATGCCCGGCAGTTCCGCCGTAGTTTTTGTTTGTTGCAGTGCCGCGTCTTCGAGCCACAGGCGGTCGGACGCGATGATCGTCACGCGATCAGAAATAGTTTGAACAAAATTGCCCATTGGAGCCAATCCTAAAAGAATAAGGGGATTGGGCACTGGCGATGCGTCGGCGACAAAACGCCGGTTTGCTGTGTGGAGACTTGCCGATGGCGGGCGCGAGCTGCGCCGGATTACGCCGGGAAGTGTCCAGCCAGACCCAGGAAAGGAGCTGTTGTGGTTACGTTTTTCATTGTTTTTCTCCTTTTCAGAATGGGTTGGCTTGCGAAGGGTGCCAATAGTAGTGCAATTTTGGCGCATCGACAAGTAGATTCACAACTACAATTGCTAGCTCAACAGCAACAACCAAAAAGAGCCCGATGACCGACATCCCCCACTACGAACAGAACGCGCCCGATCTCGTCGATCGTTACGAGTCCTTGTCGTTCGAGGACGTGCATGCGGGTCTGCTCGATTTGCTGCCGCCGCCCGGCGCGACGATCCTTGACGTGGGTGCGGGCTCGGGCCGCGATGCGGCATGGTTTGCCGCGCGCGGATACGAGGTCGTCGCGGTCGAACCGTCCGATGCGATGCGCACGCGCGCGCGCGCTTTGCACACGGCCGGCAATATCCACTGGTTGTCCGACAGCCTGCCCGAGCTGGCCCAGGTGCGGCGCTTGGGGCTTACCTTCGACCTCATTTTATTGTCGGCCGTTTGGATGCACGTGCCGCCAACGGCGCGTGCACGCGCCTTGCGGAAACTCGCAACCATGCTCTCGCCCAACGGCCGCATCGCCATCAGCTTGCGCATCGGCGAACCCGATACCGCGCGCGCGATGCACACGGTGACCTTGCACGAGTTGCTGGTCCTGTCGCAACAGTTCGGCCTGCGTCTGGTGCGCGCGACGGAGAGCGCCGACCAACTGGGCCGGGGCGAAATCACATGGACCACGGCGGTGTTGGGCCTGCCCGACGACGGCCTCGGCGCGCTGCCCCTGCTGCGCCACCTGGTGCTGGTCGACGAAAAATCGTCGACCTACAAGATCGCGCTGCTGCGCATCCTCGCGCGGATCGCCGACATCGCCGCCGGGGCCGCGCGGCATGAATCGGACCACGTCGCCGTTCCCATGGGACTGGTCGCACTATTCTGGATACGCTTGTACAAACCGCTCATCGAAAACGGCCTTCCGCAAATGCCGCCATCGCGGCTCGGCACCAGCCCCGGCTTTGTGACCGATAACTTCAATGCCCTGCGCCTGGTCAATCCCGTCGAATTGCGCATCGGCGCCACCTTTGGCGGCGACACCGCGCATCGGCTGCACCGGAGCCTGTCCGAGGTATCCCAGTTGATCCGCTTGATGCCGGCAAAATACCTGCGCTGGCCGGGCAAGGACCTTCCGATCTTCGAAGTCGAGACCAGACGCCGTGGCGCGACGCCCGAGCGCCTCGTGATCGACGAAGCATTTCTGTGGACTTTCGGCGAGCTGCGCGTGCCGATTGAAATCTGGCAGGCGTTCACGCGCTATAACGTCTGGGTCGAGCCGGTATTGCTGACGGAATGGATTCGCCTGATCGAGTCGTACGCGGGAAACCGGCAGCCGAATGTGCGCGAACTCGCGCAAAGCTTGCTCGCGTGGGCCGATCCCGAGCGCGACACACGCATCGCGCGCGCGGCGGTTGCGCGCATGCGCGCCGAGGGCAAGCCCGTCTATTGCGTTTGGTCCGGCCAGCGTTTGCGCGCCGAATTCGACGTCGACCATTGCTTTCCGTTTGCCGCCTGGCCGTGCGGCGATGCGTGGAACCTGATGCCGGCGTCCAAACCGATCAATAACGAAAAGTCGAACCGGCTCGTGACGCAATCGGCATTGGAACGCGCCAGCGATTACATCACCGATTGGTGGGAGAACGCTTTTTTAAGGGGCGGCGACGCCGAACGCGCGCAGTTCTTCCTCGAAGCGGGGCAGACGCTGCCCATGCTGATCGAACGCCCGGCGCCATCCGATATTATCGATGCGATGAAAGTGCATCGGATCCGCCTCGCCAAGGACCAGGGTTTGCGCCCGTGGGAGCCGAGGCAGAGCATTAACTTCGCCGAGAGCAGGCAGCCGCAGCAAGCCGCCGCGGCCTATCAGCGAAGCGATTAACGGCGCGCGAGCCGGAGCGGTGCGGCCGCGGTTTCGGCGCGCGCGATCCGGAACACCGAGACCGATTCCACCAACTGATCGGCATGCTCGCGCAAGCCGTCGGCCGAGCTCGACGTCTGCTCGACCAGCACGCGGTTGTCCTGGGTCGAACGGTCCATCTGCATCACCGAACTGCTCACCTGTTCGATACCGATCGCCTGTTCCGACGTGGCCGTGGCGATTTCGCGCATCGTGCTCATGACCGTCTGGACCGAGCTGACGATCTGCTCCATCGCCTCGCCGGCCTCGTTGACCTGGCTCGTTCCCATCCGCACGTTCGCCGACGAGGTCTCGATCAGGCCCTTGACCTCCTTGGCCGCATCGGCGCTGCGCAGGGCGAGCGAACGCACCTCGGCCGCGACGACCGCGAAGCCCTTGCCCTGGGTGCCCGCGCGCGCCGCCTCGACGGCCGCATTGAGCGCGAGGATATTGGTCTGGAACGCGATGCCGTCGATCACGCTGACGATATCGGCGATCTTGGTCGAGCTTGTCGCAAGCTTGTCCATCGTCTCGACGATGCCCGCCATCAGGGTGCCGCCACGCACCGCATGCTCGGCCGCGGTGCTGGCCAGCAGATTGGTTTGATGGGTGTTTCCCGCGTTCTGGCGGACCGCGGCCGACAGTTGTTCGAGCGTCGACGCGGCGTTCTCGAGCGCCTCGGCCTGCTGCTCTGTCCTGCTCGACAACTCCTGGTTGCCGTGGGCGATCTCCTGGGCACTCTCGTTGACGTCGTCGGTCGCGCTGCGGATCGTGCCGACCGTTTGCACCAGGCCCTGCTGCATGCGGCGCAAGGCCACCAGCAGCACCCCGACCTCGTTGCGCCATTCGGCCTCGATGCCGGCGGTCAGGTCGCCTTTGGCGATCCGGTCGAAATGCTCGCCGGCGCTGCGCAGCGGCTCGAGCAGCACGCGCTCGAACAGCATCCAGTACGCGGCCACCAGCGCCAGCGAAAAGACGAACATGCCGGCGGCGAGCCAGACCGCGATGCTGAAGCGCCGCTGCGAGGCGCTGCGCAGTTCTTCGCGGACCTGCTCGGCGTCGCGTATCACCTCGCGCAGGATCGCGGCGAAGGCGTTGTCGGCCTGTTCTGCCGCCTTGCTCGCGCCCGCATAGGTCTCGAGCGACACCTCGTACAACGCCTCCTCGCGCTTTTCGAGCACTTTGGCGTAGGCGTCGTACGCGCCCAGCACGCGGTTCGCGCGGTCCGAGCGCCCCGGGTCGAGGCGCGGCGCCTTGCGGTAGTTGGCGAACAGCTTCTTGGCCTGCGCGAGTGCAAAGGACGCCTTGCGCGTGTAGTCGTTGGCGCCGACCTGGTCTTCGGCCACCAGCTTGATATACGCGTTGTCCATATTGCTCAGCGCCGACGTGAGATACCGCTCCGTGTCCTGCAAGGGTTGGATCTCCCGGTTCGACAGGCCGACCACGTCCTCCATCGCCTGCGCCGACAGGCGCGCGTTGGTCCAGACCACATAGACGGCCGACCAGAGGGCCAGCGAAAAAATGCCGAGAACCAGCATCAGGCCTGTACGAATACGGAGGTTTTTAAACATAGAAATGCAATTCGCAAGTAGGAGACAGGTTTGAAGGGCGCATCATTCCGGGATGCCACAGAATACACCCGCATTGATCAGTCCGGCCAAGGTGGTGCCGATGTCAAGCGAGGAATCGGCCAGCAGCGCTTGTTCGCAGCATTGCGCGAGCGTGCCGCCGCCGGCGCAGGCATCGAGGAAGGCGCACGCACCGGCGTCCAATGGCTGCCAGCGCACCACCTGGTCGCGCGGTAGAAGCAAGATGCCTTCGGCCTGCCAGGCGATGTCGGGCGCCGGCGTGCGCCGCGCGCGGCTGGCGCTCCAGATCGTGTAGACGGGCATGTCGGGAAACCATGCCCAGGTCGCGCCCGGCAGGGGCCGCAGGCGCACTTCGGCGAGCGCGTGCGGCGCGAGAGCGCCAAGTTCGGCGGCCTGCAGCACGGCATGGTCGGGCGCGCCATGGGCGTGGTTCCAGGCGCGGTCCAGCCTGGCCACGTCGGCAAGATAAGGCAGGTCGGCCGCGGCCACGAGGCCCGCAAGGAACGCCGGAAAATCCTCCCCGTAGTTGAGCAAGCTAACCGATGCCGGCGCACGCGAGCGCGCGTATTCGAGCGCGGCGCTGCGCATCCATTCCGTCCCGACCAGCACGCCCACACTGGGGTAGTTGGCCGCGAGCGCGTCGACGCAGGCTTTGAACACGGTGTTGCGGTAGACAGCAAAGGCGGGCTGGGCCGCGAGCGCCGAGGCCGCCGCGCCGCCCGGCTCGGCGTACAGGGCGTCGATGAAGGCGTCTTGAAATTGCGTCAATGGCGACGTCATGTGCGGTACCCGTGCCGCTCGAGCACCGCTTGCGCCATCGCCCGCTCGTGCATCAGGCTGGCGAACGCGGGAATGTTGCCGTCGCGCTCGACCAGCGTCGGGCGCGGGCCGATGTTTGCGATCAGGTGGGCGTAGAGTTCCCATACTTCGGGCGCGACGGGCGCGTCGTGCGAATCGACCAACAGCCCCGCCGTGTCGGCATCGACACTATGGCCGGCGAGATGGATTTCCCAGATCGCCGGCGCCGGCAAGGCGTCGAGATAGGCACGTGCGTCGTAGCCCAGGTTGTTGGCGCTGACGTAGACGTTGTTTATATCGAGCAAAAGGCCGCAGCCCGTGCGGCGCGTCAGCTCGGCAAGAAATTCCGTCTCGCCCCATGTGTGTCCGTCGATGCGCAAATAGTGGCTCGGGTTTTCAATCGCGATCGCGCGGCCGAGCGCGTCCTGCGTCAGCGCGATGTTGTCGGCAATGCGGGTCAGCGCATCGCCAGTGCGGGGGAACGGAAACAGGTCGGGGTAATAGGCGCCGCGCCACGCCGACCAGGCAAGGTGTTCGGACACGAGCGCCGGCTCGAACCTGCGCACGAGCGCCGCCAGCCGGTCGAGCGCGCCGCGCTCGGGCGCCGCATCGGCCGCAAGCGACAGGGACACGCCGTGCAAGGCCAGTGGATGTTTGCCGCGGATGGCGTCGAGCCACGCCAGACGCGCGCCGCCATCGACGAAGTAGTTTTCGGGGTGCACCTCGAACCACATCGCGTCCGCGCCGCAAGCGAGCGCGTCATCGAAGTGTTCCGGCTTGAGCCCGAGTCCGGCGCCCAGCATGGATCGCACGGTTGCGCGGGCGGTCAGGAACTGCTCAGCGAGCCCTTGCCTTTCGGGGTTTGGATCGACGTGCAGGTACCGGCCGGAACGTTCTTCCAGGCGTTGGCCTGGTAATCGGTGGTCGAGGTGCCCGCGCAGCGCGTGCCTTCGCCGGCCTTGCAATCGTTTTGCGCGGCCAGCGAAACGCCGTAGCACTTCTCCACTTTGGTCTTGGCCGCCGCGGCTTTTTCCTGGGCCATTGCGACGCCCGACGCCAGCGCTGCCAGCGTGAATGCGGCGGTGCCGAGATTGCGGATATTCATTGGGTTCCTTTTTATTGCATAGAAAATAATAGACGTAAGCGCTGTCCTATTGACAACGTCCGGCGCCCACACAGCATCCCAAACTCGGGGCGCCGCGTCAAGCGCAAGCGGCGCATCGACTAGCGCTTTTCGGTCGTGATGATGGCGCGGTGCATCCCTGCGAGTTCGGCGAGCAGCTTGTTTTGCGCGGCGAACGGGATGCCCTGTGCGTCCATCGAGACCTGCAATATTTCTACGAGCGCATTGAAGTGGGCGCGGTTGATTTTGAGGTCCATGTGCGAGGTTTTCATGTCCTGCCCCTTGTAGGTGCAGGGTCCGCCGCTGACCTCGCAGAACTGGTCGACCAGCTGCTGCTTGAGATTGGCCTCGTCGACCTTTTTGAAGAACGGGCCCGTGCGCGGGTCGGCCTGCAGGCGCGGCAGGAAATCGTCCATCAGTTTGACGAGGCCGGCTTTTTCGCCGAGCGCTTTGTAGAGCTGGTCGCGCGGGGCGGCGTCCTGGGCCAGCGCCAGCGTGGCGACTAGACTGAGGAGGATGGAGAGCAGGAATTTTTTCATGGTGTTTGCTTGTAGGTGGAGGTGGCGCTCAGATGGCGAACTGTGCCGACAGGTAGGCCCCGCGCTGCTTGCGGTTGGCGGTGGTGGCGGGCACGATATAGCCGAGGTCGACCAGGGCCAGCGTCAGCGACACGTTCTTGTTCGGCGCCCACGCGATGAACACATCCTTCCAATCGCTCGCGCGCAAGCCCTCGCCGAGCCCGGCGGCGCGGCCGGCGTCCTGCAAGTTGTTGGGCATGGCGCGGTACTCGGCGCCGAGCGCGAGGTGGCGGTTGATGAGCCAGGCGAGCGACACCTCGGGCATCAGGCGGTAGCTGTCGCGCGCGCCGCCGAGCGTGCCGCCGAAGCCGAGCAAGCCGTCCTGGTTCGCCTTGGACGCGCGCAAGGTGCCGTTGACGACAAGGCCGCGCGCCAGCAGCAACTTGGTCGCGCTGACATAAAAATCGAGTCCGTTCTTCTTGGCGCCGAGCGCGGCCAGCGTTGGGTCGAGCCCGCTCGAGGCGAGCGACTTGTACTGGAAGCCGACGGCGATCTGCGGCATCGGGATGAAACTATCCAAAATCGCCTCGCCGGCCACCCTCACTTTGCCTCCAAGGATATTCTGGCGAAGGTGCAGGCCAGGCAGGCCGAGCGCGGTGCCGGTGACGCCGGTGTCGAAGTCGTGGCGCGCGACCGACAGTTCGAAGCGGTTATTGAAGGCAACCATCGCGCCGGCGGCGCTCAAGCCGTAGTCGCGCGTGCTCACGCGCGTCAGGTTGGCGGCAAAGCCTGTTTCGCCCGTCGTCGCGTTGGTGCCGATGACGGCCCAGGGCGTCAGGCCGCCGCCGCCGCTGCCATCGATCGTGCTCACGCCGCCGGTCAACAGCAGTTTGCCGGTCTCGGCGTGGGCGCTGCCGAGGCCGGCGGCGAAGAGGCAGGCGGCCGCGCAGAGCTTGTGTGGAACCTTAGACAACATGTATTTCCCCTTTGTAATTATTTGACTAGCTTCATATACAGCTCAGGCGCCCAAACGGATTCAAGTTCGCGCAAAATATTTCGCTTGGGTCCCCTGCCCCCGCGCGGCACTACTTGAGGTCGAAACGGTCGAGGTTCATCACCTTGGTCCAGACCGCCACAAAGTCACGCACGAACGCCTCCTGCGAGTCGCTGCACGCATACACCTCGGCAATCGCCCGGAACTGGGAATTGGAACCAAAGACGAGGTCGACCACGGTGCCGGTCCACTTGCGCTCCCCCGTCACGCGGTCATGCCCCTCCAGCTCGCCTTCGACGGTGGCGCTCTTCTGCCACCGCGTCCCCATGTCGAGCAGATTGACGAAGTAGTCGTTGCTCAGCGTCTCGGGCCGCTTGGTGAACGCGCCCTGCGCCGACTGGCCGAAATTGGTGTTCAGCACGCGCATCCCGCCGAGCAGGACGGTCGTCTCCGGCGCGCTCAGCCGCATCAGGCTGGCACGATCGACCAGCAACTCCGCTACCGACCCCGCCGTCCCCTTTTGCAGGTAGTTGCGGAAACCGTCGGCGAGCGGCTCGAGCGGGGCGAACGAATCCGCATCGGTCTGTTCTTGCGAGGCATCCGTGCGTCCCGGTGAAAACGGCACGGTCACATCATGGCCGGCCTTCTTCGCGGCGGCCTCGACCGCCGCGCAGCCGCCGAGCACGATCAGGTCGGCCAGCGAGACTTTCCTAGCGCCCGACTGGGCAGCGTTGAAATTGCCCTGGATTGCTTCGAGCTGTTGCAGCACCCTCGCCAGCGCGGCCGGCTGGTTGACCTCCCAATCCTTCTGCGGCGCGAGCCGGATGCGCGCGCCGTTCGCGCCGCCCCGCTTGTCGCTGCCGCGAAACGTTGCGGCCGATGCCCAGGCGGTGGAAACAAGTTGAGAGATGGACAGCCCGGCGCCGAGGATGGTTGCCTTGAGGGCCGCGATATCGTTTTCCCCGATCAATTCGTGGTCGACTGCGGGAAGCGGATCCTGCCACAGCAGCGGCTCTGCCGGCACGAGCGGGCCGAGATAGCGCGACACAGGGCCCATGTCACGGTGCGTGAGCTTATACCAGGCCTTGGCGAACGCATCGGCGAAGGCCTGGGGATCCTCGAAGAAACGCTTCGAAATTGCCGCGTAGGCCGGATCGATGCGCAGCGCGAGGTCGGTCGTGAACATCACGGGCGCGTGCCGCTTGGCGGGGTCGTGGGCATCGGGCACCGACTCGGCGCCGGCGCCATTGCTCGGCGTCCATTGGTGCGCGCCGGCAGGACTCTTGGTCAACTCCCATTCGAAACCGAACAGGTTTTCAAAAAAGTTGTTGTCCCACTTGATCGGATCCTTGGTCCAGGCCCCTTCCAGGCCGCTCGTGATCGTATGGACCCCATGGCCGCCGCCGAAAGAATTCTTCCAGCCGAAACCTTGCTCCTCGATGTCCGCGCCCTCGGGCTCGAGCCCGACATGCACGCTCGGGTCGGCCGCGCCATGGGCCTTGCCGAAGGTGTGGCCGCCGGCGATCAGGGCGACCGTCTCCTCGTCGTTCATCGCCATGCGGGCGAATGTTTCGCGGATGTCGCGCGCGGCGGCGAGCGGGTCGGGCACGCCGTTGGGGCCTTCCGGGTTGACATAGATGAGGCCCATCTGCACGGCGGCGAGCGGATTGGCGAGCTCGCGGTCGCCGCTGTAGCGCTCGTCCGCGAGCCACTTGCCCTCTGAGCCCCAGTAAATGTCCTCCTCGGGCTCCCAGATGTCGGCGCGGCCGCCGGCGAAACCGAAGGTCTTGAAGCCCATCGATTCGAGCGCGACGTTACCGGTGAGTACGATCAGGTCGGCCCAGGAAAGTTTGCGGCCGTACTTCTGCTTGATCGGCCACAGCAGGCGGCGCGCCTTGTCGAGGTTGCCGTTGTCGGGCCAGCTGTTGAGCGGCGCAAAGCGTTGCGCGCCCGAACCGGCACCGCCGCGGCCGTCCGAAATGCGGTAGGTGCCCGCGCTATGCCATGCCATGCGGACAAAGAACGGCCCGTAGTGGCCGTAGTCGGCAGGCCACCAGTCCTGCGAATCGGTCATCAAGGCATGCAGATCGGCGATCACGGCGGACAGGTCGAGGCTCTTGAATGCCGCGGCGTAATCGAAGGTCCCGCCCATCGGATCGGACCGCGTCGAATGTTGGTGCAATACCTCGAGTTTAAGCTGCTCGGGCCACCAATCCGGGTTCCTCGGAACGGACGCGGCAGCGGGCTTGGCGACGCCGCCGGAAAATGGACACTTAGCTTCGGATGACAAGGTTCACTCCTAAAAGTTTTTTCAATTTGCAATGCAAGCCAGTCTATGGCATCAAAAACTATCGATCAACGCAATTTTATCTATTGGAGCTATAGCCTAAGCCGAGCTCGCCCCCGCCTCGGGGCGCGCGGGCACGACGGCGGCCACTTTTTGGCCCATAATGCGGCATGTTCAAACTGACCTTCCTCGGCACCTCGTCGGGCGTGCCAACCAAATACCGCAACGTGACCGCGCTGGCCTTGCAGACCGCCCTCAACCGCGACTGGTGGCTGATCGATTGCGGCGAAGCGACCCAACAGCGCCTGCAGCACATCGCGCTGACCGTGCACGAGCTCGCCGGCATTTGCATCACGCACGTCCATGGCGACCATACGTACGGCTTGCCGGGATTGTTGGCGAGCGCCTCGATGAACGGACGAAAGCGGCCCCTGATCTTGATCGCGCCGAAGGCGGTCAGGGCGTGGCTCGAAGCGACTTTCTTGCACACCGACCTGTTTTTGACCTATCCGATCGTTCACATCGCGGTCGATGGCGACCAGGAAGTCCATCAAGAGCCGGGTTTGCGCATCACCAGCCATGCCTTGTCGCATCGCGCGCCGAGCGTGGCATATCGCTTCGCCGTTGAGACAAACAAATGGAAGCTCGACAACGCCGCCTTGCAGGCGCGCGGCGTCGGGCCGGGCCCGGTGTGGGGCAAGCTGCAGTCGGGGCACGATGTGCAACTCGACGACGGCACCGTGCTTGCGGCGGCCGAATTCCGGGTCGCCCAGGTCGACCGTACGGCGCTGGTGATCGGCGGCGACAACGACACCCCGGCGTTGCTGAGCGGGGCATGCGAAGGGGCCCAGTTGCTGGTGCACGAGGCGACTTATACCGAGGCCATTTTGCAAAAGGTTGGGCCAGGGCCGACCCATAGTTCGGTGCAAAGGGTGGCCCAATTCGCCACCGCGCGCGCTTTGCCGAATTTGATCCTGACGCACTTCAGCCCGCGTTACGATAATACCGAGGGCATGGCCGAAATTGCGGCGGAGGCGCGTTTGCACTACGCAGGCAAATTGTTTTTGGCGCGCGATTTCGACAGTTACGAACTCACCGCCGATGGCGTGGCGAGAAAGCTCGAGGCCTTACCGCGGCCTTAGATGAACCCTTGTAACGATTTATAGCCCGTAATACTGGGGAAACATCTCGCGCATCAGGAACTCGAACAATTCGGCTTCGTCGTCGGCGCGGGCGTTGAGGGTCACCTGGCGGCCTAGGCGGTGCGAATACCAGAGGAAGTCTCCCGGTTTTTCTGCGCGTATCAAGACGATCAGCTTCTTGATGATCGCCGTTTCGGTGTCGCGCTCCCACTTGGTTTCAACGTGGACGACCTCGGCCAGACTGCCTTTGAAGTTGGGATTCCACCCGCGAAATTTGATGTCGGCGCCGCGCCGCGACATGTTCACGATCGAAAACACACCGCCGTTGTCCTCGCCCTCCCCGCTGCCGGCCTTTTTGCGCGATTCGGCATTGAGGCTTGCCAGCCGATCGCTGCGCTCGCTCAGATTCGCGGCCGGTGGCTGCGCGATTGCCGGGAGTGGTATTGCGGGACTTGGCAACGAGGTTTCGAGCGGCAAAGTGATCGCCTCGACGTTCGGTGGCAGCAGCGCGGCGGCGACCGGCATTGCCACAGCGGGCGGGACGGTGCGCACCTCGCGCACCGGCGCCGATTGCGCCGCCGCGGGTGTGTCCATTTGGGCTTTCGGCATGTTCAGCATCGGCGCGACGTAGACGATGGCCGAATCGGCCGGCGTAGCCGCTTTCAGCCTCTCCATTTTGCTCCACGCGAGAAACAGAAACAGGCCGAGCACGTGCAAGCCGATGCACAGTCCGACGACAGCCCAATTCGATTTGGCGCCCTTCGCCCCGAAGACCGGCAGGCTTTGGCCGCAATGGAGGCAATCGGTGCCGTGGATCATGTGTGTGTGGACGAGTTGCACGGTGGTTTCCTTCCTGTTTTCGCTGGCAGGCGGGTTGAATCCGGTTCTATAAGCAAGCATCGGTTACGGATTACTCATTCTAAATTGTAATGGGATAAACAATATATTTATTGCACAGAATGGTTTTAAAACAACATACGACAGGCGTGTGATGCCCTCGATCCCGTTTCGGTATAGTTCGAGCATGCCCGCCCCACAAAAATATACGAGCACGCCGGACCAACGTTACTTCGTTGTAAAGGGTCGCCTTTGGCGCATGAGCAATCCCGATCTCGCGCCGGATGAAAGGCAAACGCTGGTGGACCGGCTCATGAAGGCACGGCGGGCGGTCGGCGCCGCGCTGAAGGCATCCGATGCCGAAGCGGAGCGTCGTGCCAGGGCGGAAGTCGATGAGGTGAAGCGCGCACTCGGCGAGCGCGGGCCGGTTTGGTGGAGTGACGGCGCGCCGGATTTCAACCGGCGGCTTGTGGCGAATGCGCCTTACGCGGCTTGGTACGAAGAGATTGACTCGCGAGCCGCGAGTTAAGATTGCGAGCACTGAACTTGGGCTTAAACGCTTCAGAAATCGTACCGATGAAAACCTAACCAACATCGTCCTCGCGAATGCGGGGACCCATAGAACGGTTGCTATGCGTCACCGTTCTATGGGTCCCCGCATTCGCGAGGACGATGTTGGTTTGGGTCTTTACCAACCGGCCGGAGACCCGCTCAGCCTCATCGGGTTAAACAGCCTGCCCCACCGTTAACCCTCCTTCCCATCGATGCGTTCGCGCAGCAGATAGGGCCCGTACACCACGATGAATATGGCGAACGACAAGCTCCAGCACAGGCCCGAAAGCAGCAACGCCGCATTGCGCCACGCGGGCGGCGCAAACCCGGCCAGAACGCGCAGTAGCGCGCCAGCCTGTATCAAGCCGTACATGGCGGGCTCGGCGCGTTTGGCGGCCATCATCCGCCCCGTGTGGCCGAGCGTGGTGCGGGTCATCATGCCGATGATCAGGCCCGCCATCGACCCGACCGCCAGCGCGTGGAAGGCGGTACTGGCGGTGCCGATGCCGACCGCGGCGAGCCCCAGCAGAATGAACCCGACCCCGATCCATGCGTAGCCGAGATGCAGTATCCACAGCAAGGGATTGCGCAGCGTGCGCAGCGGCTTCCAGCCCGCCAGCCGCCAAAGCGAGGCAGCACCCGCGCAGCCGGCCAAGGCCAGCATCGGCCAGCCCTGTACGCCCGCGACCAGGCCCAGGCCGGCCGCCGCCGTCAACGCCAGCGCGGCCTTGTCGACGCGCGGATGATTCTTCGCACCGGCACCGGGTGCGCCGTTGTTGGTGAACATCGGAAACACCCGGCCCGCGATCACGGACTCGATCATGACGATCACGAGAATGGCCGCGTGCACCGGGACCACCGGCGAGATGCCGACCCAGCCCAGCAAAGCCGCGTGGAACAGCCCATTCGCCAACGCGAGCAAGCCAAGCAGGCCGACCAGCGGCATGTTGCGCTTGTTCCCCGACTGATGCAGCACGCGGAACATGGACCACGCCGCCATGGGCAGGAACACCATGTCCACCGCCGCGGCGAGCCAGGCCGGTGCCGCGAGCATCGCGACCCGCCCCAGCACCCACAGCAAGGCCAGCAGCGCCAGCCGCGTGCCGCGCGGCGTCCATAAGCCGGTCCAGTTGCGCCCCGCCGTGAACAGGAAGCCGACGACCACGGCCACGGCCATGCCAAACACCATCTCGTGCATGTGCCAGGCCAGCCCGACCTGCGGCCAGCCATGCATCCAGCCCAGGTACTTCGCCAGCCACAGCGGTATGGCCAGCGCCGCCAGCGCCGCCGCCAGCAGGTAGAACGGCCGGAAGCCGAGCGCCCACACGGGATGCGCGCCGGCCCACAGCGGATGGACCGCGGGCGCGGCGGGTTCTTCGATTTTCAGCAGGCTCATGATCGGCTTTTTTAAAGATATATTTAGAATATTACTTTATGCTCAGCCCGCCGGCAATGGCGTTCTGCGGGAAACACAAAAAACTTGATCCAGCTTGCGCTTTTCAAAACGGCCTATGGACGGCGGTCGGCGCCTGGCCTAGGCTGCAGGCATCACATCAGGAGGGCACCATGCAAACCGAAACACTGACCATTCCCGCCATGCAGAACGAGGCGATCGCGCTCAAGGTCGCCAAGGCGCTCGAAACCGTCAGCGGGGTCGAAACGGTCCACATCACGCTGGCCCACAAACGGGCCCGCGTCGGCTTCGACGAAACCCTCGCCTCCCCTACCGAGCTGCGCAGCGCCGTGAACGCGGCCGGATTCATCGTCGCCGAAGCCCCCGCCAGCGGCGGCTGCTGCGGCGGCTGCGGCGGCGCCTAATCGCCGCGGTCGGCCGCCGCGGTCGTCATGCGCTGCTCGACGGCGTAGACGGCCGCCTGCACCCGGCTCGATAGTTTGAGTTTCTTGAGCACGTTCTGGACATGGATCTTGACCGTGCTCTCCGCCAGATCCAGCTTGCGGGCGATGAGCTTGTTGCTCTCGCCGCGCGCGAGGCAGTCGAGGATGCCCTTCTCGCGCGGGGTCAGCTTGTCGATGTCGGACGGCGGCGAAGCGCTCTGCGCACCGCAGTACATCTGGGCCACGAGCTTGCCGGTAAGCGCCTCGGCCACGACCATTTCGCCGGCGGCCGCGCGGCGGATCGCGTGCAGTAGATAATCGGTTTCGATGTTCTTGATCAGGTAGCCGCGCGCGCCCGAGCGCATCGCCAGCGCCAGGTCCTGCGCCTCTTCCGACACGGTCAGCATGATGATGGCGGTGTCGGGGCAGTCCTGCTTCATCAGCTGCAGCGTTTCGACACCCGAGATGCCGGGCATGTGCAAGTCGAGCAGCACCACGTCGGGCTTGAGCTGCTGGGCGCGCTTGATGCCCTCCACCCCGTCCGCGGCCTCGCCCACCACCAGGAACTCGGCGTGGCGCTGCAGCAGCGAGCGTACCCCGCTGCGGAACAAGGAGTGGTCGTCGACCAGCAGCACGCGGATCGGTGGTTCGGCAGTTTGCATGGGATATGGCTCCTAAACGGGTCAGGCCGCGCGCCGTTGCGCGCGCGGCAAGGTGAGTTCGATCGTGGTGCCGCCGCCCGGCGCCGAGCGCAGCGCCAGCGTGGCGTCGATGCGCGCCGCCCGCTCGCGCATGATGTCGACGCCGACATGGCTCTCGCCCATGCCGGCCAGCAGGTCCGGCTCGAATCCATCGCCGTCATCCTCGATCGTCAGTGTGAAATCGTGGCGGTCCTCGAGCCGCACCAATACGCGGCTCGCGTTGGCGTGCTTGCGCACGTTCGACAGCGCCTCCTGCACGATGAACAGCAGTTGCAGTTGCTGCTCGCGCGGGAACGGCGCGCCGTCGATGTCGGCCACCAGTTCGGCCTCGATGCCGGTCTGGCGCCGGAACTTGTCGACCGTCGTCTGCAGCGCGCCGACCAGGTTTTCCTCGGCCAGGCGGCTGCGGAAATTGTGCAGCAGTTCACGCACGTCCTCGTAGCTCTCCTGCACCCCGGCGCGCAGCATCGGAATGATGTCGGCGACGTCGTCGCTCTTGCCTTCGCGGACCGACTGGTCGAGCATTTGCACCTGCAGGTTCAAGAAATTCAAGCCCTGGGCGATGCTGTCGTGCAGTCCCTGCGCGACCAGGTTGCGCTCCTCCGATACCGCCATTTCGCGTTCGCGCGCGCCCAGGCGCAGGTTCTCGACCGCGGTGCCGAGCAGTTGGCCCAGCGTTTCGAGCAGGCTTTGCTCGCGCGCGTCGAAGGTCTTGGCCGAGCGGAAATGCAGGTTGAAAAATCCCAGGTGCTGCTGGTGCGCATAAATGTGGAACACCGACACCGTGGCAAAGCCTTCGCGGTGGCATTCGAGCTCGTACGCCTTGTCCATTTTGCGCAGGTCGTGGATCACGGTGACCTTGCGCTGCACCGCCTCGCCGCACAGGCAGTCGCCGACCTTGATGCAGTGTTCGCGCGCGACCAGCGCCGGCGATATGCCGCGGTGGACGACCAGGTGCAGGTTGTCGCGGCTGGCGTCGAGCACGCGCACCGTGCCACCGTCAGCCTCGAAGAATTCTGATATGCGCTGCAAAAAGCCCTGGCACAGCGGTTCCAGGGGCTGCGGGCGCTGCAGGAAGGCGGCCGCGTCGTACAGCAGCGCCAGTTCGCGGTTCTGGTACTCGAGCGTCGCGGTCTTGAGCCTGACCCGTCCCTCGAGGCTGTCGTACAGCGACTGCAGACGGTCGGCCATCTGGTTGAAGCCCTGCCCGAGCTGGCCAAACTCGTCGCGCGACTCGATCGACACGCGGGCCGCAAAATCCTGCTCCTTCATGCGGTTCAAGCCCTCGTGCAGCCGGGTCACCGGCTCGACGATCATGCTGAACATCAGGTAGACCAGGCTGACCGTGCCGACCATCGCCAGCGCCAGCAGCGTCAACTGCGAGCTGCGCAGCCAGAAGGTGCGCGTCTCGCTGTCGTATTCGATCAGTTTCACGAGCGCGTCGACGCGCGCGACGAACTGCTCGGTGTGCTCGCCGAAATGCGCCAGCGCAGCGCGCCCGGTTCGCGCGTCAAGCCCGGCCAAGGCCAGCGCCTCGGGCCGCAAGCGGACATGCCATTCGCCGGCGATGGCCTCGAACTGGGCACGGATGGCGCCCGTGGCCGGCAGCAGGAGCGGGCGCTGCGGGTCGCCCTGGCGCAACTGCGCCAAGGTGGCAGAGATGTGCTTGAGCTGGCGCCCGGCGGCCGCGGCCGCTTTTGGGTCGCCGTCGGCATGGCGCTCGAGCAGGATCGCGAGGCGGAAGCTGTTCATGCGCACGCTGCCGGTGTCGTTGATCGCGGCGGCGCTGCCCTCGAGCTGCCAGGAGAGGTAAAGCGTGGTCAGGATGGCCGCCAACGCCAGCAGCAAAAAGCCCACCAGCGCGCCGACGATCTTGGTCGAGAGCTTGTAGCGCGAGGGGATCAATGCATCAAGGGACATCGCAACTCACCTTTCATCCGCCGGTTTGCGCCATGAAGCGCACGATCTTGAGGGGCTGCTCGCGAAACTCGTGGCGCTCCGGTTTGAGTGTGACCGCGTGGCGGATCGCGCCTTCGAGTTCGGCATCGCTGGCGCCGGCGCGCAGCATCGGGCGGAACTCGAACTTGTCCTCCTGCCCGAGGCACAGGTACAAGGTGCCGTCGACCGCCAGCCGCACCCGGTTGCAGTCGCCGCAAAAATGCTGGGACATCGGCGTGATGAAGCCGACGCTGGTACGCCCGTCCGGCGTGACGAGGTAGCGCGCCGGCCCGCCGCCCAGGCGCGCCACCTGCGGCATCAGATTGAAACGCTGGCGCAGGCGCTGCTCGACCGGGCCGAGGTCGAGCCAGGTCGTGTCCTGCCCGGTGGCGCCCATCGGCATCGCCTCGATCAGGCGCAGCGTGAAGCCGTGCGCGATGCAAAAGCCGACCATGTCGTCGATCTGTTCGTCGTTGACGCCGCGCAGCGCCACCATATTGATTTTGATCGGGGCGAACCCCGCGTCTTTGGCGGCCATGATGCCGTCCATGATCTGGCCGAGGCTGTCGCGGCCCGTGATTTGTTCCATGCAGCCGCGGTCGAGCGAATCGAGGCTGACGTTGATGCGCGAGACGCCGGCCGCGCGCAGTTCGGCGGCGTGGCGCGTCATGCGCGTTGCGTTGGTCGAGAGCGACAAGTCGGTGATGCCGGGGATGGCCGACAGGCGCCCGGCCAAGCCGGCCAGGTCGCGCCGCAGCAGTGGTTCGCCGCCGGTCAGGCGCACGCGCTCGGTGCCGAGGCGGGCGAAGGCGCGCACCAGGCGTTCGATCTCGTCGAAGGTGAGCCAGTGCGAGGGTTCCTCGAAGCCTTTGAACCCCTTCGGGATGCAGTAGGTGCAACGCAGGTCGCAGCGGTCGGTGACCGACAGACGGAGGTATTCGATCGAGCGGCCGAAGCGGTCACGCAGCATTGCCTGCTCCATTTATTGGTTAATTAACTTTAAAGCCGCCGAGTTAAACCCAACCACCACATCGTCCTCGCGCATGCGGGGACCCATAGAACAGTTGCTCATAGCCGACGTTCTATGGGTCCCCGCCTGCGCGAGGACGATGTGGTGGGTGAATTGATTTTAGCGGAATGGGACGGCTTTGGATGTGCTCAGGACGAAGGGGGCAGCCTAGTCACAAAGGACTAGACCGACTTCACTGCACCAGCGGCGACGTCGCACCCTCGAGCTCCAGCCCCTCGATCTCGGCCTGCCCGACCAAAATATGCAGGTACTGGTGCGTCGCGCGCCGGCTCGCCATCTGGTCGAGTAAAACGGCGATCTCGCCGCGCACCGCCTCGAACGGCAGCAGCGTCCCGGCCACCTTGCGCTGCACCTGCACGATATGCAGGCCGAAGCGCGTCTCGAGCAAGCGACCGGCCAGTTCGCCCTCCCCCAGCCTGAACACGAGCTCCTCGAACTCCGGCACGCACTGCCCGCGCGACAACTGCCCCAGGCTGCCCCCCACCTGCCCCGAACTGCAATTGGAATACTGCCCGGCCAGCTCGGCGAAGCGCTCGGGTTGCGCCTGCAGGGCCTCGAGCAGCGCCTCGCCCGTGCCGCGCAGCAGTTCGAGCGGCGCGTCCGGCGTCACCTGCAGCAGGATATGGCGCGCCTCGACCATGTCGCCATTGGTGTAGCGCGCCGCGTTGTTGCGGTAGTAGCGCAGGCAGGCCTCCTCGTCCGCCTTGGGCACCTGCACCTGGAACGCCAGCAGCTCCTCGATGCGCTGGTCGTCGTCGCCGCGAAGCCCCAACGTGTCGGCCTGCTGCAACAGCACGGTGCGCAGCACCAGCTCCTGCGCCGCCTGCTTGAGCGGGTTGTCGGCGCCCTGGTGGTGCGCTAGTTCCTGTTCGATGGCGCTGTCGAAAATCTCCACGCCGTTGACTGCGATACCCATGATGGTTCTCCTTTGCTTAGCGGCTGCGCACCAGTTGAAACGCGCGGCCCAGGTAGGTCAGCGCGCCGAAGCCGCTCCACACATGCACCAGGCGGGTGAACGGGAAGATCACGAACAGCGACATCCCCATGAACAGGTGCAGCTTGAACAGCAGCGGCGCGCCCTCGATGAAGCTTGAGGCGCCGGCGCGGAAGGTGACGATATGCTGCGCCCAGTTCATCAGCGTGACCATCGTGTGCCCGTCAAGGTGCGAGGCCGAGACCCATATCGACGACAAGCCAAGCAGCAAGGTGGCGAGGATCCACAGCAGCACGACCTTGTCCTTGAAGGTGGTCGCGTGGCGCAGCCGCTCGTTGCTCCAGCGGCGCACCAGCAGCAGCACGATGCCTGCGAGGCAAAGCAGGCCCATGACGCCGCCCGCCGCCATCGCGAACACCTGCTTGGCGCCGTGGCTCACGCCGAGCCAGTCCCACACCGCCACCGGCGTGAGCAGGCCGGCCATGTGGCCGAAGAACAGGCCGATGATCCCGAGGTGGAACATGATGCTGCCGGCGCGCAGCTGGCCGCGGTGCAGCACCTGGGTCGATTCCGACTTCCAGCTGTATTGCTCGCGGTCGAAGCGGATCAGGCTGCCGAGCAGGAAGATCGCCAGCGCGATGTACGGATAGATCCCGAACACGAAGTGGTGCGTGTAGGCCATGGTGGACTCCTTCAAGCGGCCGAGGCGGCAACGCGCGCCTTCGGATAGAAATTGATCGGATGCGTGCCCGGTATGCCCGTGTTCTTGAGCAGCGGTTCGACGCCGTCGGCGCCGGGGCCGAAGGTTTCGAGCGCCTCGTCCATGTCGCGCACGGGCGGCTCGGTCAGGGCCTCGGCGGCCACCGGGCTCAGTTCTTCAAGCACGGTGAAGACGCCCGCGTACGGACTGCCGTTGGCGGCCAGCTTGCGCCCGATATGGGCCAGCACGTGCACCGCGTCGCCGAGCAGGCGCGCCGCTTCATCCGCGCTTTGCTGGTCAAGGAACTCGAGGAACAGCGGCACGTAGTCGGGCAGGTCGTCGCCGGTCATCTCCAGGCCGTGCTTTTTGTACTCCTCCATCAGGTCGACCATGGCCTGGCCGCGGTCGCGCGACTCGCCGTGGATATGTTCGAACAAATGCAGCGAGTGCGAGGGGTTGCGGTCGAAGGTGCTCACGTACTGCTGCTGCAGGTCGATCAGTTTGCCGTTGCCGAGGTGGGCGAACAGCGGCAGCAGCGGCGCATGCAGCGACGGCGTGGCCGCCATCAGCCCGGCCAGCGCCGGCAGCTGCGCGAGCAGCTCCGGCTCGGGGTACTGCAGCAGCGCCGAAAGGACGGCGTAGTGGCGGGTCTTTTTCATGATGACTCCTCGGTGATTTTTTTGCGCGACTTGGGCATCGATATGAAGTTGGTCGATCCCGACTTCTTTTTGCCGAACAAACTGGTGTCGGTCAGGCCGTCGGAGCAGCCGTTACCAAAGGTGAAGCCGCACGATCCCTTCTCGTTGAAGCTGTCCTCGGCCATCTCCTTGTGGCTGCTCGGGATCACGAAGCGGTCCTCGTAGTTGGCGATCGCCATGATGTGGTACATGTCCTCGACCGTCGCCTTGTCGAGCCCCACGCCTTCGAGCACGGCGAGGTTCTCGACCTTGTCGACGCTTTTGCTGCGCATGTAGGCGCGCATGGCCAGCATGCGGTCGAGCGCGCGGATGATCGGCGGCTGGTCGCCGGCCGTGAGCAGGTTGGCCAGGTACTGCACCGGAATGCGCAGGCTCGCGGTGTCGGGCAAAATTCCATTCATGCCCATCTTGCCCGATTCGGCCGCGGCCTGGATCGGCGACAGCGGCGGGATGTACCACACCATCGGCAAGGTCCGGTATTCGGGATGCAGCGGAAAAGCCACCTTCCATTCGACCGCCATCTTGTACACCGGCGAGCGCTTGGCCGACTCGAGCCAAGAATCCGGAATGCCCTGGCGCCGCGCCTCTTCGATGATGGCCGGGTCGTGCGGGTCGAGGAACAGGCCGAGTTGGGCGCCGTACAGGTCGCGCTCGTCCGGCACCGATGCCGCAGCCTCGATCTTGTCGGCGTCGTACAGCAGCACGCCAAGGTAGCGGATACGGCCGACGCAGGTCTCCGAGCACACCGTCGGCTGGCCCGCCTCGATGCGCGGGTAGCAGAAGGTGCACTTCTCGGCTTTGCCGGACGACCAGTTGTAATAGATCTTCTTGTACGGGCAGCCCGAGATGCACATGCGCCAGCCGCGGCACTTGTCCTGGTCGATCAGCACGATGCCGT
>JAZKIN010000015.1:0-82051 GCA_040384885.1 Pseudomonadota bacterium | reverse complement strand
CGCTGTCGGCGCTGTCGCGCTGGAAGCTGTTCGACAACCTGCGCCGCAGCCTGGTCGCGCCGGCGCTCACCGCCTTGCTGCTGCTGTGCTGGGCGCTGCTGCCCGCGCCCGCGTTCTGGGGCGCCGCGGTGCTGTCGGTGGTGTTCCTGCCGGCGCTGGTCAACTCCCTGTTCCACCTGACCGGCAAGCCGCACGACGTCCTGTGGCGCCAGCACTTCGCCGGCTTTTTCAGCGCGGCCGGGGTCCACATCACGCACGCGGTGCTGATGATCGCCTTTTTGCCGTACGAGGCGTATTTCAGCCTCGACGCGATCGTGCGCACCGGCTGGCGCATGCTGGCCTCGCGCCGCAACCTGCTGGCCTGGCGCGCCTCGGGCATCGCCCCGGCCAGCGGCTCGCTGCAGCGCACCCTGGCCGACATGTGGATCTCGCCCGCGCTGGCCGTCGGCACCGCGCTCGGACTGTGGATGATCAACCCCTCGGCGCTGCCGGCGGCCTCCGTTATCCTGCTGCTGTGGTTAGGCGCGCCGCTGCTCGCATGGTGGATCAGCCTTCCGCAAGCGCGCGCGGCGGCCAATCTGAGCTCCCCGCAGACCGTGTTTTTGCAGGCGCTGGCACGCAAGACCTGGCGCTTCTTCGAGGACTTCGTGGGCGCCGAGGACAACTATCTGCCGCCCGATAACATGCAGGAGCATCCGGTGCGCGTGGTCGCGCACCGCACCTCGCCGACCAACATCGGGATGTCGCTGCTGGCCAACCTGACGGCCTGGGATTTCGGTTTCATCGGCGTGCGCCAGCTCATCGCGCGCACCGAAAACACCTTCGCCACGATGGAGCGCATGGAGCGCCACCAGGGCCACTTCTACAACTGGTACGACACCCTGACGCTCGCGCCGCTGCATCCGCGCTACGTGTCGGCGGTCGACAGCGGCAACCTGGCCGGACACCTGATCACGCTCGCGCCCGGCCTGACCGGGCTGGCCGACCAGCCGATCGGCCCGCGCCACCGGCTCGACGGCATCGCCATCACGCTCGCCGTGGTGGTCGACTACGCGATCGAGGCCGGCCCCGGCGTGGCCACCGCGCTGGCGCAGATGGGCAAGCAGTTCGCGCCCGAGCGCCTGGCGGAGGCCGACACTTTGCCCGGCATGTACGCGGCCCTGGTGCGCCTGTGCGACTGCGCCGACGCCTTGACGGCGGCGCTCGGCCCGGCGCCCGAACCCGCGCTGCGCGAATGGGCCGACAAACTCGCCGCGCAGTGCCACGAGGCGCGCGCCGAACTGCTCGAGCTGGCGCCGTGGATGGAGGCCGACCAGCAGGACCTGGCCGACTCGAGCCTGACGCGCATGCCGACGCTGCGCGAACTGGCCGCCTTCGACCAGATGGCCAGCCCCGGCTCGGACCTCGCCCCGAGCGAGCGCGAACGCCAGCAGGCGCTGCACCAGATGGTGGCTCTGGGCAGCGCGCGCGCGCGCGAACGCATGGCCGCGCTGGCGCAACTGGCCGAGCGCGCGTGCGCGCTGGCGCGCATGGAGTTCGGTTTCATGTACAACCCGACCACCAACCTGCTGGCGATAGGCTACAACGTGACCGACCGCCGGCTCGACGCCAGCTACTACGACCTGCTCGCCTCCGAGGTGCGCCTGTGCAGCTTCGTCGGCATCGCGCAGGGCCAGTTCCCGCAGGAGCACTGGTTCGCGCTGGGCCGCCAGTTGTGCGTGATCGGCGGCGAGCAGATGCTGCTGTCGTGGAGCGGCTCGATGTTCGAGTACCTGATGCCGCTGCTCGTCATGCCGAATTACTCGAACACCCTGCTCGACCAGACCTACCGCGCGGTGGTCGCCGCGCAGATCGAGTACGGGCGCCAACGCGACGTGCCATGGGGGATCTCGGAGTCGGGCTACAACACCACCGACGCCAACCTCAATTACCAGTACCGCGCGTTCGGCGTCCCCGGCACGGGCCTCAAGCGCGGCCTGGCCGACGACCTCGTGGTCGCGCCCTACGCCAGCATGCTCAGCCTGATGGTCGACCCCGACGCGGCCTGCGCCAACCTCGAGCGCATGGCGCAGCTTGGCTTCATGGGAAAGTACGGCTTCTACGAGGCGATCGATTACACGGCGGCGCGCCTGCCGCGCGGCCAGAACTTCGCGGTGATCCGCTCGTTCATGGCGCACCACCAGGGCATGGGCTTTTTGGCCCTGAGCTACCTGCTGCACGGGCGCCCGATGCAGCGCCGCTTCGAGTCCGACCCGCAGATGCAGGCGACCTTGCTGGTGCTGCAGGAGCGTGTGCCCAAGGTGGGCGCGGTGCAGTCGCACGGCGACGACGCCGCGGGCCTGCGCGAGGCGCCGCCCGAATCGGTGCTGCCGATGCGGATCCTGAGCCAGACAAGCCCCGCGCAGCCCGAGGTGCAACTGCTCTCGAACGGCCGTTACCACGTCATGATCACCAGCGCCGGCGGCAGCTACAGCCGCTGGAAGGACCTGGCCGTGACGCGCTGGCGCGAAGACGCGACCTCCGACAACTGGGGCAATTTCTGCTACGTGCGCGACCTCGACGACGGCCAGTTCTGGTCCACCACCTACCAGCCGACGCTGGTCGAGCCGAAAAAATACGAGGCCATCTTCACCGAAGGGCGCGCCGAATTCCGGCGCCACGACCGCGGCCTCGACCTGTACACCGAGATCGTGGTCTCGCCCGAGGACGACATCGAGATGCGGCGTACCCGCATCACCAACACCTCCAGCGTGACGCGCACCATCGAGTTCACGAGCTACGCCGAGGTGGTGATGGCGCCGGCGGCGGCCGACTCGGCCCATCCTGCCTTCAGCAAATTGTTCGTGCAGACCGAAATCCTGCGCAACGAGAACGCGATCCTGTGCACCCGCCGCCCGCGCGCCAAGGACGAGCAGATGCCATGGCTGCTGCACCTGATGACGGTGCACGACGGCGTGCTGCTCGACGCCTCGTTCGAGACCAGCCGCAGCCAGTTCCTGGGCCGCACCAACAGCACGCTGGCGCCGCAGGCGATGCAGGAGTCCGGCCCGCTGGCCGGCGCCGAAGGCTCGGTGCTCGACCCGGTGGTGGCGATCCGCTACCGCGTCACGCTCGCGCCCGACCAGGTTGTCACGCTCGACGTGGTCACCGGCATGACCGAGACGCGCGAGTCCGCGCTGCACCTGATCGACAAATACCAGGACCGCAACCTGGCCGACCGCGTGTTCGAACTGGCCTGGACCCACAGCCAGGTGGTGCTGCGCCAGCTGAACGCGACCGAAACCGACGCCCAGTTGTACAGCCGCTTGGCGAGCGCAGTGATCTACCCGAACGCGGCGTTGCGCGCCGATCCGTCGGTCCTGATCCGCAACCAGCGCGGCCAGTCGGGCCTCTGGGCCTACGCCATTTCGGGCGACCTGCCGATCGTGCTCATGCAGATCAAGGACCCGGCCAACATGGAACTGGCGCGCCAGATGGTGCAGGCGCACGCATACTGGCGCCTCAAGGGCCTGGTGGTCGACCTCGTGATCTGGTACGAGGACCAGTCGGGTTACCGCCAGCTGCTGCACGACCAGATCATGGGCCTGATCGCCTCCGGCATCGACGCCCAGGCGATCGACCGGCCGGGCGGGATCTTCGTGCGCCTGCTCGACCAGATTTCAAACGAGGACCGGGTGCTGATGCAGTCGGTCGCGCGCGCGATTTTGTCGGACAGCCGCGGCACCCTGGCCGAACAGATCAAGCGCGCCTCGGTGGCGCTGCCCAAGCTGGCGGCGCTCGCGCCCGAGCAGCGCCTGCCGGCCTGGCAGGCGCGCGCCGGCATCCCTGCCGTCAAGCACGAATTGATCCTCGAGAACGGCCTGGGCGGCTTCACGCCGGACGGGCGCGAATACGTGATCCGCACCGACGGCGCCACGCGTACGCCGGCGCCGTGGGTCAACGTGCTGGCCAACCCCAACTTCGGCAGCGTGGTTTCCGAGAGCGGGCAGGCCTACACCTGGAGCGAGAACGCGCACGAATTCCGCCTCACGCCGTGGGACAACGACCCGGTCTCGGACCGCAGCGGCGAAGCGTTTTACATCCGCGACGAGCAGAGCGGCCGCTTCTGGTCGCCGACCGCGCTGCCGGTGCGCTCCAGCAGCCCGGTCACGACGCGCCACGGCTTCGGCTACAGCGTGTTCGAGCGCACCGAGGAGGGCATCCAGAGCACGTTGTTCACCTTCGTCGCGATGGACGCCTCGGTCAAGTACACGGTCATCAAGCTGCGCAACGACAGCACCGCGCCGCGCCGCCTGTCGGCCACCGGCTATGTCGAGTGGGTGCTGGGCGACCTGCGCGCCAAGTCGTCGATGCATGTGACGACCGAGGTCGACCCGGTCAGCGGCGCCCTGTTCGCGCGCAACGCCTACAACACCGAGTTTAGCGGCCGCGTGGGCTTCTTCCACGTCGAGGCGCAAAACCGCTCGGTGACGGCCGACCGCACCGAATTCATCGGCCGCAACCGCAGCCTGGCCAACCCCGCGGCGATGGCGCGCGCGCGCCTGTCGGGCAAGGTCGGCGCCGGGCTCGATCCGTGCGCCGCGATCCAGGTCGGGTTCGACCTCGAGCCGGGCCAGGAGCGCGAGTTCGTGTTCATGCTCGGAGTGGGCGGGCGGCGCAACGCCGACGCCACCGGCATGATCAAACAGTACAGCGGCAGCGACGCGGCGGCGGCGGCCTTTGCCAAGGTGCGCGGCCACTGGCAGCACACGCTCGGCGCGGTGCGCATCGAAACGCCCGACCCGGCGCTCGACGTGCTCGCCAACGGCTGGCTGATGTACCAGACCATCGCCTGCCGCATGTGGGCGCGCAGCGGCTACTACCAGTCGGGCGGCGCCTACGGTTTCCGCGACCAGCTGCAGGACGCGATGGCGATGATCCACACCGAGCCGCACCTGCTGCGCGAGCACCTGCTGCTGTGCGCGGCGCACCAGTTCGTCGAGGGCGACGTCCAGCACTGGTGGCATCCGCCGTCGGACCGCGGGGTGCGCACCAAATGTTCGGACGACTACCTGTGGTTGCCGCTGGCGGCGCACCGCTACGTGATCGGCACCGGCGACGCCAGCGTGCTGACCGAACACGCGCCGTTCCTCGAGGGCCGCATGCTCAAGCACGAGGAGGAGTCGCTGTACGACCTGTTCCCGCACACGAGCACCACGGCCGACCTGTACGAGCACTGCGTGCGCGCGATTAAGCGCGGGCTGCGCTTCGGCGAACACGGCCTGCCCCTGATCGGCACCTGCGACTGGAACGACGGCATGGACCGGGTCGGCAACGAGGGCAAGGGCGAGAGCGTGTGGCTCGCGTTCTTCCTGTTCGAGGTGCTGCAGCGCTTCGCCGAGGTGGCGCTGCTGCACGGCGACGCGCCATTCGCCGCCACCTGCCGCGAGGAGGCGGCCACGCTCGCGCGCAACGTCGAGCAGCACGCGTGGGACGGCCAGTGGTACCGGCGCGCCTACTTCGACGACGGCACCCCGCTCGGATCGCACAGCAACGACGAATGCCAGATCGATTCGATCTCGCAAAGCTGGGGTGTGCTCTCGGGCGCGGCCGATCCGGCGCGCACCGCGAGCGCGATGAAGGCGGTCGACCAGCGCCTGGTGCGGCGCGACTTTGGCCTGGTGCAGCTGCTCGATCCGCCGTTCGACGACGGCAAGCTCAATCCGGGCTACATCCGCGGCTACGTGCCGGGGGTGCGCGAGAACGGCGGCCAGTACACGCACGCAGCGATCTGGACCGCGATGGCGTTCGCCAAAATGGGCGACAGCGAAAAGGCCTGGGAGCTGCTCAATATGATCAACCCGGTGCACCACGGCAGCACGCCCGAAAGCAGCGCGCTGTACAAGGTCGAGCCGTATGTGGTCGCGGCCGACGTCTACGCGGTCGCGCCGCACGTCGGGCGCGGCGGCTGGAGCTGGTACACGGGGTCGTCGGGCTGGATGTACCGCCTGATCATCGAGTCGCTGCTCGGGGTGAACCTGGCGGCCGACCGCCTGACGCTGGTGCCGCACCTGCCGGCCGGCTGGAGCGGATTCAAGCTCGACTACCGTTACCGCAAAACGGTGTATACCATTTCGGTCACGCCGGGCGCGGAGCCGCGCATGCTGGTCGACGGCGTCGAGCAGGCCGACCGGGTCGTCGTGCTGGTCGACGACGGCCGGCCGCACGATGTGCGCCTGCAGTTGCTGCGCAAGGAGTAAAAAGTACTAAGCGGCACGAGGCAATATTGTCAAAAAAATCGTGCCGGAAATGTTCAATTCTGGACATTTTCATCATTTCTGCCACATGCAGAAAAGTATCATTTCTCCACGCCAAGCACGGGCCGCGCCCGTGCTTGCGCTCCCGCATCGCCCGCTCCCCGTGGTCGAATTGCCCATCAGTAAATTCCCTACTCTTTCAGTCAACTTATATCAATTAAGAATCAATCTTCAAGCTAATTCGAATTAGTACGTCATGTGGTGGTCATGCATAGTTGCCACAATTCGTTATCAACTCACCATGTTGAATAAGCGAAATTGGGCATAACAATAACGACGATAAATCGGAAACCAACATGCAAACCACTTCATTGAAACGCTTGCCGCGACTGGCGATCCTGCTCGCAGCATTTTCCGCCAGCACCATCGGCTTCGCCTCCGAAGCCGACCACCGCGAGTTCGAGGCGTCGCTGCACGCGCCGTACAAGGCCACGGCCGGTACTGGCGCGGCGCAGCGCGAAGCGCGCACTTTCACGCTCGCGTTCGACTACCCGTATGTGAAGACGGCGCAGGACGTGAGCTGGCGCCTTGAAGTGGTGGGACCGAACGGCGCGGTGCTGCGCCGCTGGCACGGCGCCGAGCGCCTGTTCGCCAAACCGGTCGACGTCAATCTGGCCTGGGACGGCCGCGTCGACAACGTCGCGCTGCCGGCCGGCATCTACCAGGTGCGCATGGTGGCCCTGTCGAAAGACGCCGCCGCCGCGCGCGCCGACGCCTCCGAGGGCGCGGTCGAGAAGGCCCTCGGCGCGACCGGCGCCGAGCTCATCGAGCAATCGTGGGAGATTTCGCTCGGCGCCACACCAAGCGCCAAGGTGCCGAAATTCACGGCCATGAAGCAGGGCACGAAACAGGCGGCCGGCGGCGGCACCATCAGCACCATGGCCGCGCCGGCAACGGCCTCGCTGCCGTACACGGTCATCCTGGGCAACCTGCACAGCCAGACCAACCACAGCGACGGCGGCGACGCCGTGGTCGGCTGCAGCAGCGGCCATGCGGCCCAAAGCGGCGAGTTCGGCCCGTCCGACGCCTATATCTACGCCAAGAACCGCGGACTCGACCTGCTCGTCACAAGCGAGCACAACCATATGTACGACGGCTCCTCGTCGACCAACACGGCGGCCAGCCCGGCCAGCGCCAAGGCCCTGTTCCAGTCGGGCCTGACGGCTGCAACCGACTTCAACAGCGCCAACCCGGGCTTCCTCGCCGTGTACGGCCTCGAGTGGGGCGTGATCAACAATGGCGGCCACCTCAACATCTTCAATTCGACCGAATTGCTGCAGTGGGAATACAACGCCAGCGGCCAACTGATCGGCGACACCTTCACCGACAAGGCCGACTACGCCGCGCTCTACAGCACGATGCGCCAGCGCGGCTATGTCGGCCAGTTCAACCATCCATCGTCTTCCGGGCAATACCTGGTCAACGGCGTCCCGCTCGGTTACACGGCCGACGGCGACCAGGCCATGGTCCTGTGCGAAGTGCTCAACACCTCGGCTTTCTCGGCCAACACGACCGAAACCGAAACGGGCCGCAGCACCTACGAGGGCGCCTGCAACAAAGCGCTCGAGGCCGGCTTCCACATCGCCTTCAGCACCAACCAGGACAACCATTGCGCGAACTGGGGCGCCTCGTACACGAACCGCACCGGCATCCTGATTCCGAGCGGAACGGCGCTGTCGGGCACGAGCTTCGTCGACGCGCTCAAGGCGCGCCGCGTGTTCGCGACCATGGACAAGAATTCGCAACTGGTGCTGACCGCGAACGGCCGCATCATGGGCGAGCGCTTCAGCAACAGCGGCCCGCTGAACCTGCTTGCGAACTTCGCCAGCACCACCGGCCAGACTGCCGCCACGGTCGTGATCTACGAAGGCGTGCCGGGCCGTAACGGCACCGTGACTCAGTTGTCAGCCACCGCCGACACCACGATCACACCGGCGGTCGGCGAACACTTCTACTACGCCAAGGTCACCCAGGGCGACGGCAAGATCCTGTGGTCGGCGCCGATCTGGGTCACCCAGACCGGCGACACGGGCGGCGACACGATCGCCCCGGCCGTCACCGCGGCCGAGAGCGGCAGCGCCGGCACCATCACGCTGTCGGCCACCGCCAGCGACGCCGTCGGCGTGGCGCGCGTCGACTTCTATGTCGACAATGTCCTCAAGGGCGCGGACGTGAGCGCGCCTTACGCGCTCACGCTCGATTCGACCACGCTGGCCAACGGCAGCCACAGCCTGGTGGCGCGCGCGGTCGACGCGGCCGGCAATGTCGGCGTGTCGACGGCGCAAACCTTCAGCATCAGCAACCCGACGCCGGACACCACGGCGCCGGCGGTCACGGCGAGCGAGAGCGGCACCAGCGGCACCATCACGCTGTCGGCTACGGCGACCGACGCGGTCGGCGTCGCAAGGGTCGAGTTCTATGTCGACAATGTGCTCAAGGCCACCGACAGCGTCGCGCCTTACTCGGCGACGCTCGATTCGACGACCCTGAGCGCGGGCAGCCACAGCCTGATCGCACGTGCTTACGACGCCGCCGGCAACGTTGGCGTATCGACGGCGCAGGCCTTCACGATCAGCAACCCGAGCGTCGACACCACCGCGCCGACGGTGACCGCGAGCCAGAGCGCGGCCAGCGGCACGCTGACCTTCTCGGCCACGGCGAGCGACAATGTGGGCGTTTCCAAAGTCGAGTTCTATGTCGACAATGTGCTCAAGGGCACGGACACGAGCGCGCCGTATTCGATGACGCTCGCCTCAAGCACCTTGAGCAACGGCAGCCACGCGCTCACGGCCAAGGCCTTCGACGCCGCCGGCAACAACAAGTTGTCGACCGCGGTCAGCTTCAGCGTCAGCACCACGAGCAGCCAGTTGATCCTCAACGGCGGCTTTGAATCGGCGGCCGCATCATGGACCGCGACCGCCGGGGTGATCAGCAACGACGCCTCGCAGCCGGCCCGCACGGGTTCGTACAAGGCATGGCTCAACGGCTATGGCGCGGCGCACACCGATTCGGTCTACCAGCAGATCGCGATCCCGGCCGCCGCGACCAGCGTCAACCTGAGCTTCTGGCTCAAGGTCACATCGGCCGAGACGACCACGACCAGCGCCTACGACACGCTCAAGGTGCAGGTGCGCAACAGCGCCGGCACCGTGCTGGCCACGCTGGCCACGTACTCGAACCTGAACAAGGGCACGAGCTACCTGCAGAAGAGCTTTGACCTGAGCGCCTACAAGGGGCAGACCGTGCGCGTCTACTTCCTCGGCGTCGAAGGATCGACCGTCGAGACCTCGTTCATCCTCGACGACGTCAGCGTATTGGTGCAGTAAGCTGTTGAACCCGTCGTGGCCTTGGTGCCGCGGCCGGCCTGGAAAACCCACCTGCGCGGTGGGTTTTTTTTGCCTGAAAGTTTTCATGCAAGTGCTGAAATGTATAGGACAATCGATGCGTTTTACCGTGTTTTGGTAGCGCTTGACCCACCTTGGCGCGACCCCGGTGGCCTAAACGGCTTTCGCCCGGCTTGATTCTGCGAAAATGCGAACCACGTCGATGACTACTTCTTGAAAGGTGATTTTGAAAAATTACAAACGGTTCTTGTGGTTCGGAGGCATTGGATTGCTCCCTCTCTGGGTCGCCCTGGTCCTGATGATGGTCAAAAGCATTGGCCAGCCTTCGAATTATTGGCTCACTGCGCCATTTATGGTCGTCATGGCCTTGCCGTTCTGCCTGATCTCGATGGCCCTTGCTGCGCTCCCTGTCCTTGTGTATAAGTCGACCAGCGGCGATCCAAACAAAAAAATGACACGTGCAGTAGTTTGCACACTGCTTTTCATCGCGCTGTTGCTCGCTGGCGCCGGTTTCCTGTGGAAGCAAAAGCTCGGCAATAAGGCTGATTGGGAAACGGACGTGGCGACCGCACAACTTCTTGTCGAAAGCAGCCCAGTGGTGCAGGCTGCGGCGCCCTTCAGGGTCACGCTGTATAACTCGAGCACCGACGGTGACAGAAGCATGGAGTTCCTCGTGTCGTCGGAGGGCTCGCCCCGTACCTTAATGGCGTTTGTCGATGTGGATCGTGAATCGGGGCGGCCCGAGTATCGCCTGCGCTGCGTTATACCCGAGAGCCAGACCAAAAATCTGGCAGCAGGAAGCGACCCTTGCGCCTCGGCGAAATGAGCTGCTCTTCATCCTCGCGGACCCTTTTGTGTTTGCTTTGCCGCCGAGCGCGAGGTCACGCTGCACATCCGGCAGTGATTCTTGCGTATTTGTGCGTTGCGCCTATTTAGGCGTCGACCAGTCAAATTGATCAGTAGCAAATATTGCTTTCCGTCTTGGAAAAACTGCAAATCGAAGGCATACTTTTAGGCTGATTTCGTCCATCGAACTTGCAGCGTAAATTTTTGACTAATTCCAGGGGGAGAGCGGTAATGGTTATATGGCAGGGCGCAGGAATCATTGGCATTATTATTCCGGTCATATTTTGTTTGCTCGGAAATCTCGGCTTGGATCTCGTGATGGGCTCCGGATATTACTCGAGCCATAAGTGGGCGCCGACCCTGTTCCTCGGCCTTTCGGCGGCGGCCATCTGGGTGATCGGCTACGGCATCTCTAAAATCCCGGGCGAGCACCAAGTCGATCCGGTGACGAAAAAATACGTGTTGGTGAAACCGAGCCATACGCTTTTCTTCATGCCGCTTCAATACTTCGCCTTCGTCGTGGCCGCGTTTGCGGTGTGGATGCTGTTTCCTAAGTGACGTCGTAATCGGCGGCACTCCGCCTTCGCATTGCGCCTGAAGCGACACTTCAGTGCACTGCGAACGGCTCGCGCGACATGCAACGATCGAGCGATAGCGCCATGTATTCGTAGCTGTTCGAGATGCATTGCGCGAGGTAGGTCACGTACTTCGGCTCGGCCTGGTTGCCGATCAGCGAACAAATGATCTCGAGCGCCTCCCATGGATGGGTGTCGTCGTACTGCGCATGCAGGCGCAGCCAGCGCGTGGCCTGCTTGCGCAGCTCGGGCGCGAACGAGTTTTCGTAGGTGTCGGATGAACAGATCAGGGTCGACCACTCGCCGGTGGCGCCCTCGATCGCGAGGTTGGTCGCGGCCATGCTCGTGGCCAGCGACGAGCGTTCGCAGCTGTGCCAGCACCAGTGGTTCAAGGCTTGCGTTTCGACCGGGACGGCGCTGTCGAGCAAATCTTTTTTATCGAGCCCGCAAGCTGCGGCCCACTGGGTCCAGTGGTCTGCGTGGTGTTGCTCGACACGTATATTACGCATTAAGTATTTGCGCGCCATGTCCTCGCCGCGCGAGCGTCCGTATTGCACCTTGCAGAGATTGACGGCCATGAACTGGGGGAACTGTTCGATCACGGGCCAGCCGCCGACGAGGAACTTGGTGGTCTCGGCTTCGGGCAGCGCCGCCTCTTTCATCATGGCGAACAACTCGTGGTCGACAACCTTGCGTTTCGCCTTGATGGTCGACTGCATCATTTCTTGCGCCCAGGCCGGATAGCTGGCGAGCTCCATGAGCGGCCCGGTGCGGGTGTATTCTTCAACCATGATCGTCGCCTCCTAGGCAGAACGCTGGTTGGACAAATCCAGCGGCGACTGGTTCCGACGAAAAAAAATGGATGCCACTTTCGTCAAGGCAGAGTGCGGAAAGCGCTGATTTCACTCAGCCGCTACTGCTTTGTGCGCTCGCAACGGAACACACGCGTTGCCACGCCTGTCTTATCACAGAGCTTACAGCCGTTACTCCTGCTCCTGCGGCCAGTCGAGGAAATTATGGCCACGTCCGGTGACATTCCAGCTGCTGCCTTCCTGGTAGGGCCTTCCGGCGAAATCGCCTCCTGGAATGCGGCGTGTGAGCGCCTGCTCGGTTACGCGGCCGACGATGTCCTGCTGCATCCCATCACGAGCATCCTGCCCGAGGCCGGGCGCGCGCAATTCGAGAGCGACATGCAGGCGTGGCGCAACGACGCCGAACAAATCGATGCGCACGTGATCCACGCGGACGGCCAAGTGTTGCCCTTCAACCTGATCTTCGTGCCGCAGTATGCCAAGTCGGGCAAATTCGACAATTACAGCGTCATCATCGGTGCCCCCATCGACCGCGGCGCCGAGACCGAACACGAACGGATCGGTCGCGTTCCGCTCAAAGAAATGGTCGACTTCCTAGCGGGCGCGTTCTATGTGCTGAACCAGGATGCAGTCGTTGTCATGTGGAACAAGCGGGTCGAACAGGCGACCAAGCGCGCGCCCGAAGAACTCGACGGCATGCCCGCGCTCGCCTTGTTCCCCGCCGGGCAGCAGTTGCAGGTGGCCGAAAAAATCGGCGCCGCGTTTGCACACGGCGACGTCCAGGTGGTCGAGGCCGACCTATTGGCCACCGACGGCAGCAGCACGCCCTATCTGCTGACCGGCTCGCGCTTCGAAGTCGACGAGCGTCTTTATCTTTGCGGCATGGGACTCGATATTTCCGAGCGGCGCAAACAGGAAATCCAGTTGCGCCTGCGCGAACGCGCCTTGCACGCGAGCAGCAACGGCATCGTCATCACCGGCTGTGTCCGGAACGATCATCCGATCGAATACGTCAACGGCGCCTTCGAGCGCATTACGGGCTACCGCTCCGACGAGGTCATCGGCCGCGACGCGCGCTTCATGGCCGCGCCCGAACACGACCACGAGGAACGGGCCAAGTTGCGCCAGGCCCTCAACGAACACAAGGAAATGAAGGTCCTGTTCCGCAATCTCAAAAAAAATGGCGAGCTGTTCTGGAACGACCTCACCGTCACCCCTGTCGAGGACGAGAAAGGCATGACCACGCATTTCATCGGCGTCATCAACGACGTCACCGACGCCATCCTGCGCACCTCCACACTCGAGCACGCGCTCAACCACGACGTGCTGACGGGCTTGGCCAGCCGCAGCCTCATGTGGGACCGCCTCGAGCAGGCCTTGCACGTTTCCCAGCGCAACAAAAGCCTGGTCGCCACGGTGCTTGTCGATCTCGACAATTTCAAGGAAATCAACGACACGCTCGGCCACGATGGCGGCGACGAGGTGCTGCGCGTGGTCGCGCGCCGGCTGCAGTCCTCGGTGCGCGACAGCGACACGGTGGCCCGCCTCGGCGGCGACGAATTCGTGCTCGTGCTCTACAACCAGCCGTCGCTGCGCTATACCGTGCGCATGATCGAACGGGTGCGCCAGGGCCTGTCCAAGCCGGCCTTCGTGTTCGACAAAGAACTCGAACTGCGCGCGAGCATGGGCGTGAGCATCTTTCCGCACGACGGCGCCAGCGCGATCGAACTGATCCAGGCGGCCGACGTCGCGATGTACCACGCCAAGGCCGCCGGCCGCAACGACGTGCATTTCTTTTCGATGGCCATGCGCCGCACGAGCGAGGCCGCGCAGGAGCTCGAGGCAGGCATTCGGGGCGCGATCGAAAAAGACCAATTGTTCCTCGTGTTCCAGCCGCGCGTGTGCCTACGCACCGGCAACATCGTCGGCGCCGAAACCTTGCTGCGCTGGCGCCACCCGCAGCAGGGCATCTTGTTACCGGGCGCATTCATCCCGGCCGCCGAGGAGAGCGGCTTGATCGTTGCGGTGGGCGAGTGGGTGCTCGACCATACCTGCATCATGCTGCAGCGACTGGTCGCACTCGGTTACGACAAGCTTGCCTTGTCGATGAACGTTTCGTTCCGAGAGCTGACGCAAAAAAATTACGTTGCGCAAATTGCTAAAAAGCTTGACGCGGGCGGACTGTTGCCCGGCATGTTCGCGCTCGAGGTCAAGGAATCGATTTTGATGCGCAACCCACAGCTATCGAAAGAGATTTTCGGCGCGACGCGCGAGCTCGGCATCAAGCTCACGATCGACGACTTCGGCGGCGGCTCGTCCAGCCTGAGCAATTTGCACGAATTGTCGGTCGACCATATCAAGATTCCGCACCCGGTGATTGAACACATCAATGCGCAAAATGAGAGCGCGACGATCGCCAGGACCATGATCGCGATCGGCCACAATATGCAAATTTGCGTCATTGCCGACGGTGTCGAAACGGGCAGCCAGCTGCGGTTTCTTAAGCAGAATGACTGCGACGAAATGCAGGGGAATTATTTCAGCGCGCCGATCGGGATGCTTGAGTTTGAACGGCTGCTTAGCTCGGGGGCGCATCCAAGGCCGCCGTCTTGAGGTTATATGGAAAACCTCAAACCCAAACCAACATCATACTCGCGCAGGCGGGATCCATGGAACAGTTGCTGGGTGCAAACGTTCCATGGGTCCCCTCCTGCGCGAGGACGATGTTGGTTTTTGATAGGTCTGCTTTTGCGACGCGATTTCTGATGCTCGGAGCTTCTGGAATTAAGGCGGGACATTGGTCGCGCTAGAATCCGAAGCGCGCACCCGCGCCAAGCAAGGTCGCCACGCCCAGCACGGCGAAGATCGCCGCGGCGATGCCGTGCACCAGCTTCAAGGGCACCGCGGTCGCCACGCGCGCGCCCAGGTACACGGCCGGCACGTTGGCGAGCATCATGCCCAAAGTCGTCCCGGCGACCACTGCGAGCACGGCGTCGTAACGGGCCGCGAGTGCGACCGTCGCGATCTGTGTCTTGTCGCCCATCTCGGCCAAAAAGAACGCGATCACGGTCGTCGCGAACACCCCATAGTGCGCGAGCTTGGCATCGCCTTCGTCGAGCTTGTCCGGCACGAGCGTCCACGCCGCCATTGCAAGAAAGGCGCCGCCCAGCACCCAGCGCATTACGTCCGGGCCGAACGCGGCGCTAATCGAGCCGCCCACGGCGGCCGCAATTGCATGGTTGGCGACGGTCGCGACCAAGATGCCGAGCACGATCGGGAGCGGGCGGCGGAATTTGGCGGCGAGCAGAAAGGCCAGCAACTGGGTCTTGTCGCCGATTTCGGCAAGCGCGACGATGCTGGTCGAAACGAGGAAGGCTTCTATCATTGGTGCGGTGTATCCATGCGCCAATTTTACCCCCGCTGCCATCTGGCCGCTGGCTGTGCGTGCGCCGTACATACGGGCCGCCCTATGGCACGCTTCCGCTGCCCCTGTGTTAGTGATATTCTGCATCGTTCAGCGTGCAGCGCTTCGCCACGCCACCCAACTTGAGAAGACCATGACAAAATTGCCGCTTCCGTCCCGTCGTTTGTTCCCGTCAGCGACCCCGCTGCTGCGCGTCGCCGCCGGCGCCGTCCTGATGCAATGCAGCGCCTTCGCGCTCGCGCTCGACCCGCTCAGCTACGCCGACTACGACCAGGTCAAAATGAGCGCGCTGCACATGGACCTCAAAGCCGATTTCACCAAGAAGACCCTGTCCGGCTATGCCGACCTGTCGTTGACCTGGCTCGATAAAAAAGCCGGCGCGCTCGACCTCGACACGCGCGACCTGATCATCTCGAAGGTGCAGACGCTGGACGCGAAGGGCGCCTGGACCACGCTGCCGCACAGCCTGGGCAAGGCCGATGCCGAGAAGGGCCAGGCGCTGCGCATCACCGCCGCCGGCCAGCCGGCCAAGATCCGCATTTACTACCGCACCTCGCCCGGCGCGGCCGCGCTGCAGTGGCTCACGCCGGCCCAGACCATGTCGGGCAAGCGCCCGTTCATGTTCAGCCAGTCGCAGCTGCTCGACGCGCGTTCGTGGGTGCCGGTGCAGGACACGCCCGCCGTGCGCTTCACCTACAGCGCGCGCATCGACGCGCCTGCGGGCCTGCGCGTGGTCATGAGCGCCGACAACGACATGCACGCGACCGGCAAGGGCGGCTGGCAGTTCAAGATGCCGCAGGCGATTCCGTCCTACCTGCTGGCGATCGCGATCGGCGAGATCGACGTGCGCGCCCTCGGCAGCCGCACCGCCGTCTACGCGGAGCCGCTGCGCATCAAGGACGCGGCCTATGAATTCGCCGACACCGAAAAAATGATCGCGGCGGCCGAATCGCTGTACGGCCCATACCGCTGGGGCCGCTACGACATGCTGGTGCTGCCGCCGTCGTTCCCGATCGGCGGCATGGAGAACCCGCGCCTGACCTTTTTGACGCCGACCATGATCGCGGGCGACCGCAGCCTGGTCGACCTGATCGCGCACGAGCTGGCGCACAGCTGGTCGGGCAACCTCGTCACCAACGCCTCGTGGAAGCACTTCTGGCTCAACGAGGGCTTTACCACCTACGTCACCACCCGCATCATCGAGTCGATGTACGGCGAAGAGGTCGCGACCATGAACCTGCAGCTCGAGCAGGAAGAGGCGCTGCTTTCGCTCGGCACCATCGAGGCGGCCAAACAGGCGCTGCTGACCAAGGGCGCCGACACCTCGTCGAAGGAATACGCCGACGACGGCCTGATCTACCCGAAGGGCGCATGGTTCCTGCGCACGCTCGAACAGCGCGCCGGCCGCGCCGTGTTCGATCCGTTCCTGCGCGGCTGGTTCGACCAGCACGCGTTCCAGAGCGTGACCTCCGACCAGTTCGTCGCCTACCTGCGCAAGAACCTGCTCGAGAAGCATCCGAAGGTCATGAGCGAAGCCGAACTCGAAGAGTGGCTGTACGCGCCGGGCATCCCGTCGAGCGCGCCGCGCGCCGTCTCGCGCCGCCTGGCCAAGCTCGACGCCGACCGCGACGCCTGGCTCAAGGGCACGCTGCCCACCGCCAAACTCGACACCAAAAAATGGAACGCCACCGAGTGGATGAAGTTCTTGAACGATATCGACGAGAAGGCCAGCGCGGCCCAGCTCAAGGAACTCGACGCCGCCTTCGGCCTGGCCAAGACGCGCAATAACGAAGTCGCGTTCCGCTTCTACCGCGCCTCGATCAAGGCCGGCTACCGCGACGTGCGCGAGCCGCTCAACGCCTTCCTGATGAGCGTGGGACGCCAGAAGTTCGTCAAGCCGCTTTACGCCGCGCTGCTCAAGAGCCCGCAGGACAAGGCCTGGGCCGAGGGCGTGTTCAAGAAGGCGCGGGTGCGCTACCACCCGGCGACCCAGAAGAGCGTCAGCGCGCTGATGACCGCTAAATAAAGGAACCGCCACCGTGCCAATCTTGAAACATATCGCCGCGGCGGTCTTGCTGTCCCTGTGCGCCGGCGTGCAGGCCGCACCCGCATCGGCGGCGGCGCCGTTGCCCGCGGCCAGCGCACCGTTGGCCGCGTTCGACCTCGAAGCCGACGTCCTGCGCGCCATGAAAACCTTCGACGTCCCGGGCATCGCGATCGCGGTCGTCAAGGACGGCAAGGTCATTGCCACGCGCGGCTTCGGCGTGCGCGAACTGGGCAAGCCGGCGCGGGTCGACGGCGCCACCGTGTTCGAGGTGGCTTCCAATTCGAAGGCCTTCACGGCGGCCGCGCTGGCGATGCTGGTCGACGAGGGCAAGCTGTCCTGGAACGACCCGGTCACCAAGCACCTGCCGGACTTCCAGATGTACGACGCCTACGTTACGCACGCGATGACGGTGCGCGACCTGCTCACCCACCGCAGCGGCCTGGGCCTGGGCGCCGGCGACTTGCTGTGGTGGCCGACCACCAAATTCACGACCGACGAAATCATCGAGCGCCTGCGCTACATCCGCCCGGCCACGAGTTTCCGCGACAGTTACGCCTACGACAACCTGCTCTACATTGTCGCCGGCAAGATCATCGCGCAAAAATCCGGCAAACCGTGGGGTGACACGATCCGCGAGCGCATCCTGAAACCCCTTGGCATGAACGCGACCACGACCAGTCTGGCCGAAAATGCGGGCAACCCCAACGTGTCCGGTCCGCACAGCAAAATCGACGGCAAGATCGCCCTGGTCAAGGCGCTGCCTGTGCACAACGCGGTCGGCGCGGTCGGCATCAACACCAACGCCGAAGACATCGCGCGCTGGATGACGCTGCTGCTCGACGGCGGCCAGATCGCCGGCGCGAGCAAGCCGGGCAAGGATGGCAAGAGCGAGGATGTGCGCCTGTTCAGCGCCAAGCAGAGCGCCGAGATGTGGACCGCGCACACGCCGATCCGGATCAGCGAGCCGAAGCCGGCGCTGGCGGCGATCAAGCCCAATTTCTTCGCCTACGGACTCGGGTTCCAGTTGCGCGACTACAAGGGCCGCAAGACGGTCCAGCACGGCGGCGCGCTGCAAGGATTCTATTCGAAGGTGGTGCTGGTGCCCGACGCCAAACTCGGCATCGCGATTTTCACGAATGCCGAGAGCGGCGGCGCGCTCAACGCGCTGCAATACCGCTTGCTCGACCAGTATCTGGACCTCGCGCCGAGCGACTGGATCAAGCTCGTCAGCGACGTCGAACACGAGATGCACGAGAAGGAACTCGCGCGCCAGAAAAACGCGGGCAAGGCGCGCATCGCGGCCTCGAGGCCATCGCTGCCATTGGCCAGCTACGACGGCGAATACGCCGACCCGTGGTACGGCAGCGTGACGATCAAGAAGGAAGGCGCCAAGCGCGTGATGAGTTTTTCCAAGACGCCGGACTTGACGGGGGAATTGGAGCATTTCCAGCACGACACTTTCATCGTGCGCTGGAAGGAACGCAATTTCAACGCGGATGCGTATGTGACGTTTGCGCTCAATCCGGACGGCAGCATCGACCGCATGAAGATGGCGCCGGTGTCGACCGAAACCGACTTCAGCTACGACTTCGCCGACCTTCTGTTCACGCCGGTCAAGAAGGACGAGTTGGCCGACAACGGAAAATAGCCCCTACATCGTCCTCGCGCATGCGGGGACCCATAGAACATTTGCTAAACGCCAAATCAACTATGGGATCGCGGCTTAAACAGGCGCTCTATGAAACCTGCGCGAAGGCCTCACGGCGGCGGCACCCGGCACAGGTCTTCAAGTAAGGCCTTGTACTCGATTGTCGTGCCGAAAGCCTGTTGCGTGACCGACAAATTAGCCCGCAGCATCGCAAATTCGCGCGAGGACAAGGCGACCGCCTCGTGCCCCCGCGCCACGTAGAACGAGCCCGGCCGCGTGACATCGTTGCGGCACAGGCCGGCCTCCCAGACGGCCGTCATGGCCATCGAAGCGGCGTAAATCCAGTGGAACGGAAAGCTGCCATCGGCCGCGCGGCTTTGCGCGGGTTGCCCGAAGCGGTAAGTTACATTGACTTGCGCGGGCAACACCGAAGCTGGGTTCCACGCGGCGCGCGCGAGCGTGCTTCCAGCCGGCAAAACGATAATATTGTTGCGAAGCGTACGCTGCAGCAAGTCCGGATCGGGCAGGCGGCGGGCGATGTCTCTTGGGGGAGTCAGGGGAGGGTGGTTGGCGAGCATGTGCTCAGCCTATAACGTCCTCCTTTGAGGAAGACTGTGTTGCCGCAAACTCGATGAGCCTGCTCTGGCGGGCGCGAGCGCCGAGGCGTAGCAATGCTTGTTGGCTGGGATGGAGCGTGGAGCGGGTGGCGAAGGGCATGCCTGCGAGCAGCTCGGCAGGACAAAGCTCGTTGAGTTCGTCGGCGGCCGTGACCCAGAACGCGTGTACCTCGCTGGCCGCGCGGTCGGCCAGTTGGGCCAGTACCGCGGCGATGAGTTCGGGCACGGGATCGACGAACTGCCACGCCGGAAATTCTTTGCCTATGTTGCGCCCGCCAGGTGTGGTGCAGTAGAAGCGACCTTGGTCAGCGGCCCGGTACAGGGTCGCCTGGGACATGTTCACTTTACCTTGAGAAATTACTTCGGACGGCTTGAGGCGCTCGACGGGCAGGGTGCCGGCGCGGGGGCCGTTGTTGAGGGAGCCGATGGTCTGGCTAAGGGCCTGGCGTGCGATGGCGACCACCTGGGCTTGTTCTTTGCGCGGCAGGGTGGCGCCGAGCCTGTCGTGGACCTCGATCGTGAAGCGTTCGACCAGTTGCTCGGCCCAGCCCGCGCCGGTTGCTGCATCGTTGTCCCAGGTATCCATGGCGTCCTCCCGTTAGAACTTAGAAGGTAACAGAGTCTCGCATCTTTATCAAGATTCGCATGATTCTCATGCTTGCGCCTTTGCGACTGCTCAGGTGGGGAAATGAGCGATTGAATGGTTTTTCACACTGCGAGTCTATTGGGACAATCAGCATCAGGGTCAGAATGTTGCCGAAGGTTGATGTTAGCTTTGGAGTGTACGATGATTCCGGTGCGTTCTATTCGGCGACGAAACTTCCTGCTTTCGCGTAAATTCCCTGTTGGTGGCGGTGTGGCTTCCCGTCATCGTATTCTTAAAGGTGCGTTGGCTATTTCTCATTCGGGTGTGATAATGTGGGCTACTCTGTTGATACTAAAAGAAATTCCCGTCCATTTTCTTTTCGCATAGGCACTTTGTCGGAAAAAACTGCGCCCTTTCGGGGGCCTACTTAACGTTAGCGTCCCACCCACTACGACAATGAACATTCTCAAACGTATCAAGGAAAAGCTTATGCCGGGTGGAACGAATATCCAATCCGCGCGGCCGGAAAATTCGAAGCCGGCGCTTGCATTCGATAATTCAGCGAATCCTGGTGAGCCAAATTATGTGACCTTCGACGACGTTCGCCGCGCCGAAGATGGCCGCATGTGTCTGATTCTTAATCTTGAGGATCAAAGCGACATAGAAGAAAGGAAGTCTCGTTTCTTGCGCTGTATGACGGCACTTGAACAAAATGACGAGTTTCTTTGTATGGTGCTCCTCAAGGAAATCGACCATGACTTGTTCTCGACTCTTTCGCAACAATGGGGGAACAAACTCGGCGGCGCATTGCACCGCACGCAATTTGCTTGCGATTAATTTTGTCATCTAAAAGGCGCGCTAACTCGGCAGTCCACTGGACTGCCTCCGTGCTGCGCACTCCGGCAGCCAGTGACTTTGAACGTTGGCCAAAAGGGATTATGAGCGCAGATCAAATTGCAGAGATTTCACCCGTGATCCGCGAGGCGTTGGCCGGAGGCGCCGATTTCTGTGCAACGTTCTCTCTATCGGGAAAGTCGGAACACTGGGTGCAATTCGTTGACGGGACGGTGAATGCGGCTTATCCATTAGCCGAAGAACCGTCAGCCCTGATTGTCCGAATGGAAAATGCATTGCTGGAAAGCTGGGAGCCGCACCAATACCTCACCGTGAAACTGTCCCTCGCGGATGCGCGGTCCATCTCAAATTGGATCGCCCAATACTTCGAAGAAGTACTGGGCGCCTTCGGGGACTACAGCCTTGACGCTTCAGTAGAGCAGCTATGAACACGTTTCGATTATCAAGCACGCGGCGGGCCAACCGGTCATTGCAGCGGACGCCTTCGGCGCTCGCTGAACTTCAGCGTTGGGCGATTGCGCAAAATGAATGTTCTAGAAAAAAGATCTGAAAGTGGTGGCCATATTTCTTGGGCTCGCCACGAAGCACTCAGAAGCGTCGTTCGTGCAGCTTCAAATTCTGAGCGTCAGCTAGCGCATGATCGAGTTTTATATGAGCTGAAGGGTAAGAATATTTGGGTTGCTATTAACGGGCAGGGAGTACTGTTGTCTCGCCATTGGCCCGAGCCTCCGGGTGTCGCCTTAGTAAGCTTTCCAGATCAGGGTACTGCGCTTCAAGTGCTCGAAGAAATCGAAGCCAACACCGGACAAGCTTTTTTTAATACCGGCGCTATGTCGTACAATGATGCAATTACGAGCGCTAACGCCAACAACGCTCTATTGGTTATGGTTACTTATGATGGCCCCTCCCCGCATTACGTTCCTGTATCCCACGTGAATAATGAGGTTGCTGTTAATAAGAAGGCATGGTGGAGGTTTTGGTGAACTCGCACCTAACAATGCGGTCTATTGGTCGTGCAAAGACGCACGCCCGATGATCCTCGGCTTCGCTTTGCGTTTTGGTCACCGGTAAGTCGGTTCGTGGCGAGCATATGCCGGTCCAACCCAGCACTTGAGCGGACGACCGGATATGGCGCAGTTGATTGTTAATTCACGGGCGGCCGCCGCTCAGTTCTACGTTGGGCATTTGACTAATGACGAGTAAGAGAATCCCTTTTTCCGAGAACTCGCAAGGCGACTACTACGTTGAAGATGGCTGCTGCACGTCCTGCGGTATACCAACTACTGTGGCCCCAAGCCTCTTTTCATATGCCAATGATGGCCATTGTTATGTGAGCAAACAACCTTCCAACGGTCAAGAGGTCTATCAGATGGTCCAAGCTTTTGAAGTACAAGATATTGGCTGCATTCGTTACAAAGGTTCCAATCGTGTCATCCAGATTAAGCTCGTTGCTGCGGGAGAAGGCGATCAATGTGATCATCTTGACGTGGATCTTCAAGCGCTGAATCGAGAAGTTCAGGCCGACCGTTGTGGTCTTCGGAAATGAGAAATTCATCCTCTATTGCGGCCGAACCAAAGGGCAATGTGCAGATGGCAAAAGGCGAATATGTTATGGACGCGGCCCAACTTGGCAGTCAACTGGACTGCCTACACTCTGCGCGTTCCGGCAGCCAGTTACTTTGAACGTTAGGCCACTTCAATGATCTCAGTTATTCCATCGCTCGATTTCATGCACAGCCTTTGCGGAACATACAAGGCGGTGGAGGGGCACGCTGAGCTTCGTGTTTGGACCTGCGGCTACGGGGTGGCACTCGATCTCCGAGGCGCGAAGAAGACGGAATTTGTTGGGGTCGTCGGTGCGTTCAAAACCTTCGTTGAGTGCTACGCGCAAATTGGCTTGCCAAATGTCGTGCGCTTCGTGGGTGAAAAGAAGTCCGATTTCATCATCCTATTCACCGGAGAAGATGTGCCGCTGTCTATGGAACTGTCCCGGGAGAATGGCCTAGTTAGCGTCACCATTTCGCTCAGCGGGAAAGAAAAAGTCTATCATGTGATGCGAGCGGCCTAACATGGCACTCGATCGGACGTGCCGGTACGCGCCATCGTCCATTATTTAATTCGCTGGCGGGACGCCGCTTAGTTCTACGTTGGGTGTTCTTAAATGCTATTCAGCGAGACAATTTACATAAAGATTCAACGCAATAGCATTACGGTAAGAAATGTTAACTCTAAGCTTGAGGCATCGGGGATCGGAATTTTTTCGACCGCTCGCCTCTTAGTCGGAACATTTTCGGAAGCCGAAAGGCTCATAAAGGAATTGCGAAGCCAAGTTGCGCCTAAGAGCTTTTTTAGGGCCGCGCACGTCGCTGTCGTTCATCCAGGCGAAATGATTGAGGGTGGGTTGTCACAAGTTGAAGAGCGAATATTTGCCGAACTTGCACTTGGGACTGGAGCAAGAAAATTTGTTGTTCACGTTGGTGATGCAATCTCGGATGATGGCGTGCTTGCGCTTGCCAGATCCTTACCCCGCAGTTAACTGGACAGCGTACACGCTGCGCGTTTCGGCAGCCAGTTACTTTTAACGTTAAGCGCCACTTCAATATGCCAAGACAGGATTATACGATTCGTTCTTTGACGTTCCGGGCGGACGCCGCTCGTGATAACGTTAGGTGACACAGAGTGAGCAATTCGCCAACTGGACTCGTGCCCTTGAACCCAGACGGCGAGCGGCTTGTCGCGTATCTCGAACGGAGGACACTATGGGACTCTTGACCTTCAGTATCAACGTCACCCTGGATGGCTGCATCGACCACCAGGAAGGAATCGCCGACGACGAGACACACGCCTTCTTCACCGGCCTCATGGACGAGGCCGGGGCGATGCTGTGGGGCCGCGTCACCTACGAAATGATGGAGAGTTATTGGCCAGCGGTCGCCTGCGGGAACGTGGAGGCACCGCCGGCGATGCGCGAATGGGCGGCCAAGTTGGAAACTAAACCGAAGTACGTGGTGTCCTCGACGCGAAAGAACTTCCCCTGGATAAACAGTCACCACATAGCCGGCGACCTGCACATGGGCGTACAGAAGCTCAAGGAGGCGACCCCGAACGGCGTGCTACTTGGTAGCGGGAAGCTCGCGACCGCGCTGGACCGGCTGGATCTGATCGACGAGTACAAGATACTCGTCCACCCCAGGATCGCCGGCCACGGCCCGACCCTGTACGAGAGCGGACTGCCCAACACCCGAAGGCTGGAGTTGATCTCGGCGAAGTCGCTGCGCAGTGGCGCGGTCGCCATGCACTACCGGCGCGCGCGCTGACTCGGAGATGAGTTATCTCGCTCAAACCTTTATTCCAGCGGAAATGCCCCGGGAAGCCGGGGCACGCTGGTCATCTCGAACATTGGACCGTAAATGCTGCATAGGAAAAAATCTCAATGAAGTTGAGGACACTGGACTCAATCGATCACACTGCGTAGCAGCGAACCTTTGGGCATAGCGCAGGATGAATACCGGAAACTCGAATAGAGAGGAGAAATTCCCCAGGGCGCTGCTGCGATCTGCTGGCTTGGTCATTGCGATTCTGGTCTCGCTCGTGTTAATTTTATATGTGGCAATGGCCGCACTTGCTCCTCCACGTGCACATGCGCGGCTCTGTAACGCTACTGGCGTTGAACTGTCGCAGGTCAATTTTGCAGGTCGCGAATTCGGTGGGTTGGGAGTAGGTGCTGTTACAAGCCCCGTCGCCTTTGAAGGATTGTTTGCCGACGAAAGTGTAGTGGTTACAATGGAGGGCCGACGTGTGAAGCATATACTGTTCGACCATGTAGGCGATGAACCACTTGCCTCCGGAACTTATACATTTCATCTCATCAGTGATGGGCAATCGCGCATCTATGCCAGATTGGATGCGACTGGCAAATGCCCACAGAGGGCCAACTAAACGTTCCAGCCAACGCCTTCGGCACGGTGGGTCAATATTCGGTCGGCACCAACAACGTCAGGCATCACAAGCAGCGCAGCACTTTATAGGAGCATCAATGAAAATCTCTGTTTCCTCTCTTGTCGCCGCTCCTATTGCAGAGGTCTGGCGCGCGTACAACTCGCCCGACGACATTAAGATCTGGAACACGGCGTCCGCGGATTGGCACACAACTGCGTCCACCGTCGATCTACGCGTGGGCGGAAGGTTCTCATCGCGCATGGAAGCCAAGGACGGTTCATTTGGCTTTAATTTTGAAGGCGAATACACGAAAGTTGCACCTCCGAATCTGCTCGAGTACACGTTCGGCGGACGCATCGGACAAGTTGAGTTTTTAGAGGTGGCTGGCGGGGTCAAGGTCACGGTGACATTTGACGGCGAGGAAACCCACTCCGAGGAGCAACAGCGTTCGGGCTGGCAGGCAATCCTCGACAACTTCGCTCGTCACGTCGTCACGTGAACGGCGTGCGAGCGACCCTTCCCCACAACGTTGAACATTCATGAAAAGCACACTCGTAGTCTCGCTCGTCACCGCGTTCTTAGTCACCATGATCTTTCCTCTACCAGCGGATGCACAGGCGGGCGGCTCGCGTGACCAGCTTGAACAAATGTTCGGGAACATTGCGCAAAAATCAAACTGGGATATGTCAAAGAGTATGTTGTGGGGATACTTCTTTACCAATCCATCACGCCGGCCGCTTGAGGTCGCGTCTGAAGATCTTTCGAAGTTGGGTTATCGTGTCGTAGAAATCTACTTGATGGATAAAGAGAATTCGAAGGATCCGGACCAATGGTGGCTTCATGTCGAACGCGTCGAGATCCATTCCGTCGCGAGCCTCTTTAAGCGCAACGCCGAGCTTTCGGCGTTCGCAGAACGTTTTAGCTTGGCTTCGTACGACGGGATGGACGTGGGACCAGCGGCTGCGCTTGCAAAATGAGATCTACAGGAAATCTGTGAGCACGCTTACCCTGCTAAAAACGTCGGTGCTGCGCCTTAAGCGCCAAGCGGGCCGGCCCGTCCATTCCACCAGGTCGCAACAACACCGCTGCCTGACATACGTAGGGGAAAAAACATGAAAGGACGTTGCCTTTGCGGTGCAGTTAGTCTCACTTCGCCTGACGCCCGAGAAATTGGTGCATGTCACTGTGGATCTTGTCGCAGATGGGGTGGCGGACCTCTGCTGGGCGTGCATTGCGGCCCAGACGTTCAGTTTCACGATGAAGAGCACATCACCGTTTACGATTCTTCCGCATGGGCCCAGCGCGCCTTCTGCAGCAAATGCGGAACTCATCTTTACTACAAGCTATTGGCGACGGGCGAGTATTTCGTTCCAGCGGGGGTGTTCGATGCCAACGACTTCGAACTCACCTCGCAGATTTACATAGACAATAAGCCGGACTACTATGCGTTCGCCAACCAAACCGCCATGCTGACCGGACAACAAGTCATCGAGCAGTTTGCGCCTCTAGGTGGCAGCACTGGCGCCTAAGCCATTTCGACATCTCGGGAAGAAATTGAAAATGACTAAGCGCGTTCGGCAAGAAGCCGTTTCTGCTGGTGAGGCTCTGGGACTAAAACTCTTGCAGTCTGTACGCGAAATGAAGGCGGGGCAAGCGGCGCGTGTCACCACGGTTGGGCTAAACGAGGTCGTCGAGGCGCGTCATGGAACAGGACTTACCCAAGCCCAGTTTGCGCAGGTCCTTTGCATTTCAAAGCGTACGTTGCAGGAATGGGAGCAAGGGCGCCGCGCACCTTCGGGCGCCGCGCAAGCGCTCATACGGATCGCGAAGCGTCACCCGGAAGTCCTTCTTGAAACGATCGGCTAACGCGTCATTGCAGCGGGGCGGGCCGCTTCTAGACAGCGACACTACAGGAAGATCGCTCTCCCCCGTAGTGCTAGGCCTTGCGGAACGTTACCCAACTCAGCGCGTCGGCTTCGCCTTCCAAACCGCCATCATGTCCGCCGACCCCTGCGAGCGGATGCCGTTATCCGACAACACGTTCTCGGTCTCGTCGAGCATGGCTTGGCGCGGCAGCACCATGGTCTCGCCGCCGCGCTGGTCGAAGTGGATCACGACCAGTTCGTCCTTGAGGTCGCGCAGCATGGTCACCAGATGGCGCAGGCTGCGCACCGGCACCTTGTTGATCGAATACACGACCGAGCCGAAACGACTGCTGTAGCCGGTCACTAGCTTGTGCGGGAAGAACGGCGAGGTCACCACCACCAACTCCTCGCGCTCGGCGTCGGGCATGTCGCCGCGCCGCGTGATGAGCGGGCTCGAGATGTAGGCGAAGCCGTTCAGCGCCGCCGCATTGCTGCTGATGAAGGACATGAATTCGGCACTGGCGCGCCCGAACACCACCGGCCCGTAGATGAAGTACGACGGATAGCCGCCGTCCAGGTCGGGAATCAGCAGCGGCCGCTCGGTGCGCACGGGTACATCGACATTCATCGATTTGCCGCCGCGGACGATCGTCAGCGGCACCTTGCCGTTCTTGGCCAGTTGCTGCACCCGGTACTGGAAGCGCACGCGCAGGTTCGAACCCAGCGTCACCATGGCCTGGTTGTCGACCGGCGCATCGCCGATATGGGTGATCACATCCCACTCCTTGAGCGGGTAGGCGGCGTCGAGCTGGTAGGGGCTTTGCACGACCGCGCCGGCGACCGTCTTGGGCAGCTTGAGGAAGGTGCGCAGCACCGGATTTTCTAGCGTCTGGATTTCGTCGAGCAGCGCCGGCTTGCCGTCGTAGCGACCGTCGGCGACGTCGCGCAGGAACAGCTCGACCTCTTCGTTGGGGATGATGTAGCCGATGTTTTGCGCATTGCCGGCGGTGGCGAACGCGAGGCCCACCATTTTGTCGCCGGCGATCGCCGGGCCGCCGCTGTTACCCGGGTTGACGGCCGCGTCGATCTGGATCCGCAGCCCCGAGGTCTCGCTGCTGTAATTGACGAACTCGATGCGCGAGACGATGCCCTTCGTGATCGAGAGCGAATTGCCGCCCGTCGGATAACCGTAGGCGAACACCTGGTCGCGCACCTCGGGCAGCACGTTCGCGCGCGCGGCCGGCGCGTGCGTGTCGAAGAACGATTCGTCGTCGAGTTTGAGGATCGCCAGGTCCATGCCGCGCGCCACGGCCACCACCGTGGCCGACACTTTGTCGCCGGCCTGGTTGGCCTGGATCTGCACCTGGCTCGCATAGCCGACCACGTGCGCATTGGTCAGAATGCGTTTGCCCTCGATCACCACGCCCGAGCCGGTGACTTCGAACGGCGCCGATTTGCTCCATGGTTTAAACGGGTCGGGCCGGCGCAGGGTCGAAAACACCTTGACCACCGCGTTCTCGAGATTGGGCGGGATCACCGGCGCGGGCGCGGGCACACTGGCCACGGGCGCAAGCGGCATCGGGGCCGGCACAGGCACCGGCACGCTCGCCGCCGGCACGCTGGCCGGCGCGAGTTCCCTGCTGTTGTTCTGGGCGTGCGCCGCCAGGCTCGCTGCGAAGACGGTGAGGGCGACAAGGAAACGGGATAATTTCATGGGCATTTTTCTGGGTGCGCGATATCGGTTGCGGCCTTGCGGCCATGCCGGTTCTCCGGGACAGGGGCCAGTGTATCCGACATTGCCTACAATCATTTGCGACCGGACAGCCGCGAACGGTGGCGGGCCCGCCGCGGCGGACGGGCCCGGTGCCGCAAGGGGCGGCAAAACCGCCCCGGATATTACGGTTTGACGAACTTGAGCGTCATGCGGTCGCTCTCGCCGATCGCCACGTACTTGGCGCGGTCGACGTCTTTGTTGGCCAGCACCGGCGGCAGCGCCCACACGCCCTTGTTGTGGTCTGCCGTGTCCTTCGGATTGGCATTGACTTCCGACTTGGCGGCGAGCTTGAAGCCGACGCTTTCGACCATCTTGATCACATACGCTTCGTGCAGGTAGCCGCTGTCGGCCTTGACGGCTTTGTCGGCCGGCATGCGGTGGTCGACCACGCCGAACACGCCGCCCGGCTTGAGCGCATCGTAGACGCTCTTGAGGGTGACCTTGAGCTTGTCGTCGCCTTCGCCGGTCCAGTTATGGATGTTGCGGAAGGTGAGCACCATGTCGACGCTGCCCGGTTTGGCGAAGTCGTAGGTGGTCGGATGCGCGAACCAGCCCAATTGCACCTTGTCGAACAGGGCCGGCGCGGCTTCGAGTTTTTTCTGGAAGTTGGTGCCGCTGCGGCTCTCGTAGGCGCTGCTCGACTTCGGCGAAGGACCGGCCGCGATCAGCTTGCCCTCGGCCTTGAGGTAGGGCGCCAGGATCTCGGTGTACCAGCCGCCGCCCGGCGACAATTCGACCACCGTCATGTTCGGCTTGATGCCGAAAAAGCTGAGCGTCTCGTACGGATGGCGCGCGGCGTCGCGCGCGGCGTTGGCCGGCGTGCGCGCGGTGTTGGCGATCGCGTCTTTGAGCGGGTCGTGTGCATGTGCCATGCCGGATACACCGGCGGCGAGCAGCGCGGCCAGAATCAGTCGTTTCATAGGGTTCTTCTCCAGTTCAGTGTGGTGGGCGACGCCCGCGCTTCGGCCGCCTCTCGCCGGATCATGGGATAAGCGCGGCGCGCGGTCAAGCGCAATCTCGGCGCCGTTAAGACTCGGCTAAGCCGGCTGTATGCACAACGACTGCGGCGGCCCCGTATTTACTGTCCGCCGCAGGCGCCGGACACCGCCCCGGACAGCCCGGACAGGGCTTGCGGACACCCTGCGCGCCGCAAAAAAGACACTTCGATGTCACTTCGTCGATGGCACAAAAGTTGCGTTGCCGAACTCGTGTTTTAGCTGTTACTGTTTCGAAAGTTATACGAATTAATTCAGAGCGGCCACCGCTGTATGCATATGTATGCATGTGTATGTATGCCGGCAGGCCACCCCCACCATTAGGGCGCAAGTTTTAGGAGATATGATGCAACGACGTGATTTTCTCAATATCAGCGGGCTGGCACTCGGCACCATGCTGGTGCCCGTTTTTGGCCGCGCAATCGCCGCCGACGAACTGCTCAACCCGATGGAATTGAAGTTTAAGAAGACGCTCGCCGACACCGCGCTGAGCGCGGCCACCGCCGCCGGCGCCTCCTACTGCGACGTGCGCATCGGCCGCTACCTGAACCAGTTCATCACCACGCGCGACCTCAACGTCGAAAACGTCGTCAACACCGAGTCCGCCGGCGTCGGCGTGCGCGTGCTGTGCAACGGCGCCTACGGCTTCGCCGCGACCGCCGACATGTCCCCCGACGCGGTCGCCGGCGCCGCGCGCCAGGCCGTCGCGATCGCCAAGGCCAACGCCAAGCTGCAGGCCGAGCCGGTGCGCATGGCGCCCGTCAAAGGCGTCGGCGAAGTGGCGTGGGCCACCCCGATCAAAAAGGATTGGCGCCTGGTGCCGATCAAGGAAAAAGCCGAGCTGCTGATCGCCGCCAACAAGGCCGGCATGGAGGGCGGTGCGAGCTTCATGCAGTCGCTCATGTTCCAGGTCAACCAGCAAAAATACTTCGCCTCGACCGACGGCTCCTACATCGACCAGGACGTGCACCGCCTGTGGATGCCGGTGTTCGCCACCGCCGTCGACAAGGCCACCAACAAATTCCGTTCGCGCCAGGGCCTGTCGGCGCCGGTCGGCATGGGTTACGAATACCTCGACGGGCGCCCGCAGGACAAATTCAAGGCCGCCGGCGGCGTCACTACCCTGTACGGCAACTCCTACGACTTGATCGAGGACGCGCGCGCCTGCGGGCGCCAGGCCAAGGAGAAGCTGACCGCCAAGTCGGTGGTGCCCGGTAAGTACGACCTCGTGCTCAGCCCCGAGCACATGTGGCTCACGATCCACGAGTCGGTCGGCCATCCGACCGAACTCGATCGCGTGCTCGGCTACGAGGCCAATTTCGCCGGCACCAGCTTCGCCACGCTCGACAAATGGGAATCGAAGAAATTCAAATACGGCGCCGAGCGCGTCAACATCGTCGCCGACAAAACCGTGCCAGGCTCGCTCGGCGCGGTCGGATACGACGACGAGGGCGTCAAGTGCAAGCAGTGGGACATCATCAAGGACGGCATCCTGGTCAACTACCAGGCCACGCGCGACCAGGCCCACATTGTCGGCGAGAAGGAGTCGCACGGCTGCTCGTACGCCGACAGCTGGAGCAGCGTGCAATTCCAGCGCATGCCCAACATCTCGCTCTCGGCCGGCAAGGCCAAGCTCACTCCCGACGAGATGGTCAAGGATGTCAAGAAGGGCATCTACATTGTCGGCGACGGTTCGTTCTCGATCGACCAGCAGCGCTACAACTTCCAGTTCGGCGGCCAGCTGTACTACGAGATCAACAACGGCAAGATCGGCGCCCCGCTCGAGGACGTGGCCTACCAGTCCAACACCCAGGAATTCTGGAACGCCTGCAGCGCCATTTGCGACCAGAGCGACTGGCGCATGGGCGGCTCGTTCTTTGACGGCAAAGGGCAGCCATCGCAAAGCAGCACGGTCTCGCACGGCTCGAGCACCACGCGTTTTAACGGCATCAATGTGATCAACACCGCTCGCAAAATCGGCTAAGGGACACCATGAAGATCTTGAATCAGGACGAAACAAAACGCATCTGCGACCGCGTCATGGGTTTTTCCAAGGCCGACGAATGCATCGTGAGCGTCAACGGCAGCCGCACCGGCAACATCCGCTACGCGCGCAACAACGTCTCGACGGCCGGCCTGGTCGACGACTTGCAGCTGGTGGTCTCGGTCGCCTTCGGCAAGCGCCAGGGCACCTCCAGCATCAACGAGTTCGACGACAAGTCGCTCGAAAAAGCGGTGCGCCGCGCCGAGGACCTGGCCCGCCTCGCCCCCGAGAACCCCGAGTTCATGCCCACCGTGGGCAAGCAGGTCTACAAAGAGACCAAGACCTACAACGCCAAGACGGCCGCGATCGACCCCGAGTTCCGCGCCCAGGTGGCGGCCTACAGCATCGAGGCGAGCCGCAAAAAAGGCTTGATCTGCGCCGGCTTTTTCACCGACAGCACCGCCTTTAACGCGGTGGCCAACTCGAACGGCGTGTTCGGCCACCAGGTCGACACCGGCGTAAACTTCACCTGCACCGTGCGCACCGAAGACGGGCGCGGTTCGGGCTGGGTCAAGCGCTCGGCCACCGACGTCTCGCTGTTCGACGCGCGCGAAGCGTCCGACATTGCGATCGAAAAGGCCTTGCGTTCGGTCGAGGCCAAGGCGCTCGAGCCGGGCCGCTACACGGTGATCCTCGAGCCGGCCGCAACCTCGGACCTGATCGGCTACATGCTCGGCAATTTCGACGCGCGCCAGGCCGACGAGGGGCGCAGCTTTTTGTCGAAAAAAGGCGGCGGCAACCGCCTCGGCGAAAAACTCTTCGACCAGCAGGTCAACATCTGGGCCGACCCGTGGGACAAGGACGTGCCGGTGCTGCCGTGGGATAACGGCAGCATGCTCGCGCGCGAACGCACCAACGTCATCAAGGACGGCCGCGTCGCCTCGCTCGAATACGCGCGCTTCTGGGCCGCCAAACAGAAGGTGCGCGCCATCGGCGGGCACGGCAACATGATCATGGGCGGCACCAACAAGACCACCGCCGAACTGATCGCCAACACCAAGAAGGGCGTGCTGGTCACGCGCACCTGGTATATCCGCCTGGTCGATCCGCAATCTGTGCTGCTCACTGGCCTCACGCGCGACGGCACCTTCTATATCGAGAACGGCAAGATCAAGCATCCGATCAAGAACTTCCGTTTCAACGAGAGCCCGGTCAGCATGCTCAACAACATCGAGGAAATCGGCAAGCCGCAGGTCATTTCGGGCGACGAAGTCGGTTACGCGATGCTGATCCCGCCGATGAAGGTGCGCGACTTTAATTTCACATCCCTGTCAGACGCGGTTTAAAACCGCACGCAATCACGATCAGCCTCGGAGTCAGTATGGAACGACGTAAATTTCTTAAAATCGGCAGCGGCGCCATTTTGGTGCCGGTGTTCGGCAACGCCATCGCCGCCGAAGAACTCATGCGCCCGCTCGCGACGGCGTTCAAAAAAACGCTGGCCGACGTCGGGCTCAACGCCGCTACCAAGGCCGGCGCCTCGTACTGCGACGTGCGGATCGGGCGCTACCTGTCCCAATTCCTCACGACGCGCAACGTCAACGTCGAGAACGTCGTCAACACCGAGTCGACCGGGGTCGGCGTGCGTGTGATCGCCGGCGGCGCCTACGGCTTCGCCTCGACCAACGACATGTCGCCCGATGCGGTCGCCAACGCGGCGCGCCAGGCGGTGGCGATCGCCAAGGCCAACGCGCGCTTGCAGGCCGAGCCGCTGCGCATGGCGCCGCTCAAGGGCGTCGGCGAGGTCAGTTGGGCGACCCCGTTCACCAAGGACTGGCGCACGGTGCCGATCAAGGACAAGGCCGACATGCTGATCGCGGCCAACAGGGCCGGTCTCGACGCGGGCGCGAGCTTCATGGAGAGCCAGCTGTTCCAGATCAACCAGCAAAAGTACTTTGCCTCGACCGACGGCTCCTACATCGAGCAGGACATGCACCGCCTCTGGTCGCCGTTCACCGCGACCGCCGTCGACAAGGCCACCAACAAGTTCCGCACGCGCGACGGCCTGTCGTCGCCGATGGGCATGGGCTTCGAGTTCTTCGACGCCCGGCCCGAGGACAAGGTCAAGGCCGCCGGCGGCGTCGCCACGCTGTATAAGCATTCCTACGATATCGTCGAGGACGCGCGCACGGCCGGGCGCCAGGCGCGCGAGAAACTGACCGCGAAATCGGTCGAGCCGGGCAAGTACGATCTCGTGCTCAGCCCCGAGCACCTGTTCCTGACGATCCACGAGTCGGTCGGCCACCCGACCGAGCTCGATCGCGTGCTCGGCTACGAGGCCAACTATGCGGGCACCAGTTTCGCCACGCTCGACAAATGGCGCACCAAGGCCTTCAAGTTCGGCTCCGAACGCGTCAACTTCACGGGCGACAAAAACGCGCCGGCCTCGCTCGGCGCGGTCGGCTACGACGACGAGGGCGTGCCGGCCAAGAGCTGGGACATCATCAAGGACGGCATCCTGGTCAACTACCAGGCCACGCGCGACCAGGCCCACATCATCGGCGAGAAGGAGTCGCATGGCTGCTCCTACGCCGACAGCTGGAACAGCGTGCAATTCCAGCGCATGCCGAACGTCTCGCTCAAGCCGGGCAAGGAGCGCCTCACGCCCGACGAGATGGTCAAGGACGTCAAGAAGGGCATCTACATCCTCGGGCGCGGTTCGTACTCGATCGACCAGCAGCGCTACAACTTCCAGTTCGGCGGCCAGGCCTACTTCGAGATCAAGGACGGCAAGATCGGCCAGCCGCTCGAAGACGTGGCCTACCAGTCGAACACGCAGGAGTTCTGGAACGCTTGCAGCGGCATCTGCGACGAGCGCGACTACCGCCTCGGCGGCTCGTTCTTCGACGGCAAAGGACAACCTTCGCAAGTGAGCGCGGTCTCGCACGGCTCGAGCACCACGCGTTTCAACGGCGTCAATGTGATCAACACCGCTCGCAAGATCGGCTAAGGGGAATACGTAAAATGAAGCAGCTGAACCAGGAAGAAGCAAAGCGGATCTGCGACCGCGTGATCGGCTTCTCGAAAGCCGACGAATGCCGCGTGACGCTCAACGGCAGCCGCAAGGGCAATATCCGCTACGCGCAAAACAGCGTCACCACGGCCGGCCTGAACGAAGACCGCCAGCTGGCCGTCAGCGTCGCCTTCGGCAAGCGCCAGGGCACCGCCACGATCAACGAATTCGACGACAAGTCGCTCGAAAAAGCGGTGCGCCGCGCCGAGGACGTGGCCCGGTTGGCACCGGAGAATCCCGAATTTTTGCCCGCCATCGGTAAGCAGGAGTTCAAGCCGACCAACGCCTACTTCGCGTCGACCGCGGCGATCGACCCCGACTTCCGCGCCGAGGTGGCCTCGCACAGCATCATCGCGGGTCGCAAGAACAAGCTGCTGACGGCCGGCTTTTTCACCGACAGCACCGATTTTTCGGCGATCGCCAATTCGAACGGCCTGTTCGGATTCGCGCAGTCGACCGATTGCAGCTTCACCTGCACGGCGCGCACCGAGGACGGCCGCGGTTCGGGCTGGGTCACGCGCTACGCGGGCGATGTGCGCCGCTTCGACGCGCGCGAAGCCTCCAACGTGGCGATCGAAAAAGCGCTGCGCTCGGTCGAGGCCAAGGCGCTCGAGCCGGGCCGTTACACGGTGATCCTCGAGCCGGCCGCCGCCTCCGAGCTGCTGGGCCGCTTGTTCAACGCCTTCGACGCGCGCCGCGCCGACGAGGGGCGCAGCTTTTTGTCCAAAAAGGGCGGCGGCAACCGGCTCGGCGAGAAGCTGTTCGACGAGCAGGTCAACGTCTGGTCCGACCCGTGGGACAAGGAGCTGCCGGTCGGCCCGTGGGGCAACGACATGATGCCGCGCGAACGCGCCGACTTGATCAAGGACGGCAAGGTCGCCTCGCTTTACTACTCGCGCTTCTGGGCGGCCAAGCAGAACGTGCGCGCGGTCGCACGCCCTGGAAATATGATCATGGCGGGCGGCACCAAGTCGCTCGAACAGCTGATCGCTTCGACCAAAAAGGGCGTGCTGGTCACGCGCGCCTGGTACATCCGCAGCGTCGATCCGCAATCGCTGCTGCTGACCGGGCTCACGCGCGACGGCACCTTTTATATCGAGAACGGCAAGATCAAGCATCCGATCAAGAACTTCCGCTTCAACGAGAGTCCGGTCACGATGCTCAACAACCTCGAGGAGATGGGCAAGTCGGTGCTGGTCGGCGGCGACGAGACCATGTCGACCATGGTGCCATCGCTGAAGATCCGCGACTTCAATTTCACGTCGCTGTCCGACGCGGTGTAGATGGCCGGTTTCGATTTCTACTTCACGCGCCTGATGTACGACTCGGGCGACTGGGATGTGGATATCCGCATGCCGGCCAACGTGCTCAACTCGCTGGTGGAGTACACCACCTTGCGGGTCGATCCGGTCGAACGGGTGGTCGCGCTGTCGGATCCGAAGATGCTCGAGGCGCCGTTCTGCTACCTGGCCGGGCACAAGCTGGTGCAGTTCACGCCGGCCGAGCGCAAGAACCTCGAGCGATACGTGCGCGGCGGAGGCTTTTTGTTCGCCGACGACTGCAACCACGACATCGACGGCTTGTTCGCCAAGTCGTTCGAGGCCGAACTGGCGCGCATCTTCGGACCGCGCGCGCTTAAAAAAATCCCGAACACGCACCCCGTGTATTCGAGCTTTTTCAAGTTCGACGGCCCGCCCAACACCGGCGCCGAGCTCAACGGCTGGGGCGACGACCTGGTGCACGACTACCTCAAGGCGATCGAGATCAACGGCCGGGTGCGCGTGCTGTACTCGAACAAGGACTACGGCTGCGAGTGGGACTACGACGTGCGCAACAAGCGCTGGCTGGTGGTCGACAATACCCGCTTCGCGGTCAATATCATTCAATATGCATTGGGAGCCTGATAGTGCAGCAAGCGCAAACCCGTAACACCGAAGCGATCGACTGGAACGAGAACGAGATCGCCGAGCTGTCGGCCAAGGTGGCCGCGCTCAAGGCCAGCATGTCGAAGGTGATCATCGGGCAGAACGACGTGATCGAGTCGCTCATCATCTGCCTGCTCGGCGGCGGCCACGCGCTGGTCGAGGGCGTGCCGGGACTGGGCAAGACGCTGCTGGTCAAGTCGCTGGCGCAGGCCACCGACATGCAGTTCCGGCGCGTGCAGTTCACGCCCGACCTGATGCCGTCCGATATCGTCGGCACCGAGATCCTCGAAGAAGACGCGGCCACCGGCAAACGCCTGTTCCGTTTCCAGCCCGGCCCCGTGTTCACGCAGGTGCTGCTCGCCGACGAGATCAACCGCGCCCCGCCGAAGACGCAATCGGCGCTGCTCGAGGCGATGCAGGAGCGCTCGGTGACCTTCGCCGGCCAGACCCACATGCTGCCGCGCCCGTTTTTTGTGCTGGCGACCCAGAACCCGATCGAGCAGGCCGGCACCTACCCGCTGCCCGAGGCGCAGCTCGACCGCTTTTTGCTGCGTATCGACGTCGGCTACCCGACCGAAGACGAAGAGATGGCGATGGTCTCGCGCACCACCCACGCCGGACTGGCCGACGCCACGCCCGCGATGGACGTGGCCAGCCTGCTGCGCCTTCAACTGCTGGTGCGCGACATCGAGATCGGCGAGCACCTGCTGCGCTACGCGACGCGCCTGGTGCGCGCGACCCGGCCGCAGGAGTCGAAGGTGGCCAGCGTGGTCAAGCACGTGGGCTGGGGCGCCGGACCGCGCGCCGGCCAGGCGCTGGTGCTCGCGGCCAAGGCGCGCGCGCTGATGCACGGGCGCCTCGCCGTCACGCGCGACGACATCGGCGCGATGCTGCTGCCGGTGCTCGCGCACCGCGTGCTGCGCAACTTCGAGGCCGAAGCCGACGGCGTGGCGATCGCCGACATTTTGCTGGCGCTGCGCAGCGACATCAAGCCCGACTGACGTGGCGTACTGAAGATGCTCGTTTCGCCCGCGCTGCTTGCGCACACCACCGACCTGGACCTCGTCATCCGCCATGTGCTCGCGGGGCTTGGACACGGCATCCACGCCGGACGCGAACGCGGCGCCGGGGTCGAGTTCTCGGAATACCGGGCCTACACGCCCGGGGACGAGTGGCGCCGGGTCGACTGGAAACTGGCCGCGCGCGCCGACCGCTACTACGTGCGCGAGGCCGAGCGCGACAGCCATGTCGCGGTCTGGCTCTGGCTTGACGCGAGCGCCTCGATGGCCGAGCCCAGCCGCAGCACGCCCGGACTCGACAAGCTTTGGTACGCGCGCACCATCCTCGCCTGCATCGCCGCGATCGCGCAGCGCCAGGGTGACGCCTTCGGCCTGGTCGTGTGCGGCGGCGAACGCGTGCAATTTACCCCGGCCGCGCGCGGCCCGCGCCAGATGCAGCGCGTGCTGGCCCAACTGGCGCGCGCGCAGGCCGGCGGCGGCCTGCCCAATGCCGAGGCGCTCAAGGCGAGCCTGCATTTCGTGCGCGCGCCCAGCCTGGTGTTCGCCGCGAGCGATTTCCTCGAATGGCCGTCGCCGCTGTCGGAGGCGCTGCTGCGCCTGCGCCACATGCGCCACGACGTGCGAACGCTCTGCCTGCAAACGCAGGCCGAATGCGACGCCAGCTTCTCGGCAGCTAAAGCCTACCGCGACCCCGAACAGGGCGACGGCTTGTTCCGCTTCGGGCCCGACGCGCAGGCGGAATACCGGCGCGCGCGCGAGGCCCATTTCGAACAGATGCAAAAGCAATGCCGCGGCCATGACATCCCGACGCTGGCGGCCTGCATCGAACAGCCGCCCGCCACCGTGCTGCGCGCGTGGCTGCAAAAGGCGGGCCGCGTATGAGCAGTTTGTGGTGGTGGGCGCTGGCCCTGTTGGCGCTGCCGATCTGGTGGCACCGGCAAAAACGCGAACGCCTCAAGGCCGAGCCGCTCGCGACCGCGCGCTTCCTGCCGCGCGCCAATCCGCAGCAACAGCGGGTGTGGGCCTGGATCGACCGCATGCTGCTGCTGGTGCGCTGCCTGCTGCTGGCGTGCGCGGTCGCGTGGCTGGCCGACCTCGTGCTGCCGTGGCGCGGCGACACCGTGCTGGTGGGCGCCGGCGTCGACAAGGCCTGGGCCGAGCGCCAGATATCCGAAGCGGGATTCAAACAGGCAGCGCGGATCGACCTGCCTGCCCGCGACGCGCTGGCCTGGCTGCGCGTGCACGAGCGCGAATGGCATGACGACGCGCGCTTGCTGGTTGTGGCCAGCCAGCCGATGCAGGCCGCCGTGCCGCGCTTCAGGCACAGGGTCGATTTGCGTTCGATGGCACTGCCGCACGCGCGCAGCGAGCATCGGGTCGCGATTGTCAGTGAGCGCGCGGCGCAGTGGCAAGCCATGTTCGCCGCGCTCGATGGGCCGCGCCGCTACCTGGTCGAGTCGACCCCGGGGCCGAAAACCGAACTGATTATCTGGGATGTGGCGCAGGCGCCGCCGGCCGACATGCGTGCGCCGCTGTGGTGGGTTGGCAATCCGGCCGCGTTCCCCGAATTGGGCAAAGCGGCTGTGGTGGACGGCCTGCGTTACGCCGACAGCGCGCGCGGGCGCTTGTGGAGCGCAGCGCCGCCGAAGGATGCGATCGAGGCGCGTTCCCAGTTCGAGACCTGGCAGCGCCTGCACTACGCGCCGGTCGACTTCACCGCGCCGTCGCAGGTGTTCGCCGCCGACCCGTCCGCGCCGATCACCTCGGGCAGCGGGGCGCTGCGCCACTTTTTGGCGCTGGCATTGCTGGCACTGTTTGCGCTGGAAAGGATACTGACGCATGCGCGCCGCTCCTGAGAACGCGCTGTACCTCCTGCGCAGGGCCGCCTTCGGCCGCAGCATGCCGCTGTGGGTCGGCGTCGTGCTGCCGTGGGCCGTGCTGGCGTCGTATCTCGGCGTCGCCATCTGCTTGACATGGGTGGCGTGGGACGCCTGGCGGCTCGACGCGCGCGTGCGGCGCGATTGGACGCGCTGGCTCGACGGCGCGCTACCGGAACTCGAGGACAGCAGCGCCCTGCTCACGCATGCATCTTCGCCGCTCGCACAACTGCAACGGCAACGCCTGCTGCAACGCGTCGCCGACGCGGTCACCAATCAACAGGCGCGGCGCATCGTGCGCGGGCGCGTCCGGCTGCCCTTTTTCGCGCTTGCGTTGAGCGTGATCGGCGCGCTCGGCCTGTTTGGCTGGCAGCAGCGCGCACCGATTTTGACTGCGACCTCGCCCGTTGCCGCAAAAGCCGCAGCCGCACCCGTCGCGAAAGTGAGCGAGGTAGTGCTCCGCGTCGCGCCCCCGAAATACACCGGCGTCGCCGCGTTCGAATCGGTCCCGCGCGACTTGCAGGTGCCCGAGCAAAGCGTGGTCGAATGGTGCCTGAAGCAGCCGCAGGCGTCCGCCGCCGTCATTGAACTGAGCGACGGCAAGCGCCTCAACGTCGGCAGCGCCTGCGCGCGCTGGAGTGCTACGGAGTCGGTGTTCTGGCGCTTGCGCGGTGAACGCTTCAAGCTGATCGTCACCCCCGACCAGGCGCCCGTGATCTCAGTGTCGGCCCCGCGCGACATGGTCCAGGTGCTGGCCGCCGACGCCAAGGGCGCCAACATCGCGCTCGAGGTGCGCGACGACTATGTGGTCCGAAACGCGACGCTGCACCTGACATTGGCGCGCGGCAGCGGCGAAAACATCCGCTTCAGCGACCGCGAAATGCCGCTGCCGGCGGCCGCCGATGCGCGCCTGCGCCGCTTTGCCAAACAATGGACGCTGGCAGAACTGGGCATGGAGCCCGGCGACGAGTTGTATTTTTTTGTGCGTGCCAGCGACAACGCGACGCCGTCCCACCTGGCCCAATCGCCCACCTACACCTTGCGCCTGCCCGGCCCGGTCGAGGTCGAGACCGAAACCTCGGCCATGCCGATGCTGGTCAAGCCGGAGAATTTGCGCAGCCAGCGCCAGATCATCATCGACACAGAACAGCTGCTCGCCGATATCAAGGCCAAGCGCGGCATCAGCGCGGCGGCCGTGCGTGCGCGCAGCGAGGCGATCGCCAGCGACCAGGGCCAGTTGCGGCGCCGCTACGGCCAGTTCCTGGGCGAGGAGTCGAGCCTGTTCGGCGGCGACGAGCACGAACACGAGGAAGATAAAAAGCCGATGGACGTGGTGGCCGACTTCGGCCATGCGCACGACCAGGCCGACAGCGCGACGATGTTCGACGAGGCGACCAAAAAAGTGCTGCGGCGCGCGCTCGGCGCGATGTGGGACGCCGAAAAAGCCCTGCGCGCGATCACGCCCCAGCCCGCGCTCGCGCCCGAATACAAGGCCCTCGCCGCGATCAAGGAGTTGCAGCAGGCCGACCGCATCTACCTGCACAAGACCGCTTTCACGCCGCCCGCCATCAAGGAGGAGATCCGCATGACCGGCGACGTGGTCGGTGCAAAAAGCTACCGCAGGGAGCAGGGCGGCGCCGACGAGGTGGTCGCGGCCGAGGTACGCACGCTGATGGCGGCGCTGGCCACGGATGCTGCGCTGCCGGCGCTGTGGAACCGCACCGCGCAGGACTTGATCCGTGCGCGCATCGGCGACGACTCCCGGCGCCTCGACGCGCAACGCGCGGTGCAGGACGTGGCCGACGGCTGCATCGACTGCCGCCAGGTGTTGCGCGCATGGCTGCGCGGCGCGCTGGCCGATGCGCCCGTGCTGTTGCAGGCGACGCCGGTGACCGAAACACCATTCACGCAGGCCTGGCGCAAGGGGAATAAACCATGATCGCGCCCGTCTTCATTGTCTGGCTGGTGCTCGCCGTCGGCGTGGCCAGTGCGCTCGCCTATTGCTGGAAACGCCAATGGAGCGATGCCGGCCTCGCCGTGATCGCTGGTGCCGCGTTGGCCGGCTTGCTGCACGGTTTCACCTACGGACAGGGCGAAACGCCCGTGACGAAAGTCGGGGGCGACGGCTTGTGGGCCGCCCAATGGCACGATGCGCCGGCCCGGCCGATTGCTTGGAGCGCGCCGGCCACGCCGGTGCTGCGGCTCGACTTCCCGCGCCAGATCACGCTCGGCCGCATGTTCACGCTGACGCTGCGGCACAGCCAGGCCGCGCCAAGACGCCTGCAGCTACTGGCGGAAAACAAGCAGGTGATCGCAGAGGCGAGCGGCAGTACGGCCGACATCAGCGTGCAGTGGCTGCCGCCGGTGGCCGAATCGCTGCTGCTGCACGCGCGCCTGCTCGACGCGGCCGGCAAGGTCGTCGCCGAAGGGCCGGTGCCGCTGATCGTGCGCGCGGCCGCGCCCTTGCAGGTGCAGGGCCGGCTCGCGGCGCCGTCGTTCGACGCCCGCGTTCTCAACGAGCTGCTGGCCGGTAGCAATGCGCTGATCGACTGGCAGGTCACGCTTGGCAAGACCGTCACGCGCAGCGAGACCGCGCGCGAGGCGATGCCGGAGCTGCAGCTGCGCGTGATCGACGCCGCCTGGTTCGAACAACTCAATCCGACCGCGCGCGGCGCGCTGCTGACGCAGGTAGCGCAAGGCGCGCCGCTGATCATCTTGGCGGCCAATGCGCGCAACACGGGACTATGGTCGCAAAGCCTCGGCCTCGCGCTCAAACCCGAGGCCGAGAACAGCAAGACCGGCGGGCCGCTGGCGATGCCGGCCGCTCCGTACAACCCGGCTGCGAATGGGGCAGGCGCCTGGTCGGGTGCAGGCGCAAAGATCTGGCGCCGCAACTGGGAGAAGGGCAGCATCGTGTGGGTCGGGGTCAGCGAGTGGCACCGCTATGCGATCAGCGAGCCGCGCGCATTGGCCATCTGGTGGCAGGGAGTGCTTGATCAGGCCGGGGTGCGCAGAGCCGAAGACGTGCAGTGGCTGGCGCCAGCCGAGATGCCCTTGCCCGGCCAACGGCTCGAGGTGTGCGCACTGGGCGTGCGCGGCGATGTGACTATTCCCGCGCTGGCGCAAAAACTCGTATGGCAGCGCCGCCCCGACAAGGCCGACGCCGCGTGCGTGGCGGTATGGCCGCAGGCGCCGGGCTGGCTCAAGCTGCAGACCCAGGGCGCCAAGCCGGAGCTGGGCGAGTTGTATGTGTACGCGCACGCCGACTGGCCGCTGTGGCAGCGCGCCCAGCGGCGCGACGCGACCGCGCAATACATGGCGCGCACGCCGCAGCCGGCGGCCAAATCGACGCTGCCGCTGCCTGAGTGGCCGTTCGCGCTGTTGGCCGCGCTGGCGCTGCTCGGGCTCTGGTGGCGCGAGCGACGCTGAGCGGTCAAGGCGCGTCCCAGGCCTTGACGTATTCCGGCGCCTCGATCGTGCATTTCTCGTGCCGCACTGGCGCGAGGCGCTGCACGGCAAACGGCAGCACGCCGGCCCAGGCCGGGACGTCCATGTCCTCCTCGTCGTCGTTGGGGCCGCCGGTGCGGATCTTGCAGGCCGCCTCGGCCAGCGAGATGCGCAAAATCGTGGTCGCGTCGAATTCCTTGTCGTTCCCGGGGCGCACATCGGCTTGCCGGCCGACCGAAATCTTGTCCATGAAGACCTCCATCGTGCTGCGCTTTTCGGCCTCGTCCTCGACCTTTTCAAACGTCCCGTAGATCATCGCCGAGCGGTAGTTCATCGAGTGGCTAAAGGCCGAACGCGCCAGCACCAGGCCGTCGAGGTGGGTGATTGTGACGCAGGCCTGCGTTCCACCGCCCAGCAGCTTGACCATCCGGCTGCCGTTCGAGCCGTGGATGTACAGGTGCTCGTGTTCGCGCCAGCACACCATCGGAATGCAATGGCTGCCCTTGGCGTCGGCGAATGCGACATGGCACAAATAGGCGGCGTCGATGATCGCGTGGACGGTCGCTTGCTCGTAGTGGGCGTTGTGGGCGACGCGGCGAACACGGGTGCGGTCGCTAGGCGGCAGTGCTGCGGTCATGGCAATTCCAGAAAAGGTCGGTGAGCTCGTAATATAATCGCTCGCATGGCTCCTTGAAAAGATCCAGACCATTGCTAATCTTTAGGGCCACAAAATGGACTACGCCTTGTTGATCGACGGTTTCGCGCAAGAGCACGGCGTGGCCGGGTGGCCGCGCCAGCGCGTGCTGCACGAATGTTTGCGCGCTGCCATCCGCAGCGGCAAGCTCGGGACAGGCACGCGCCTGCTCGCAAGCCGCGCGCTGGCGGCCGAACTGGGCGTGGCGCGCAATATGGTTTTGTATGCGTATGACCAGTTGGCGACCGAAGGCTATATCCGCCCGGACCGGCGCGGTACGGTCGTGATGCCGGTGCGCGCCGCCGGCAAGGCCGCGACGGCCGCGCCGGAGCCGCAGGCGAGCCTGTCGCGGCGGGTGCAGAACCTGCGTTCGCTGAACACGCCGGCCGGGCCGACGCTTGGCTTCGCGCCGGGCGTGCCGGCGCTCGATGAGTTTCCGGTGCTGGTCTGGCGCCGCATGCTCGAGCGCGCGTGGCGCGGCGCCACCGTGAGCGACCTGAATTACGGTGATCCGGCAGGTGAGCCGGGCTTGCGCGCGGCCCTTGCCGATCACCTGCGCGCCGGTCGTGGTGCCGACTGCGATGCAAGCCAGGTGTTCATCACGGGCGGCACCCAGGCCAGTCTCGATCTATGCGCGCGCGCGTTTGCCGACGCCGGCGACAAGGTCTGGATTGAGGACCCGGGCTACGCCGGGGCGCTGGCGGCGTTTCGCGGGGCCCAGCTCAAGGTGGTCGGCATTCCGACCGATGATCAGGGTATCAATCCGGGCGCTGCGGACTGGCGCAGGCATCCGCCCAAACTGATTTACACGACGCCCTCGCACCAGTACCCGACCGGCAGCGTGCTTAGCCTCGCGCGGAGACTGGCGCTGATCGCGCATGCGCGCACGGCCGGCGCGCTGATCATCGAGGACGATTACGACAGCGAATTCCGGCACGACGGGCCGCCGCTGCCGGCCATGCAAGGGCTGGCGGCCGACGCGCCGGTGGTCTATCTGGGCACCTTCAGCAAGACTATGTTCCCTTCGCTGCGGATCGGCTTCATGGTGGTGCCGCGCGCGCTGTGCGGGCCCGTGGCCGATTTGCTTGCGCGTTCGGTCCCGTCCGGTCGTACCGCCGAACAGATCGCGTTGGCGCAGTTTTTGCGCGACGGGCAGTTTGCGCTGCATCTGCGCAGGATGCGCCGCTTGTACCGGCAGCGGCGCGATGCGCTGGTGGGCGCGCTCGAACTTCATCTTGGTGATGTCGGCACCGTGCATGGTGGATCGGCCGGCATGCACCTCGCGTTTCAGTTCAACAATGCCGCGCTCGATGACGTCGCAATCGCGGCACGGGCCTTCAAAATGGGTGTGGTCGTTCATGCGCTCAGCGCCCACGGGGTTGGGACGCGGGCCACTGCGTGGAGTGGATTGGTGTTGGGGTACGCACAGGTACCCGTTGATAAGATCGATGGGCTGGTACGCAAAATCGCCCGGGCGGTTGCGGCCTGAACGTTCGCTTCAGAAATCGTGTCGAGAAAACCTAAACGTCAAAAACCAACATCGTCCTCGCGAAGGCGGGGCCCCATAGAACGCTAACTTATAGCAACTGTTCTATGGGTCCCCGCCTTCGCGAGGACGATGTTGGTTTGGGTTTTCTTAGGGTTTTTGCTTCGCGATTTCTGTGACCTTGAATACGGATTTCTGATTCATAAAAAACGGCCCGACGAATCGGGCCGTTTTTACCTACGCGAACAGCGATTACTTGGCGCCGGCCGGTGCCGGTGCTGCCGGCGCTGGCGCCGGTGCGGCAGCTGCCTTCTTGGCCGCGCCCGCGAAGTCGCCCGCATACACGTGCAGGTACTTCTCCGGCTGGATGTACTTCTTGATCGCGGCATTGGCCTGGTCAAGCGTCACGGCCATGATCTCAGCGTCCAGCTTGGCCGAGCGCGCGAAGGTGCGGCCCACCTTGAGGTTGTTGACATGGCCGCCGGCCAGGCCCGCATCCTGCGCGCGGCCGGTCTGGCGTTGCTCCATCTGGCTCTTCTTGGCTGCGTCCAGTTCGGCCTGGGTCATGCCGTCGCGCACGTAGCGCTCGAGCTCTTCCTTGATGCCGAGCTTGACGCGCTCCATGTTTTGCGGCGCGTAGATCGCATAGAAGCCCATCATGCCGTTCTGCTCGAACGCCGAGGCGCGCATGAAGCTGCCGGCGCCGTAACTGATGCCGTCCTTCTGGCGCAGGCGGCTGAACAGGCGCGAGTTGGTGCCGCCGCCGATGACGTCATCGATCAGGATCACGGCCGCGTAATCCGGGTCGCTGTCCTTGAGCTTGATCGGCAGCGACGCCAGGTAGAAGGCGTTGGCCTTCTCGGGCGTTTCGGCCTGGCGCGTATTCGGCTTGGGCATCGGCGAGCCTTCGGCCAAACGCGTGAACTTGTTCTTGGCGCTCCAGCTGCCGAACAGGTCCTTCATTTGCGTCTCGACCTGCGCCGCGTCGAAGTCGCCGACCAACGCGAATTTGGCGTTGTTGGCGCCGTACATGGTCTCGTGGAAGCGCTTGGCGTCGGCCACAGTGGCCGCCTTGTAGGTTGCGATCGACTCGTCGACGGTGCCGTTGTAACGCACGTCGCCCTTCTTGAACGGGTTGAGCTCAAGGTCGATCATGCGGCTGCCGACCGATTGCGGCTCGTTGCGGGCGCCGTCGATCGCGGTCAGGTTCTCGGAGCGCAGTTGCTCGAACTCCGTGGCCGGGAAGGTCGGGCTGCGCAGCAGGTCGCGCATCAGGTTCAGCACTTCGGGCAGCTTGGCGCGCGAGGTCTGGAAGCGCACGCTCACGTTGCCGGCCTTGCCGTTGACTTCGAGCTTGGTCTTGAGCGCGTCGAGCCGGCTCGTGATGTCCGAGCGGCTCATCTTGCCGGCGCCGCGCGTGAGCATGTCGGCGGTCAGGTCGGCGACCGCCGATTGGCCGAACAGGCTCTTCTCGTCGCCCACTTCGAGGTCGAACTGGCCGTTGACGGTCGAGGCGCGGGTCTTCTTCGGCAGCAGCGCGAGCTTCATGCCGTTCGGCAGCGTCTTGATCGCGGTGCGCTTTTCGATGTTGAGCGGGCTGACGTCGAACGCCTCGCCTTCGGCCACGGCGGCCTGGCCCGTGTAGTTGGCGACCAGCTTGGCCACGTCCGGCGTGGCCGGGGTCACGGTGCGGTCGGTTTCCTTCATCGGCAGGAAGCGGCCGAAGGTCCGGTTGGTTTCCTTGAAGTAGTTCTCGGCCGCCTTCTGGACGTCGGCCAGCGTCATCGCCTCGATGCGGTCGCGGTTCAGGAAGAACAGGCGCCAGTCGCCCATCGCGATCGACTCCGACAATTCGGTGCCGAGCGCCTGCGGGTTGTTGATGGTCTTGTCGATGTCGTTGAGCAGGCTGGCCTTGGCGCGGCCGAGCTCTTCGGCCGTGACCGGACGCTTCTTCATGCCTTCGATGTGCTCGAGCATCAGTTTGCGCGCCTCGTCGACCGACTGCGTCTTCGACAGCTCGGACCAGAACACGATGTAGCCCGGCTCGGCCAGGGCGAGCGCCCAGTTGCTCACGCCGACGGCTTTTTTGCCTTCGACCATCGATTTGTGCAGGCGGCCGTTCGGGCTGCTTGCGAGCACCTCGCCGAGCACGGCGATGGCGGTCGAGTCGGCATGCGAGCCGGCCGCGGTCGGGTACAGCACGGCGGCCAGGGTCTTGTCGCCGATGCGCTTGACGGTCAGCTCACGCGCGCCGTCGCGCGGGGCGTCGGTCGTGTAGGTCGGGGCCAGCACGCGCGATGGGCGCGCGATCGGGCCGAAATTTTTCTCGATCAGGGCCAGCGTCTTGGCCGGGTCGAATTTGCCGGCCACCACGAGCACCGCGTTGTCGGGCTGGTAGTACTTGCGGTAGAAGTTCTGCAGGTTCTCGATCTTGACGTTTTCGACGTCGGCGCGCGCGCCGATCGTGCTCTTGCCGTAATTGTGCCAGTCGTAGGTGGTGGCGGTCATCTGCTTCCACAGCACGAGGTGCGGGTTGTTCTCGCCGCTTTCCATCTCGTTGCGCACGACCGAGAATTCCTTTTCGAGTTCCGAGCGCAGGATGGTGCTGTTGACCATGCGGTCCGCTTCCATCGACAGCGCCCACTCGAGGTTGGCGTCGGTCGCCGGGAAGGTCTCGTAGTAGTTGGTGCGGTCCATGAAGGTGGTGCCGTTGAAGTCCATGCCGCGCTTGCCCATCGCCTCCATCAGGTTGCCGCTGGTGCCGGTGCCTTTGAACACCATATGCTCGAGCAAGTGGGCCATGCCGGTCTCGCCGTAGTTCTCGTGGCGGCTGCCGACGAGGTAGGTGATGTTGACGGTCGTGGTCGGCTTGGAGGCGTCCGGCGCGAGCAGCACGCGCAGGCCGTTCGGCAGCGTGAATTCAGTGATGCCTTCGACGGTGCTCAGTTTGGCGGCCTTGACGGCGGCCGGTGCTGCGGCGTCGGCCGCCAGCGCTGGCATGGCATAGCCGAGGGAAAGGGCGAGCGTGAAGACTAGGGGTTTGAGGCGCATGCGTACTCCTGTTTGACCGGTTGCCGGTTCGATTAATCAATGTTGCGCACACAGCGTGCGCGCGTGCTGCGCGTTTGCGCAGAAGCATTAGATTCAAACACGCGGGAGGGGCGTCTGTCCATCGTTATATTGCAATTTTTATCACTAAAACATCAGAAAAACGGCCCGACTGTTGCGGGCCGTTCCTCACTGCTTTTGTAGTTGCGCGATCAGCCGGAAAGGCTTAGAACGCCATGTCCAGACGTGCATATACTTGGCGCCCGTTCACGCCGATCGGGCGGGACTTCCGGCAGTGCGCGAAGCGCAGTTGCGGGAACTGCGCGGCTTGGTGTCGGCAAGGCATTTCGCTTCCCGGATATCGTTGGACGCGACCCGGTTGCGGTCCGCGCCATGATGGAGTAGTGCTCATGCAAGCTTAGTACTTGCGGCTGTGGTTGATCGAGATTTCTTTTCAGCGTTGCTGGTGGTCGTGCATCCACGATTTGAGGCCCGTTACCCAGCCTTTCGCTGGCAGGTTGAGGGCGCTCTTGATCTCGGCGGCACGTTTGTAGAGCACGCTGAAATCGATCTGCGGCGCCCGTTTAAAGGCGATCACCACGATATTGGCGTCGTGCACCTCGGGCAGCCAGACGACGGCGTCGAACACGAGCTCCATGGCCTGCAGGTTCTTGTCGTAGTTCGAAAAATCGCCGAACACATTGGTCGTCATCACGCCATCCTCGGTCAGGCAGTCGAGGCAGGCCTGGTAGAACTCGGGCGTGTCGAGCACGGGGCCGCGCGCCTGTTCGTCGTACAGGTCGACCTGCAGGACGTCGACGCTGTTGTGGTTGGCCTTGTCGAGCACGAAGTTGAGCGCGTTCATTTCGCGCACCGAGAGCCGCGCGTCGTCGGGCGGCAATTCGAACAAGGCGCGGCAGATCGCGATCACGTTCGGGTTCAGTTCGACCGCGGTCACGTGCGTGTCGGGCAGGCGGCGGTAGCAGAACTTGGTCAGCGCCGCGCTGCCGAGGCCGAGCTGGACGACGTGCCTCGGGCGCTCGATGAACAGCAGCCACATCATCATCATGCGGATGTATTCGAGCTCGATCGCGTCGGGCTTGTCGATGCGCATCGCGCCCTGGACCCATGAGGTGCCGAGGTGCATGAAGCGCACGCCGCGGAATTCGGTGATGGTGGCGGGCGGATGGCCGGGCTGCTCAAAGCGGCCTGCATCGGCCGACGGGGGGGAGGGTTTGCGGGACATGGGGAACGGTGGGGACTGTGCAGGCCCATCTTACCAGCCGGCGGCGAGCCACGATAGACAAGCCTACTTCTAAGGCGTATATGCTATGGCATTAAGAAACCAAAGACTGACGCCCTCAGGGGGCAGAAGTTGAAGGAGATCCTCCATGCCCTTGAAGAATAAGCCTCTTAGCAAGTCTCAGCTGGACGCGTACGAAGCGACACGCGAATCGACGCGAAGATAAGCATGAGCACGGGCCGCCCTAATTGCTCTGCGCATTTGCAATGCCACTCCTCCTATCAGCGGCTTGCCCTGATCAGTGCACGCGCCTTGGCGATATCCTCTAGCCGCCGCGGCAACTGGCCATCGTCGGTCCCGAATAAAACGGCGAACTCCGTAACCTCGTCCGAGGCCCAAACCCCGTAGGCATTTTTCTTGTCCTTGGCACCCGCGCGCAATGCGGCCTCGATGTAAGCGAGAAATTTCGGACCGCTTTTAAAGCGCATCAAATAATGCAACAAGGTGTTCCCGGACCTGTTGGTTGGCCCCAGCTGTGCGCCAGCCCGTGCCAGCGGTTCTATCCATTCGGGTGGCGCATACACGATCGCTTCGGAGCGATCCGCCGCCGCCGCGTTGATATCCGCCCCCGCCTTCGCCAGCGCGATGACGAGATCGAAGCGTTCCTTCGACCCTGCGATCATCAACGCGGTATGGCCGGAGATATCACGCGCGTCGATATTTTTTGTCTTGGCCAGAAGCTGGGCAAGGCTGCTTGCCTCGTTGTCTTCCCTTTCTTCCTCAAACGCCCAATTGACGATCTTGGTGCCGGGTGGGGCGTCGCGCAAAAATTCAGCATTTTCGCGCTCTTGTTCTGGAGACTTAGTCCCGCGGACCAGAATCATCAAGGCGGTGTTCCCGATGTCGGTTTGCGCGTCGGGATTCGCGCCCCACGCCAGCAGCGCGCCGATCGACTTGGTCCACTGCCGAAGTGCCGCATGTTGCAGCGACTCATTGAGGTAGGCTTGATTGCGCATCTGCGCAGGCTGGCTGTTCAACTTGGCAAGGAAAGCCTCATCCCTGGTGACAAGCGGCGCAGCCTCGATCCGGCTTGCGAACAGCAGGGCCGCAATGCCAAGTGCTTTCATGAAGGTCTTACGTGTCAACATCAGCAACCCCGCAATAGGAATCCCGCCGGCACAGCAAAAACAGCCTACCGCCCCGGCACCGGCAAAATCAAACTGACCACCAGCCCGCCGCCGTCGCGGTTGGCCAGCGTGATGCGCCCGCCGTGCGCCTCGGCGATCTCGCGCGCGAGCGCCAGGCCCAGGCCGGTGCCGCTGCGCTTGGTCGAATAGAACGGCACCAGCGCATTGGTCAGCACTGCCTCGTTCATGCCCTGGCCGCGGTCGAGCACGTCGATGCGCAGCATGTTCAGCGCGCTCTTGACGCGCAGTTGCACCTGCGCCGGCGGCGAACCCGATTCGTGCGCGTTCTTAAGCAAGTTCAGCAGCGCATGCTCGAGTTGGCCGGGATCGATGTAGGCCGGATCCGTCGGCAACTCCCCCTCGACCGAGAACGCGACCTGGTCGGCTAGCTTGGCGGCGAACCCGTCCCAAGCGCAGGCCTCGAGCCGCGGCGACGGCAGCTTGGCGAAGCGCGCATAACCCAGAATGAAACTCTCGAGGTGGCGCGTGCGCTCCTCGATCGTCTCGAGGATCTGCGGCAGACGTTCGGTCTGGCCGCGCCGCACCAGCTCGGCGCCCGAGTGCGCCAGCGATGTGAGCGGGGCGAGCGAGTTGTTGAGTTCGTGGCTGATCACGCGGATCACCTTTTTCCAGGTCTGCACCTCTTGCCGCCGCAATTCGAGCGTCAGTTGGCGCAGCAGCAGCAGCTCGTGCTTGCGCCCGTTGAGCGTGAAGCTGCGCCGCGCGAGGTGGTAGACCTCCTCCTCGTCGCCGTCGCCGGTGGTGAACAAGCCGTCGCCGCCGCGCGCGAGCGCCTCGCCCAGCGCCGGCGCGGTGCTCGCGACGATTGTGCTCAGCGGGTGGCCTTCGAGCTTGCGGCCCTCGCCGAGCAGCTGGCGCGCGGCCACGTTGGCGTACACGATGGCGCCGCCGCCGGCCACCAGCAGCATCGCCACCGGCGTGTTCTGGACCATGGTGTCGAGCAGCAGTTCGCGCTGCACCAGCCCCAGGCGCTGCTCGCGCAGCACATTGCCGAGCGCGTTGTGGCCGTCGACGAGGTCGGAAAGCTCGTCGTTGTGCGGCCAGTGCAGGCCGAACGAGAAATCGGCGTCGCGGTAGCTCGCGACCGTGCCTTCGAGCGCGCGGAACATCGACAGCACGGGCCGCACCTGCGCCGCGATCGTGATGTAGGCCAGCGGCAGCATGGCCGCCATGCATAGCGCGAACACCAGCGACGGCTGGTCCGGCAGCAGCATGTGGAGCGCGAGTGCGAGCAGCACGCCCAGCGCGAGCAGGGTGCCCACCAGCGCGGTAGCGCGCGTCACCAGCGACAGGCGCATGCCTTTCGCCGCGGGCGCGCGGGACCCGGCCTCGCTCACGCGCGTTCGATCCCGAGCCGCTCCATGCGCCGGTACAGCGCCTGGCGCGACAGGCCCAGCTCGGCCGCGGCCTGCGCGATCACGCCGTTGGCGCGCGCCAGCGCCTGGGTGATGGCGTCGCGGTCCGGCTCGGCCTCGGCGGCCACCGGCGCGCCTGGCGGCAGCCCGAGGTCGGTCGCCTTGATCAGGTCGCCCGCGGCGAGCAGGTTGGCGCGCGCCATCACGTTTTTGAGTTCGCGCACGTTGCCGGGCCAGCCGTGCGCCAGCAGCGCGCTCTCGGCCGAGCCGCTCAGGCTCTTGCCCTTGCCGAGGAAGCTGGCCGCGAGCGGCAGGATGTCGGCCGGGCGCGCCGCCAGCGGCGAGAGCCGCAGTTCGATCACGTTGAGGCGGTAGAACAGGTCTTCGCGGAAGGTCCCGGCGCGCATCATCGCGGCCAGGTCGGCGTTGGTGGCGCTGATCACGCGCACCCGCACCTGCCGTTCGCGGTTCGAGCCGAGCCGCTCGAAGCGCCCCGTCTCGAGCACGCGCAGCAGTTTCATTTGTCCGGCCAGCGGCAGGTTGCCGATCTCGTCGAGGAACAGGGTGCCGCCGTCAGCCGCCTCGAACTTGCCCTCGCGCGCGCGCGATGCGCCAGTGTAGGCGCCGGCCTCGGCGCCGAACAGCTCGGCCTCGATCAGTTCGGACGGCAGCGCGCCGCAGTTGAGCACCACGAAGGGGCCGTCGCGCACGGCCGAATTGGCCTGGATGATCTCGGCGATGCGCTCCTTGCCGGTGCCGTTGGGGCCGCTGATCAGGACCGGCACGTCGGCGCGCGCGACCTGGCAGGCCAGTTGCAGGATGCGTTCGGTGGCCGGGTCCCGCCACACGAGGCCGCGCAGGTCGAAGCCGGTTTCGAGTTCGTGCCGGTCGCGCCGCTCGCGCGCGACGCGGCGGCCGAGCGCGCGGTTGACCTGGCCCAGTTCGACCAGGTTGGTCACGCTCGCGAGCAGGCGGTCGTCGTTCCACGGCTTGGACAGATAGTCGGCCGCGCCCGAGCGGATCAGGTCGACGGCGGCGTCGAGGTGGGTCCACGCGGTCAGCAAAATGACGGGCAGGTCGGGATGGCGGCGGCGGATCTCGCGGAACAGCGCGACGCCCTCGGCGCCCGAGGTGGTGTCGGCGCTGAAGTTCATGTCCTGGATGACAAGGTCGACCTCGCTGCGCGCGAGCAGCGCCAGGCCCTCTTCGGGGGAGGCGGCGCGCAGCGCGTCGATGTCGTGCAGGGAGAACAGGACTTCGAGCGCGATCGCGACCGCGGCGTTGTCGTCAATGATCAGTACAGTAGGCATGGCCGCAAGCATAGCATCGCATCGGTGGGCAGGGGATTCGGATTGCGTGGCAATCGGGGTGGGGCTTCAGAATTCGTGTCGAAAAAAACTTCACCACCTAAAACCAACACATCGTCCTCGCGAAGGCGGGGACCCATAGAACAGTTGCTCAGAGTTAGCGTTCTATGGGTCCCCGCATGCGCGAGGACGATGTAGGTTCTGCTTCCCGCTTTCGATAACATCAAGCGCTGCGCGTTGCCGTGGCCGGCGAAATGCTCGCCGCACGCCATGCGGGGCCGTACACGGCGCACACCCCGAGCAGCCAGAACAAGCCCGCGCCCGCGCCCAAATAACCGAGCGGCAGCCGCGCCATCTCGAGCTTGGACACGAGCAGCGAGTTCAGCCCCACCGCGAGCAGCACGCCGGCGCCGACGCCCAAGCTCGTGATCATCAGGTTTTCGGTCACGAAGTAGCGCAAAATGTCGACCCGCCGCGCGCCCAGCGCGCGGCGCACGCCGATCTGCTTGCGCCGCTGCTGCACCCACAGGCTGGCCATGCCGACGATGCCGCTGGCGGTGATCAGGAGCAGCAGGGCGCTGACCGTGATTAGCATCCACGACAGCGCCATGTCGGAGCGGTAGCGCTGTTTGCGCTCCTCGTCGAGGGTGCGCATCTGCACCAGCACCGGGGTCGTCGACTGCTTGCGCAGGGCCGCCTCGGCTTCCTTCATGACGCGGTCGCGCTGGCCTTTTTCGGCGCGCACCGCGTAGTTGACGCCGTAGCCGTTGGTCACCAGCGCCGACAGGATGACCGAGTACAAACCCTTCTCGCTGACCTGCGCGCCCTGCGTCTGCAGGCGCTCGATGACGCCGATCACCTGCGCGCCCTCGGCATCGCTGCCGCTGCCGAAGTACAGGGTCTTGCCGATCACGGAGCCGGCGTCGGGCCAGGTTTTTTTGGCCAGCGCCTGGGTCACGATGACCTGCCGCGGCGGCACCCGGTCGGCGGTCGCGTCTTTTACGACCACGTCGGCCGCAGTGAAGTCGCGCCCTTCGATCAATTTGAGGCCCCAGGTCTGGATCATCGAATCGGCCGAGTAGTAGAGCGAGGCCGGCGAGGTCGGCGCGCTCTCCTTCGCGTCCGCGCCCACGCTGGTGGTGCTGCCCGACTGCGACATCGGGACCTGGTTGACAAAGGCGACCGAGGTCACGCCGCCGACCGCGCGCAGCGCCGCCGTCTCGGCACGCTGGCGCGCGACCTGTTCTTCGTGACTGCCCTTTTTAAGGTTTTGCACCGAGATCGTGAACAGGCTGCTCTCGTCGGCCAGGCCGCTCGGGCGGCTCGCCACGCCCTGGCGCACATTGACGATGTGCAGGGCGTTGGCGAGGATGGCCAGGCTGATCGCAACCTGGAGCGCGACCAGGATGGCGCCGGTTTTGCTGCGCAATAGCGCAGAGAGGATGGGACGGATTTCCATGGGATTCTCTCGGTTCGGTTATTGCGATTTAAGTTGAATGGCCGGCGTGACTTGGCATGCGCGCCAGGTCGGCAGCAGGCCGGCCAGCACCGCGGCCAGCAGCGACAGGCCGAAGGTCGCGCCTAGCATGGCCCAGTCCATGTGCGCCACGGTGGCCAGGTCGTCGGACTGGGTGCGGATCAGGGCCAGCGCGCCAAAGGCGAGCAGCAGCCCGAGCACGCCGCCGGCCAGGCCGACCACGCCGGTCTCGATCAGGAACTGCTGGAAGATCTCCTTGCGCGAGGCGCCCAGCGCGCGGCGGATGCCCACTTCGGCCGCCCGCACCGAGAATTTGGCCAGCAGCAGGCCGATCGTGTTGACCAGGCAAAGCAGCAGGAAGCCGAACGCGAGCCAGACCGACAGGCGGTTGTCGTTGCCGACCACCTTTTGGCGCTCGAGCCACTCCATCACGTTGTACAGTTTGTTGGGGACGTTGCGCTTCATGCGGCCCAGCTTGCGCTGTTCGGCGCTGTAGTTGTCGATGTAGTTCTGCAGCGCGGCGCGGTCGCCGGCGGCGTTCATCTCGAAGTAGAACTGAATCCAGGTGCACTCGGAGTCGAGCAGGCCCTGGTAGCCCGGCGTGCGGCGCGAGCTGCAGTTCATGCTGCCCGAGTGGCCCGACTTGTTGCGGATCGCGGTCGCCAGCGGCACCATGAATTCCTCCTGCGTGCCGAAGGCGCCCGGGCCGCCGATCAGGCGGTAGAACTTGGGCACCATGCGCCAGTCGGCCATGACGCCGACGATCTGGTGCGGCAGGCCTTCGAGGTTGATGCGCTTGCCGACCGGGTCGACGTTGCCGAACAATTTTTCGGACAAGGCGCGGCCCAGCACCACGACGTCGGTGCCGTTCTTTTCGTCGGCCTCGCTCCATGGCTGGCCGTACTTGAACGGCACGCCGAACATGGCGAAAAAGTCGCGGCTCGGGGCCAGGCCCTCGACCGACAGCATCCCAAGGTCGGCGCGCTCGGCTTCGAGCGCGTAGGTCACGCCGAACAGGCCGGTCTTGCGCACGCCGATGTCGCTCTTGAGCAGGTTCATGGTGTCGATGTAGGTGAGCTGGTCGTCCGAGTCGCGCTCGGCCGGCACCCAGCCTTCGAGCGGTCCGATGTCCATGGTCGGGATGAAGATCTTGTCGCTCTTGCCCGGGATCGGGTCGCCCGACATCACGTGCAGGATCGTCAATGTCGAGACGCTGGCGGCCACGCCGATGGCCAGGGTCAGCACCATCAGCGCGGTCAGCGCCGGGTTGCGGCGCAGGCTGCGCACGCCGAGCAGGAAGTAATATTTAAACATGCCCCGCTCCTTAAGCGACGTGGTTGCCGGCGGCGGCCTTGGCGTCGAACAGCGTCGGCGCCTTGCGCACCAGGTCCGAGACCTGGCCGTCGATGATGTGCACATTGCGCTGCGCGCGCACGGCCAGCTCGGGATCGTGCGTGACCATCAGGATGGTGGTGCCAGCGGCGTTGATCTCCTCGAGCAGCTCCATCACGCCGCGCGCCATCTGGGTGTCGAGGTTACCGGTCGGTTCGTCCGCCAGCAGCAGTTTGGGCGAGCCGGCCAGCGCGCGCGCGATCGCCACGCGCTGCTGCTGTCCGCCCGACAGTTCGGCCGGGTAGTGCTTCATGCGCGAGGCCAGGCCGACCTTGGCCAGCGCGTCCTCGATCCGTTCGCGCCGCTCGGCCGCGTTGTAGCCGCGGTAGCGCAGCGGCACGTCGACATTGTCGAACAGGGACAGGTCGGGGATCAGGTTGAAGCCCTGGAAGATGAAGCCGAGTTTTTCGTTGCGCAGGCGCGAGCGGGCGTTGTCGTCCATGCCGGCCACGTTGACGCCGTCGAGGATGTACTCGCCGCTGGTGAACTCCTCGAGCAGGCCGGCGATGTTCAAAAAGCTCGTCTTGCCCGAGCCCGAGGGGCCGGTCACCGTGACGAATTCGCCCTGGTTGACCTGGATTTCGAAACCGCGCAGCGCGTGCGTTTCGATCATGTGGGTGCGGTAGACTTTGCTCAGGTTATTCATGCGCAGCATGGGGTGTCCTCTTCGGGTGACTGGGTTGAATTAGGTAGGTACGAACTAGTTGTTGATCGAGATGCGTTGTGCGTTGTTGAAGGTGTCGGTGCCGGCGATGACGACCTGGTCGCCGATTTTCAGGCCACTGAGGATCTCGACCGACGAGACGCTGGTCGCGCCGATCTTGACCGGGGTGCGCACGGCGACGCCGTTTTGCACCACGTACGCAAAGCGTCCGCCCTCGATCTCGAGGAAGGGGCCGCGCGGCAGCACGACCACGTTGGGGCGTTCCTCGATCAGCAAGCGCGCGCTCACACGCTGGCTCTGGCGCAGGCCGGCCGGCTGGGCGCCGTCGAAGCGCACGCGCGCCAGCACCTGGTTGTTGACCACCTCGGGCGATAGCGCCGACAGCTTGCCGTTGACGGTGCCCGTCTGCAGCGATATCTCGGCGGTCATGCCGAGGCCGAGGTCGGCGGCGTAGGTTTCGGGGATCGCCAGTTCGACTTCGAGGCGCGACAGGTCGACCAGCGTCATGAGGGCGGTGTTGGCCGCGACCACGCTGCGGTTCTGCACCGACAGGGTGCCGATGAAGCCGTCGACCGGGGCGCGCACGGTCAGTTCGTCGACGCGGCGCTGGGCGTTGGCCATCGACAGGCGCTGGCGTTCGAGCGCGCTCTGGCGCGTTTTGAGTTCGAGCGTGACGTCGTCGCCTTCGAGCACGGCGGCCTGCGAGGCGTGCTTGGCGCGGATCGCGGCCGAGCTGACCGCGTCCTTGGCCTTTTGCAGGTCGATCTTGGCGATGATGCCGATTTGGCCGACGCTCTCGTAGCGCTCGAGCGTGCGCTGGGCCGAGACGCTGTCGATCTGGGCGGTGTCGGCCTCGCGCTGGGCCAGCAGCTTCTGCTTGCGCGCCAAAATATGCTGGCGCGCGACCTCGGCGACGAGTTGTTCGTAGCTCGATTGCTCGCGCTTGAGCGCGTCGGACAGGTCGGGCGATTCGAGCACGGCGAGCACCTGGCCCTTCTTGACGGTGTCGCCCGCCTCGACCTTAAGGGTGACGGTGGCCGGCGCGGTCGAGTACAAGGTGGGGCTGACGGCGGCGACCAGGCGGCCGCTCACGGCGACGTCGCGCACCAGGGTGCCGCGGGTGACTTCGGCCACCCGCAGGCGCGCCACGTTGACGGACATTTCGCTGCCGCTCCAGCCCATCAACACGTAGGCGCTGGCGGCGAGCGCGGCGACGGCGCCGGCGGCCCAGAGCAGGCGGCGCTTGAGGCGTTGCGCCGGCGGGGTGGTCAGCACGGCGTCCTGGGATGAGGTGTCTTTGATCATGGTGGGGGCTTGGATGTAATTACAATCTGTAATGCACGAACCGTGCCACGGGCTAAGTGCTTGATTTGAAAGGGGACGGGTGTGGTGGGGGTGCTGTCCGTACGGGGCCGGACAGGGATGCTGGACGGTGTTCGGACAGCGGGCTGGTCAATGCAATAACCACGACTGTAAAAAAACCACCACATCGTCCTCGCGAAGGCGGGGACCCAAAGAACGTCGGCTCATAGCAACTGTTCTATGGGTCCCCGCCTCCGCGAGGACGATGTTGGTTTCGGGTTTATGGGGTGCTGTCGACACGATTCCTGACCTGCCCCGACCTGTCCCGACCCGGTCCGGGTGACATTTGTCATGCCAAAGTCATGTCGTTTGCTTCTACCGGCCATCGCAGCCCGGCGGCAAGATGGATGCATCTAATCCAAGGAGCAAAACATGAAACAAACACTGGTCAGCCCGCTCGTCAAGGCCCTCTTCCTCGCCGGCGTGCTCGGCACGTCGATGTCGGCGCTGGCCGCCGCCACGCTGGTGCGCGACGTGCGCGTGTTCGACGGCGAACACATGCACGCCAAACGCTCGGTGCTGATCGACGGCGCCGTGATCGTCAACGCCGACTTCCGCGGCGCGGCGCCCGCCAACGCGACCGTGGTCGAAGGCGCCGGCCGCACCCTGCTGCCCGGCCTGATCGACGCGCACGTGCACGCCTACCGCCATCCCGAACTGCCGCTGCTGTTCGGCGTGACCACCCAGGTCGACATGTTCACCGCCGTGCAAACCATGCAGGACGCGACGCGCAAAATGAAAGCGGGCGAGAACCGCGACCAGGCCGACCTGTTCTCGGCCGGCACCCTGGCCACCGCGCCGGGCGGCCACGGCACCCAGTTCGGCATGCCGATCCAGACCCTGACCGCGGCCGGCCAGGCGCAGGCGTTCGTCGACGCGCGCATCGCCGAGGGTTCGCACTTCATCAAGATCGTCATGGAGTCGGGGCGCCCCGGCCATCCGACGCCGAGCCTCGACGAGGCGACCGTCCAGGCGCTGATCGTGGCCGCACATGCGCGCGGCAAACTGGCGGTGGTCCATATCAGCACCCTGGCCGATGCGCGCAAGGCACTCGGGATGGGCGCCGACGGCCTGGTCCACCTGTTCGTCGGCGAGGCCATGCCGGCCGCCGAGTTGGACAGCTTCGTCGCGCTGGCCAAACAGAAGAAAGCATTCGTGATCCCGACCTTCAGCGTCCTGGAGAGCATCACCGGGGTCGGCGCGAGCGACATTCTGGGCGACGCCGGCCTGGGCGCGCTGATGGACAAGGAGCAGACCGCGGCACTCAAAACGGGCTACGCGGGCGGCGCCAGCCGCGCCGGCCTGCTGGCCGCGCCCAACGCGCTGGTCGCGGCGCTGGGCAAGGCCGGGGTGCCGGTGTTGGCCGGCACCGACGCCGGCAATCCCGGCACCCAGTACGGCATCAGCATGCACCACGAGATGGCCTCGCTGGTGAAGGCCGGACTGTCACCCGTGCAGGCGCTGGCAGCGGCCAGCGCCGCGCCGGCGGCCGCCTTCCGCCTGGGCCGGCGCGGCCGCATCGCCAACGGCTACAAGGCCGACCTGCTGCTGGTCGAGGGCGATCCGGGCAGCGACATCGCCAACACGCGCCGCATCGTCGCCGTGTGGAAGGACGGCGCCGACGCCGCCCCGCTGCGCGAGAAGCAGCGCGCGCTGGTGGCGCAGGAGCGCGCGGCCAAACCAGGCGGCATGCTGGCGCTGCCGACCGACGGGCGTATCAGTGCGTTTTCAAACGACAAGCTGGCCGGCCCGTTCGGCGTCTGGATGGCGTCGGACGACGGTTTCATGGGCGGCAAATCGAAGGTCACGCTGCAGCCGGGCGTGGCCGACGCCGGCGCCCAGGCACCGTTGGCCGTCAGCGCCAGCGTCGCCGCCGGCTTTCCGTATCCATGGGCCGGCGTATCGTTCATGCCGGGCGCGCAGCCGATGCAGCCGGCCAACCTGAGCGGGGCCAAGCTGGTGCGCTTCAAGGTGCGCGGCGACGGCCAGACCTATGCGCTGTCGATGATGTCGCAAGGCGGGCGGATCCCGGTAAGCCGGCCGTTCACCGCGGGACCCGCGTGGAGCGAGGTGACGATGCCGTTCGCCGACTTCAAAGGCATAGACACAAGTGCAATCACCATGATAGCGTTCAATGCCGGCCCCAAGCTGGGCGAGTACAAGTTCGAACTCGCGGACGTGCGCCTGTTGAATGAGTAAGCGGGTAGGGCGTAGGGTGGGAACATCGGTTGTAACGGTAAAGGCGCAGAGCGGATGGATGGCATCGATAAAATCAGGCAGCTGATCGCGGGACCGTGGATCCCCCCGGCGTTTGGCAAGGCGCCCTACCTGTGGGCCTCCAGCCTCGGCTTTTTGTTCATGAAATACGTGGGCAATGCGCCCGGCCCGCTCGAAGTCGCGGCCCTGGTCCTGACCCTGCTGGTGTTTTTTCCGGTGTACTTCCTGAGCTTTTGGCAGCACCGCGAGCGCGCGCTCAACGTGCTGCCGGTGGCGGTCGCCTGCCTGCTCGGCGCGCTGTGGGCCCGGCACAACGCGGGCGCCTCGACCTTCTTCATTTTTGCCTGCGCCATGTGCGCCGGCGTCGTGCCGCAGCGCAGGGCGTACATGCTGATGGCCGCGGTGCTTTGCGTGGCGCTGTTCGTGGCGCTGCCGATGGGCCGCAACCAGTTGTATTTCGTGCTGCCGGCGCTCGCGGGCGGCATCCCGATCGGGATCTCGAGCATCATGGAGGGCAGCGTGCGCCGCTCGCGCGACCAGCTCCTGCGCAAGCAGGAGGAGGTCGAGTACATGGCCACCATCGCCGAGCGCGAACGCATCTCGCGCGACCTGCACGACCTGCTCGGCCACACGCTCTCGCTGATCACGCTCAAGGCCGAACTGGCCGGCAAGCTGGTCGAGCGCGATCCGGCCGCCTGCCGCGCCGAAATCAAGGACATCGAGTCCAGCGCGCGCACCGCCTTGTCCGAGGTGCGCGCCGCCGTGACCGGCTACCGCCAGACCGGCTTCGCGCACGAACTCGGCAGCGCTCGCGTCAGCCTGGCGGCGGCCCAGGTCACGCTCAACGCGACGGTCGCGCCGATCAAGCTGCCGGCGGCTGTCGAGAACGTGCTTTCGCTCGCGCTGCGCGAGGCGGTCACCAACATCGTGCGCCACGCCGGCGCGCGCCACTGCGAACTCAGTCTCGCGCTCGAACACGGCAGCATCGTGTTCCGGGTCGCCGACGACGGCAGCTCCCTGACCAGCGTCGATGCGATCTCGCACGGCAACGGGCTGTGCGGCATGCACGAGCGCGTCGGTGCGCTCGGCGGCACGCTGTCGCTGCGCCTCGAGCGCGGGCTCGCGCTTGAATTGAGGTTGCCAATGGGAGTGGCCGTATGATCCGGATCCTGATCGCCGAAGACCAGGCGCTGCTGCTCGGGGCCTTGGCGGCCCTGCTCAAGCTCGAGGACGACTTTGACGTCGTCGGCATGGCGTCCAACGGCCAGCAGGCGCTGGCCATGTGCAAGGAGCACCGGCCCGACGTCGTGCTGACCGATATCGAGATGCCGCTCATGACGGGGCTCGAACTGGCCGCCGCGCTGGCCGAGCTTGGGCTGCCGTGCAAGGTCGTGATCGTGACCACCTTCGCGCGCAGCGGCTACCTGCGGCGCGCGCTCGCGGCCGGGGTGCGCGGCTATCTGCTCAAGGACGCGCCGGCCGACAACTTGGCCGCCGCGATCCGCAGTGTGCACGGGGGCGGGCGCGTGGTCGCGCCCGAGCTCGCGCTCGAGAGCTGGAGCGGCGGCGCCGACCCGCTGTCCGAGCGCGAGCGCCAGGTGCTGCGCCTCGCCGGCGAGGGCAAGAGCAGCGCCGACATCGCCAAGTTGATCCACCTGTCCGAGGGCACGGTGCGCAACTACCTGTCGGAGGCGATCAGCAAGCTCAATGCGGGCAACAGGGTCGAGGCGTTCCGGCTCGCGCGCGACGCCGGCTGGCTGTAGGCGCGGGGTACGGGTACTTGAATTTTGTCAATACGACCATATATCGGTCCGCATAGGCCGGCATCTCGCCGCGCCAAAGATGAAAGCCCGCATGCCTGCGTCTTTTGCATCCTTGACCAGATCGGTCAAGGACACCTTCAAGGAGGTGCGTACCCTGCTGTTGCCCGAGCCGGATCCGCTCGACTACCCGTTCGCGCCTTCCGATGTGGCCCAGTTGCACCGCTTGTATGCCGATCCGGCCGCGGCCTCGCTCGACGATGCGACCTGGAAGGACCTGCTGCTTGAGCCGTATCTGGCGCTGCTGTCGCCGCAACTGAGTATTTTTGGCCAGCAGCTGCTGCACCACCGGCTGCGCGCCGGCATGGAACATGGTGAGCGCGACGCCTTGGGCGCACGCGTGCGCGAACACCTGCGCGAGCCGGCCCGCCTGCTGGAATTGCGACGAGCGTGCCAGGCTTTGCGCGCCGCCGACACCGAAGTCGCGGGCCTGCTGTTTGCCGACGATGCGGCGCCGGCGCCGTCGGCGTGGGCCGGCAAATGCTGGCTGCTGCTGGCCGGTTTGCTCGTAGCGCTGGGCGCGGTCTTGCTGACGCCGTGGGCGTATCTCGGGGCCGGATGCGCCCTGTTCATGCTGATGTCGATGCAGGTGCGGTACGGCGCGCGGATCGAGGCATGGAACCGCACCATGAAGACGCTGCAATTGCTGCTGCGCGTCGACAGCCAACTCGGTGCGCGTGACGAGGTGTTGCTGGCCGGGTTCGCGCCGACGGCGGCGCAATCGGGCAGGCTCAATAATGGGTTGAGCCGTTCGTGGGCGAGCGGCGCGACGCCGGGCGCCCGCGCGTATGCGGACTGGTTCATGCTGAGCAATCTCGAACATTATTGGAAGTGCGTCGCGTTGGTGTATGCGCAGCGCGAATTTTTGCGCGCGGCCTACTTGCGCTGCGCCGGGCTTGAAGCCGACCTCGCGCTGGCGCAGCACCTGCTGCATACGGCGTCGTTTTGCTGGGCCGGGCGCGGCGCCGCGGCCGAGCTTGCGCTCGACGGCGCGCTCCATCCGCTGATGGCCAAGGCGCAGCCGCTCACGCTCGGGCTGCAGGGGAAGGGCGCGTTCATCTCGGGCCAGAACGGCATCGGCAAGAGCACGCTTCTGCGCACCATCGGCCTCAATTTGGTGGCCGCGCGCGCCTTCGGTTTTTGCTACGCGACGCGTGCGCGCGTGCCGCAACTGCCGGTGTACGCGAGCATGCAAAGCGAGGACTCGCTGTTTGGCGGCGAGAGCCTGTACATGGCCGAATTGCGGCGCGCGCAGGAGCTGCTGGCCGCGGCCGACGGCCCGCATCCGGGCGTGTACCTGATCGACGAGATATTCCGCGGGACCAACCACTTGGAGTCGGTGTCGGCGGCAGCGTCGGTGCTCGACGCGCTCGCGGCCAGGGGCATGGTGATCGTGTCGTCGCACAACCTGGTGCTCGCGCCCCTGCTCGCGCACCGGCTGGCGCCATGGTGCGTGGCGGCCGACGCGGATGGGGCACTGACGCTGGCACCCGGCGTGCTGGCGCAGACCAACGGCATCGCGCTGTTGGCGGCGCGCGGGTTCGGGCCGGAACTTGAGGCGAACGCGGGCAGGGTGTACGACTGGCTCAGCGCTTACCTTGCGCGTCCGGCGCACTGTGCGCATGTGTTGGGTGGGGCCGGCGTCGGAGCGCATGCAACAGAAATGTCTTGCGAGGACTTGGGTTCTACATAAGTACATCGTCCTTGCGGAAGGGCACTGTTGACTGGGCTAAATGGCCGCTTGCGCGCGCCTTTGGCCACCGCGCGCGCTGTCGTCCAAAAGCTTATCTTGGTCCGAAGCTGAACGCGACGCGGTGCGCGCGTGTCCAACCAAGGACACCCGAACGCTATCTTAAAAAATAGTACAGCCGCGCATTAACCCGAACGCAAAGCGGAACCATCGTGCGTAGACGGGCGCCGGTTGTGAACTGTCGGGGCCAGCCTGACAAAATCGGAGCAAAAGGAGAAGAACCATGACGCGACAGCACCCATCTGCCCACGCGCTGATTCCCGTTCCAGAACATATCTGCAATCAACTACGCGTTGCCAAGGTCGTAACCCATTCCGAAAAAGAGCACTGGGAGATCCTCGAAGAGGCAGTCGATGAATGGTTTTGCCGCCACCATCCCGATGCGCTGGCCATGCCGACAAATTCGGGTTACCAATGGAAGCATTTGTTCCTGCCCGATGGCACGCTGCTGCGCACCTTGTTCGATAAAAAGAACCATCACTGTAAGGTCGAGGGCGGTGCCATTCTTTACGACGGACGCGCCGTCTCGCCCAGCGGTTTTGCCAATGCCGTCGGTGGCATCCGGCGCAATGCATGGAAAAGTATCTGGATTCGCTTTCCAGACGCAAGCGACTGGGAACTGGCCGACACCTTACGATCCGGTGAAAGCCGCGCCCTGCCTGCGCGGCGCCAGTAGCGGCGACACCTGCGCCGGCGCCGGGCGCGCACGCGCCGCTTCCTGCCCCTGCGGCTGAACACCGAAGCGCAGCGTACGGCCGCGGGGACTACGCACGATCAAAAGCCCGAGCGACTTTTCGTGGCCTGGTAGGGCTTCCCGCCGCCGGCATTGTGAGCGCCGCGCTTTCTGCAATGGGGCCGCTAGCGCCTATAGCAGTTTGGTATCGCGCTTGAGCGGGGTGCCCTTGTCGATGATCTCGCGGCAGTCGCCGCGCACCGTCGCGTTGTCGTAGTTGGCCCAGCCGTAGCTGTCGACGTAGCGCGTGTGCTCGGTGAAGCGTTCGTTCATAAAGCTCCACTCGGGCCGCTCGCCCGGATAGCCGATGTCGGCCAGGTCGAGCAGGGTGTGGAACATGTTTTCCGTGCTCAGGCGCGCCTTGTGGTGGCGCTTGAGCTGGGCCACCTTGCCTGGCCGGCGCGCCTGGTACTGGTCCGAATACCAGAGAAGCGCCGGCACGTGGAATTCGTACTCGGTATTGTGGCCGTGGAAGGCCAGCTTGCAGCCGTTGTCGTACAGGGTCTGGCCATGGTCGGCGACGTACAGCATCGCGCCGGGCTGCTTCGTCCGCTTGAGCTGGCCGATCACATTGGCCAGGAACCAGTCGGTGTAGAGGATGGTGTTGTCGTAGCTGTTGTTGAGCTGCTGCTTGATCCGGATGTCGGTGTAGGCCGGCTTGTCGACCCCGTACAGCGAGGGCAGGAAGCGGTCGAACTGTTTCGGGTGGCGCTGGCTGTAGTTCCAGTGGCTGCCCAGGGTGTGCAGCACGATCAGCTTTTTGGGCGCGGCGTCGGCGATCGCGCCGGCGAGCGGGGCGAACAGGTCCTGGTCGTAGTTGGCGTTGTCGCCGAAGCCGCCCAGGTTCAGGAACGCGGTGACGTCGGCCTCTTTCGCGAACACCGAGACGGGCGTGTCGAACTTGCCGAACGAGACCTGGTTCGACAGCCACCAGGTCTTGAAGCCCGCCTCCTTGTAGGCGCTCAGGAATGATTTTTCGGCGAAGCCGTCCTTGAGGCTTTGCATGGCCGGCTTGCGCGAGATGATGACCGGCACCGACAGGCGCGTGGCCGAAACGGCCGTGATCACGTCGGGCAGCATCAGCAGGTTGCTTTCGCGCCGCAGCAGCGGATTGGTCTCGCGCGCGTAACCGTTGAGACTCCAGCGGTCGAAGCGGGACGACTCGCCGATGACCATGACCACGATCTCGGGCGTGGTGTCGGGCGTGCGCTGGCGCGCGCCGAAGCTGAACTTGCTGCTGCGCTCGCCCAGCGCGGCCAGGTGCTTGCGCTCGGTATAGAAATCGGCGCCGCGCGCGAGCAGGCCGAACGGCCAGCTGCGCGCGAACGTGGCCAGCTCCACGGGCGGATTGGCCCAGGCCGCCAGCGGCGGCAGCGCGGCCTGGGCTTGGACGCTTGCCGTGGTTTTTGCCACCGCCTTGGCCGGTACCTTCGCCGACCCCTTGGCGGCGCCGGCGACGCCGTACTTCCAGCCGTAGGCGCCCAGCGCCGCGGCGAGCGCGACCGTGCCGATCACCAGCCAGCGCGAGCCGTCGGTCCAGTCGAGCGCGGTGGTGGCGCGCGCGATGCGCCAGGTGGCGGCCCACCATGCGGCCACGCCGGCCATCGCGGCGAGCAGCAGCCAGACCTTGTTGCCCAAAAACTCGATCGCCTCGGTCGGGCTGGTCTCGGCGATGATCCCCAGATGGTGGGTCGAGATGCCCTGGCCGTAGAAGGTGAACAAATAAATTTCGGTCGGCAGCGCGAGGAAGGCGGGGATCAGCAGCCAGTGGAAATGCGCGGGCCGCTTCAGGATGGCCCAGGCGGCCAGCCAGGCGATGGCGCCGATGCCGAGCAACTGTGACACGCCGGCGACCGGCTTGCCGGCGAGCAGGGGGACGAAGGGCACGGCCGACAACGCAAGGTAGGTCAGCAGCAAAAACAGCGTCGCAGGGCGCAACAGGGATCGCATCGGTCAGCCAGGTCGGGAACAGGGCATGATTATCGGATATTTTCGCTGCGGCAGGCCAAAACAATCGACGCGCAAGCGCGCCGGCGGCCGCGCGATGCCGAATGCAAAATAGTTTTGGGGAGTGGCCATATGACTATAATGTGTGACTATTTGTTATTGCTTTTGGGCTAGTATCGTCAATACGGCTTTCCGGCGCGGCCGGGAAGGCCCACACAAGGGGTTTGCATGAAATCAATTATCTTTTGCGCCGACGGCACATGGAACGGTCCGGACGGCGACGACGACGTCGATGGCGTGCCCGACATCACCAACGTGCTCAGGCTGTTTCTGGCGCTCGAGGGACAGGAGGCGGCTGCGGACTGGCGTAAGAGCAACGAAAAAGAGAAGGTGCTGACCGACGCGGCGGGCCAGACGGTGCAGGTGGCCAAGTACCTGTACGGCGCCGGCGATGCCTCGAACCGGCTGGTGCAGATGCTCGGCGGCGCGTTCGGCGCGGCCGACATCTCGCGCATCGTGCGCGGCTACACCTTCATCTCGCGCAACTACGTCCCCGGCGACAAGATCATCCTCGTCGGTTTCAGCCGCGGCGCGTACACGGCGCGCGCGCTGGCCGGCATGATCGCCGCGGTCGGCTTGCTCAATCCGCGCCCCGAGATGCTGCGCAACAAGGACTTCGCCTACCGGCTCGGCTGCGCCGCCTGGTACCAGTACCGGCACCAGGCCGTGTCCGAGGTCTCGCCGTTCCTGCTGTCGAAGCTCGATGCGCTGGCCGACGACCTGCCGCGCTTCCTGTCGCGCGAGTTGGCGCCGGGCGACCTGCGCGCCGTCGAGAGCGTCGAGGCGATCGCCGTCTGGGACACCGTTGGCGAACTGGGCATCCCCCATTTCGTGGGCGAGGACCGGCGCGTCGGCGCGCTGCGCTTTGCCGACACCCGGCTCAGCCCGAAGGTCGCGCACGCCTTCCAGGCGATCGCGATCGACGAGCTGCGGGTCGACTTCCAGCCCACCTTGTGGGACCACGAGGAGCGGATCGAGCAGGCCTTGTTTCCGGGTGCGCACGCCGATGTCGGCGGCGGCTATCCGCGGCGCGACAACGAGAGCTGCCTGTCGGACGGCGCGCTCGAATGGATGGTGTCGCGGCTCAAGCAAATCGGCCTCGCGTTCTATCCCTTGCAGATCGCGGCCAACCACACGGCGGCCGAGCACCAGCCTTGGACGCGCGGCAAGTTCAAGGCGAGGCCGGCGGTCGAACGCGTGCTGCCAAGGCCGCCTGTGCTCAAGCTCCATGTGTCGGTGGCGCGGCGCTGGGAGGCCAAGTCGGTGTTGCTCGAGGGCGCGGTGCCATCCTTGTACCGGCCGATGAACTTGTCCGCCTACCTCGATTCGACTGGGAACCCGCATGCGGGGGTGGCGGTGGTTGGCTGAGCGGGAGGCGCAATTTTAAGCGCGCCTCCGTTGGCACCGCCGGCACGCGCAGTCGACGCGTGATTTTGCTCTGGTGCGACGTGGCGATTGGTCTCGTGCGGCGCATACAGTTGAACTTTAAAAAAATTTGCGAATGTACAGATACCTGGTCACTGCAATCCGAACCCCGCAGTTTGAGCCGTCGGCGGTGGCGGCGCATCATGCATTTTTGGAGCGCCTACGCACGCTTGGCAAGCTCGAGCTCGCCGGCGCGTTCACCGACCGTTCCGGTGGCGCATACGTTCTCGTGGCGGACGACCTTGCCGAAGCCGAGCGCTTGGCGTTTAGCGATCCACTGCACACGACAAACTCGTCAGTAATCACGGTCTTCGAATGGAACGCCAAGTGAGCCCGGCAGCCGCCCGTCCACCTCTTTAGTTTCGCTCTTGTTGCGGACGACACGCAGACACCAAGTACCCGAGGCGAGAGGATCGAGAATGGTTTTCTCGTAAGCCTACGTCCGTACCGGGTATGCGCATAGAGAACTTGACGTGCCCGGGTGCCGAACCTGAGGGCATGCTCCGCGGTAAACGACTGATCGACCCGACTCTTCCCATTCAAATTCGCGTGCAAGCAGGATCTTCCGCGCGGTCTGGCGAGCGATCCCGAAACCGGTATCGCACGCGAAAAACAATTGATTAGCGGGGACTTGTCAAGCGGCCTAAGCTGTGACTAAGCCTTGGTTACCGTATGCCGCCGGATCCATGCTGAAAACTTAAATGCGCGCAAAGGAGACGAGCTTGAAAACGATTTTGAAATCGATGTGGAAAAACGCGTTTGCAACATTGGGCCTGGTGCTTTGTTCATTTTCGTGTTTCGCGCTGCCGCTGGCCGGCCTGCAGAACGCGCACGATCCGGGAACGATCACCAAAGACGGCGACACCTACTTTAATTTTACGACCGGCGAGGGGATCTGGTATTCGACCTCCAAGGACCTGGTCACCTGGACCGGAGGACCGGCGCCGGTGTTCGCCACGCCGCCCGCCTGGGTCAACAACAAGATACCGAACTTCGGGGGATCGTACTGGGCCCCTGACGTGATCCGCATGAACGGGTATTACTACCTCTACTATTCGGTCTCGTCCTGGGGCTCGTCGACATCGGCGATCGGCGTTGCCCGTTCGGCCTCGCTGAAAACGCCGAGCTGGACCGATCTTGGCATCGTGGTCGAGTCCTTCGGCGGCAGCAGCGAGATCAACGCGATCGACCCCGCCTTGTTCCGCGACCAGAACGGCAAAGTGTATATGAGCTACGGCTCGTTCTTCGGCGGTATCGGCGTGGCCGAAATCAACCAGGCCACGGGCAAGCTGGCCGGCAGCGTGACGACGATCGCGAGCGGCGCCAACGGCTACGAAGCGCCGTATATCACGCGCAACGGCGACTACTATTACCTGTTCGTCAACCGCGGCAATTGCTGCCAGGGAGCCAACAGCACCTACTATGTCCAAGTCATGCGTTCGACCAGCGTGACCGGGCCGTACTCGGGCACCTACACGATCCTGCCGAATGTCGACGGGAAATACAAAGGCCCGGGCCATGTCGGCGTGCTCAAGGAGAACGGCTGCAATTACGTGTCGACCCATTACTACGACCTCAACGACGGCGGCAACGCCAAGCTGGACATTTTGAAAATGACGTATAGCGGCGGCTGGCCTTCGCTGACGCGCAATTTCAGCATCGCAAGTTGCGGCGGCATCAGCGACGGCCTGTACTCGCTGCAATCGCGGCTGAGCGGCAAGTCGCTCGCGGTCGCGGCTGCATCCACGGGCAACGGCGCGATGGTGCAGCAGCAGGGATACAGCGGTGCCAAAAACCAGCAATGGTATGTGATCGGCCATGGCAACAGCTATTACAGTGTGATCAACGCCAACAGCCTGCTCAGCCTTGATAACTATAACAACTCGACCACCGCGGGCACCAATGTCGCGCAGTGGGCTTACTGGGGAGGCAACGGGCAGAAGTGGAGCGTGGCGAGTCCTGCCACGGGCTACTTCACGCTCAGGAACCTGCTAAGCAATATGGTGGTCGATGTTTCCGGTGGGAGTACTGCCGAGAACGCCCAGATCGTCCAGTGGCCGGTCAACAACGGCACCAACCAGCAGTGGTCGTTCGTGCGCCGCTGAAGCCGCGAAAAAGGGAAAACCCGGGGAAAACCCGGGGAAAAACCGGGGACAGACCGGGGACAGACCGGGGACAGACCGGGGACAGACCGGGGTCAGACCCGGGTCTGACCCCGGTCCGAATTTGCCGCCAGCTGCTATTTTTGCAAGTTGACTTTGGGCGCCGTTGGCGTCGTGAGCGCCGCGAGCGCGGCCGGCTTGAGCGTGCGCCCGAGCGCGGCCGCCATCAGCTCGGACGGCAGCACCGTCTGGCCGTCGCGCTCCATGCGCAAGGGCTGGCCCGGCGCCACCGCGATCGTGAAGCCGCGTTGGTCGAGGCCGGCAATCACCCATTCCTCGATGATGTCCACCACGTGCTTGCGCTTGGCGCCGCGCGACAGGAAGCTGATGCCTTCGGGCTTGAGCCGGTCCCACATCTCCATCGGCTCCTCGGCCATCACGATCAGGTCGCCCAGCGGCAGCCGTTCCGGATCCATCCAGCTGCCCGCGAAGCGCTGCCGCACCTGGGGCTGGACGACGTCGGCGCCGAAGCGCTCCCAGCTGCATTTTTCGAGCTGTCCGTCGTGGAAGAAATCGTACCAGGCGTGCTCGGCCTCGGCTTCGCCGCCGAGCAGGTGGGTGCACTCGGCCAGCGGCGGCGCGCCCGCCCTGGCGCCGGGCTTGATCGCCTCGATCCGCTCCTCGAGCGTCGGGTGCACGTCGAACGCGCTCTTGGCGCCTTGCTCGGCGTCGCGGATCGCCGCTTCGACTTCGGCCCGGCGCACGCCGGCCCTGCAGAAGCGGCGGAAACCGTCGAACACGGGCATGCGGGCGCCGCGCCCGACCGCCGGGTAAAGCTCGTGCACGACATAGGCGGCCCACATCGGCGCGACCATATTTACTTTCTTGAGCGCGTTGCAGCTCACCGTGCGCCCGAACTTGCTCGCCGCGAGCGCGTCGGCCTCGAATTCCTGGGCCCGCGCGACGCCCGCCGACAGGCGCACGAAGGCCCGGCCGAAGAGCGCGTACAGCAGGTCGACGAAGAACAGCGAGTCGCCCAGGTCGAGCGCGCTGTTGGCGATCGATTCGCGGGTCCGGTAGACCCACGGCCCGAGCCGGCCGCCGGCGACGAAGTGGCCGAATTCGTGGGCGATCATCGAACCGAGTTCGTCCTCCGAGAGCGTGACCAGCAGCGGCAGGCCGACGCCGACCTCGAGCGACTTGACCTTGCCGTTCCAGCCGGTCCGGTGCGAAATGGTGGCCGTCGCCGCGTTCGCCAGATGGATGCTGACCTTGGCCTTGATCCCGAGCGCCTTGCCGATCTGCTCGACCTGCGCGTACAGCGCCGGCGCGTTCTCGCGCAGCAGCGGCAGCGGCACCCGCATCGCCTGGCGCTTGCGCGGGCGCAGCGCGTACAGCAGCATCGCCGCGACGACCAGCGCCGCGCCGCCCGCGATGTCGGGCTTGCCGTGGCTCAGTTGGGAGAACGCGACCCACAACAGGCCCGCCACCAGCGCCAGCGCGAGGATCCAGAAGCCGAGCCACAGCGCCAGCAGCAGGGCGGCGCTGCGCGCGATGCGGGCGCGGTCCGGCCGTGCCTTGTTTGGATTGGTCGTTGTCATGTTGTCGGCTGCTCTTTCCAGTGCTTGATTGCGGTGCTGATCACGCCCTGCAGCAGGTCGCCGCGGGCGGCGCGGCTGCGCAGCTCGGCGCGCTCGGCGTCGGACAGTTTGGTGTTGCGCGAGCGGATGAAATGGGCCGCGGCCTGGGCGTCGATCGCGATGTCGGACTCGGCCAGGTTGACGTTTTCGCCGCGCAGGTACTGGTCGAGCACGAGGCGGTCCGGCTTGCCCGTGCGCGTGTGGAAATTAAGCTTACTGCTGACCTCGGTGCGCCCGGTGCGCACCGCCTCGCCGTACAGCAATGCGATCTGGTCGCTTGAGAGCGTCAGCATCTCGAAGCGGCCGGCGCGCTGCGCCAGCGCCAGCGCCTTGGCCGGGTCCTGGCGCAGCGCGAGCGCGATCTGGACCACGGTGTCGTCGGCCGACGCCGGGTCGAGCAGGTCGAGCCCGGCGCGCACGCGCGAACGGTCCAGTTTGAGAGGGTCGGCATCGCCGTCGTAGTTGGCGCGCAGGAAGCGCTCGCGGTCGGCGCCGGCCAGGCGCGCGACCAGCCCGTGGTCGGCCGCCACGCCCGGCCCGGCCGCGGCCGTCTTGTTGCCCAGGGCGTTGTCGAGCAGTTTGAGCGCCTCGGGCGCGCGCCCGAGCGCCACGAGCACGCGCGCCTCGTCGTCGATCAGGTGCCCGGCCTCCTCCTCCGACAGGCGGTGCAGGCGCGCCAGCTCGGCGGCCGCGCCCGCGTAGTCGGCGCGCGCGGCCCTGCGCCAAGCCAGGCTGCGCAGGATGTTTGTGTCTTGCGGAAATTGCCTGGCGATCGCATCCATCGCGCTCAGGCCGATCTTGCCCGACAGCAGAGACACATACAGGTACTGTTCGCGCGCCGAGTTCGTTTCGTTGCGGGCGCGCTGGCGGTGTTCGCTCAACTGCGCGATGCCCTCGCCGGCGTCTTCGCGCACGGCCTGCAGCAGGCGGGCCAGATGGATGTCGCCGGGGTTGGCCTTGGCGCCGCGCCTGGCCACGCGCAAGGCTTCGGCGGGCGAGACCGCCTGGGCGGCAAGCATCGCCGCGCTGGTGCTGTAGTAATCCCAGCCGTTGAACTGCGCCAGCGCCTCGTGCGCCTTGGCCGCCTTGCCCTCCATGCCCTGCCCGTGCAGGTAGCTCAGGCACAGCATCACGCCCGGAACGCCGGGTTTGGTCGCGATGGTGAGCTGCTCGAAGGTGCTGTCGCCGCCGCTCTGGCTCGTCATGCTTGCCGGCGCTTCGGCGAAGTTATACGTGATGTTGTCGAAGGCCATGAACTGCTCGCCGCAGTGCACGCGGTTGACGTCGCGGCTGGGGGCGCCCGCGGCCGGCTTGACCGTGGTGTAGTAAAGCGTGTTGTGCAACAGCGGCATGGCGCCGGCGATGTTCCAGACCACGATGTCGCGGTCGTTGTCGAGCTCGCGCTCGAAGCTGTCGACCAGGCCGCCCTTGGCCGTGTTCGCGACGCCTTGCACTTTGCCGACCGCGACCTTGATGCTCGAGCGGCCCTGCGGCGCCAGGCTCACGGTCTGCGTGCCGACCTTGACGTTGACCGCCTCCGCGAAGCCGTTCAGGAGCACCAGCTCCTGGTATTGCGCGGCCTCGTAGCTGACGAACGCGCCCCAGCCGGCCAGCAGCGCAAGCGCGAGCACCAGCCCGCGCGTGTACATCCAGCCGAAAATGCCGAGCGGCGCGCGCGCGTAGACGGTCCAGCCCTGGTCGCCCGCGCCCCGCACCACGTAGGCGCCGAGCGGCACCAGCGGCACCTTGAACAGCGCCACGATCGCGTGCAGCGCGACGTAGACGCCGTCGCTGTCCTTCTCCGACTCGCCGACAAAGCCGAAGCCGAACGAGTTGTAGCTGGCCAGCGAGGGCATGCCTTTGAGCGGTTTGGCGAACAGGCGCCGGTCGGCGGTCAGTTCCTTGATCAGCGCGGCATGCGCGGGCAGGCGCCGGAACAGGCGCGCCAGCACCAGCGAGCGGTACACCTTGAAAGTGTCGCCCGATTCGATCGCACGCCGGATCCTGGCATCCCCGCTCAAGTCGTTCAGTTCGGGGACGCGCTGCAAAAGCTGGGCTGGATCGGATATCGACATGGAGGCGGGCTGGGTTAGGGGACGCACCTGATGTGCGTTTGCCAAGATATTTTTCGCTGGATCATCATATAGCAGCTGCCACTATTGGTAAATATATAGCGCGGGCCGGTGTTGTTCAGCGGCACTACGAGGCTCAGGGCTGGCCGCTTGGGAAGCGGTAGTGGCCCGTGATGGGGTAGGCGAACAGGGCGTCTTCCTCGCGCGTGCCGGCGCCGATGTTGTGGATCACGAGCGGGCGCCCGCCGGCGGTGCCGCCCGACACGATGCCGATATGCGGAAGGTTGCCGGGCAGCATCCAGGTGACGAGATCGCCCGGCTGGTAATCCTCCGGCCGCGCGCTGACGGGCAGGGCGGCGTTGCGGCGCTTGAAGAAGGTCTGCAGGTTGGGCACGCGCCGGTGGTCGATGTTGCTGTCGGGCCGCTTGAGCTGCCACAGCCGCGGATAGCTGGACCAGGCGCGCAGCATGTCTTCGTGCACCAGCCGCTGCAGGTCGAGGCCGGCCTTGCGGTAGGCGCGCACCACCACGTCGGTGCACACGCCGACCTCGGGCGCGACGTCGCCGCCGGGATAGGCCAGTTTCCGGTAGGCGCCGTCATAGCGCACCGTCACGCCGATCTGGCCCCTGGCGGCGTCGACCAATTGGGCGGGCGAGGCCCCGGCGTGGCAGGCGCAGGCGCCGAGCAGGGCGCCGAGTAACAGGTGGGCGATTTTCATGGGCGCTTTGAACGGAACGGAAGGGATGGAAACCATGCTTGATAATGTACGGCATGCGGCCCCGCCCGTGCGGTAATAATTAACACCCCATTCAACCGGAGCCACTGCGATGACCAAGAAAAACGCCCGCCCGTCGATCGCCTCGACCCTGATCGCCGGCCTGCCCCATGCGCGCCCCGGCGAGCTGTTCGTGTATCGCGGCATGGCCGACGCCTCGGCCGCCGCCGCGCTCGGACCCGAACATTTCGTGGTCGCCGACGACGAGCGCAACCAGTTGCAGATCTACCGCCGCGGCCAGGCCGACCCGGTGGACGGGCTCGACCTGTCGGGTTTCCTCGGCACCGCGCACGACAAGGAGTCCGACCTCGAAGGGGCGGCCGCGCTCGGCGCGCGCATCTACTGGATTTCGTCGCACGGGCGCACCGGCAAGGGCAAGGCCGACGAGCGGCGCCAGCGCTTTTTTGCCACCGAGGTCGGCGCGGCGGCCGTGGTGGCCGACGGCGCGGCGGGCGCGCCGTCGCTGGCGCCGGTCGGCAAGCCGTATGCGGGCCTGCTTGCCGACATGGTCGCGGCGCCCCAGCTGCGCCAGTACGATCTGGCGCAGGCGGCGGCGCGCACTCCCGAACACGAGGGCGCCTTCAATATCGAGGGTTTGGCCGCCACGCCGGCGGGCGGCTTGTTGATCGGTTTGCGCAATCCGGCGCCGCGCGGCATGGCCTTGCTGGTCGAGCTGCTCAATCCGGCCGAGCTGGTCGACGGCGCGCGTGCGCGCTTCGGGCGGGTGGTTGAACTCGACCTTGGCGGACGCGCGATCCGCAGCATCGAGCTCGTCGGGCTGGCCTATATGATCATCGCCGGGCCGAGCGGCAAAGTGGGCGACTTCGCGCTGTTCCAGTGGTCCGGCGACGGCGCCGGGGCGGCGCGCATGCTGCTCCGGCTCGACGCCGAAGGAACCCGTCCCGAGGCCTTGTTCGCCATCCCCGGAACCCGCATGGTGCAGATCCTCGGCGACGGCGGCGGCAAGGCGCCGGCCGGGCACCGGCAGCAGTTCCGGAGCATCGTGGTCGCGCTCTAGCAGCCCGCCTGGGCGCCTTAGATCAGGCCGCGCGCTTTGAGTTCCTGCTTGGTGTAGGCGTAGAACACGGGCGCGGCGATCACGCCGGCGACGCCGAACAGGGTCTCGCCGACCAGCATCACCACCAGCAATTCCCACGCGTGCGCCTTGATGCGCGAGCCGATGATGCGCGCGTTGAGGAAATACTCGAGCTTGTGCAACACCACCATGAAGGCGAGCGCGCCGATCGCCGTGTGCAGCGAATGCGACAGCGCCACCACCACCAGCACCGAGTTCGAGATCAGGTTGCCCAGCACCGGCAGCAGGCCGGCGAAGAAGGTGATGATGATCAGGGTCTTGGCCAGCGGCAGTTGCACGCCCATCAGCGGCAGGATCACGAGGATGAAGATGCCCGAGAGGATGGTGTTGATGCCCGAGATCCAGACTTGGGCGAACACGATGTTGCGGAACGCGTCGAGCAGGTGGCGCATGCGCGCCATCAGCGCGCTCGAAAACGGGCGCGCGCCGTACTTGCCGCCCACGCTGCCCATGCTCACCATGGCGCCGATGATCATGCCGATCAGCACATGGGCCAGCGTGCGGCCCGCCTCCTTGCCCAGCGTTTTGGCTTCGTCGCTGTGCTCGCGCAGCCAGCCCGAGAGGCGCTCGCGCAGGGCGTCGGCGTTGACCGGCAGATGGTCGAGCACCCAAGGCGGCAACTGGCCGCGCGAGGCGTCGATGATGTCGGCCATGCGCTTGAGCAGCGACGTCAGATTGGTCGCGTCGCCCCTGAAAAAAGTGATCGTGCCCCACGCCGCGGCGCTGAGCACGCCGATCACGACGGCCGAAATAACGGCGATGGCGACCATGCGCGCGCGCGTGTCGCTGATTTTGCGCGCCAGCATCGGGGTCATCATTTGCACCAGCGCGTACACGAGCAGGCCGGCGAACAGGGCGCCGAGCAGGCCTTTTGCAAGCACCAGCAGCAGGGCGACGCCGACCAGGATGTAAGACGCGATGGTGGAGGCGTCGAGCTTGTTTTGATTCAGAGTTGTCATGCGCAAGGGCCGGGTGATGGATGAACGTAGCTGGGTTTCGCCATAATAGATGGCAAGTGAACGATCAGCAACACGCGCGCAATATGTTTGGGTTCCCCGGGGGCGATGTGGCGTGCTGGGCTGGCGGTGGCTGCGCCCGCCCGGTCGGGGCGCGGTCCGACGCGCCGGGAGTGTTACGCGACCGTGCGCCGGCCGGGGTGCCGGCGCGCCTAGGGCCACTATTCAAATATGCATGGGAACGATGTTGTCCATGCATAAATGTATACTTGGATTTGCTTTAGCCGGGCGCGCCGACCGCTGGCGCGGCGGGTGCGGGCGGTGCCGGCGAGGCGGCCGGTGTTTGGGGTGGCGCCGGTGCGGCGGGCGGTGCGGGGGCCGTGGGCGGCGCAATCGGGGCCTCTGCCGCGGCGCCGGCTGCCACCGCCGGCGAGGCGCAGCTGGCGGCGGCCGAACCGGTGCCCTCCTTGATGGTGGCCTCCATCAGATTGCCGCGCAGGGTGCGGAACAAGGCACGGTCGCAGCGCTCGCTGAGCATTTGCGCGCGTTCAATCTTCTCGGTGCCGCCCTCGAGGTAGCGCACGGTCTTGTAGCTGCCCGCGGCCGGCGCTTTTGGATCGGCGAGCTGGAGCGCGATATCGAGCGAGGTGGCCAGCAGGGCCGCGCTCTCGAGCTTGAGCCTGCCGCCGGCGTCGGCGCTCCAGAACGCGAGCATGTCGGCCGCGTCCGCAGGGGGGGAGATCACGCGCACGACCGTCACCCGGGGCTCGGCCTGGGGCGCCGTCTTGATCGAAATCTGGTTGTCGAGGATTAAGGCACGCTGGTCTTGGGTCAGCCAGAAAGACGGCGCCACCTCGACCAGTTCGTGTCCGGCCGGGGCCGCGGCGCCCTCCTCGAGCACGCTTTTGCTGCCGGGGTGTGTCACCTGGGGCATCGCCAGGCGCAACAATTCGGAATTCTTGTAGCCGTCGAGCACCGTTTGGTAGGGGAGCAGGACCCGGTTGGCCTGATCGCGCATCGTCTTTTTCTGCGATTCCTTGGCCGATTCGAGTATCACGGCGTGGGTGATCAGGGCGGCCAGCGCGCCGGCAAGGCCGGGCGCGGGATACATCATGGGGCTCGGGCCGAGGCCCGCCTGGTCGTAACTGACGACACCCCCGAACGCGACTTTCTCATCCTTGAGCGCCTTGACCGCGATGTTGCGTGGCGCTTGCGGTGGCGCGGCGGACGGCTCGGCCATTGCCACTTGGGCAGCGGCGAGCAGGCCGGTCAGCGCGAGCGCGCCGAGCAACAGGCGTGGAAAACGGCTGGCGGCGGGGGATGATCGTGTCGGGGTCATATGCAGGCGTCCGGATGGGTGGGTGTCGGTGGTCGATCAGTTGCTAAGTGGGTTCAGGATGCTGTCTTTGCCCATCTCAAGTACTTGGAAGTAGGCATTTGTCAGGCCGGGGAAACTCGGCGGCTCGTCCCATTTGCCGTCGGAGCCTTTGATGATGGATACCGGCAGATACCACTCGAACGAGTTGTCGTTCAAATTGACCAGGTATGCGACACCTTGCATTTGGGCCTTCGGGTCGCCCGCCGGGAAATACGAAGCGTAGGCGCGTTGCACAGACACGTTCAGCTCAAGCACCAACAGCTTGTCGACTTTGTATTTGCCCTTGAGTGACTTGAAGTCCTTGCGGGCCATGTTGGGAACTTCGGTCTTGTGGTCTGCCAGAGACTCCAGGTTGAGCGCCTCGTCGATCACAAGGGCGCTGTTGCCTTTCTTTGTAAGCACGGCGGCAATCTTGTTCTTCAACTGCGGCAAGTCTTCGAGTTGCAAAGTCTGGACATAGGTCGACAAGGTGGCGTTGGTGAGCTCGGCCGCGCCGAGGCAGAGCAGGCAATTGGCGCCGGGGAAAAACGTATTGACCTTTGGAATGGCGGTCATTGCGACGCCGATCTTGGTGTTCGGCACCGTCAACGCGGTCGGGCTAAGCGGCACAGGCAGCTGCGGCGCGGTGGCGCAGCCGGACAAGAAGCTGACGGCGGCGGCGAGAAACAAGGCAATGCGTAAATTCATGACTGATCCAAATAAAAGATGGCGGATGGCGCGGCCGCACGTCGCGGGGCTCGCGACGGCAAGCTCGGCCTGTGACTCATTCATGCGCAGAAAGCTGCGACAAGATTGACTGTGAGCATATTATATTGACAGGGATTACTAATGGATACTTTTGATTACACGTCTATCCTTGATTTATTCATCAGCAACCACAGTGTGCGCTCCTGTCCGGAGCGGGGAGGCCGGCGCTACGCCGATTTGCCTTGACGCGCCGTGCCTTATGTCTTAAATTTCTGTAACAACAGAAATAAAAGAAAGTCATGGACGCGCCCCAACTCACCCTCTACTTCGACGGCAACTGCCCGTTCTGCGCGACCGAGATGGCGCGGCTCGAGCAATGGGACCGCGCGCGCCGCCTCGCGTTCGTCGACATCGCCGCGCCCGGCTTCGATCCGGCCCCGCTCGGGGTCGGCATGGCCGCGCTGGACCGCGAAATGCACAGTTTGGCAGCGGGCGGCAAGGTGCTCGTCGGCATCGACAGCATGATCGGCGCCTATACCCTGGTCGGCCGCGCGTGGATCGTGCTGCCGCTGCGTGTGCCCCTGCTGCGGCCGCTGTTGGCCGCGGCCTACCGCGCGTTTGCGCGCAACCGTTACGCGATCTCGCGTTTTCTGCAGCGCTTTTTCGGCTGCCAAGGCAAGGCGGGTCCCGTCTGCGGCGGCGTGTGCGAGCGCCCGAACCCCTTTATTAGAAAGTAGGACCGGCCATGCGGGCGAACCCAACAAGAAAATACGTGGTCTGGTGGGTCTATGCGACCATTCTCGGCCACCTCGTCGTGGGCGCCTTGCTGCCCCTGGTGCCGGGCGCCGTGCTGTTCGACGCCTACCACGCGGGCATCGAGGCGGCGTTCTGGAGCGGGCCGCCGCCCGAGGGCGCGCGTGCGCTCCAGCTATGGTGGATCTCGCTGTTCGGGCCGACGGTCCAGGCGGCCGCGGTGTGGATGGGGGCGCTCGCCTACCTCGGCGCGCGCGAGCGCAGCGCCTTCGCCTGGGGCGCCCTGATCGCCGGCATCGTGCTGTGGGCGCCGCAGGACATCTATATATCCCTGCAGCGCGGGGTGTGGGCGAATGTCCTTATCGACAGCTTTGCGCTTGTGATCATGTTGCCGCCGCTCGTGTGGCTTTATATGCAGGACCGGCAAAAGGCACCGGCCCCTTAATCGGCGGGCGCGCCCGGGAAGCGTGTTTTTCGGTCGGCATTGTGCCTTGCCAAGCGGTAAACTGATTGACCGGCCTGCGCATCACGTCTATACTCGCGAGTTCTCGAATTTATTCTGCACATCGTTCCCGCATCCAAGGCCGCTCCTAGTCGAGTGGCTTTCGGCGCCTCCTTTGTCAGTGCAAACCGGGACTAGGTTTTAGTCCCCGGGCACCTTCGCCCGGGTTGTTCATGTTGTATCTTTGTTGGATTTATAACGATGCCAACCATCAATCAACTGATTCGCCAGCCGCGTGTTTCCGTACGCGTCAAGAGCAAATCGCCGGCGCTGGAAAACAGCCCGCAAAAACGTGGTGTTTGCACCCGTGTATACACGACGACCCCAAAGAAGCCAAACTCGGCTCTGCGTAAAGTCGCCAAAGTTCGCCTGACCAACGGTTTCGAAGTCATTTCGTACATCGGCGGTGAAGGCCATAACCTGCAAGAGCACAGCGTCGTCCTGCTGCGCGGCGGCCGTGTTAAGGATCTTCCGGGTGTGCGTTACCACATGGTTCGCGGTGCACTGGATACCCAGGGCGTCAAAGACCGTAAGCAATCGCGCTCGAAATACGGTACCAAGAAAGCCAAAGCTGGCAAGAAGAAGTAATTTTTGCCAAGTGCCGGCGGTTAGCCGCTGTTTAAAAAACTAACGAGTTGAACCGGTCGTAATGATCGAGTAAGTGGAAGGCTATGATGGCCTCCGCGAGTGCGCCAAGCGCGCTCAACTGAAGATAGGAAGGAATTGATATGCCACGTCGTCGTGAAGTACCCAAGCGCGAAATCTTGCCAGATCCAAAGTTCGGTAACCAAGATGTCGCCAAATTCGTGAACGTTCTGATGCTGTCCGGTAAAAAATCGGTCGCTGAAAACATCATCTACGGTGCCTTTGAACACATCAAAACGAAGTCCGGCAAGGACCCGCTCGAAGTGTTCGCCACCGCGATCAACAACTGCAAGCCAATGGTCGAGGTTAAGTCCCGCCGTGTCGGCGGCGCCAACTACCAGGTGCCAGTTGAAGTTCGTCCGGTGCGTCGTATGGCGCTGTCCATGCGTTGGTTGCGCGAAGCCGCAAACAAGCGCAGCGAAAAATCGATGCCACAACGCCTCGGCGGTGAGCTGCTCGAGGCGTCGGAAATGCGCGGCGGTGCGATGAAAAAGCGGGACGAAGTCCACCGCATGGCAGAAGCGAACAAAGCGTTCTCGCATTTCCGCTTCTAATAAAAGGCCAAGCCCCGGTTTGCACACTGTGTGAACCGCGGCGCGGCCATGCATCTGTTGTTCGAGGCCGGGCCCATTTTGTTCACAAAATGACGCTCGGTTTTGTCCATTAAAAGATTTAGGAATAATTATGGCACGCAAGACCCCCATTGAGCGCTACCGCAATATCGGTATCTCCGCTCACATCGATGCTGGCAAGACCACCACGACTGAGCGCGTCCTGTTCTACACGGGCGTGAACCACAAGATCGGCGAAGTGCATGATGGCGCGGCCACCATGGACTGGATGGAGCAAGAGCAGGAACGCGGTATCACGATTACCTCGGCTGCGACGACTTGCTTCTGGAAGGGGATGGCTAACAATTTCCCTGAGCACCACATCAACATCATTGACACCCCGGGCCACGTCGACTTCACGATCGAAGTCGAGCGCTCGATGCGCGTGCTCGACGGCGCCTGCATGGTTTACTGCGCAGTCGGCGGCGTGCAGCCACAGTCGGAAACCGTATGGCGCCAAGCCAACAAGTACAAGGTTCCACGCCTCGCGTTCGTCAACAAGATGGACCGCACCGGCGCGAACTTCTTCAAGGTCTACGAGCAAATGCGTAACCGCCTGAAGGCCAACCCGATCTGCCTGCAGATCCCGATCGGCGCCGAAGAGAACTTCCTCGGCGTGGTCGACCTGGTCAAGATGAAGGCGATCTACTGGGACGACGCGTCGCAGGGCATGAAGTTCGACTACCGCGATATCCCTG
>JAZKIN010000014.1:134110-243329 GCA_040384885.1 Pseudomonadota bacterium | reverse complement strand
GCGTCCATGCTGATGATTTATGAAATTTGAGGGGAAGGCTCAGGGTCTGACCCCGATGGTTAAATATTTTGCAATCGGGGCAAGGGTGTGCGCCATGGGCCGCGGCCGGTCGTCAGCGCCGCGGCGGCGTCAGCACGCTCGGCAGCGCCTTCGGCAGCGTGTCCGGGTAGTCGCGGCTGAAGTGCAGGCCGCGGCTTTCGTGGCGCGACAGCGCGCTCGTGACGATCAGGGAGGCGACGTCGACCAGGTTGCGCAACTCGAGCAGGTCGTGCGTGATCCGGAAGTTGCGGTAGTACTCGTCGATCTCCTCCTTGAGCAGCGCGATCCGGTGCTGGGCCCGCTCGAGCCGCTTGGTCGTGCGCACGATGCCCACGTAGTTCCACATGAAGCGGCGCAACTCGTCCCAGTTGTGCGCGATCACCACTTCCTCGTCGGCGTTGGTGACCCGGCTTTCGTCCCAGGCCGGCAACGCCGGCGTCTCGGCGCGCGCCGCGCCGGCGATGAAGTGCGCGCAGGCGCGCCCGATCACGAGGCATTCGAGCAGCGAGTTGCTGGCCAGCCTGTTGGCGCCGTGCAAGCCGGTGCAGGCGGTCTCGCCGACCGCGTACAGGCCCGGGATGTCGGTGCGCCCGTCGAGGTCGGTGACGATGCCGCCGCACGTGAAGTGCACCGCCGGCACCACGGGGATCGGCTGCTTCGTGATGTCGATGCCGAGCTCGAGGCAGCGCGCGTAGATCGTCGGGAAGTGTTCGATGAGAAATTCGGCGGGCTGGTGGCTGATGTCGAGTTCGACATAGTCGAGGCCGCGCTTTTTCATCTCGAAGTCGATCGCGCGCGCGACCACGTCGCGCGGGGCCAGTTCGCCGCGCTCGTCGTACATCGGCATGAAGCGGGTGCCGGCCGCCGCGCCCGCCTCGGGCGGCAGCTTGAGCAGGCCGCCCTCGCCGCGGATCGCCTCGGTGATCAGGAACGATTTGGCGTACGGGTGGTACAGGCAGGTCGGGTGGAACTGGATGAATTCCATGTTCGAGACGCGGCAGCCGGCGCGCCAGGCCATCGCGATGCCGTCGCCGGTGGCGGTGTCGGGATTGGTCGTATACAGGTAGACCTTGCCGGCGCCGCCGGTCGCCATCACGGTGTGCTCGGCCTCGAAGGTGAGCACCTCGCCGCTTTTTTCGTTCTGCACGTACAGGCCGTAGCAGCGCGGCTGGCTCGGGCTGTGCGGCGCGCCCGCGTGCACCTTGCCGCCGGCTAACTTGTCGGACGTGATCACGTCGATCGCGCAGTGGTGTTCGAACAGGCTGATGTTCGGATGCTTGCGCACCTTCTCTTCGAGCGTGACCTGGACCGCGAGGCCGGTGGCGTCGGCCGCGTGGATGATCCGGCGCGCGCTGTGGCCGCCTTCGCGCGTCAGGTGGAAGCCGAGCTCGGCGAGCGGGTCGCGCGTGAACGGCACGCCTTGCTCGATCAACCATTCGATCGCCTCGCGGCCGTGCTCGACGATGTAGCGCGTGGCCGCCTCGTCGCACAGGCCGCCGCCGGCGACCAGGGTGTCGTTGATGTGTTCGGCGTGGCTGTCGCTCGAATCGAGCACGGCGGCGATGCCGCCCTGGGCCCAGCTGCTCGCCCCGTCCAGCAGCGCGCGTTTCGAAATGATGGCAACGGTGCGCGTTTGCGCCAGGTGCAGGGCGACCGACAAGCCGGCCAGGCCGCTGCCGACAATAGCGACGTCAAATTTCATGGCATAAATAGTGTTTTGTAAGGAGGCATCACTATAGTCTATTTGCAATGGAGCTGTCCGCAAAGGCTGAAACGGCAGTGCCCGCTTGTCGCCAATCAATGACTGTTTTGCAATAGTCATCCATGATGAAAGCGTCGTTCCTGCGCTTGCGCACGGGGCAAGCGTGACTTTGCGGGAGGGGCTGTGATACGCATTTTTAATCACTATGTTTCGAAAATGGCGTTCATCCTGCTGCTGCTCGAGTTGCTGATGCTGCTCGCCTCGGCCAGCCTGGCGTCGGCGTTGTGGGTCTCGGACGCGCACGGTAGGTTTCGGGCCGACAATTTGTACCTGTCCTCGCTCACGTTCGCGCTCGTCATCATCTTCAGCATGAGCGCGCTCGGCATGTACCAGCACAGTGCGAAAGAGGGCATCCGCACGACCCTGATCCGCATCATGCCCTCGTTCGCGCTCGGCTTCGGGCTGCTCAGCGCGCTGATCGCGATCCGGCCCGAGTTCTACTTCGGGCGCGGCGTGAGCAGTGTCATTTTCGCGCTCGGCGCCGCCGGCGTGGTGCTCACGCGGCTCGTGGTGTTCAAGTCGGCCGGCTCGGCCCTGCTCGAGGCGCGCGTCATTTTCATCGGCAGCGGGGCGCTCGCGCGCGAGTGCATCGACCTGGCCGGCAGCAAGTTCGGCTTCCACCAGTTCAACGTGGTCGGCTGCGTGCCGATTCCGGGCGAGGAGAACTGCGTGGCCGAGGCCGACCTGCTGCCGCTCGGCGCGTCGCTGCTCGTGATGGCGCAAAAATACGAGGCCAGCGAGATCGTGGTCACGGTGTCGAACCGGCGCAGCAGCTTTTTCCCGAACCGCCAGCTGCTCGAGTGCGCGCTCGGCGGCGTCAGGGTGGTCGACGCCGCCACCTTTTTCGAACGCGAGGCCTGCCAGATCCGCATCGATTCGCTGCAGCCGAGCTATCTGATCTTTGGGGGCGGCTTCGACCAGAGCTTCCTGCGCGCGAGCTCGAAACGCATCTTCGACCTGCTGGCGAGCACCTTCATCACGATTCTGACCGCGCCCGTCATGCTCGTCACCGCCGCCTGCATCGCCTGCGAGGACGGCGCGCCCGTGTTCTACCAGCAGGAGCGCGTGGGGCGCAACGGGCGCATCTTCAAGGTGCTCAAGTTCCGCAGCATGCGGCGCGATGCCGAAAAGGGCGGCACGCCCACGTGGGCTTTGGCCAACGACCCGCGCGTCACGCACGTCGGGCGCCTGATCCGCAAGCTGCGCATCGACGAACTGCCGCAGATGCTCAATGTGCTCAGGGGCGACATGAGTTTTGTCGGGCCGCGCCCCGAGCGCGCCTATTTTGTCGAGCAGCTCAACGCCGAAGTGCCTTACTACAACGTGCGCCACAGCATCAAGCCGGGCGTGACGGGCCTGGCGCAGGTGCGCTACCAGTACGGCGCCTCGGTCGGCGACGCGATCGAAAAACTGCAGTACGACCTTTACTACGTCAAGAACAACAGCCTGTTCCTCGATCTGCTGATCCTGATCGACACCGTGCAGGTGGTCGTGTTCGGCAAGGGCAGCCGCTGATGCAGGCCGTGGTCCTCGGTGTCAGCCATGGCATTGCCGCCCTCGGTTTCCTGATGCTGTTCCTGGTGCTCGCCGGGCGCTGGCGCACGCGCGTGCACGCGGCCGCGCTGGCGCTGTCCTGCCTGCTCAGCGCCGTATGGAGCGGCGCGCTGGCCTCGGGCCTGGGCGCGATCGCCGGCGCGCCGCTCGAAACGGTGCGCACCTGCGCGTGGGCCGCGCTGCTGCTGATGCTGCTCGGGCCCGCGCGCATGCGCTGGAAGCTGTGCCTCGGCCTGATCCTGGCCCTGGGCGCGGCCAGCCTGGCCGGCGGCGCGCCGGTGGCGCCGATCGGCGCGCGCCTGATGCTGGCGGTGCTCGGCATGCTGCTCGTCGAGCAGGTCTACCGCAATACGCCGGTCGCTGAGCGCTGGGCCATCAAGTTCGCCTGCATCGGCATCGGCGCCTTGTTCGCCTACGATTTCTTCCTGTACAGCGACGCCGCGCTGTTTAGCCGGATCAATCCCGAAATCGACGCCGCGCGCGGCATCGCCAACGCGCTGACGGTGCCGCTGCTCGCGGTTTCGGCCGCGCGCAACCCGGCCTGGGCCAGCGGCATGGCGGTCTCGCGCCGGCTCATGTTCCATTCGGCGGCCCTGGTCGGCTCGGCCGTCTACCTGCTGGCCATGGCGCTGAGCGCCTACTACCTGCGCTTCATCGGCGGCGACTGGGGCCGCGTCATGCAGTTCGCGTTCCTGTGCGGCGCCTGCATCGTGCTGGCCGGGGTGCTGTTCTCGGGCTCCCTGCGCGCGCGCCTGAAGGTGATGATCAACAAACACCTGTACAGCAGCCGTTTCGATTACCGCGAGGAGTGGCGCCGCTTTACCAGGGTGCTGTCCGAGGACGGCCCCGACCTCAACGAGCGCGCGATCGCGGCCGTGGGCGGGCTGGTCGAGAGCCCGGCAGGCGCCCTTTGGCTGCGGCGCGACGGCGACCTGTGCGAGGCGGCCGGCGCCTGGAACATGCCGTCGCAGTCGCAGGGGGTCGACATCCGTGGCGATTTTTTCTGCTTCATCGAGTCGCGCCAGTGGGTGGTCGATGTGGCCGGCGAGGCGCAAGCCAATCCGCACCCGCCGATCCCGCCCGCGCTGCTGGCGGTGCCCGATTTGTGGGCGGTGGTGCCGCTGACCCTGCACGGGCGCCTGTTCGGACTGGTCGCGCTGGCGCGCCCGCGCGCGCCGTTCGCGCTCAACTGGGAGGTCACCGACGTGCTCAAGATCGCCGGCAGCCAGGCCGCGAGCTACCTGGCGCACCGCGAGTCGCTCAACAGCCTGCTGGTGGCGCGCCAGTTCGAGTCGTTCAACCGCATGTCGACCTTCATCGTGCACGACCTGAAGAACCTGGTGTGCCAGTTCTCGCTGCTGCTGGCCAACGCCGACAAGCACAAACACAACCCGGAGTTCCAGGCCGACGTGCTGGGCACGCTCGACCACTCGGTGCGCAAGATGCAGACCTTGCTGCAAAAATTGGGCCGCGGCGATCCCGACGACGCCTCGCAGCCGCAACGCGTCGCGCGCCTGCTCGAACGGGCGGTGGCGGCCAAGGCGCTGGCCGAGCCGCGTCCGGCGCTGGTGGTGCGCGACGCGGCCTTGTTCGTGCTTGCGCACCGGGGCCGGCTCGAGCGCGTGCTCGGGCACCTGATCCAGAACGCGATCGAGGCCACCTCGCGCCACGGCGAGGTGGCGGTGCGCCTGCTGCGCGAAGGCGACTGCGCCGTCATCGAGGTGGCCGACACCGGGCAGGGCATGAGCGCGCGCTTCATGCGCGAGCGCCTGTTCAAGCCGTTTGTGACGACCAAAACGGCCGGCATGGGCATCGGCGTGTTCGAAAGCCGTGAATACATTCGCGAACTTGGCGGCGAGCTGCAGGTTGCCAGCGCCGAGTCGGAGGGCACGACGTTCCGTGTGATCTTACCGCTGCACGACATGAAGGAGGCCCTCGATGGGCAAGAAGAAGCTGTTAGTGATTGAGGACGATCCGGGCCTGCAAAAGCAGCTGCGTTGGAGCTTTGACGCCTACGAGGTGGTGGTGGCCGGCGACCGCGAGACGGCGCTGGCGCAAATGCGGCGCCACCAGCCGGCGGTGGTGACGATGGACCTGGGACTGCCGCCCGACCCGGACGGCGCGGTTGAAGGCCTGGCCACGCTGCAGCAGATGCTGCAGCATGCGCCCGACACCAAAGTGATCATCTTGTCGGGCAACCAGGAGCGCGCGCACGCGCTCAAGGCGATCGCCATGGGGGCCTACGACTTCCACCAGAAGCCGTGCGAACCGGAGATGCTGGCCCTGGTCGTCGAACGCGCGTTTTACCTGCACGCGATGCAGCAGGAGAACCGGCGCATGCTCCAGATCGAGGCCGATTCACCGCTGGCCGGTTTCATCACGCGCGACCCCGGCATGCTGCGCCTGTGCCGCAGCGTCGAAAAGGTGGCGCCGTCGTCGGCCACCGTGATGCTGCTGGGCGACTCGGGCAGCGGCAAGGAGCTGATCGCGCGCGCGCTGCACAAGATGAGCGGGCGCCAGGACAAGCGCTTCGTGGCGATCAATTGCGCCGCCATCCCGGAGACGCTGCTCGAAAGTGAATTGTTCGGCCACGAGAAGGGTGCCTTCACGGGCGCCGGCCAGCAAACCCTGGGCAAGATCGAGATGGCCAACGGCGGCACCTTCTTCCTCGACGAGATCGGCGACATGGCGATGGCGCTGCAGGCCAAGCTGCTGCGCTTTTTGCAGGAACGCGTGATCGAGCGCGTGGGCGGGCGCACCGAGATCCCGATCGACGTGCGCATCGTGTGCGCCACCCACCAGGACCTGCGCGAACTGGTGCGGCAGGGGCGCTTCCGCGAGGACCTGTTTTACCGCCTCAGCGAAATCGTGCTCGCGATCGCCCCGCTGCGCGAGCGCGTGGGCGACTGCGCGCTGCTGGCGCACTACTTCAAAAACCGTTTTTGCAGCGCCGAGGGCCGGCCGTCGATGGGCTTCAACGAGGAGGCGCTGATGGCGATCGAGCAGTATGGCTGGCCGGGCAATGTGCGCGAGATGGAGAACTGCATCAAGCGCGCGGTGATCATGTCGGACGGCCCGCAGATCGGCGCCGCCGACCTCGGCCTGCCGCTGGCCCAATCGGAGGCGCCGCTGAACCTGCGCCAGGTGCGCGACGCGGCCGAATACAAGGTCATGGTGATGGCGCTGGCGCGGGCCGACGCGAATATCGTCAAGGCGGCCGAACTGTTGGGCGTGAGCCGGCCCACGCTGTACGACCTGATGAACCACCACGGCATCAAGACTTAGGCCGGCGCGTTCGGAACGAGGACCAGCAGGTCGGTGACCCCGATGTCGTGGCCGGCCTGCGACAGCAAGGTCGAAAGCTGGCCGCGGTGGTGCGTCTGGTGGTTAAAGAAATGCATGATCACGCCGAAAAAATCCCTGTCGCTGACGATCCCCTTCATGCTCGCATAATGCAGCGGCAGCTCCAGGTCGTCCTCGCGGATCGATTCCGACCAGTCGCCGATAAGGCGGTCGAGCATTTGGCGCTGCCGCCACATGCTGTCGATATCCGAAAACAGGATTTGGTCGAGGCCGTGCGGCGCCGGCAGGCTGCGCGCCGGCTCGAGCGCCGCGTAGCCGGCCGGGTGGGTGGCAAAGCGTTTGAGCCAGACGGTGTCGCCGACCATCAGGTGGTTCAGGGTGCCGAGGATCGAACCGAAGAAGGCCTTTCGGTCGGCGTTGAGGTCCGCGATGGACATCGACCTGGCCACGGCGTAGAGTTTTTCGTTCATCGAAGCGTTGTAGCGCGCCATCAGCCGGATGTGGTCGATGCATTTGTTCGAGGTCGGGCCTTGCTCACTCACTTTGCGCTCCGCAATCGCTGGGGAAACGCATGATAGCTCAGATCTGCGCGGCCGGTTCGGCTTCGCGCCATTGGCCTGCCTGCACCAGTTTGTTTTTCAATCCCTGCAATGGAAAGCCGCGCCGGTAGGCTTCGTGCGCGTGCTTCCTGGCTTGTTCGAAGTCCTTCTTCTTGAGCAGCAGCAGGCCGAGGTTGTAATGGGTGGTCGCGTTGGCAGGATCGAGCCGCAGCGCTTCGCGCATCTGTTCGAGCGCCGGCTCGGCGCGGCCCATGGTCAGCAGGTAGCTGCCGTAGATCGTGCGCACGGCGCCGTCGGCCGGCGCGAAGCGCATCGCGCGCTCGAAGTAGCAGTCGACCGAATAGCGCGCTCCGACCGGCTTGGGCTGTTTCTCGCGCTGGCTCAAGCGTGCCATCGCCGCCAGCGCGCGGTGGTGGTTGGGGAAGTGCTCGAGCGTGTAGCCGATGTCGCCGCCGAGCTGGTCGGAGACGCCGCGCCGCAGCGCCTCGACCTCGGCCGTGAAGTGGAACGACTCGACCACGGCCAGTTTGCCGCTGTCGGCGGCATTGGTGTAGTCGCCGCCGGCGTCGTTGGCTACCAGCGGCCCGCAGCTGGCGCCGACCGCGCCGGCCAGTACGAAAGCGAGGATCATGATGTCTCCGTGATGCGGTCGAATAGATGCGCCAGTTCGGCGGTGCGCGCCGCGCGCGACTGCGCCGCCACGATGGCGGCGCCGGCGATCGGGGCCGCGCCATCGGCGGCAAGGCGCATGAAGCGCGGCAGCGCGGCCGCGATGGCGTCGGCCGAGTCGAGCGCGGCGATGGTGTCGACGCCGCACCCGCGCAGTTTGCCCGCGGTGTCGCCGGCGGCGTCGGTCAGGGCCAGGATCGGACGCTGGGCGCGCAGGTATTCGTACAGCTTGGCCGGGATCTGCGCGTTGCAGTTGGCCGCCTGCAGCAGCAGCAAGCCGTCGGCCGCCTGCATTTCGGCCAGCGCCGCGCGGTACGGCAGCGCGCCGCCGAGCTCGACGATGCCGGCGAGGCGGTGCTGCGCGATCATCGGGCGCAGCACCTCGTCGTGGCCGCTCGCGCGCAGCACCACGCGCAGCGTGCCGGGCCCGATGCGGCCGGCGTCGCGCAGCGCCGCGAGCGCGCAAAACAGGGCGCCGGGATCGCGCTCGCACGGGTATATCAGCCCGCTGTGCAGCAGCGTGAACGGCGCGCCGGCCCGTGCCTGCGGCGGCGCGGGGGCGTAGCTGTCTTCGTCGTAGCCGTTTTCGATCAGCTCGAAGCGCGCCTCGGGCGCCCCCGGAAAGCGCGTGCGGCAGGCCGCCAGCGCGCCCGGCGTGGTGCACACCACGGCCGCGCCGCGCGCCACCGCGCGTGCCTCGATCCAGCGGTGCAGCCGGCGCGTGCGCGGATCGGCCGGATAATCGTCTTCGGTCATCGGATCGCGCTGGTCGGCCACCCATGGCAGCCCGCTCACGCGCTGCACGCTCAGGCCGACCAGGTGCGCGGTGGCGATCGGGTAGGTGCTCCAGATCGCGCTGGGCCGGTGGCGCCGGATCATGCGCAGCGCCGCCGGCAGCGCGCTCAGCCACCAGCTCGACCAGCGGTCGGGCAGCGCGAGCAACCCCGGGTAGCGCCCCCTGACGGCCAGGTCGCGCCCGGCGTCGAGCGCGAAGCTGCGCTGCACCGTGCAGCCGTCCTGGGCCTGGACCAGTTGGTCGTCGCTGGTGGCGAGGTAGGCGCGCGGGTGCACCGACAGCACCAGCGGCTCCCAGCCGTGGCGCGGCAGGCCGCGCGCGAACGAGAGCGTGCGCTGGATGCCGCTGCTGCCTTGCATGGGCGGGTAGTGGAACGCGATCATGAGCACGCGTTTCACCATGAGATGACCCAGTTGGCGCTGATGTCGGCCACCTCGTCGCGCCACTTGCGGCACGCGAAGGTGTGGTTGGCGCCGGCGATGTCGACGCGCCGCACGGGCAGCTCGGTCTCGGCCATGAGGTCGGAGAACTCGCGCGCCGTGAGGTCGTCGCCGCTGAGCACCACCAGCACCTGCCCGCCGAAATCGGCCAGCGTGTCGCTCACGCGCTGCGGCAGCGAGACCGAGCGTTCGATGCCGGCCAGCCGGATCTGCTGGCGCAGCGAGGCGGCGCTGGCGCCGAAATCGAAATTTCCGGTGGCGACCTTTTTCCAGAATTCGCGCTCGCCGAGCCGCCCGAGGTAGTAGTGGCGCAGGTTGACGCGCGCGGCGCCCTCGGGCGAACGGACCCACGGGTTGACCAGCACCAGGCCGCACACGCGCGCGTCGGAGACGGCGTAGAACACGGCGGCGGTGGCGCCGTCGCACAGGCCCCAGATGACCAATTCTTTCATTTCGGGCACCTGCCTGAAATATTCTTTCACCGCCGCGCCGATATCGTCGTTGATGGTGTCGAAGCTGCGCGGCTCGCCCTCGCTGTCGCCCATGCCGCGCTGGTCGAAGCGCATCACGGACACGCCGCGCGCCGACAGCGTGCGCGCCAGCAGCGTGAACTGGCGGTGGCTGCCGATCCGGTACTGGGGGCCGCCGGTGACGATCAGGACGCCGCGCGCGAGCGGGCGCTCGGGCACGTCGACGATGCCGACCAGGCCGCAGCCATGGCAGAAGAAGCGCAGCGCCCGTTGAACGACGTTCATTTCGACTCCTGCGCGAACACGGCACAGGTGGCCGCCAGCAGGGCCGGGCATTCGGCGATTTCGGCCGTGCTCCAGAACGGCGCGCCGGCCACCGGATGGTAGTGCAGCGCCACGCCGTCGGCGGCCCAGCACGCGGCCAGGCGCTGCGCGGCCGCCGCCAGCTTCTCGTTCACGGGCGCGCCGCAGGCGAACCAGTGGACCGTGCACGGCGGCAGTTTCAGGTTGGCCGCGTCGACCGCGTCGATCGCGCGCACCAACTCGGCCGCCACCTCGTAGCCGGCCACCTCGATCGTGCCGCGCGCGGTCAGCTCGGCGCGCAGGGCCGCGTTGCCGCTGGCCGCCGGCTGCTCCATGGCCGGGTCTTCGTCGAGCATGTAGGCGGCCATGCGCAGGCGCAGGAACTGGTTGATGCAGGTGCGCCCGCTCAGGTAGGGCTGCCACAGGATGATGCCGGCCACGCGCGTGCCGCTGGCATAGTCGAGCGCGAGCAGGCCGCCCAGGCGCAGGCCCCAGAGGTGGACCGGGCCGCCGTTGCGCTTGGCGAGCCACTCGTGGGCGACGCCGAGGTCGCGCTTCCAGAGCTCCCAGCGCGCCGCGCTGAAGTCGCCGCAGCTGTCGCCGCAGCCGAACAGGTCGATCTGCAGCACCGCGAAGCCCATCGCGGCGAAGGCGCGCGCCTGCAGCGACGCCATCCGGCGCGATTTGTTGAGCTCTTCGGCGAACGGGTGGACATACAGGATCGCACCGCGCGCGGCCACCTGCGCGTTCGGCGCGTGGTACAGGCTGAAGCGGGTGCCCGGCTCCGAATCGAAGAAAAACGGTTCCACGTGCGGCGTGGACGACATCGTTGGGTTCATGATCGGTCTCCGGTTCGAAACGGCGCTTCAGGTGAGCGAGGTCAGCTTCTCTTGCACAAAGGCGGCCAGCGTTCCCACGGTGGTGAAGTGGCGGGCGCTGATTTCGTCGTCCTCGACGTCGATGCCGAAGTGGTCCTCGAGCGCGGCGATCAGGCCGATCACGGCCATCGAGTCGAGTTCGGGAACGCTGCCGAGAAGCGCGGTGTCGGTGTCGAAGCCGTTGGTGTCGATGCCGAGCGCGCTGGCGAGGATGCGTTTCAGGTGGTCGATGTGGTGCATGGCGGCTCCAGTCTCAGGTGGGGGAACGAGCCCGGTCCGCGCGACAGGTGCACGTAGGGGGATATTGTGGCGGCCATCCATTGCCAGCTGCCGCAGCAGATGAACACGGCGCCGCCCAGTTCGAGCGCGCCGAGCCGTTTGTGGGCCGCCAGCGAGGCCGCGTTGAAGGCCGAGATCCGGCTGCACGACCAGAGCACGCCGCGCGCGGCGAGCAGGCGGTTGGCCTCGTCCCACAGGCGCGCGAACGCGAAGCCGAGCCGGTGCTCGCGCAGCACCTCGACATCGAAGTCCCAGCCGGCGCGCGCCGGCGCCGGCACGAAGCGCGCGCGCACCTCGTCCTCCTGGTACGGCGCCAGCGTGAACCATAAAAATCCGAGCAGCTCGCCGGCGCGGAAGGCGCCCAGGCAGCGCGCGCCCTGCGCGAATCGCTGCGCCAGCACCGCGCCCGGGCGCGCCATCGCGGCCGGGGTTTCGCCGGCGCGCAGCTCGCGCACGTCGATCGCGCGCCCGCGTGCGGGGCTGAGCGGGGCGCGCGCGACGGCCTGCGCCATGAAGCGGTATTTGAAGACCTGCCAGCGTCCGCCGCTGAGCCGGAAGAACAAGACGGAAAGCGCGTACCAGGCACCGTTGTACCAGCCGATCTGCCGAACTGTCTGACGCACGCGACTTTTCATCTCGATTCCTAGATTGCACAATCGTGTCAATTAGACACCCCCGAATTTGCCCCATGTTGATAAGCCGCAAGGGCGTGGGTGCCGCTTTAAAGGTTGACAAAAATCAATGAGAGCGCGCCGCTTTTTCTCAATCATCTGACACTGACCGAGCATTCTGGCGCCGCTCGCGCAGGCATTTTTCGCATATGCAACTTGGGGAAACCATGGTTCAACTCATCGACGAGTTCATCACCGAACGCGCGCGCCTCACGCCCGGGGCGCAAGCGCTGGGCGGCGAAGGCGTGCAGCTGACATATATGGAGTTGGCGCAGCGCGTCGGCGCCGCCGCGCGCGGCCTGCTCGAGATCGGGATCAAGCGGCTCGAGCGCGTCGCCGTGTTCATCGAAAAGCGCGAGGAGGCCGTGGCGGCGCTGTTCGGCGCGAGCGCCGCCGGCGCCGTGTTCGTGCCGATCAATCCGCAACTGCGGCCCGAGCAGGTCGCCTACATCCTGCAAGACAGCGGCGCGCGCGTGCTCGTGACCTCGCCCGCACGGCTGGCCAACCTGGCCGCGGCGCTGGCCGGCTGCCCCGAGCTGCGCCACGTGATCGTCACCGGCGCCGCCGCGCCCGCGCTGCCGGCGCTCGCGGGCCACGCCTGGGACGCCCTGATGCGCGACGGCCAGGGAACGCGCCACCGCTGCATCGACACCGACATGGCCGCGCTGATGTACACCTCCGGCAGCACCGGCAAGCCGAAGGGCGTGGTGCTGTCGCACCGCAACCTCGTGGCCGGCGCCGAGAGCGTCGCGGGCTACCTCGGCAACGATGAACGCGACCGCATCCTGGCCGTGCTGCCGCTCAGCTTCGACTACGGCCTGAGCCAACTGACGACCGCCTTCGCCAGCGGCGCCTGCGCGGTGCTCATGAACCACCTGCTCGCCAACGACATCGTCACGCTGGCCGCGCGCGAGCGCATCACCGGCCTGGCCGCGGTGCCGCCGCTGTGGATCCAGCTCGCGCAGCTCGACTGGGGCGCGGCCGCAGACCTGCGTTACATCACCAATTCGGGCGGGGCCATGCCGCGCGCCACGCTCGAGGCGCTGCGCCAGGCCATGCCGCGCACCAGCGTCTACCTCATGTACGGGCTGACCGAGGCGTTCCGCTCGACCTTCCTCGCGCCCGAGCAGCTCGCGCTGCGGCCCGATTCGATCGGGCGCGCGATCCCGAACGCCGAGGTGCTCGTGCTCAAGCCCGACGGCAGCGCCTGCGGCGTCGGCGAGCCGGGCGAACTGGTGCACCGCGGCGCGCTCGTCGCGCTCGGCTACTGGAACGATCCGGCGCGCACCGCCGAGCGCTTCCGGCCGATGCCGACGGCGCCCGGCATGGTGCTGCCCGAGCTGGCCGTCTGGTCGGGCGACACCGTGCGCGCCGACGCCGAGGGCTATTTGTACTTCATCGGACGCACCGACGAGATGATCAAGACCTCGGGCTACCGGGTCAGCCCGACCGAGGTCGAGGAGGTCGTGTATGCGAGCGGCCTGGTGGACGAGGCGGCCGCGCTGGGGGTGCCGCATCCGGTGCTGGGGCAGGTCATCGCGCTGTTCGCGACGCCTCGCGCCGGCGCCGAGCTCGACGTGGCCGCGCTGCTGACGGCCTGCCGCGCGGCGCTGCCGGGCTACATGGTGCCGTCGATGGTCGAACTGTCGCCGGGACCGCTGCCGCGCAACCCCAACGGCAAAATCGACCGCCGACTGCTGGGCCAGGAGCTGGCCCACCGGCTGGCCTGGGGCACGCCATGAGCGCCGCCCGCGACACCGTCCCGGGCCCGGGCCCGGCCGCGAGCCCGGCCCCGGCCGCAGCGGCGCCTTCGCATGCGCGCCAGGACAGCTTCGCGGTGCGCGCCGACTGCCTGCAGGTCGGCGGCATGGACCTGACCATGCTCGCCGAGCGGGTCGGGCGCACCCCGTTCTACGCCTACGAGCGGGGCGCCGTCCGGCAGCGCGTGGCGGCCCTGCGCGCCGCGCTGCCGGCCGGCGTGCGCCTGCATTACGCGATGAAGGCCAATCCGATGCCGGCGCTGCTGGCCCTGATGGCCGGGCTGATCGACGGCATCGACGTCGCCTCCGGCGGCGAGCTGCAGGGCGCGCTCGACACCACGATGCCTCCGGCCCGCATCAGCTTCGCCGGGCCCGGCAAATCGGACGGCGAATTGCGCCGCGCGGTCGCCGCCGGCGTGCTGGTCAATGTCGAATCGGCGCCGGAGCTCGAACGCATCGCGCTCGTCGGCGAGCGGCTCGGGCGCACGCCGCGCGTCGCGCTGCGGGTCAACCCCGACTTCGAACTCAAACACGCGGGCATGAAGATGGGCGGCGGCGCGCGCCAGTTCGGCACCGACGCCGAGGCCGTGCCCGAGCTGCTGCGCCGCACCGGCCAGCTCGGGCTCGATTTCGAGGGCCTGCACATCTTCAGCGGCGCCCAGAACCTGTCGGCCGCGGCGCTCGCCGAGGCCCAGGAAAAAAGCGTGCGGCTGGCGCTGCGGCTGGCGCGCGCGGCGCCGTCGCCGCTGCGCACGCTCAACATCGGCGGCGGCTTCGGGGTGCCGTACTTCCCCGGCGAGCGCGCGCTCGACCTCGGCGCGCTCGGCGCCGCGCTGCAGGCGGCGCAGGCGCTGCTCGAATGGGAGTCGCCGCAGACCGCGCTCGTGCTCGAGCTGGGCCGCTTCCTGGTGGCCGAGGCGGGGCTGTACGTGTGCCGCGTGATCGAACGCAAGAGCTCGCGCGGCAAGGTGTTCCTGATCACCGACGGCGGCCTGCACCATCACCTGGCGGCGTCGGGCAACTTCGGCCAGGTGATCCGCAAGAACTACCCGGTCGCGATCGGCAACAAGATGGTGGGCGAGTCGCGCGAGCGCGTCAGCGTGGTCGGCCCGCTGTGCACCCCGCTCGACCTGCTGGCCGACGAGCTCGAGATGGCGCGCGCCGAGGCCGGCGACCTGGTGGTCGTGTTCCAGTCGGGCGCCTACGGCCTGACCGCCAGCCCCACCGCCTTCCTCGGCCATCCGGCGCCGCCCGAGGTGCTCGTATGAGCGGGCTGTGCGGATGGTTCTCGCGCGATCCGGCGGCGCTGCCGATCAGCCAAATGGCCGCGCCCCTGTGGCGCTTCGACAACACCCCGCTGCGCACCGCGTCCCATTCGGCCGGCGCGGTCGCGCTCGCGGCGGGCCCCGACTGCGCCCGCATGTACCACGAGGACGGGCTCCTGATCGCGATGTGGGGCGAGCGCGTCGACGGCCTGGCGCAGCTCTGGCGCAGCCACGGCGCCCAGGCCTGCGCCGCGCTGACGGGCGCGTTCGCGTTCGCGATCCTCGACGAGCGGCGCGGCGAGGCCTTCCTCGCGGTCGACCGCAGCGGCACCCGGCCCATGTGCTACCAGCTGGTCGGGCGCACGCTGGTGTTCGCATCCTCGGCCGACTCGCTGATCCAGCATCCGGGCGTGTGCCGCGACATCAGCGCGCAAGCGATCTACAACTACCTGTACTTCCACAACGTGCCCAGCCCCGACTCGGTCTACAAGGGCCAGCGCCGCCTGCAGCCGGGCGAGTACGTGCATTTCAGAAGCGGACGGCTCGAGCGCGGGCGCTACTGGCGGATCCAGTTCCACGAGCGCGAGACGCTCGGCTTCGCCCAGCTCAAGGACGAGTTCCTCGACACCGTGCGCGCCTCGGTGCGCGCCAGCCTGGGCGGGCAGGGCACCGGCGCCTTCCTCAGCGGCGGCACCGACAGCTCGACCATCGCGGCGATGCTGGGGCAGGCCGGCGGCAAGCGCGCGCGCACCTACTCGATCGGCTTCGACGTGCCCGGCTACGACGAGCTCGAGTACGCGCGCCTGGTCGCGCGCCACTTCGAGCTCGACCACCACGAGCGCTACGTCGGCGCCGGCGACGTGGCCGAGGCGGTGCCGCGCATCGCCGCCGTGTTCGACCAACCGTTCGGCAACGCCTCGGCCGTCCCCGCCTTCTATTGCGCCCAGATGGCGCGCGACGACGGCGTGCTGCGCCTGCTCGGCGGCGACGGCGGCGACGAGCTGTTCGGCGGCAACGAGCGCTACGCGCGCCAGGCCGTGTTCGCGCTCTACGAGAAAATCCCGTCGGCGCTGCGCCAGCTGCTGATCGAGCCGCTGCTGTTCCAGCTCGGCCGGCGGCTCGACATCGGCCTGGTCAACAAGGCGCGCAGCTACGTCGAACAGGCCCTGGTGCCGCTGCCGGCGCGCCTCGAAACCTACAACCTGCTGCAGCGCTACGGCGCCGAACACGTGCTCGACCCCGAATTGCTGGCCCAGATCGACCCCAGCGCGCCGCTCGACGCGCTGACCCGTTCGTACTGGCAGACGCCCGGCTGCAGCCAGATCAACCAGATGCTCGCGCTCGACATGCAGTACACCCTGGCCGACAACGACCTGCCCAAGGTGAACCGGGCCTGCGAGCTGGCCGGGGTCGAGGCCGCGTTCCCGTTCCTCGGCGACGCGGTGGTCGCGTTCTCGGCGCGGCTGCGGCCCAGCGACAAGCTCAAGGGCACCAAGCTGCGCTACTTCTTCAAGCAAGCCTTGCGCGACACGCTGCCGCGCGAGGTGATCAACAAGAAGAAGCACGGCTTCGGCCTGCCGTTCGGGCACTGGCTGCAGACGGACCAGCGCCTCAAGGCGCTCGCCTACGACAGCCTGAGCGACCTCAAAGGGCGCCGCATCGTGCGCGCCGACTTCGTCGACGAGCTGCTCTCGAACAAGGTGGCTGAGCATCCGGCCTACCACGGCACCATGGTGTGGGTGCTCATGATGCTCGAGCAGTGGCACGCGCAGCGCCGCCACGGCGGCCCGGCGGCGTCGCTCCAACCGAGGACGGGCCATGAGCCGCGAACTTGCCGGCAGTGAGCCCGAGTGGAACACCGGCGGCCACGCCGACTTCTACGACCGCTACGAGGCCCAGAGCGCTGGCGTGGCGGCGCTCGAGCGCTTCGCGGCGATCCAGCGCACCGTCATGCGCGCGCTGGGCACGCCGACGCGCCCGCTCAACGTGGCCGACATCGGCTGCGGCGCGGGCACCCAGAGCCGCCTGTGGGCGGCGGCCGGGCACCAGGTGGTTGGCGCCGACATCAACGCCGCGCTGGTCGCGCTGGCGCGTCGGCGCGCGCGCGAGGCGGGGCAGGAGATCCGCTTCGAGCTCGCCTCGGCCACGGCATTGCCGTGGCCCGAGCGCTCGATGGACCTGTGCCTCGTGCCCGACCTGCTCGAGCATGTCGACGACTGGCGCGCGTGCCTGGCCGAATGCGCGCGCGTGCTCCGGCCGGACGGCGCGCTGTACCTGAGCACCAGCAACAAGCTGTGCCCGCGCCAGCAGGAGTTCGCGCTGCCGCTGTACGCGTGGTATCCGGGCTGGCTCAAGCAGCGCTGCGTGCGCCTGGCGCGCAGCACGCGGCCCGCGCTGGCCGGCCACGCGACCTACCCGGCGCTCAACTGGTTCAGCTTCTACGGCCTGCGCGCCGAGCTCGCGCGCCACGGCATGGACAGCCTGGACCGCTTCGACATGGCCGACCCGCAGCGCCTGTGCCGGTTCGAACGGCGCGCCTTGGCGCTGCTCAAGGCGGTGCCTGCGCTGCGCTTTTGCGCCCATGTGCTCACGCCCTACACGGTGCTGCTCGCGTTCAAGCGGCCGGCGTGAACAGGTTGCCGCCCATGCGCAGCAGGAAGCGGCCGCTGCTGCGGTCCCACGGCGTGAAGCGCGGCAGTTCGAACGGGTCGGTGTCGGCGCGCGCGGCGCCCCAGGCCGTCGTGACGGCGGCCTCGAAGCCTTGCGCGCGCAGCATGTTGGCGTGGCGTTTCTCGAAATCGCGTCCGGGTTTGCCGTTGGGGTAGGCGAACAGGCGCACCGGCGCCTGGATGATCTCTTCGAGCCGCGCGCGGCTGTTGCCGATCTCGCGCCGCGCGTCGGCGTTCGAAATCTTGGTCAGGATCGGGTGGTTGACCGTGTGTGCGCCGATCTCCATGCCGGCGCGGTGCAGCGCGATCACCTGGTCGGAGCTGAGCATGGTGGGCGCGAAACGGCGCGCCATCGACTTCACGCGCGCGTCGCGCTCCTCGGCCGGCAGGTACTTGAGCGCGTTGATCAGGGTGTCGATCACGGCGCGGCGGCGCTGCGGGCAGCCGATGTCGAAGCTGCCGAAGCCGCTGCGCGACAGGTTCAGGCGGGCGCCCGGCGCGTTGCGCACCACCTCGATCACGGCGTCGTTCCACATGCAGCCGCCGTCGAGGAAGCCGCTGGCGATGAAAAACGTGGCCGGCACCCGCAGCCGCTGCAGGATCGGCAGCGCGACCTCGGCGTTGTCGGCGTAGCCGTCGTCGAAGGTGATGCAGGCGGCGCGGCTGGGCAGGGTGCGCTCGCGCAGGCGGCGCGCCGCCTCGGCCAACGGCAGCAGGTGGAACCAGCGCTTGAGCAGGCGCACGTGCTGCTCGAAGCGGCGCGCGTCGACCTCCTCCGGAAACAGCTGGTCGGGCCGGGCCAGCACCCGGTGGTAGATCAGGATCGAGAGCGGGAGTTGCATGTCAGGCCTCGGCGCTTGCCAGTTGTCGTTCGACCAGAACGCGGGTCGCCACGATGGCGCCCATCAGGTAGTACGGCACATCGAAATAGAGCAGGCTCAAAAAGGCGCCGCCGACCATGAACCCGGCCAGGCTGATCTGGATCATCGTGGCCAGGCTCGCCGCCCAGGCCAGCGCGGCGTCGCCGGCGGCCGCGCGGATGATCCAGCTGGCGCTGCGCCAGGTGAACCAGTACAGCAGCAGGTACAGGCCGAGCCCGACGAACCCGTGCTCGCCGAGCACCTGGAAGTAGATGCTGTGGGCCGCGTGCACGTCGGCCGGGTTGGCCGCGTAGATCGCGAACACGGTCGGGTCGTAGATCTCGAAGCCGCCGCCGAACACGCGGTCGCGCGCCAGGTTCCAGGCCATGCCCCAGGCGTTGATGCGGCCCTGGGCCGAGGCGTCCATGTCGTAGTCCTGGATCGAGTCCATGCGGTTGCTCCACTGGGCCGGCATGAACAGCAGCAGCAGCGGCGCGACGCACGCGAGGGCGCCGCCCATGAGCGCCTTTTTGCCGCTTTTGAGCCACCAGTAGCCGGCCATCGCGGCGATCGCGAGGAAGCCCCCGCGCGAATACGAGCCGAGCGCGGCGAGCGCGCACAGCAGCATGGCGCCGAGCAGGCCGCGGCGCAGCCAGCGCCCGCTGCTGTTCTGGCGCAGGTGGAACATGAGCGGGATGATCATGATGAGCGCGAGCGCGATCGCGTTGTTGTCGCCGATGAAGGTCTGCTCGGGACCCCAGACGCGGTCGCCGCCGCCGTTGCGCAGCGTGAAAATGCCGCCCTTGACGCCGTAGTAGCCGAGCGAGATGGCGAGCACCCAGACCAGCCGGTGCACGTCGCGGCGCGACTTGACCAGCATGACGCACACGAACGTCATGAGCATGATCTTCATGACCTTCTGCCATTGCCTGATCGAGTCGTCGAGGAAGATCGAGAACGGCAGCGTGACGTTCATCCAGACCACGAAGGCGAGCAGCGTGAGCGTGACCGGGGTCCATGGCATGGCGCGCGGCTCGCGCGTGAAGAGCAGGCTCGCCAGCGTGGTCAGGGCGATGATCAGCGCGAACGGGAACGCGGTGGCGAAACCCCAACCCTGGGTGTGCGGGTTCATCACGCTGATCCAGACCCACATCAGGGCGCCGTTGACGGGCGAGCGCAGGATCAAGGGCAGCGACCCGAGCACGATCAGTGTAACGAGGATGTCGCGCATGGTCTGGAACTCCTTGACGCCCGTCAATTGGGCAGCGGAATGCATCGGTACACTGCATTGTTAGGTTCAGGCAATATTAAATCAGGGGAGGTGCGCGCTTGTTGACCGTTCTCATGGCTACCTGCAATGGCGCCGCGACCCTGCCCAAAGTGCTGGCCGCGTATTGCGCGCTGGTGCCGCCCGCCGGCGGCTGGTCGCTGATCGTGGTCGACGACGGCAGCGCCGACGCGAGCGCCGAGGTGCTCGCCTCGTTCGCGGCGCGCCTGCCGCTGCGCTGCGTGCGGCGCGCGCGCGGCGGCAAGAGCGCCGCGCTCAACGAAGGCATCGCTCTCGCGCTCGAGGGCGACGCCGGGCTGTTCGTGTTCACCGACGACGACGCCACGCCCGAGCCGGACTGGCTGGTGCGGCTCGACGCCTGCGCGCGCGCGCAGCCGGCCTACGACCTCTTCGGCGGCGCCATCGTGGCCGATTGGGCGCTGGCGCCGCCGGCGTGGGTGCTGCGGCTGGTGCCGCAGGGCGTCACGTTCGCGATCACCGGGGCGGCCGAGGGCCCGGTGTTCCCCGGGCTCGTGTGGGGCGCCAACATGGCGGTGCGGCGCGCCGTGTTCGCGGCCGGCCACCGCTTCGACGAGCGGCTCGGACCGCGCGCGGGCGCCTACGCGATGGGCTGCGAGACCGAATTCAACCGCCGCGTGGCCGCGGCCGGCCACCGCGCCTGGTTCTGCGCCGGGGCGCGCGTCGCCCACTTCATCCGTGCGCACCAGCTCGAATCGGGCAGCATCCTGCGCCGCGCCTACCGGCACGGGCGCGGCGCGCGGGTGCAGGAGGGTGCCGACCCGTCGCCGCGCCTGTTCGACGTGCCGCGCTGGATGCTGGCCAAGGCGCTGCGCGAGCTGCTCGGCGTCGCGCGCGCGTTCGCCGCGCGCGACGCCGACGCCCTGTTCTTGCGGCGCTGGGAGTGGCACTACCTGCGCGGTTTCATCTTCGAGGCCTGGTGCGGCCGGCGCGCGCCGCCGCCCAGGGGCGCGCGCGTGCTGATCACGAGCTGCTCGGGCGAATTCGGCGGCATGGAGCTGCGCATGGCGCAGGAGGCGCGCCTGCTCGCCGGCGCCGGCCATGCGAGCATGCTGGCCACGCCGCGCTTCGCCGGATTCAACCGGCTCGCCGCCGGCCTGCGCGCGGACGGCATCGGCGCGACCGTGTTCGATCCGCCGCAGTTCTTCGAGCAGTGGCATTGGCGCCGCACCAACAAGCTGCGCGCGCAGCTGTTCAGCGCGCCGCGCCTGCGCCGCTTCCGCGCCGACCTCGTGCATGTGGCGCTGTGCTGGACCAGCTATGGCGCCTCGGTGCTGTGGCTGGCGCACCACTGCAAGCTGCCGCTCGTGCTCAGCGTGCACAACGCGTTTCCACCGGCCGTGTTCCATCCGTGGCACGCGCGCCTGTACCGCGAGGCGTTCGGCTCGGTGCGCGGGGTGTACGCGGTCTCGGCGTCGGCGCTCGAGCACTTCATGGCCAGCTTCGGCCCGTATCTGGCGCCGGCCACGCGCCTGTGCGTGATCCCCAACAGCGTCGACACCGCGCGCTTTTATCCGTCGCCGGCGCGGCGCCGGGCCGCGCGCGAGCGCCTCGGCCTCGCGCCCGACGCGCTGGTGCTCGGCGCGGTCGGGCGATTGTCGCCGCAAAAGCGGCCCGAGGCCCTGATCGCGCTGGTGGCGGCGCTGCGCGCGCGCTTTCCCGGGGTGCGCCTGGTGCTGGCCGGGAGCGGCCCGCTCGAGGCGCAATTGCGCCAGCAGGTGGCGCTGCAGGGCCTGTCCGCGCACGTCGTGTTCGCCGGCTTCGTCGGCGCGGTCGAGGAGCTCCTGCCCGCGTTCGACCTGCACCTGCTGCTGAGCCGCAACGAGGGCTTCGGCATCGCGACCATCGAGGCGATGGCCTGCGGCGTGCCGGTGGTCGGCACCGACGTGCCGGGCACCGCCGACATCCTGCGCCGCAGCATGGGCGGGCTGCTGGTGCCGCTCGGCGACGAGGCCGCGACGGCCGCCGCGGTCGCCGCGCTGCTGGCCGACCCGGCGCGGCGCGCCCTGATGGGCCAGCACGCGCGCGCCGAGATGGAGAACGGCTACACGCCGGCGATCCTGCGCGCGCGCGTGCTCGATTTTTACGCCGGCCTGCTGCCATGAACGGCACCCGCGGCGCGCTCGCCTATTCGTTCGTCGAGAAATACGCGCTCGTGCTGCTCGCGCTGGCCGGCGCCATGATCCTGTCACGCCTGCTCACGCCCGACGAGATCGGCGTGGTCTCGGTCGGCGCCGTGCTGCTCGGGATCGTGCACGTGTTGCGCGACTTCGGCGTGGGGCAGTACGTGGTCCAGGCCAGAAGGCTCGACCGGCGGCGCCTGCGCGCGGTGCTCGGGGTCAGCTTCCTGTTCGCGTGGCCGCTGGCGGCGCTGGTGGCGGCGCTGGGCTGGCCGCTGGCGCGCTTTTATGGCGAGCCGCGGCTGGCGCCGGTGCTGCAGCTGTTGGCGCTCAATTTCGTGCTGATCCCGTTCACGGCGATCACGCTGCCGGTGCTGCGGCGCCAGTTGCGCCTGGGCGCCATCTGCGCGATCAACCTGGCCCACGGCGTCTGCAATTTCGGCGTCGCCGTCGCCCTCGCGTGGGGCGGCTACGGTTTCTTGAGCCTGGCGCTGGCGTCGGTCGCGGCGAGCGTCGGCGCGCTGTGCGTGAGCCTGCTGCTGCGCCCGCGCGAACTGCCCTGGCTGCCCGCGCGCGCGGGCATGCGCCGGGTGATCGCGTTCGGCGCCTATGCCACCGGCGGCACCCTGATCGACGAGGCCGGGGTCGCGGCGCCCGACCTGATCATCGGCAAGGTGATCGGCATGGACGGGGTCGGGGTGTTCAGCAAGGCGGTCGGGGTGCTGTCGGTGTTCCAACAGGCGGTCACGAGCGCGGTGTCGCCGGTCGTGTTCCCGCTGTTCGCGGCGCAGGCGCGCGACGGCGGCGACGCCAGCGCCGCCTACCTGCGCACGGTCAGCTACATGACCGCGTTCGCGTGGCCGTTCTACGGCTTCGTGGCGCTGATGGCCTTGCCGCTGGTGCGGCTGCTGTACGGCGACCAGTGGGACGCGGCGGCGCCGCTGGTGCAGGTCATGTGCCTGTCCTCGGCGCTGCACAGCCTCTCGAGCATGGCGCGCTACCTGCTGGTGGCCACCGGCGGGGTCAAGGCGCAGGCCCGCATCGACGCGCTGGCGGTGCCGGTGCGGATCGTGCTGCTGCTGGCGGCCGCGCCGTTCGGCCTGGCCGCGCTGGCGTGGGCCGTGGTGGCCGGCACCGTCTACCGCGGCGCGCTGATCCTGCGCGGCGTGGCGCGCCACAACCGGATCGCTTGCCGGCGCCAGGCGGGGGCCGGATGGCGCAGCGCCGTGCTGGCGGCCCTGACCAGCCTTGCGCCCGCATGCGCGCTGCTGGCCATGGCGCCGTCGGCGGGCCAGCTGGCGGCGGCGGCGGGCGGCGCCTCGCTGCTGTGGCTGGCGGGGCTGGTGTTGCTCGGCCATCCCCTGCGCGACGAGCTGACCCTGGCGCGGCGCAAGCTCGCTGCCGCATTCCCACACTGACCGGAGGCGCGATGCGAGTCGGCATACTGTCCTATCCCATGCTGTTCCAGCGCGAGGGCGGGCTCCAGATCCAGGTGCGCGAAACCATCGCCGCGCTCAACCGGATCGAGGGCCATGGCCGGCGCAAGGTGTCGGTCGAGCTGCTCGACCCGTGCCGCTCGCGCCTGAACGACTTCGACCTGGTGCACGTGTTCGCGGCCACCAACGGCAACCACCGGATCGTCGAGGCGGCGGCCGAACTCGGGGTGCCGGTGGTGCTCTCGCCGCTGATCTCGCCGGGCTGGAACCGCGCCGGCGGCGCTTGCGCGCGCGTGGCCGACCGCCTGATCGGCCGGCTCACATCGTGGAACGTGCAAACCAGCTACGCGCAGATGCGGCGCGCGCTGCAGATGGCGGACCTGGTGGTGGCGCTGGGCGAGGCCGAGCGGCGCGCGATCAACGCCGCGTTCCTGATCGAGGACAGCAAGATCCGCGTGTTCCCGAACGGGATCGGGCCGCATTTTTTCGAAGCCTGCGCCGACCACTTCCGCGAGCACACCGGCATGCAGGGCGATTTCGTGCTGATGGCGGGCGCGATCTCGCCGTACAAGAACCAGCTCGCGATGGCGCACGCGCTGGCCGACCTGAAGCTGCCGTTCGTCCTGATCGGGCACGCGCAGGAGTGCGACCAGGACTACCTGCGGCGCGTGCGCGACGTCTGCGGGGTGACCTGGCTCGGGCCGCTGCGGCACGACGATCCGCTGCTCGCGAGCGCCTACGCGGCCGCCTCGGTGTTCGTGCTGCCCAGCCAGGGCGAGGTGTTTCCGCTGTCGGTGCTCGAGGCGCTCGCCGGCGGCACGCCGGTCGTGATGACGGCCGAGAGCGCGCTCGAGCTGCCCGGCAGCGAGTTCGCGCTCAAAAAAGTGCGCTGGGACGACATCGAGGCGCAGAAGCGCGCCGTGCTCGCGCTGATCGCCGCGCCGCCGCCGCGCGAGCTGGTGCGCGCGCTGGTGCGCCGCTTCACCTGGGAGCGCGTGGCCGGCCAGATCGCCGGCTGTTACGCCGACGTGCTGTCGGCGCCGGCGCGGCGCGACGAGGGAGAGCGGCTTGCTGTTTAACTCTTTCAGCTTCCTGTTCCTGTACCTGCCGCTCGTGCTGGCCGGGTTTTTCGCGCTCGGGCGGGTCAATCCGCGCTGGGCCGCGCTCTGGCTCGGGATCGCCTCGCTCGGGTTTTACGGGGTCGGCAGCGCGCGTTACGTGCCGCTGCTGCTTGCCTCGATCACGTTCAACTATGTCGCCGCGCGCGCCATCATGGGCGCCGAGCCGGCCGCGCGGCGGCGCGTGCTGCTGGCCGCGGTGGCGGCCAACCTGCTGCTGCTCGCGTACTACAAGTATGCCAATTTCTTCCTCGGCGCGGTCGGCGTGCAGTCCGATCTGGCCATCGTGCTGCCGGTCGGGATCTCGTTTTTCACGTTCACGCAGATCGCGTTCCTGGTAGATTGCTACCGGCGCGAGGCGAGCGAGGTGCGCTTTAGCCACTACCTGCTGTTCGTGAGCTACTTCCCGCACCTGGTGGCCGGCCCCGTGCTGCACCACAAGGAGATGATGCCGCAGTTCGCCGACGCCCGGAACTACCGGCCGCTGGCGGCCAACTTCGCCATCGGGATGTCGATCTTCGTGCTCGGACTGGCCAAGAAGGTGCTCATCGCCGACAACCTCGCGCCGCTGGCGAACCCCGTGTTCGCCGCCGGCGCGCAGCCGCAGATGGTCGAGGCCTGGGTCGGGGTGCTGGCCTACACGTTCCAGCTCTACTTCGATTTCTCGGGTTATTCGGACATGGCGATCGGCTTGTCGCGCCTGTTCGGGGTCAAGCTGCCGCTCAACTTCGACGCGCCGTACAAGGCGCTCGACATCAGCGCGTTCTGGCGCCGCTGGCATATGACGCTGTCGCGCTTTTTGCGCGACTACCTGTATATCGCGCTCGGCGGCGGGCGCTCCGGCCAGCTCAAGCGCTACCGCAACCTGATGCTGACCATGCTGCTGGGCGGCCTGTGGCATGGCGCCGGCTGGACCTTCGTCGCCTGGGGCGCGCTGCACGGCGCCTTCCTGGTGCTGCACCACGGCTGGCAGGCCTGGGGCGCGCTGCGATTGCCGCCGCTGGCGGCGCGCGCGCTGACCTTTCTCGCCGTGATGCTGGCCTGGGTGTTTTTCCGCGCGCCCGATTTCGGCACCGCATTCGACATCCTCGGCGCGCTGTGCGGCGCCAACGGCATCGCGCTGCCGCGCGCGCTGGCCCCGCTCGCGCGCTGGCTGCCCGAGATGGTCGGATTCGGCGGCCTGCGCTGGATCGAACTGGTCGGACCGGGCCTGCCGGCGCTCGCGCTGGCCGCCTTGCTCGCATTCTTCGCGCCGACCACCCAAGAAATATTCTGTCATTACGAGCCGGTTTTTGAGAGAATATTTCATCAGTCCGCGCGCCCGTGGCTCACCTGGCGGCCGCGCGCGCCTTGGGGGCTCGGGTTCGCGTGCCTGTTCTTCGTCTGCGTGCTGAGCATGAACCGCGTCAGCGAATTCCTTTACTTCCAGTTTTGAGGCCATGCGCACCTACCTGACCCTGTTTTGCTGTGCCAGCGGATTGGCGATCGGCGGCGTGGCCGCGCTCAATTACATCGTCGATCCCTACCTGACGCACCAGTGGGATTCGCCGCGGGTGAAGCAACTGCGCCCCGCGCGTGAAAAGCTGAGCGCCTGGGGCAAGACCTACGCGCTCGCGCGCTACCGTCCGCAGGTGCTATACCTGGGCAATTCGCGCACCGAGTTGGCGCTGCCGGCGGGCGCTCCCGCGTTCGAGGGGCAGACCGTGTTCAACGGCGCGCTGTCGGGCGCCTCGCTCGGCGACGCCGCCGCCATGGCCTCGCACGCGCGCCGCGTGAGCCGGCTCGGCACCGTGCTGTGGGGCGTCGACGCGCCCTCGTTCTCGCTGGCGGTGGGGGCCGGCTTCGACCGCGAACTGGTCGCCGGCGGCGGCCACTTCTTCGCCCAGCGCGGCCTGATGAACCTCAAACGCGCACTCACGCTCGACATGACGCACGACTCGCTGAGCGTGCTGGCCGGCTCGTTCGGCGCGGTCTGCCAATCGAGCCTCGCGCTCAACGGCCAGCGCGACGAACGCTGCATCAACGACCATATGGACCACTGGGGCGGCACCAGCGCGGCGGTCGCGCCGCGCCTGCGCGAGTACATGCGCGGCGAAGGGCCGACCGCCGACGCGCTCGCCGCCTTCGGCGTGGCGCTGGGCCAGATGTGCGGCGACGGCACGCGGGTGCGGCTGTACATCAATCCGACCCACGCGAGCATGCTCGACGCGCTGTACCGGCGCGGCAAGGGCGCCGCCCACGAACGCTGGCAGCGGGCGCTGGCGCACATGGCGCACACGCTGCGGCGCGGCGGCTGCGACCTGCGCGTGTTCGACTTCTCGGGATTCAATTCGATCACGACCGAGCCGCTGGCGCGCTCGCGCGAGGGCGCGCAGATGGTCTACTATTGGGAGCCGTCGCACTACCGCGCCAATGTCGGGCGGATGATCATCGAGCGCATCTTTGGCGGTGGCGCCGGCCTTGTGCCAGGCGACTTCGGGGTCGAGCTGGCGCCCGACATGATCGAGGCGCACCTGGCGAACCAGCTTGCCGGCGTGGCGCGCTACCGCCGGCAGCATGCGCGCGACGCGGAGTTGGTGCGTCTGCTGGCCGTCGAAGCGGCCAGCGCCAAGGGCGCCGGGAATTAAGAATCGAAGAACCGGCTACGGCACCATGGCCGGGTTGGCACGCATCACGGCGCAGCCTTTCTCGCACTCGCGCGTGCTGAAGGCGAGTGCGGGGAATTCGTCCTTCCAGCGCGTCAGGATGGCCTGCTCTTCGGGACGGGCGGCGTCGTCGAGGAACACGGCCGCATTCGGCGCGAGCAGCGGGAACAGGGCGGGGCCGGCCGGGTAGCGCGCCAACGCCCCCGTGTCCTTGGGCGGGCCGTCGATCGCGAGCATGTCGATGACGAGGCCGGCCGGCAGGGCGTCGCGCGCGTACCAGAGGCGCTCGGGCGCGCCGGCGCTGAACCCGCGCAGCGGCGCGAGCAACACCACGGCGAACTCGCCCAGGCCGTGGCGTGCCAGTTCGGCGCGCGTCTTCTCGGCGTACACGGGGTCGTGTTCGAGGCTGTAGACCCGGCCCATGCCGTTGATCTGCATGCAGCGCGCCAGCACCAGGGTCGAGGCGCCGCTGCTGCACTCGACCACGGTGCGCGGCTTCTCGAGCAGCGCGTGGCGCGTCAGTTGCGCGAGGAAGTCGGGCGAGGCCGACCAGCCGCGCGTCGGCGGCAGGCTTTTGCTCAGCCCGAGGTCGTGGTACAGGCCGATCAGCGCCTCGAGTTGGCGGAACACGGCCGCCGTGTCGGTCTGCGCCTGTCCGCGCGAGGCGTACAGCAGCAGGTGGACATTGCGCAGCTTGTGCAGGATGCGCATGCAGACGACCAGAAGCGAAACGATCAACAGCACCGTGGTAATCGGGAACATGGAAACTCCTCTAGGGTAATTTGACGCGGCTGACCACATAACGGAATTTGCCCGAGGGGTCGGGGGCGATCGCGCCGACTTCGTCGATCAGCACCGTGACGCCGGCGCCGAGCCTGGCTTTGAATCCGGTTTCGATCCGCGCGCGCAAGGTCGCGCCGAGCGCCGGCATGGCCACCACCACCACGCGCGTGAGCGCGATGCTCTCCTGGACGATCTTGAAGGCGCGCACCTGCGGCAGGTCGCGCAGGATGTAGATCAGCGCCAGCCCGTGCATCACGGTGCCGTCCTCGGCGTGCAGGAAGTCGGTGCTGCGTCCCTCGATGTGCTTGAGCAGCGGCAGGGTGCGCCCGCACGGGCAGGGCGTGCGCGCCAGTGCGCCGACGTCGCCGGTGGCGTAGCGGATGAACGGATAGTCGCGCGTGGCCAGGTGGGTGACCACGATCTCGCCGGTTTCGCCGTCGGGCATCGGCTGCCCTCCGGGGCCGAGGATTTCGACGATGATGTCCTCGGCGCTCACGTGCATGCCGCCGGCCGGGCATTCGTGCGCGATGAAGCCGGCGTCGCGCCCGCCGTAGCCGTTGGCGACGGCGCATCCGAACGCCTTGCCGATCAGGGCCCGTTGGTCGTCGTAGAGCCGCTCGGAGGTCACGAACGCGACCCGGATGCCAAGGTCGTCGAGCGGCACGCGGCGCGCGGCCGCATGGCGCGCGATCAGGCTCAGGGACGAGGGATAGCCGAACAACATGGCCGGGCGCAGCTTGCGGATGCGCGCGACATACTTGTCCAGTTTGGCCGACGACATGTCGAACGCCGGGATCAGGGTTGTGCGCAGCAGCTGGTCGCGCAGCTGGCGCACGCGGTCCTGGGCCGCCAGTTCGATCGGCGAGCCCCACACCACCACCTCCGGCTCGCCGATGTCGACATCCCACCAGCGCGTGGCGCGCCATTTGGCCGCGACGTCGTGCGCCACGCGCTCTTTGCCGATAAAGAAGACCAGCGGCTCACCGCTCGAGCCGCCCGTGTTCGAGCGTGCCAGCGGCGGCGCCACGTTCGACCTGAAGCTGCCGGCGTGGCTGCGCAGATCGTCCTTGCGCAGCACCGGCAGCCGGCGCAGGTCGAGCAGGCTGTCGATGCGGTGCGGGTCGAAGCCGGTGCGCGCGAACAGGCGCCGGTAGTAGGGCACGTGGGTGTGCGCGTGCAGCGCAAGCGCGCGCAGGCGTTCGAGCTGGATCTGGCGCAGCTGCTGCGGGCCGGCCCACTGGGACTGCTCCAGCTCGCGGCGCCGGGCCACGCTCCGGTGGCGCTTGCACAGCTCGTGCAGCGGGAACAAGACGTGCGCCACCAGTTGGCCGTAGAAGTCGCGCCGTCCGCGCGCGAGCACGCGCCGGTATTGCGCCTCGAGCATCGGACCGACCCGGTTCCAGTCGAAGCGCGCGGCCAGTTCGAGGCCGGCGGCGCTGAGCGCGTCGGCACGCGCGCGGTCGTGCAGCAGGCAGATCACGGCATGGGCCAGCGCGACCGGGTCGCCCGGCGCCACCAGCACTGCGTTGACGTCGTGCTCGAGCAGGTCGGGGATCCCGCCCACGTTGGTGCTCACCACCGGCACCCCGGAAGCGAGCGCCTCAAGCACCGAAACCGGCATATTGTCGGCCAAACTCGGATTGACGACGATGTCGGCGCAGCGGTATAGCGCGGCCATCGCGGCGTTGTCGAGGCGACCCGTGAAATGCACCGCATCGATTACCCCGAGTTCGCGCGCGAGCCTCTCGAGCGCGGCGCGCTCGGCGCCCTCGCCGGCGACCAGCATGGTGGTGCCGGGACAGGCCTGGCGCACCAGGGCCAGCGCGCGCAAGGCGCCCGCATTGTCGTAGATTGGTTCGAGGTTGCGCGCCACCAGCAGCGTCGGCGCCGCGCCGGGCGCGCGCCGGCAGGGCGCGAAGCGCTGCAGGTCGATGATGTTCGGGACCACATGGGGCTGGCAGCCGCGCCGCCCGAACACGCGCGCCAGGTAGACCGACGGCACCAGCAGCGCGTCGGCGCGGCGCAGCGTCGGCATCACCAGAAAACGCTGGCGCGATAAAAACCGATCGGCTTCGCCGCCGCGGTAGTTGACCACCACGCGCACCCCGCGCAGGCGCCCGATCCAGATCGCGGGCGCCGCATACAGGTGCCACGACCAGCCGGAATTGGCCATGATGTGGAACAGGTCGACCCGCGGCGCCACGCGCCAAAGGCGCAGCATATACGGCAGCAGCCGGCACACCGCGCGCAGGCCGCGCACCCGCTCGAGCAAGCGCGGCAACGGCCGGTTGAACGCGACCAGATCGACGCAGGCGCCGCCGGCCAGCAGCAGTTCGCACAACTGGAGCGTCTGGTTGGCCATGCCGCCGGCCGGCGGCGGCAGCGGGCCGATCAAGCCGATGCGCAAACCGCTAAAGCTCATCGTCCGCTCTTTCGTTCGAGCAGGGCCGCGTACAGCGGCGCGTAGCGCGCCACGCTGGCGCTCCAGGTGCGCTCGGTTTCGACGAAGGCGCGCGCCGCATCGCGCAGCCCCTGCCAGCTCCACGGCGCGGCCAGCAGCGCGAGCACGGCCTCGGCCAGCGCGGCGGCGCTGCCGGCGTCGAACAGGATGCCGGTCTTGTTGTGGGTGATCAGTTCGCGGTGGCCGCCGACGTCGGAGGCGAGCACCAGCCGGCCCTGGGCCATCGCCTCGAGCGGCTTGAGCGGCGTGACCAGTTCAGTCAGGCGCATCCGCAGGCGCGGGTACACCAGCATGTCGATCAGCGCGTAGTAGGCGCCGACCTGGTCGTGGCCGACGCGGCCCGTGAAAACGACTTGCGCGGCCACGCCGAGTTGCGCGGCGCGTTCGCGCAGGCGCGCCTCCTGCTGCCCGCCGCCGACCAGCAGCACGCGCATCCGGGGACAGCTTTGCAGCATCCGGGGCAGCGCCGCGAGCAGCACTTCGAGGCCCTCGTAGGCGTAGAAAGAGCCGATGAAGCCGAGCACCGGGCCGTCGCCGAGGCCGAGGCTGCGCGCCAGTTCCGGGTCGCGCGCCTCGGCGCGTCCGAAGCGGTGCAGGCTGACCGCGTTCGGGATCACCGTGATGCGCTCGCGCGCGATGCCGCGCGACTCGATTTCGGCGCGCAGGCCTTCGCAAATCGTGGTAACGGCGTCGACCCGGCGCGCGGCGTAGGTTTCCAGCGCGCGCGAGAGGCGGTAGCGCACACCGTTCTTGCTGCTGGTGCCATGGTCGACCGCCGCGTCCTCCCAGAACGCGCGGATCTCGTAGACCACGGGCAGGCCGAGGCTGCGCCCAGCGCGCAGCGCCGCGATCGCGTTGAGCGACGGCGAATGGGCGTGCAGCACGTCGGGCCGGGTCAGTTTGGCGACGTGGCGCACGCGCTGCGCCAGCGTGTCGATCAAGGCGAGGTGGTTCAGCACCGGCAGCCTGGCCCACGCCGCCGCGCTGGGCGCGGTGCGGAAGAAGTGCCAGCCGTCGATGCTGCGCTCGCCCGAGCCGGTCTCGCCCTGTTTCGGTCCGGTCAGCTGGATCGTGTGCCAACCGAGCGCGCGTTGCTGTTTGAGGATCGACAGGGTACGGAACGCGTAGCCGCTGTGCAGGGGGACGGAATGGTCGAGGATGTGCAGGATTCGCATGGCTCCATGTTCCGCATGTTTGGCCGGGGGGCTGTTGCGTTCGATCAAGAGTTGCGCTGCGGCCAACGCTGTTGTGCGGCGCGCAGCAAGGTGCGCCTGAGCGTTCCGCGCAGCGCCGGCGCGTGCGGCAGGGCCGGCACCTGCGCCGGGTCGAGCTCCCGGAACAGCGTGGTGGAGAACTTGTCGCGCTCGGCGTCGAGCAGCCGGCACAGCGACTCGAAGCGCCCGACCACGCGCCAGTCGGGCGCCGGCGTGTGCGGCGGCGAGCGGCCCCGGAGCAGCTCGAAGCTGTGCAGCACGATCACGAAGCTGTACCAGCGCGCCTGCCAGGCCGCCATCAGGGCGGCGCGCATCTCGGCGAACGAGCAGGCGCACAGCTGCGCATGGCGGCGGTGGCGCGGGTAGTCGGCATAGCTCGAGACCGGGAACTCCCAGACGCCGCCTATGCGCGCCGGCTGCTCGAGCACGGGCGTGCGCGCGAAGTCGGGATGCAGGCAGGTCGGGTTGTAGCTGCTGTCGTAGGCGAGGCCGCATGCGGCCAGCGCGCGCAAGGTGTCGGCGTTGGCGCCGAAACTGCCGGCGCGGAAGGCGCACACGGGCGCCGCCCCGGCCTGCTCCAGCAGCGCCGCGCCCGCGCGGATCAGGGCGGCCTGCTCCGGCATGCTGAACTCGTGCATGAACTGCCGATAGCGGGGCGGCAGCGTGGCGTCGTGCAGGTCGCCGAGCCATTCCGTGTGCAGGTGCAGTTGCACCTCGTGGCCGGCGCGCTGCACCTGGCCGACGACTTTTTCGAGCGCCGCCGTGCCGATGCGCGCGGCCGCGAGCGGTTCGACGAAGAAGCACGCTTTGAGGCCGTAGCGCGCGAGCATGGCGAGCTGGTAGCCGACCCCGAACTCGCCGGCGCCGGTGGCGCCGTCGAGGTAGAGCGCGCTCTCGCGCCTGAAATCGGTGCGTGCGGCCGCGATCGGCGTGCGCGGCCAGCCCGGCGTGTTGGGCCAGACTTCGGTGTCGACCGTGATGAAGACCTTGAGCACCTCAGGCCGCGCGCGCGAGCGCGGTGCTGTCGGCGCGCAGCACGTTGCGCAGGAAGGCCTCGAACATCAGCAGCGACCACAGCGCCGCGCTGTGGTCGCGCCGCCCCGACTCGTGTTGGGCGAGCATGGCGCCGATGCAGTCCATGTTGAAGATGCCGGTGTGCGCCAACGTCGGCCCGAGCAGCGTGGCGGCAAGCTGTTGGCGCAGCGGGCCGCGGAACCAGTTCGCCAGCGGCACCGAGAAACCCATTTTGCTGCGGTAGAGGATCTGGCGCGGCAGCTGCGTTTCGAGCGCCTTCTTGAACAGGTACTTGCCTTCGGTGCCGCGCAGCTTGAAGCCGGGCGGCAGGCCCGAGATCCATTCGACCAGTTCATGGTCGAGCAGCGGCACCCTGACCTCGAGCCCGTGCGCCATGCTGGCGCGGTCGACCTTGGTCAGGATGTCGCCCGGAAGGTAGGTTTTGAAGTCGAGGTACTGCACCAGCGACAGCGCGTCGTCGGCCGGACATTCGGCGGCGTGCCGGCGCAGCAGGTCGGCGCAGTCGTAGCCGTCGAGCGAACGCGTGAATTCCGGGCTGAACAGGCGCGCGCGCATGCCGTCGTCCATCAGCGACACGCTGTGGAACCAGGCCGCGACGGTGTCGCGCGCGAGCGACTCGAAGGTGGTCTTGGCGCGCAGCGGGCGCGGCGCCCAGTCGGCCTTGGGCCAGTTGCGCCCGAGCGCGCCGAACACGGGGCGGCGCAGTCCGAGCGGCAGCAGCTGGCGCACCCGCTCCTCGTGCAGGTGGTAGCGGTAGCGCCGGTAGCCGGCCAAATTCTCGTCGCCGCCGTCGCCCGACAGCGCCACCGTGACGTGCTCGCGCGCGAGCTGGCACAGGCGGTAGGTCGGCAGCGCCGAGCTGTCGGCGAACGGCTCGTCGTAGAGCAGGGCCAACTGGTCGACCAGCGCAAAATCCTGCTGCGCCACCTGCAGCGCGTGGTGGCGCGTGCCGAAGCGCCGGGCCACCTGCAGCGCGTAGTTCGATTCGTTGAAGCGCGGGTCGCCGAACGAGATCGAGCAGGTGCTGACCGGGCCCGGCATCAGATCCGCCATCAGCGCGACGATCGCGCTCGAGTCGACCCCGCCCGATAAAAAGGCGCCGAGCGGCACCTCGGCCACGAGGCGGATCCTGACCGCCTCGCGCAGGCGCGCGAGCAGTTCGTCGGCGGCGTCGGCCTCGGTCATGGCCGCGTGCGGCCGGAACGGCAGGTCCCAGAAGCGCCGCGGTGCGGCCTGCGCGGCGCCGCGGCGCAGCGTCAGCGTGTGGCCCGGCGCCAGTTTGCGCACCTGGCGGAAGATGGTGCGCGGCTCGGGCACGTAGCCGTAGGCGAAGTAATCGGCGACCGCGCGCCCGTCAAGGTCGCGGCCGACGCCGGGATGGGCCATCAGCGCCTTGAGCTCGGAGCCGAAGGCGCAGTGGCCGTCGGCCAGCAAGGTGTAGTACAGCGGTTTGACGCCGAGCCGGTCGCGCGCCAGGAACAGCACCTCGGCCTCGCGGTCCCACAAGCCGAAGGCGAACATGCCGCGGAAGCGCTCCACGCAGCGCTCGCCCCATTGCTCCCACGCGTGCACGATCACCTCGGTGTCGCAGCGGGTGCGGAAGCGGTGCCCGTGGGCTTCGAGTTCGAGCATGAGCTGCTGGAAATTGTAGATCTCGCCGTTGTACACCACCACCACGCTGCCATCCTCGTTGAACAGCGGCTGGTGACCACCCTCGACGTCGATGACCGACAGGCGCCGGTGCGCCAGGCCGGCGCCGGCTTCGAGATGGGTGCCGGCGCCGTCCGGGCCGCGGTGGCGCTGGGCGTGGTTCATGCGCTCTAACAGCGCGGGATCGATCGCGCGGCGCGCGCTCAGGTCGACGAGTCCGGTGATGGCGCACATGGCGGTTCCTTTGGTTCTTGGCCGTTCCGGGTCAGGGCGTCGTACACGGCGAGGTAGCCGCGCGCCATGGCCGGCAGGCTGTGGGTGGCGATGATCTGGCTGCGCGCGCGCATGCCGTGGCGGGTGCCCATCTCGGGGATGCGGCAGTAGTCGGCGATGGCGGCGGCCATCAGGTCCGGTGAGCGCGGCGGCACCAGGATCCCCGTGAAGCCCGGGTGCACCAGTTCGGTGTTGCCGCCGACCGCCGTGGCGATCACGGGCAGGCCGCTGGCCATGGCCTCGAGGATGGTGTTGGAGCTGCCCTCGGCCAGCGACGGCAGCACGAACAGGTCCATCGCGCGCAGCAGTTGCGAGATGTCGCTGCGTTCGCCCGGCAGCCAGGCGCGGTGCGCGGCGCCGGCGCGCGCGAGCATGTCGAGGCATTCGGCGCGGGTCGGGCCGTCGCCGACGATCAGCAGGCGCAGGCGCTGGTGCGCCGGATGGGGCGAGGCGATCAGGCGCAGGAAGGCCTCGACCAGGGTCGTGAAGTTCTTGACGTCGACCATGCGTCCGACGCTGCCGATGACGAAGGCGTTGTCCGTCATGAAGCCTTCGGGCCCGACCGCGGCGGGCGGGCCGAGGCGCGGGTGGAACTGCACGCTGTCGACGCCGTTGGCGATCTGCGAGACACGGCCCGGTTCGGCCCCGACGCTGTCGATGAGCCAGTGTTCGAGGTCGGCGCTGACGGCGATGAAGTGGCCGATCAGGGGCCGCAGCAGGCGCCGCAGCAACTGGTACTTGAGGCGTTTGCCGTACAGGTCGAACATGTCGCGCCCGTGCTCGCCGTGCACGCGCAGCTTGATGCCGGCCAGCGCGGCCACCAGCTGGCCCTCGATCCCGCACAGGTTGCGCGTGTGGATGACGTCGGGCTGGAGCGCGCGCAGGGCGCGGAACATGCGCAGGTAGTGGCCGAAATCCTTGCCCTCGCGTTTGTTCAGGCTGATGATCTCGACCCCGCGCGTCTTGATGTGGGCGTGGAAGTCGGAGTAGTCCTTGAGGCAGACGATCGCGTGGCGGTAGCGCTCCGGGGGCATGTGCTTGATCAGGTTGATCAGCCCGTTTTCGAGGCCGCCGACATCGAGCTGGTGGATCAGGTGCACCACCAGCCTCGGTTGTTCAGTTGACGCTGTCATGTTCGACTCCGCGCAATATGGATGGCCGCATGAGGATGAGAAAGCGGGTCAGCACGGCCGCTGCCTGCTCCGGATTCTCGTCGAAGCTTGTGGCCACGACGATCTCGGTTCCGTCCTGGCGCAGCCGCAGCAGCTTGTGCGCGGCCAGCAGCAGTTTGATGCGCGCGGCGCTGCTGGTCTCGACGCCGGACTGGCGGTACCAGCGCCACACGAGCAGCTTGGTGCCGCCGCGTTCGAGCACCGTCTGGCGCACGGCGAGCTCGCCGCCCCCGAGCGGGACCACGCGCGCCGTCGAGCCGAGCTCGCGCCAATCGCCGGCGACGCGGGCGCCGCCGGCCGGCTCCAGCGCCGCCCCGGCGCGCTGGTGCCGGTAGTGGCCGAGCTGCAGCACGACGCTGTGGCGTGCGTCGAGGCGCAGGCGGCGCCCGTAGCTCGCATCGGGGCTCTGGAACTGCACCAGCCGGAACTCCGCTTCGTCGGCCAGGGCGGGCGCGAGCGCGATCGCGATCGGACGCGCGAGCGCCTGCGGCGGCGGCTCCGGCATGCGCCAGGCCGCCAGCGCCGGCCAGGCGGCGGCCAGCAGCACGCACGCGGCGGCGGCGCCCCGGGGCGCTGCGCCGCTCCACGCCGGCCCCCGGCGCGCCGCCTCGGCGACCGGTTCGCGCCAGCGCGCGCCGAGCCAGAACAGCGCCAGCAGCAACAGGCAAAAAAACACCCAGCCGTAGACGACATGGTCGACCCCGGCCGCGACTTGCATATTGCTCCAGTGCCCGATCAGCACGATCAGGTAGGCGCGCACGCCGTTGGCCAGCACCGGCAGCAGCACCGAGGCGGCCACGAACGCGGCGCGGCGCCAGAATGAACGGTAGCTCAGATACGCGTACAGGGTGCCCAGCGCGAACGAGGCGATCAGGTAGCGCAGGCCGCTGCACGCCTCCGCCACCGCCCAGTTCCCGGTGGGCAGGGTCAGGAAGCTGCCCTCGCGGTAGACCGGCACGCCGGTCAGCTGCAGGGCCCCGACCGTGAAGCTGGCGGTGAACTCGATCAGCGGGCCGATCAGCACTTCGCCCGACGGCACCGCCAGCAGCAGGTAGGCCAGCGGGAAGGCGATGGCGCGCGTGAAGCGCGGCCCGAGCATGGCCAGCGCCGCCGCCGGCAGCAGCGCCACCAGCGCGAACTGGGCCGCGACCTGGACCTGTGCCAGGCGCGCCATGAGCCAGAGCGCCCCGAGCACGGCGACCAGGGCCAGCGCCGGATAGCAGGGCGCGCGTTCGAGCGTGCCCAGTTCGGCGCGGCGGCGCCACACCAGCCAGGCGCCGATCGGGAAGATCAGCGCGCCGTGGGCGAAGGTCGACGAGCGTGCCCAGATCGCGAGCATCGACCACAGCGTGCCGCCGTAGGCAAGCGCGATCGCGCCGAGCGCGAGCAATGGCAGCAGATTGCGCGCCGGCGGCAGCGAAAGGGCCGGGGACGCCGCCAGCGGCGCGCTCACCGGGCGCGCTCCGGCAGCGGCGCGGCCAGCAGCGCGGACAGGCGTTCGAGGTTGACGGACCAACTGTAGTCGGCCAGCACGCGCGCGCGCGCGGCCAGCGCCATCGCGCGCGGGGAGGGCGCCGCCAGCACGGCCTCGATGTGGGCGATGAAGGCGGGGCCGCCCTCGGCCACCAGCAGCTCGCTGCCGGGGCGTGCGCTGATGCCTTCGAGCGCCTGGGGCGATACCAGCACGACCTTTTGCATCGCCATCGCCTCGAGCACCTTGTTCTGGACCCCGCGCGCGATGCGCAGCGGCGCCACGCAGACGCTGGCGTGGGCCAGGTAGGGCCGCACGTCGGCCACGGTGCCGGTGACCACCACGCCGGGCTGGCGCGCGAGCACGCGCACTTCGGGCGGCGGGCGCGCCCCGACGATGTAAAAGCCGAGCGCGGGCAGGCGCGCGCACAGCGGCGCAAACACCTCGCGCGCGAACCACTGCACGGCGTCGATATTGGGCCAATAGTCCATCGCCCCCGTAAAGACCAGGTTGGCGGCGCCGGGCGGGAAGGGGCTGCGCTGCAGGATGTGGGGCGAGAAGTAGTCGGCGTCGACCCCGTTGTTAAAGTACGAAACCTTGTGGCCCGACTCGGGCGCGAGGCGCCGGAACAGGGCCGCCTCCGCTTGCGAGACGAACGAGGCGCTTTCGAAGCGCTGCGCCACGCTGCGCTCGTGCGCGAGCAGGGCGCGTGCCTCGCGCCGGTACAGCGCCGCCATCGGCCAGCGCCGCACCTCGGCGTACTGGCGCCATTTCTCCGAATCGACATCGACGAAGTCGACCACCCGGCGCAGCGCGCCGGCGCCCGGCGCCATCAGGTACTGCGCCATCGGCGAGGAGAACACGAGCGCGGCGTGCACCGGGCGCCTTCGCAGCACCCGGGCGACCCAGGCGGCCATGCCGGCGTCGCGGTAGTAGGGCAGGCTGAGCGCCTCGCCGCTGGCCAGGCCGCGCAGGCTGCGCAGGCGCGCCGCCAGCGGCGACTGGTCCACGAAGCAGGTCTCGTAGCACAGCGACTTGACCTTGGTGATGTATTTGCGGTCGTCGGCCGAGTCGACGAAGCAGCCGAGGTGCACGCGGTAGCGCTGGCTCAGGTAGCGCAGCATATTATAGGAGCGCAGCTTGTCGCCCTTGTTCGGCGGGTAGGGGATGCGGTGCGCGAGGAAGAGCAGTTCTTGCATCGCCTAGCCCAGGTTGCGCACGATGTGCGGGCCGATCAGGTTGGCCACGCGCAGCGGCAGCGCGCGCCAGGCCCGGATCGGCAGGCTGTAGCGCGGATTGAGCGGGTTGCGCTCGGGGACGGCGCGCGCGCGCAGCAGGCGGTATTCGTAGGCCAGCGGCTGCGGCTCGAAGCCCCAGTTCTTCTTGAAGTCGTAGGCGCCGGTGCCGCGCTTGCTGCGTCCGAAATCGAACAGCAGGCAGCCGCGCGCGCAGGCGCGCCGCATCACCTCCCAGTACATGAAGTCGTTGCCGGCGAGCGCGCGCGCGGCCGCGCCGCCGCCGCCGTAATAGGGCAGCACCTGGTCGCGGAAGTAGAAATTGAGCACCGCGCACACGGTCGCGCCCCCGTGGCGCACCGACATGAACTCGCAATCGTCGCCGAAGACCTCGGCCAGCGCCCTGAAATAGCGGCGCGAGAACACCGGCGTGCCGAGGCGGTGCACGCTGTCGGCGTAGGCGCCGAAAAAGTCGTCGCTGGCGCCGTCGATGGTGCTGGCCAGGCCCGCCGCGATCCCCTTGCGCACCATCGCGCGCTGCTTGCGCGGGATCGCCAGCAGGTTTTGCTCGGGTTCGGGCAACAGCGGCCGGCGGAAGGTCGCGTACAGCGCGCTGGCGCCGTGGCCTTGCGCGCGCGGATGCAGGTTGCGGTATTCGAGGTGGCCGACGCCGAGTTCTTCGGCCAGGCGCCAGGCCGCCGCGTCGAGCAAGGCGGCGGCGCGCGCGCAGTCGGCGGCGATGCCGCCATACACGCAGAACGGCAGCGCGCACAGGGTGTTGCCGAACAAAAGGCTCTTGACCTGCGCCAGCGGCAGCACCGCGCGCAGACGGCCGTCCTGTTGCGCATACATGAACCAGGTCCGGTGGCCGAACACCTGCTCGAGGATGGTGCGCCAGCCGGCACGGTGGAAGAAGGTCGCCTCGGGGCAGGCCAGCACGAACGCGTCCCAGCGCGCCGCGCCGGCGTCGTCGAGCAGGCCGAGCGTGATGGGCGACTCGCTCATGGGCGGCCCAGGAAGATGCGGTCGATGCGGTCCCAGCTGAAATCGCGCGTGAGCGCGCGCAGGCGCGGCGCGGTCCGGTCCAGGTTCAGGTAATGGCGAAAACGCGTTTTCAAGGGGAGCCCGCTTTGACGTGGTTGCCCGGGATCGAGCTCCCAGGGGTGAAAATAGAATATGCCCGCCTGCCCGTCGGCGAGGTTGATTCGACGCAAGAGCCAATGCGAGAGCCGGTACGGGAAAAGGCGGAAGTAGCCGCCGCCGCCGGCCGGCAGATTGCGTCCGAACAGGCTGGCGGTGCTGATCGGCAGCTCGAGGATGCCGTCAAGCCCGGCCGGGCGGAACGCGAAGCGCGGCGCCCCCGGCGCGCCATAGTGGTCGTGCGCGATCGGGTACATGCTCGAGCTGTAGACGTAGCCGCAGGCGGCCAGCGTATCGAGCTGCGCCCGGTCGCCCGGGCCGAGCGAGAAGCTGGGCGCGCGGTAGCCGAGCACCGCCTGGCCGCCGATGTCCTCGAGCAGGTGTTTGCTGCTCATCACGTCGCGCCGGAACTGGTCGCGCCCCTGGCCGTTGGCGCGCTGGTGCGCGTAGCCGTGGCTGGCCAGCTCGTGGCCGCCGGCGACGATCGCGCGCACCAGCGCCGGGTAGCGCCGCGCGATCCAGCCGAGCGTGAAGAAGGTCGCGTGCACGGCGCGCTCGTCGAGCAGCGCGAACACGGCCTCGAGGTTGCGCTCGATCCGGCACGGCATGCCGGGCCAAAGGCTGCGCGGGATGTGGCCGGCGAACGCCGACACCTGGAAGTAATCCTCGACGTCGACGCTCAGCGCGTTGCGCACGCGCGCCGCGGGCGTCGCGCGCGCCTCAGGCGGCGGCACGGGCGCCGCCAAGCCACGCCTGCACCACGGCCGCCACGCGCTCGGCCGCGTGGCCGTCCCACAGCGCCGGAATGGCGCCGCGCTTGCCGCCGGTGCGCAGCGTCTCGAGCGCCAGCGCGACGATCGCGTCGGGGTCGAGCCCGGCGACGATGTTGGTGCCCTCGCTGACCGTGACCGGGCGTTCGGTGTTCTCGCGCAGCGTCAGGCACGGCACGCCGAGCGCCGTGGTCTCCTCCTGCACCCCGCCCGAGTCGGTCAGCACCAGGCGCGCGCCCTGCATCAGGCCGAGCATCTCGAGGTAGCCCTGGGGCGGCAGCAGCAGCACCGCCGGCAGCGCCGCCTGGTCCACCCCGATCCGGTCGAGCATGGCGCGGGTGCGCGGGTGCACCGGGAAGATCAGCGGCAGGTGGGCGCTGACGCGCCCGAGCGTGCGCATCAGCTTGGCCAAGGTGGCGCCGTCGTCGACGTTGGCGGCGCGGTGCAGCGTGACCACGCCGTGGCCTGCCTTGCCGCGCAAGAAGCCGGCGCGCCCGGCCGCGCTGAGTTGGCGCCCGAGCGGCACCGCGTGGCGCAGCTGGCGGCGCAGCGTGTCGATCATCACGTTGCCCGTGAAATGGATGCGCGCGCCGTCGATGCCCTCGGCCAGCAGCTGGGCGCGGCCGGCCTGCTCGCTGGTGAACAGCAGCGTCGAGAGCTGGTCGGTGAGGACCCGGTTGATCTCCTCGGGCATGCTGCGGTCGTAGCTGCGCAGGCCGGCCTCGACGTGGATGACGGGCACGTTCTCCTTGGCCGCCACCAGCGCGCAGGCGAGCGTCGAATTGACGTCGCCGACGACCAGCACGGCGGCCGGGCGGCGCGCCAGCAGCACCGCCTCGAAGCGCTCCATCACGTGCGCGGTCTGGGCCGCGTGGCTGCCCGAGCCGACCCCGAGGTTGATGTCGGGCTGGGGCAGCGCCAGGCTGCCGAAGTATTGCGCGTTCATGGCCGCGTCGTAGTGCTGGCCGGTGTGCACCAGCGTCAGCGCCAGCGCCGGCTCGAGCGCGCCCAGCGCGGCCATCAGGGGCGCCATCTTCATCAGGTTGGGGCGGGCCGCGACCACGCACACGATGTGGCGTTCGGCGGCGCCGGGGGGGCATGGAAGGGCGGATGGGGGGGGCGTGGACATGACGGCTCCTTAAAACTGCATCGCGAGCGAGACGCTGATCGCGTTCTCGCGGTAGGCGCCGCCGCTGCTGCTGTCGTGGCGCACGTGGCGCAGGTCGAGCGTGCCGCCGAGCCTGGGCTGGAATTGGTGCGCCAGTCCGGCGCGCAGAATGGTGTTGGTGTCGGTGCGTCCGCTCGACAGCGCCGTCACGAGCTTGCGCGTTGCGGCCGCGTTAAGGCTCGAACGCGACGCCAGGCGCCAGCTCCACAGCGCCGACGCGCTGCGTTGGCGGGTGCGGTCGAACAGGGTCGCCTCGCCCGGCGGCAGCAGTTCGCTGTCGATGATGTTGCTCGTTTGCGCGGTGCGGGTCTCGCGCACCGCGTTGAGCACGAGAGTGTTGCGCGCGCCCTGCAGCGCGATCGAGCCGACCAGCAGCTTTTGCAGGAAGTAGCCGTGGCTGAAGTAGTTGACGGTGCCGCGCCCGGGCCCGAGCACCTGCACCGCGGCCAGGAACAGCGCCACCTGGCGCTGGCGCAGCTGGGCGTCGGGGATGCTGGTCGCCCACAGCGCGTTCAGCACGGCCGAGGTGTCGAGCTGGTTCAGGGCCAGGAACTGGGCGTGGGTGCTCGTGATGTCCTCGCCGTAGGACAGCTGCCACAGGCTGCGGCGCGCGCGGTGGCTCAGGTCGAGCCCGTAGGTCTTGCCGAAGTAGCGCCGCCCCGTGCTCACGCTGAGCGAGCTGCGGCGCGACGGGTTCCAGTCGAGCGCGGCGTGCCAGAAGTGGCCCTGCGCCGGGCCCGCGATCGAGCGGTAGTCGTTGTCCTCGTAGCCGCTGCGCGCCGACAGGCGCAGGCGCGGCGTGGGCGCGTAGCGCAGCGCGCCCGAGGCGCTGGTCAGGTTGACCGGCGAGACGCTGGCGTCGTCGACCCGCTTGCGCTGGTACTGGGTGTCCCAGCCCCAGCCGTGCAGGCCGTCGCTGGCGAGCGTGATGGCGGCCGCGCCGCTGCGCGCGCGCAGCAGGCGCGCGCCCGCGCTCACATCCTCGTAGGCGAAGCGCGCCTCGAGCGCGGCCAGGCCCGGCACGCGGTGGCGCAGGGTCGGCGTGATCCCGAGCACGCGCACGCTGCTCTCGTTGGCGCCGCGCACGGCGCCGTCGACCGGCTGCGGCCCGAACGGCGAGACCGCCATGCGGCTGATGCTCGCGCGCGCGCCCGCAAACAGCCAGTCCTCGACCAGTTCGGCCTGGGCGCCCGCATGCAGGTTGTGGGTCACGGAACTGGGCTCGCGGCTGTAGCTGACCTGGCTGACGCTGTAGGCGGCGTCGAAGCGCAGCCGGCGCGCGCTCGCGCTGATGCTGATGCCGGGCGCGATCTCGCCGATGGTTTCGGCCCGCGCCAGCGGTTCGGGCAGCAGGTGCACATTGTCGGAGTAGCTCAGGCGGGTGCGCAGCGACGGCACCACGTTCCACTCGGCCGCGGCCGCCGGGAACGCCACGAGCAGGCTGGCGGCGAGCGCCGACAGGCGGCGCGCGCGCGGCTGCCTAGTCGTAATAGCCATAGTAGTCGCCGCCGGGGAAGGCGCGCGTCTTGTTGCAGATGAGGTTGATGTGCGGGCAGGTCTCGAGCCGGCGCAGCGCCTCCTTGACCGCGTGCTGGGTCGTGGTCTCGGCCTCGACCACGAGCACCACCTGGCCCATCTGCGCGGCCAGCACGCCGGCCTCGGTCGTCAGCAGCAGGGGCGGCGAGTCGAAGATCACGATCCGGTCCGGGTAGCGCCCCGCGATCTCGGCCAGCAGCGCGCTCATGCTCTGGCTGGCGAGCAGCTCGGTCGCGTGCTTGTTGTTGCGCCCGGCCGGCAGCAGGCTCAGCGAGGCGACATTGGTCTTGAGGATGACGTCGGCCAGGCCCAGTTTTTCGCTAAGCAGCACGTCCATCAGGCCCGGCGTCGCGCCCAGGCCGAGCACCTTGAGCACCGACGGGCGCGCCACGTCGGCGTCGACCAGCAGCACGGTGCGTTCCTTCTCCATCGCCATGCTCATCGCCAGGTTGATCGCGCAATAGGTCTTGCCCTCGCCGGGCAGGGCGCTGGTGACGACGATCAGGTTGCCGTTGGGGACGCCGCCGCCGATGGCGCCGGCCGCGTTGCGCAGCAGCGGGCGCTTGATGATGCGGAAGTCCTCGGCCGCGCTGGTGCGCCCGCCGTCGTGCGTGACCATGCCCAGCTGGTGCAGGCGCGCCAGGTTGATCTCGACGTGCTGGCGCCGCAAGCCGGCATCGGCGAGCGCGCCCGGCGGCGCTTGCTCGGTGTGGGAAATGTTCACGGTGTCCCCCTATGGATGGCGTCAGGTCTTGAGCAGGCCGTTCGCCAGCACCGTGCCGTACAGGCCGAGCAGCATGGCGAACGACAGCCCGAACAGGTATTGGCCGCGGCGGTGCTTGAGCGATTCGGCCGCGGTCCAGTTCATCGACACGGTGCCCAGCACGGGCAGGCCGGTGACCTCGCGCAGCGCGCTGGGGCTGTCGAAGGTCGGGCGCACCTGGCTGATGAGCAGCGCGGCGGCCGGCCCGGCCAGCAGCGCGGCCAGCAGCACGGCCGAGAACAGCAGCTTGCGGTTCGGGCCGACGGGCACGAACGGCAGGGTCGGCGGGTCGATGATCTTGAAGGTCATCATCTCGGTGGTCGAACTGAGTTCGCCCGACAGCTTGGCCGCCTCGCGCCGGCCGATCAGCTTTTCGTAGTTGTCCTTGTTGATCAGGTAATCGCGGTTGAGCTGGGCCAGTTGCGACTCGACCTCGGGCACGGCGTTGCTCTGCGCCTGCAGCCGTTCGTGGCGCGCCGCGTATTCGTGCACGCGCGCGCGGAAGCTGGCGACCTTGGCGTCGGCCTCGGTCAGGGCCACCTTGAGCTGCTGCAGCATCGGGCTGTAATGCTTGCCCGGGTCGGCCTCCGGGACATTCAGTTTCGCCTCCTCGAGCTTGCGCGCCTCGAGCTGGCCGAGCAGGCGGCGCGCGGCGACGATGTCGGGATGCAGTTCGGTGTACTGCAGGCGCAGAGCGTCGAGGTTCTTGTTGATCGCCGCGATGCGCGCGTCCAGTTCCGGGTTGGCCGCGACGGCGGCGCGCGGGGCGATCCCGAGCACCGGTTCGTCGCCGCTGATCTGGGCGTTGATCGCGTTGCGGCCCTGTTCGGCCTCGAGCAGTTCGAGGCGCGCCGTGTTGAGGGCGTCGGCCGCGATCGCGAGCTGGGAGCTGTAGTCGACGCCCTGGCGCGGCAGCAGGCCGCTGTTGCGCAGCTTGAACTCCTTGACCATGTTCTCGGCCGCGACCAGACGCTCCTCGTAGCCCCTGATCTGGTCGTCGATGAACTGGACCGCCTTTTGCGACTCGCCCTTCTTGCCCTTGAAGCTGCCCTCGAGGAAGATCGTGAGCAGCGACTGCACCACGTCGCGCACCATCTTCGGGTCGGCGTGGTGGTAGCTGATGGTGTAGATGTCGTGGGTGTTGGTGCCGCCGATCTTGATCTTGCCCATCAGGTCGTCGACCTGGCGCTCGTGCTCGCCCACATCGGTCGCGCCCACGTCCATGTCGACCATGCGCATGACGCGTTCGACGTTGGGCCGGCTGAGCAGGGTGCGGCTCATGATCGACACCTGCTGCTCGACGTTGGGCACGCTCGTCATGCCCGACAGCAGCGGCTTGAGGATGCTCTGGGTGTCGACGAACACGCGCGCCGTGCTCTGGTAGTCGTCGGGCATGCTGTAGACCTTGGCCCAGCCGCCGAGCGCGACGCACCAGGTCACGGCGGCCGCATACCAGCGGTATTTCCAGATCCCCTTCAGGCTCGACAGCAACTGGCTGATTAATTCCTCCATGGTCTGCCAGTCTCCGTAAACGTCGCGACGAGGGGGAAGCCGTACTGCCGGCCTCGCTTGTGTTTTCGATTATATGGCTGCAAAAACAATGAAATCCGGCTACCTTCGGTGGCGTTGATTCATATCAACAGTGGAAAGCCGCTTTTTCACAATCATGGATAACGTGCAATGACCGCCGTTCCATCGCGAAAGGATTTTCCGTGAGACAAACAAACAAAGCAGCCGCGCACAAGCTGGCCGGCATGCTGGCGCTGTGCGCGGCGGTCAGCGCCTGCGCCACGCAGGGCCCGTTGCCGGTGGCGGTGGCGGCGCTGCCGGCCCCGGGCGACTACCTGATCGGTCCGGGCGACAACGTCAACATCAATGTCTGGCGCAACCCCGAGGTATCGACCTCGGTGCCGGTGCGGCCCGACGGCAAGATCACGACGCCGCTGGTCGAGGACTTGCAGGCGGCCGGCAAGAGCGCGACCGAGCTCGCGCGCGACATCGAGAAAACCTTGCAGAAATACATACAGCAACCCGTCGTGACCGTCATCGTGACCGGTTTCGTGGGGCCGTACAGCCAGCAGATCCGGGTCATCGGGCAGGCCGCGCGCCCGCAGGCCTTGCCTTACCGCCAGGGCATGTCGCTGATGGACGTCTTGATCGCCGTCGGCGGCATCACCGATTTCGCCGCAGGCAACAAGGCGCGCATCGTGCGCCAGGTCGGCGGCAAGGACCAGACGATGCAGGTGCGCCTGCACGACCTGATCCGCAACGGCGACATCTCGGCCAACACCCCGATGCGTCCCGGCGACGTGCTGGTCATCCCGGAAAGCTTCTTCTAAGGCGCGCGGCCCAAAAAAACGGCCGGCCGGAGCGATCCGGCCGGCCGTTCTCATATCTTGCCCCGCTTTATGCCTGCTCGGGCGCGGCGCCGGCCTTGCGCCGGCGGCCGAACGCCGACATGCCCAACAGACCGATGCCGAAGATCGCCAGCGTGGCCGGCTCGGGCACGGCCTGGGCCTGCAGCGCGTTGGCCAGCGTGTTGTGCTGAATCGTGATCTGGTAAGTGCTCGTCGCGTTCAGGATCGGGGTCGTCGCGAGGAAGGCTGCGGTGCCCGGCGCGTAGGTGGTGGTGCCGGCGAAGCCGTCGGTGCGGCTGACGTTGCTCATGGCGTTGAGCGCGTTCGGCGCGTAAGTGAACACGGGCAGGCCGGTGCTCAGGTCGATGATCTGGATGCTCCACGACAGGCGCGCGTTGGCATTGGTGGTCGGGGACGAGCCGGCCGAAACGTAGGCCTGGGTGTAGGGGTTGGCGTCGAACGAGACCGTCATCGAGTCGCCCGCCGCGAGCGTGAACTGGAAGGTGGTCGAGGTGCCCACGTCCGAGTTGCCCGAAGCCATGCCGTTGACCGCGAGCGAGGCGTCGGCGCGCGTTTGCGCGAGCGCGCCGGCCGGCGCCATCCCGATCTGGATCGAGCTGCCCGTCAGGTTCTGGTCGGCGTAGCCGAAGGTGCCGGGCACCGGCGGCGGGTTCGGGAAGGGGGTGAAGTTGTTCGGGGGGCGGGCCGGATTGGGCGCGCCGACCGTGACGTTGGCGACATCGGGGTTGACCCCGCTGAGGATGCCGAACGACTGGGCGTCGTTGGCGAACACGCCGTTCAGCGAGGCCGTCGCGTGGGCGTCGTTGGTGCCCGTCAGGTTGACGAAGTCGGCGGTGCTGAACGGGGTGCCGTCCGAATGGAGCAGGCGGAAGTTGTCGATGATCAGGATCGACGAGGCGAAGGAATCGGCGTGGGCCGTGCCCATGCCGCCAAAGGCGATGCCGGCGGCGGCGGCCGCGAGCATCAGTGTTTTTTTCAAAAGTTTCATGGTCGGTCTCCGGTGATGAGGCAAATCAATCAGGTGCGCGGCGCGGCGAACTGGCCGCTCCCGTGACGCTTGTATAAGCACCATCCATGCCACGCGAAATTCGGCTTCCGAATCAACGACTTGGCGAACGCGCCCGGTTTTTCGCGCGTCGATTGGAAAGATTACCGACGAGCGCGCTTTGCCCATTGGAAATATATTTGCGGGTCAAGCGGAACTAACCCATGCATGACCTTGTCTGATATGGACAAATATATTCGCGCCGGAAAGCGCCGGAGACGGTCACGTGGAGGATGCAAAACATGCTTCAAGATGAGTTACCAATTGCTTCATTCGAATCCCCGAGCGGGCTGCGCGACCTGTGCATCCGCGAACCGGCCGCGGAGGCGGGAATGGAGCATCCGATCGACGTACAGGTGTTCCACATCCGCATGGCCAATTCGGCCGGGCGGCGCGAGGCGGCCAGCCTCCTGATCCGCAAGATGTACGGCTGGCGCGGCTACGCGGTCGAGCCGCACGAGGCAGCGGACGGCAACGAGGCCCGGTGGCCCAACGGGCCCAAAGCGGCCGTGGAGGGCAAAGGGAGCAAGGAGGCCGGGGAGCCCGGGGAGCCCAGGGAGACCAACAAGATCACGCTGTACGCCGAGACCGGCGGGATCACGGTCGGCACCATGAGCTTGTGCCTCGACCGCGACACCAGCCTGCCGGCCGACGAGAACTTCCGCGACAAACTCGACGAACTGCGGGCGCAGGGGCGGCGCCTGTGCGAACCGTCGCGGCTGGCGATCGACAAGGGCGTGACCAAGCGCGTGTTCGCCTCGCTGATCCACATCTCCTACATCTACGCGCACAACATCCACGGCTTCACCGACTACATCATCGAAGTCAACCCGCGCCACGTGATGTTCTATAAACGCATGCTCGGCTTCTCCGACTTCGGCGGCGAGCGGCCCTGCACCCGGGTCGGGGCGCCGGCCGTGCTGCTGCGCCTGCAGCTCGACTACATGGGCGAGCAGATCCGGCGCTGGGGCGGCCTCATGGAGCAGCACGGCGACGAACGCTCGTTCTACCCCTACTTTTTCCCGACCTGGGACGAGCCGGGCATCACCTCGCGCCTGAAGGCCGGGCGCAACTAAGGCAAGCAGGACAAGCAGTCCAACGGAAAGCCTCCACGCCATTCAAGGAATCGCATGAACCTGTTAGAAGAAGCGGGCGGCGCCGCCGCCGTGCAAACGCCCGAACGGCGCGACCCCGTGTTGCGCGCGATGCGCGACGCGGTCGGCGCCGAGCATGTGCGCGACGACCCGATCACGCTCGATCTGTACGCGCGCAGCACCGCCGCGCGCAGCACCGTGCCGCTGGCCGTGGTGCGGCCCGGCTCGCGCGCCGAGGTGGCGGCGCTGGTGCGGATCGCGGCGCGCCACCAGATCGCGCTGTATCCGGTCAGCACCGGCAAAAACTGGGGCTACGGCGACGCCTGCGCGGTCGGCCACGGCCAGATCGTCATGGAACTGGCGCGCATGAACCGCATCGTCGCGGTCGACGCCACGCTCGCCTACGCGGTGATCGAACCGGGCGTGACCCAGCAGCAGCTCTCGCAGTACCTGATCGACCACAAGCTCGAGCTGTGGATCGATTGCACCGGGGCCGGCCCCGACACCAGCTTCATGGGCAACATCCTCGAACGCGGTTTCGGCCACTCGCCCTATGGCAATAGGCTCGCGCACGTGGCCGGCATGCAGGTCGTGCTCTCGAGCGGCGAGTTGCTCGAGACGGGCTTCGGGCACTACCCGGACGCGCGCTGCACGCATCTGTTCCCGTACGGGGTCGGGCCCTTCCTCGACGGCATGTTCACCCAGTCCAATTTCGGCATCGTCACCCAGATCGGGATCTGGCTCCAGCCCAAGGCCGAGTGCCTCAACCATTTCCTGTGCACGGTGCCGCAACACGAGGACATCGGCCCCGTGGTCGACGCGCTGCGCCCGCTGCGCCTGAACGGCACCCTGCGCAGTATCTTGCACATTGGGAACGACCTGCGCGTGATCTCGGGTGGCACGGTCTATCCGCGCGAGCGCGCCGGCGGCCAGGTGCCGCTGCCGGAGTCGCTGCGCGCGAGCCTGCGCGAGGGCGCGGGCATCGGCGCCTGGACCGTCTCGGGCGCGCTGTACGGCAGCGCGGCGCAGGTCGCGGCCGCGCGCGCGGCGCTGCGCAAGGCGCTCAAGGGCACGGCCGGCAAGCCGCGTTTTTTGAGCGAGGGCAAGCTGCGCTGGGGCGCGCGGCTCGGGCGCCTGCTCGGCGACACGCAGGCCGGGCGCACCATGCGCGCCCAGGTCGCGCTCGGCGAATCGCTGTTCCAGATGAACCGCGGGGTGCCGAACGGGCGCTTCCTGGCCGGCGCCTACTGGCGCCGCCGCGGCGGGCTGCCGGCCGGCTTCCCGCGGCAGGCCAATCCGGCGCACGACAATTGCGGCATGCTGTGGGTCTCGCCCATCATCCCGCTGCGCGGGGCCGACCTGCTCGAACTGCACGCGATGGTCGCGCCGCTGTTCCGCGAGCACGGCTTCGACCTGTTCGTCACCTTCAGCCTGATCAACGAGCGCGCGCTCGGCGGCGTGATCACGCTCACCTACGACAAGGACGACCCCGACGAGGTGGCGCGCGCGCAGGCCTGCTACGGCGCCGCGTTCGCGCGCGTGATGGCGGCCGGCTTCATTCCCTACCGCGTCGGCAACCAGTCGATGGCCGAACTCGACCCGCACGCCGACGTCTACTGGCAGACCGTGGCCAAAATCAAGGCCGCGCTCGACCCCGACGGCATCATCGCGCCGGGACGCTACGAGCCGGCGCGCGCGACGGCGCCGCCCGCAGCAGCGCGGCGAACAGGAACAGGTAGAACAGCAGGCTGATGCGGGGCACGTCGAGCAGGCTGTCAAATAGTCCGACGACCAGGAAGCCGGCCAGCGCCGCCGCGCAGGCGGCCGCGTGCGCATCGCCGCCGCGGGCGCGCCGCAGCAGCACGAGGGCGCCCGCGCCCAGCAGCCACAGCAGCGCGGCCAGGCCCAGCCAGCCCTGTTCGAAAAACTGGTTCAGCGCCAGGTTCTTGACATGCCAGGGCAGGTGGTGGCGGTCGCTGCTGAAGAACCAGTGGTCGTAGCCGCGCGTAAAACTGCCGTTGCGCAATAGCTCCTTGCCGGAATCGAGGGCGACGATGCTCAGGTTGTCGAGTTCGAGCGACGCGTGCCCGCTCACCGACAGCGCCAGCTGCACGGGCGCGCCCGTGAAGGCGGCGCCGTCGAGCGCGCCCGCGTTGAACGGCACGGCATAGTGCTGCCAATGGGCGTCGGGCGGACGCAGGCGCAAGGGCAGCGGGATGCAATTTTGCGGGTACAGCAACTGGCGCTCGCACAGCTCGAGTTCGACGAGCGCGCGCGCGTCTTGGCGGCGCACATCGACCGTGAGCAGGTACATGGTCGCGGGCGCGAGCGGCACGCGCTGGAGCACGCGGATCACCTCGCCCCAGCCGCGCGCGAACTCGGGCGCGCTCATGCGCAGGGCGCGGTTGCCCTCGTGCTCGACGTAGGCGAACGCGCCCGGGGTTTCGCGCCCGGGGTTGCGCTCGACATACACGGCGGGGTAGCGCCCGAGTCCCATGCCGAACAGGTGTGTGGCCGGGCCCGCGTCCATCATCTGCACCGCGCGGCGCCAGTGCTGCAGGCGCGTCCCGAGGTCGCCGAGGCTGGTGCCGAAGCGCTCGGCCGCATAATAACTCGCGCCCACCGGCACCGCGGCGGCGAGCATGACGGCACAGGCGAGCGCGCCGGCGACGCCGGCGCGGCCGGGCCGCCAGCGCGCGCCGGGAAGCGCCAGTTGGAGCAGCGCGAGCGCGAGCGCGAGCGCCGCCGCCAGTGCGGCGCCGCGCGCGCCCGGCGCGCCGCCCCAGTGCCAGCCGATCAACACCGAATTGATCAGCATGCCGAAAAAGGCGGCCAGGGCCAGCCGCGCGCCGCCCGCCCGCATGGCACCAAACGCGAAACCGGCGCAGGCGCAGGCGAACAGCAGATACGGCGGCTTGAACGGCCCGAGCGCGGACGCCGGCAGCACCGGCAGCAGCGCGGCCTCGAGGGCGCAGGCGGTTGCGAGCGCGGCGGCTGCGTCGCGCCAGCCGAGCTTGCGCGTGCCGAGCCAGCCGGCCGCGCACAGCAGCAACAGGGCCGCGGCCAGGCCCCGGTAGCCTCCCGATGAAAACACCAGCGTTAGCGCGCACGCGGCGAGGGCCAGCGCGAGCACGGACATTGCGCGCTGGCGCGGCGTCGGCGCGGGCCGGTGCAGCGCCCACAACACGAGCGCCGAGACGCCGAAGGCTAGGTACAGCGCGCGCGAGAACGTGGTCAGCCCGGCGTACGCGGCGAGCGCGAGCAGCGCGAGCGCGAGCGCGGTGCGCCGCCGGCTGGCCGCCCGGACCAGCCAGGGCGCGAGCAGCGGCAGGCACAGCGCGAGATAGCCGTCGAGCGCGGCGCCGCCCGTGTGCATGGCCGAGAACGGCGCGCTGGTGCGGTAGTCGCTCGCCATGTTGAGCAGTCCCGGAAACGCCATGCGCTCGGCGCCGGCCGCCAGCGCGACGAGGCCGAGGCCGGCCAGCATGCCGGGGAAGAAATGGCTGCGCAGGCGCGCCAGCGCGGGGCCCGCGTCTTGCCTGAGCAGCGGCAGCAGGATCAGGGCCCACAGCCAGCCCTTGGCGGTGCGCACGCCGTTCCAGCCGCTCTGGTAGGTGGCGAAGGCGTTCAGGTCGGCCGCCGGCCAGGGCAGCATGGCGCGCGCCAGCGCGAGCGCGCCCGCCAGCGACACCAGCACGGCCGCGTAGCGCAGCGTGCGCGGCAGCGTGGCCCCGGCCGCGCCCGGACGCAGGCGCCAGTAGCCCGCGGCGGCGGTCACGAGCAGCAGCAGGTCGGTCTCTTCGAGGTAAAACCAGCCGGTCCAGGGCGCCAGGTCGAGCACCGGCAGCAGCGCGGGCAGCAGGGCGAGCCACAGCACGGGGCGCCACCACAGCAGGCCGGCGTACGCGAGCAGGACCGGTCCGAGCAGGGTGCCCTCGAACGGGTAGCGGCAGGCGGCGCCGGCCAGCAACAGCGCGAATGCGGCCGCCAGTAAGCGCCCCGGCGCGCCCCCGCTCGCCCGCCCCGCGGGACTCCCGATGGCAGTTCCCACGGCAGTTCCCACGGTACTACCCACGGCGCGCGGCACGCCTACAGCGTGGCGAGGAAGCTTTGCGCCTGCTCGCGTTCCGAGAACGGGGTAGGGGCGGCGAGCACCCGTTCGAGCTCCTTGCGGGCGGCGCGCTTGTCGCCCGCGCGCGCCAGGCCGAGCCCGAGGTGGTAGCCGATGTTGCCCGATTGGGGCGACAGCGCGCCGGCCTTGCGCAGCAGCGGCAGCGCGCGGCCAAGCTCGCCCGCATCGAGCAAAATCGTGCCCAGCGTGTCCATCACGGCCGGGCTGGCGGGCGCGAGGCGGTGCGCCCGTTCGGCCAGCGCGAGCGCCTGCTTGTCGTTCTGGCGCTGGTACAGCAGCGCCAGTTCGTTCAAGGCCAGCACATTGTCCGGCTCGTGCCTGAGCAGGATGGCCAGTTGCTCGGTCGCGCCCTTGGTGTCGTTCGCGACCACCTTGCTGCTCGCAAAATACAGGCGCGTGGGCACGTCGGCCGGATGCTCCTTGAGCCACAGCGCGACGCGCGCGTCGGCATCGGCCGGCTTGCCCGTCTTGAGCAAGGCCCCGTGCAGCTGGATCAAGGCCGGTGCGCCGCGCTCGAGCGCGAACGCGCGCTCGTAGGCCTTGAGCGCGGCGCCGTGCTGGTTCTGCGCGCTCAGCAGGTCGCCCTCGAGCTTGAAGCCGGCGGCGCCATCCGGGCGGCGCTTTTGCGCGGCGACGACGAGCGCGCGCGCCTCGGCGAGCTTCTTCTGTCCGACCAATACGTTCAACAGCGTCATCTGGGCGTCGAGCAGTTCGGGCGCGATGGCGAGCGCGCGCCGCAGCGCCTCGACCGCGCCCGCTTCATCCTTCATGCGCAGGCGCAGCGTCGCCAGCCGCATCAGCGGCACGGCCGATCCCGGCACCAGCGAGGCCAGGCTCGCATAGCTGTCGGCCGCCGCCGGGAAATTGACGTTGGCCTCGTAGGCCTCGGCGAGCATGGCCAGCGCGTCGCTGTTGGCCGGATGGTTGGCGCGCAGCTTCTGGGCCAGGTTCAAGGCCTTGCGCGGCTCGCCCGCGTGCACGTAGAAATCGACCAGCCGCAGCCCGAGTCCGAGCGCCTGCGGATGTTCGGTGTGGGCGCGCTCGAGCCAGGTCATGGCTTCGGCGGTCTTGCCCTCGCTCGTGGCCAGCCGCGCCAGCGCCTCCATCAGGGTCGCGCTGCGCGGCGCCTTCGCGAGCGCCGCCTGGTAGCGCCGCTTGGCCTCGTGCGGGCGCTTCTCGAGCATGTCGAGCTGGGCCAGGTTGTCGAGCGCGGGCAGGTACAGCGGGTCGAGCGCGAGCGCGCGGTTGAAGTGCGCGCGCGCGCCCGCGACGTCCTTCCTGACCATGGCAATGCCGCCCTTCAGATTGTCGAGCAGCGGATTGCGACCCTGCTTTTCCATCTCCAGCACCAGCGCGAGCGCCTTGTCGGCGTCGCCCGCGCGCAGGTAGGACATGACGAGCAGCACGCCGGTGCGCCCGGCGCCGCGGTCGAGCCCGGCCGCGCGCTCGAGCTCGGCCACCGCGCGCGCACTGTCGCCATTGCCGAGCCGGCTCAGCGCGAGCGCGGTGTGCAGCGTCGGCGCCCCGGGTTTCAGCGCGGCGGCCTTTTCGTAGTACTCGGCCGCGCGGCTGAACTGGCGCGCGCGCAGATGCGCCTCGCCGGCCAGCGTGAGCAGTTCGACATCGTCGGCGTTGCGCTCGAGCAGCGGCAGCACGAGCGCGAGCGCGGCCTCGGGATGGTTGGCGCGCACCTGCAGCGACGCCATCAGCTTGCTCGCGTAGGGATGGCCGGGATAGGCGCCGAGGAATTTTTGCAGGTGCTGTTCGGCCGACTGGGTCGACCCGAGCGCGCTCTGCACCGCGCCGAGCAGCAGGATGCTCGGATAATGGTCGGGCTCGACGCGGGTGATCTGCTGCAGCGCCTCGAGCGCGGCGGCGTGCTTGCCCTCGCGGAAGTCGAGCATGGCTTGCGAGTAGAACACGGCCAGCGTGCCCGTGCCGACCTTGCGCGCGGCGGCGATCTGGACGCGCGCCTCGTCGAATTTTCCGGCATCGAGATGCAGGTTGGCGACATCGATATGGGCCTGGGCATTGTTCGGGTGGATCTTGAGCAATTCGCGGTAGGCCGCCAGCGCGCGCTCGGGCTTGCCTTCGAGGCGCAGCAGGTCGCCCCGGAAGCGCAGGCAGTCGGCGTCGGACGGGCTGGCCGCGAGCGCGCGCCCGATCAGGCCGGTCGACTCGGCGCTGCGGCCCTCGGCGGCGGCGATGCGCGCCAGGCCGAGCAGGGCGTCGGACGATCGGGCGTCGAGCGCGAGCGCTTCGTCGAATAGCGTCCTGGCCTGCTTGATGTCGAGCTGTCCCAGCACGGCATTGCCGCGCAGCGCGAGCAGGGCCGGCTTGGCGCCGGGGCCGGCCTTGATCTCGTCGAGCAGGGCGTCGTAACGGCCCTGCATCAGCAGGGTTTTTCCAAGCAACACGGTCAGGCGCTCCTTGTCGCCGCCGAGCGCGAGCGCGCGGCGCAATTCCTTCTCGGCCGAGACGGCATCGCCCTGGTCGCGGTAGACCTCGCCGAGCAGCGTGCGCGCGGCGAGGTTGTCGGCGTCCTTTTGCAACACGTTCTTGAGCTGGATCACGGCCGCCTTCATTTCCCCTTTTTCGCGATACTGGCGCGCCTCGGCGATCAGCGCGGCACTGTCGCTGCCGCGTCCGCAGCCGCCGAGGGCCAGCGCGAGCGTGACGGCGAGAATGGTTGCGGCGCCGGCGCGGCGGGACGGGGGGAAGGGCACGGACATGGCATTCTCCTGAGCATGTGATTGACGGACATCCATGACAGGGTAAGGAGTGGGCGCGTCGGCTCTTTGCGCAAAGTCAAGATATGCGGGCTGAGCAACACGGCGCCCGAATCCGGTTCGCGTTGCTGAACATCAAAAGTTGGGCTTTGCGTGGCTCGTAAAATCGGCTCTGGCGCCAGTGCCGTGGCTCACCAGCCGGCCCGTCAACAAGTCACTCCCAGGGAAAACACAATGAGCATTGTCGCCATCGTAGGTCTTGGCTATGTCGGTCTGTCGCTCGCGCTCGCGTTCGGCCAACGCCAGCGCACCATCGGCATCGATTTGTCGCAACGCAAGATCGATAGCTACCGCCGCATGGTCGACCCGACGGGCGAGTTCAGCGAAGCGCGCATGCGCGCCGCGAAGTGGCTCAGCGTCGACACCGATCCGGCCGACATCGCGCTGGCCGATTTTGTCATCGTGGCCGTGCCGACCCCGGTCGACATCGCCCACAATCCCGACTTTTCGGCGCTGGTCGGGGCCAGCAAGACGGTCGGCGCCAACCTCAAGCGCGGCGCCACTGTCATTTTCGAATCGACCGTGTATCCTGGCGCCACCGAGGAGATTTGCATCCCTTTGCTCGAGCAGTGCTCCGGCATGCGTTGGAAGGAGGACTTCCATGTGGGCTTTTCACCCGAGCGCATCAATCCGGGCGACCGCGAACATACCCTCGAGACGATCTGCAAAGTCGTCGCCGGCGACGACGCGCAAACGCTCGAGCTGGTCGCCCTGCTGTATGAACAGGTCGTCACGGCCGGGGTGCACCGCGCCTCGAGCATCAAGGTCGCGGAGGCGGCCAAGGTCATCGAAAACACCCAGCGCGACCTCAACATCGCCCTCATGAACGAGCTCGCGATCATCTTCGACCGGCTCGGCCTCGACACGCTCGAAGTGTTGCGCGCGGCGGGCACCAAATGGAATTTCCTGCCGTTCCGGCCCGGGCTCGTCGGCGGCCATTGCATCGGGGTCGATCCCTACTACCTCACGCACAAGGCGCAAATGCTCGGCTACCATCCCGACGTGATCCTCGCGGGCCGGCGCATCAATGATTCGATGGCGAAATTCGTGGCCGAAAAGACGGTCAAGGAGATGGTGCGCGCCGGCTTCAAGCTCAAGGGCGCGCGCGTCAACGTGCTCGGGCTCACGTTCAAGGAGAATTGCCCGGACCTGCGCAATTCGAAGGTGTTCGACATGATCGCCGAGCTCGCCTCGTACGGGGTTGAGGTCGCCGTGTGCGACCCGGTCGCCGACGCCGACGAGGCGATGCGCGACTATGGTGTGCAACTGGCCGAATTCGACGCGCTCACCCCGGCCGAGGCGCTGATCGTCGCGGTCCCGCACCGCGAGTTGCTGAACCACAGCGTGCCGCAGTTCGCGCAAAAGCTGCTCGAAGGCGGTTGCTTTATCGACGTCAAGGCGCAGTACGAGGCCGCGCCCCTGGTGGCGGCGGGCCTGCGGGTCTGGCGCCTGTAGCGGGCCGGCGCCCGGGGCCGGCTCCGGTGTGTTCCGGTTCCGGTGTGTTCCGGTCCTGCGCCGGGCCCTGCATCGGCCCTGGCGCCGCCCCCAGCTGTCAAAGCCCGGCCTTGCGCGCCGAAATGACGCGCATCACCCCGCGGAAGTCGACCGTGTGCAAGGACACGGGCCGGCGCCAAATCCGCGCCACGTAGTCCATGACCTTCTCTGCCTGGGGTAGTTCGAGCCCGCGCCCGTCACGCAGGTAGTCGTGGCGCAGGTCGAGGCTGCCGTCGTCGCCCATCTTGTTGACCGTGATGCAGGGCGCCCCGTAATTGAACTTGGGCGCCAAAATCGCCTCGCGCACGGCGTGGATGTCGCGGTTGGCGATTTTTGTGTCGCCATCCTTGCGCGTCTCGTAGACGAACAGGTCGAGTTTTTCGACCAGTTCGTCGTCGAGGTAGTTGCGGATGAAACCGAAATCGTCCTCCTCGCGGCAGATCTGGCGCGCCTTGTCCATGCCGTGCTTGTCGATGATGTGCTCCCACATCGAAAATCCGAGATGGTAGGGGTTCAGCGAGAGCGCCAGTTGCTGGCCGCTCGCGAACGGACGTACGACGTCGGAGTGGGCCTTGACGGCCGAGACGTACAGGTCGTGCGGCAGGAAGGTCGCCTCGCGCAGCAGGCGCGCGTGCCAGTACGACGCCCAGCCTTCGTTCATGATCTGGCACGAAAAAATCGGATGGAAATAGAACGCCTCTTCGCGTACGGCAAGGAAGATGTCGCGCTCCCAGTCCTCGAGCTCGGGTCCGTAGTGGGCGATGAACCACAGCAGGTCGGCCTCGGGCCGGGGCGGCAGCGGCGCGCGCACGGGCGGGCCCTGCGTGTGCTGCGCCACCGCCTCGCCCGGCAGGCGCGCGAAGCGGTCGTGGAAGGCGTCGGGGCCGCGCTCGGCGCGCGCGCCGACGAACTCGGGGAACAGGGGCCGGTGCAGCGGCTGGTTGACGTCGATGTGGGTCTCGAGCGCGAGGGCGGCGTCGAGCACGGCCTCGACCCGTTCCTGGCCGTGCGCGGCGAAGGCAAGGTCGAGCCGGTGCGCGCGCGCGGCGCTTTGTTCGAGGATGTGGCTGCCCGCCATCGACATGAAGCGCGTGAACAGCTGGTTGTTCTTGGCGAAGTCGGCATGTCCGAGCACATGCGCCGTGACGAGCGTGTTCTCGGCGACCGAGTTTTGTTCGAGCATGAAGGCGTGGCAAGGGTCGCCCGGGAACATGACTTCGAAGATGCGCGAATGGCCCATGTGCTGGCGCACCAGATGGTGGATGTAGCGCACCCCGAACGACCAGTGGCGCATGCGCACGGGCAGCCCGTAGACGGCGATCTCGACCATGAAATTGCTCGGCACGAGGTCGAAATGGACGGGGTGGAAATCCATGCCGAGCTCGACGGCGAGCGCCTCGATCCGTTCGGTGTAGTCGGCCAGGGTGGGGCTGTCGCTCGGCGTTGTCATGTGGCAAGCTCCGCTCGGGTCATGGGACAAGCTCGAGTTCGGTTTGAGCCGCCTCGTCGGAAAAGAACTGGCGCAGGGCCTTCCAGATGTCTTCGGGGGCGGCGAGCACGCTGCTGCTGATAGGCATGCCGCGGCGCGCCAGTTCGTTGCACAGGCGCCGCATCTCGGTCTCGAGCGCGCGCGGGGCGCCGGGCAGGGTCTCGACATAGCCGATGTGGTTGAGCAGGCTGCCCAGCTCGTTGAGCGCGAGCGTGGCCGCGCCCCTGTCTTCGGTGAAGTTTTCGCCGTCGGAGGCGTAGAACAGGTAGATGTTGTTGTGCGCCGGGTCGAGCTGCTGGCGCACGAGCTCGAGCGCGAGCCGGAACGCGCTCGAGGCGATCGTGCCGCCGATGCCCGTGACCTGGAAAAACTCGCTCTCCGAGAATTCCCAGGCGTGCGTGGTGTGCGCGATGAAGCGCGTTTCGACCTTGGCATACTTGCGCCGGATGCCTTGCAGCGCAAAGAAGAAGAACGACTTGGCGAGCTTGCGCTCGATCTGGGTCATGCTGGCCGAGACGTCGATGACGAAGAAGATGACCGCGCTCGTGCTAGGGCGCCGGCGCGTGACGAGTTGGCGGAAGCGCAGGTCGTCGTTGGTGAACGGCACCGGGTCGACCTGCACCGCGCGCCGCTTTATGGCCTCTTTGACGGTGCGCCTCCGGTCCAGGCGCGAACGGGCGCCGCGCTTGTCCCAGCCCTCGCGCACATACTCGATCTCGTCGATGCGCGCGCCCGCCTTGGGCTGCAGGTCGGGCAGTTTGAGTTCGTCCCAGACCCAGTCCATGACGTCGTCGATCGAGAACTCGAGCAGCAGCTTGACCTCGCCGTCGTTGTTGCCGCCGTCGGGTTCGGTGGCGTCGTCGGGTGGCAGGTCGGGCTGGCCCTGGCGCAGCACGTCGCCGGGGCGGCCGTCGCCCTGGCCCGCGCCCGACTCGGTGCGCGCGTCGGACAGCCGGAAGCGCGCGTGTTCGAGCAGGCGCACGGGCACCTGCACGGTGCGCTGCTGCGGGCCCGTGATGAGGTCGGGGCCGGCGATCAGGTCGGGCAGGTGGTTCTGGACCGCCTCGCGCACCTTGTCGTTGTGGCGCAGCCAGTCGCGCGCGCCGCGCGAGAACAGGTCGTACCAGGCCGTGTTGATGGTCGCGCTCACACCGATCCTCCCTGTCGCAGTTTGGGCAGCTCTTGCCGCCGCTTATGCCGCCAAAGCCGCCAAAGCCACTAAAGCCGCCAAGGCCGCCAAGGCCGCTTATGCCACCGTCTATGCCGCCTATTCTTGCGCCAGCAGCGTCGTCACGTAGTTGAGCGCCTCGCGCGCGCTGTGGCTGTCGTAGCCGTATTCGTCGACCAGGCGTTTTTCGACGGCCGAAATTTTTGTGCGGATCTCGTCGTCGGGCCGCTTGGCCGAGCTGACGAGGCGCAATACGTCGCGCCGCTGCTCGAACAGGTATTGCTGGACCGCGTCGTTGAGCTGCATATGGCTCTCGAGGCTGAACTTGACCCCACGCTTGTAGGCGCCCATGGCCTTGCGCACGACCTCTTGCCGGAACGATTGCTTGCCGGACTCGGAGATGTGGATTTTTTCTTCGACCGCGCGCAGGAAGCGTTCGTCGGGACGGCGCTCCTCGTTGGTGATCGGGTCTTTGATCTGGCGGTTGTCGAGCATCGCTTCGACCTCGTCGAGGTATTTGTTGAGCAGGTCCTGCGCCTCCTGCTCGAACGACACGAACAGGGCCTTGTGGACGTCTTCCTTGACCCAGCGGTTGTAAAAATCTTTGCGCGTGAGCACGAGGTAGTCGACCCATTTGCGTTTTTTCTTGGCCTCGATGCGCGCGTCGCTCTCGATGCCGTCTTTTAACGCGAGCAGCACGTCCATGGTGCTCAGGCTCTTTTGATTGGACTGGATGATCGCGTTCGACAGCGCGTTGATCACGAAGCGCGGCGAAACGCCCGCCAGCCCCTCGTCGGGCGCCTTCTCTTTTTCTTTGACCCGCCGCACGTCCGAGCGGTTCACGCCTTCGACTTCTTCGTCGGCGTGGATGCGGATTTTCTTGACCAGTTCGACCTCCTTGTCGTCGGTGTCCTGGATCCGGCTCAGGATCGCGAACACGGCCGCCGCGTGCAGCACGTGCGGGTCGAGGTGGACGTCGCGGAACGCCGGCGCGGCCGACGAAATGAGTTTTTTGTAGATGCGCGCCTCTTCTTTGTAGTTGAGCGTGTACGGCACCTGGATGATGACCATGCGGTCGAGCAGGGCCTCGTTCTCGCTCTCCTGCAAAAATTTGCGGAACTCGGCCAGGTTGGTGTGGGCGAGGATGGTCTCGTCGAGGTAGATCAGGGGGAAGCGCGAGACTTTGACGTTTTTCTCTTGCGTGAGCGTGAGCAGCAGGTACAGGAACTCGCGCTTGACCTTGAGGATTTCGATCATTTCGAGCACGCCGCGGCTGGCCGCGTACACCGCGCCCGACCACGACCAGGCGCGCGGGTCGCCCTCGTCGCCGAACTCGGCGACCTTGGACAGGTCGACCGAGCCGACGAGGTCGGCCAGGTCGGCCGTGGTCGGGTCGTGCGGCGCGTAGGTGCCGATGCCGCTGCGGCCGGACTCGGAGATGAAGAAGCGCTCGACCGGCATTTGCAGGAAGTCGCCCGCGAACTGGTCTTCGAGGCGGGCGCGGCAATGCGGGCAGAGCTCGCCGGCGATGTCGATGCCGTAGGTGTTGCGGCAGCCCGCGCGCATCGTGTGCGGCACCAGGTGCAGCGGCGACTCGTGCACGGGGCAGCCGGCGATCGCGTACAGCGCGCCGTCGTCGGTGTAGCTGTATTCTTCGAGCCCGCGCTTGAGCAGGATGACGAGCGTCGACTTGCCGCCCGACGGCGGCCCGAGCAGCAGCAGCAGGCGGCGCCCGACCTCGGAGCCGGCCGCGGCCGCCTTGAAATAGTCGACCACGCGCTCGATCGCCTCGTCGATGCCGAACAGGTCGTCCTCGAACAGGCTGCAGCGCAACGCGCCCTTGTCGTCTTCGGTGCAGGTGGCGCGGATCATGTCCCAGACGTACTGGTGCGAGCTGCGCGCGACGCGCTCTGGCGCCAGCGGCAACACCGTCTCGAGAAATTGCGCAAACGTGCCCGACCAATGGCCGGCCCGGTGCTGCTGCGTGAACAGGCTCAGGCTTTTGAGGAAATGGTCTTGCTGTTCCGATTGCCGGGGCTCGGGCCCGTCGCCAAGTGTCGTCACGTTTCCTCCGGTTTCAGGTGGATGCGAGGCAAGGCGATGGCCGCTCGCGCAGCATCCAGTATCGGTGGCGCGCGTTCGCGGTCGATGAGGCGTGTCAACGCGCGCGGGTGAACCGGCGCGGCCAAAAGCCGGACTTAAGAATGGAAAAAGGGCGGCGCCCGCATCGCAGGCGCCGCCCCTTCGGGCCAAATGTCTCGCTTAGAACTTGGCGTGCAGCGTCACGCGCAGTGCGCGCGGCGAGCCGGGCGAGATGTTGGTGTCGCTGTGGGCCGAGGCGTAGTATTTCTTGTCGAGCAAGTTCTCGATGTTGGCCTGCAGCTTGTAGTTGGCGTCGATCTGGTAGAACAGCGCGGCGTCGACCCGGGTATAGGCCGGCAGGGTGACCTTGCCGCCGCTGACGCCGCTGGTGCCGGTGATCGCATTGGTGCTCGTGAAGATCTCGTCGCGGTAGACCACGCCCAGTCCGGCCGCCCAGGCCGGGGTGAACTCGTAGCGGTTCCACAGCGACAAGGTGGTCTTCGGCACCTGCGCGACCGGGGTGCCGGCGGCGATGTTGCCCGACTTTTCCTTGTAGATCGATTCCTGCCAGGCGAAGCCGCCCATCACGCTCCAGTTCTTGGCGACTTTTCCGGAAAGGCCGAGTTCGACGCCCTTGCTTTGCTGGCCAGGTGTCAGGAACGACACGGATTGTCCGCCGATGTTTTCGGTCACGACGACATTGCTGCGATCGAGTTGGTAGACGGCGGCCGTGAGCGCGAGGTCGGGGCGGACATCCCATTTCGCGCCCAGTTCGAGATTCTTAAACTCTTCGGGGTCGAAGGCGGCGTTGGTCGGCGCCAGCGAGGCCAGCTGGTCGCCGGCGCGCGGCTGGAACGCCACGCTGTAGCTGCCGTAGACCGAGACCGCCTCGATCGGCTTGTAGACCAGGCCCACGCGCGGCGAGACTGGCGTGTCGGTGATTTTCAGGCGGGTCGGGGTGGCGCTGCGCTTGTCGAGGAAGTCGACGCTGAAGCGGTCGTAGCGCAGGCCGACGATGGCCTGCCATTGGCGGCCCAATTCGATCTGGTCTTGCAGGTAGAGCGCGGCGACGGTCGAGGTGCCGCTGTTGAAGCCGTCGGTGCCTTCGCGCTTGAAGGTGAGCGCGGTGTGGACATTGCCCGCCTTGGCGCTGACCGGGAACGCGGTCGAGGTATTCGCGGGCTGGCCGACGAACCTGCCGGTCAGGCGCAGGTTGTCGGTCTCCTGGCGGCCCAGTTCGAGGCCGGTCGAGAACTTGTGCTTGACCGCGCCGGTCGAAATCGAGAACATCAGGTCGGTCTGGTTGAACAGGTTGCTGCGCCGGGTCGCGGCGTTGTAGGCGCCCAGGTTGAGCGTGTCGTCGGGCCGCACGAACGAGCTCGCGTACACATTCTGGTAAAACTTGTCGTAGTCCGCGTAGCGGCTGCGGTTGCGCAGGCTCACGCCGTTGCCGAAGTCGTGCTCGACAAGCGCGCTGAAGGCATTCACGCGGGCCCAGGTCGGGCTGTTGTCGAGGTCGCCCATGATGGTCGACGGGTCGGTCTCGTAGGGGCGGCGGTTTTGCGAGCTGATGCCGCGGTCGGCCTCGCGCGTGTCGCGGAAGTGTTCGTAGCCGAGCACGACGCTCGTGTTGGCGCCGGCGCGGATCGCGAGTGTCGGGTTGATGCCCGCGCGGCGCACGGTGACGCCTTCGCGGAAGCTGTCGGAGTCCTCGAACATGGTGTTGACGCGGAACGCCATCTTGTCGTTGATGGCCTGGCCGACGTCGGCCGTGACGCGGCGGTTGTTCCAGGAGCCGAGCGTGAGCGAGCCTTCGGCGATGCTGTTCCATTGCGGCGTCTTGCTGACGCGGTTGATCACGCCGCCCGAGCCGCCGCGGCCGAAGATCATCGCGTTCGAGCCCTTGAGCGCCTCGACGCTGTCGATGTTGTAGAAGTCGCGGAAATACTGGACGTCGTCGCGCACGCCGTCGACGAAGAAGTCGCCGGTCGAGGCGCTGCCGCGGAAGACGGCGGCGTCACGGTTGCCTTCGCCCTGCGAGGTCACGATGCCCGGCACGTAGCGGATCACGTCGGCCATGTTCTGCATGGCCTGGTCGCGCATGAATTCCTTGGTGATCACGGTGATCGCTTGCGGCGTGTCGCGCAGCAAGGTGTCGGTCTTGGTCGCGCTCGAACTGGTCGTGGCCGCGTAATTGGTTTCGGCCGTGCCGATGACTTTCACTTCCTGCAAGGTGGCGCCTTCCTTCGGCGCGGGCGCGCTCTGCGCCATGGCGTTTGCGCCGAGCAGCGACAGCAGCGCGACGTGCACGGCGGCGGCGAGCAGTGTAGGGCGGTTGCGCGAGGTCGGTGCGGCTTTGCTGCTTTGCATGATGCTTACCTGAATAGTAATGAGAATGACTCGCATTATCACTCATCGGGCGGGCTTTGGCAATGGCGCCGGCCTCCATGCACGAAGCCCAAACACATCGTTCGGGCGGAGGCGGGGACGATGTTGGTTTAGAGTGTCGCAGTTCTCTCGTAAGCTTTTTTTGCCGCCAAACCCCGCTCTTCTATCAGTCCTGCTCCTCCTGGGGCGGTTCAGCCGGGGCGTCGATCGGCGGCAGCACCGGCAGCGGGGCCGGCTCCTGCACCGGAATCGCCAGTTCTCCGCTCGCCGGCTCGCCATCGCTTTCCGGGTCCGGCTCCGGCGGCGGCGCGCCCTCCTGCTGGATATCGCTCGGGCCCTCCATGACCTCGGCCGGCTCCTCGTCCGGACGCACGGGCGCCGCGCGGCCGTTCGGGAACAGCGCGGCGCCGTCGACCTTGCCGCTCGCGATCGCGGCCTTGAAGAAGTCGCCCACGACCAGGATCGCGTTGTGGCCGCCCTGGCCCCAGTAGTTGCTGCGCATGGTCACGCGCGAATCGTTGAAGCCGACCCACGAGCCGGCCACGAGGTTCGGATGCATCAGGATGAACCAGCCGTCGGCGTTGTTCTGGGTGGTGCCGGTTTTGCCGGCGACGTCGCCGTTGATCCCGAAACGGTAGCGCACCGCGGTGCCGGTGCCGCGGTTGACGACCCCGCGCATCATGTCGATCAGGGCCACCGCCGACTCGGCCGACAGCGCGCGCTGGGCCGCCTCGCCGCCGAACTCGGCGAGCACCTTGCCGCTGCGGTCGGTGATGCGCGTGACCAATACAGGCTTGCGGTACTCGCCCTGCGCCGCGATGGTCGCGTAGGCGTTGACCATCTCGAGCAGGGTGACCGGGCTGGTGCCGAGCGCGAGCGAGGGCACGGGGTCGAGCTTGCTTTGCTTGACGCCGAGGTCGCGCGCCATCTTGACGATGCTCGGCAGGCCGACGTCCTGCATGACCTGGGCCGTGATCGTGTTCTTGGAGAACATCAAGCCTTCGCGCATCGACATCGAATTGCCCGTGCTGCCGCTCATGTCGGTCGGGCGCCAGACGGTGCCGTCGCCGGCCTTGATGTCGAGCACGGCGTCGACGTAGCGGTGCTCGGGCGAAATGCCCTTCTCGAGCGCGGCGCCATAGACGAAGGGCTTGAAGGTCGAGCCCGGCTGGCGCGCGGCCTGCGACACGTGGTCGTATTGTTCGCGCTGGAAGTCGCGGCTGCCGACCCAGGCCTTGACCGCGCCCGTGTTCGGGTCCATCGCCATGAAGCCGACCTCGAGCCGCTCCTTGACGGTGCGCATGCGCGCGATGAAGGCGCTGTCCTGCTTGAGCCGCTTGAGCGCGACCGGGCCCGCCTCGCCGCCCTCGACCGCCTTGCGGTACTCGGCCGTCTCGCGCACGAAGCTGTCGGCCATCGCGCGCCGCGTCTCCCAGAAATACTTGAACGGCTTGATCGAATGGTGCATCCCGGCATACGCGGCCGTCGACGGGGTCGAGCCCATGCCGGGCTGGCTCCATTCGACGTCGGCCACCATCTGCAAGGCGTTGCCCTGGCGCTCGACGGCGCGGTTGGCTGCCTGCTGCAAGGTGTAGTCGAGCGTGGTGTGCACGATCAGACCGTCGAGCGCGAGGTTGTAGTCGTTCTCGTCGGCCCACTCGATGAGCCACTTGCGCACGTGCGCGGTGAAGTGGGTGTCGCTCGCGGCGCGCCCGTCCTGGCGCGAAAAATTGACGCGCAGGCGGCGTTTGACCAGCTGCTTGTGCTCGGCCTCCTTGATGATGCCGTGCTTGAGCATCTGCCCGAGCACCACGTTGCGCCGCTTGAGCGAGCGTTCGGGGTTCGACACCGGGTTGTAGTAGTTGGTTCCCTTGAGCATGCCGACCAGCGTGGCGCTCTCGAGGATGTCGAGCTTGGCGGCGGGCTTGTCGAAATAGGTGCGCGCGGCCATCTCGATGCCGAACGCGTTGTACAGGAAAGGGACGGTGTTCAAATACGCTTCGAGGATCTCGACCTTGTTATAGGTGCGTTCGATCTTGATCGCCGTGATCATCTCCTTGACCTTGCGGTTGATGTTGCGCGAGCGCCCTATCTCCTCCGGAAACATATTGCGCGCCAGCTGCTGGGTCAGGGTCGAGCCGCCCTGGGCGTCGCCGCCGATCGTGTAGATCATCGCGCCGATGGTGCGCTTGAAGTCGATCCCGCTGTGCGTGAAGAAGCGGTGGTCCTCGGTCGCGACCAGCGCGGCGATCACATGCGGCGAGATCTGGTTGATCGTGACGCGTTCGTGCACGCCCTGTTCGAAACTGGCGAGCTCCTTGCCGTCGGCCGAGACGATGATCGTGGCCTGTGCCGCGCGCGCCTGGCGCAGGTCGCGGATGCCGGGGGTGCCGGGAATGAGGATCAGCACATACACGAGCAGCAGCGCGAGCAGGGCGGCGCTGCCGAGCAGGGCCACGAGCACGCTGCGCTTGAACGGCGGATAGCGCATCAGCCAGGCGCGCAGGCGCGCGGTGGAGGAGCGCGCGCGCCCGAGGGCGGCGCCCGGCAGGCGCCGCAGTGTGGCGCCGATCCGCGCCGTCAGCTTTTGATTGTCGTCCACTTTGCTACCTTACACGTCGTTTATTGAATGCCGGGGGCAAGTATAGCCGAGCATGGTCGAAACACACTTACAAGTTGCTTGCGCGCACATTTTGCGTGCGCGGGAGGGGTTCGCCCCGGTCCCGCGCCGGCCCTCATTCGAACAGCCACAATCCTTTGCGCGCGAGCGGCGTCTGTTCGGGCAGCACCGGGTTGCCGAGTTCGAAGATGCGGCGCGATTTGAAGTCCGATTTTTTCAGCGCCTCGTCGTGGAACTGGTAGAACAGGCGGTCGAACGCGCCGTCGGCGAGCATTTTCTCGAGGCCCGACTCGAGGTCGCGCGCGAGCGCCTTGTTACTTGGGTTCACAAAGAAATACATCGCGGCCGGGTAGTGCAGGCCGATCCCCGGCGCGACCGACAAACCCTGCGGGCTGAAGCGCGCCGCCTCGCCCCAGACTTCGCGCACCGAGCGCGGGAAGTAGTCGATGCGGCCCCCGATCAGCATCGAGAACGACGATTCGTAGCTCGAACTGCCGTACACCTGGTAACCGTTGGCTTCGAGGATCGCGCGGTCGGGCCAGTCGCGCCCCTGCACCGCGGTCATCGCCTTGAGCATCGTGGTGCCGGTGACGGCGCCGAACTTCGCTTTGTCGGCATTGCGCACGAGCAGCAGGCGCCAGCCGATCAGTCCCTTGTCGATCGGAATGCGGATCGGCAGCAGTTGTTGCTCGCGCTCGCGCGTGGTCATGGTCCAGAGCACGTCGATGACGGCGCCGCGCGCCAGTTCCGACACGGCCCGGCTTTGCTGCATCGGCAGGCGCGACGGGCTGGTCTGGTATTTGCCGCCCGAGTAGCCGAGCGCGGCCGCAAGCAATTGTTCGGCGTAGACGCCGCGCAGGTCGGCGCTGCTGCCTTCGGGCCGCGGATAGATCACGCAGGCCGCGCCGCTGCCGCCGCAGCTGGCCGTCCTCGGCGCCACCACCGTGGGCGGGGCGGCGCCGGCGTTGGCGCACAGCAGCACCGCCAGCGCGGCGGCGCAGCGGCGCAATTGCCTGTTCGCGCTCGAGAGCATCATAGAAACCACTGCCTTCCCGTGCCCATGTATTAATCGGCCGCAAGTATCTTGTATTGCGTACAAGTAAATTGTAGCGCAATCCAAGCGGCAACGGGAAGCGCGCTGCGCGACAAGCGCGGCGCGCGCCTAACGCGCGAAGCGCGCCAGCTCGGGGTCGCTTTCGGGCTGCAGCGGCAGGCCCGTCAGCGCGGCGATGTCGGGCAGGCTCAGCATGCCGCTTTTGAGCATGACCTTGCCCTGCTTGTCTTTCCAGACCGTGACCGGCGTGCCAGCCATGCCCATGCGCTGCAACAGGGCGCCGTTGGCGATGACCTTGGCGCCGACCTTGGGCTTGGCCTGCAAGCTGGTGCGCGCCGAGTCCGTGAACGGCTTGCCCATGTCCTGCTCCATGCGCAACATCGCGGCGCGCGGGTCGGCGTCGCCGAGCACGCCGATCGCCTTCGGCATGCTGGTCGGACCGAGCGTGGCGACCAATACCCAGCGCACCTGCAGGCCGATTTTCTCGTAGGGCTGGAAGGCTTTCCACAACAGGTGGCAAAAGGTGCAGTTCGGATCGATGACCGCGTAGACCACGCTCTTCGGATTGCCCAGCGTGCCCTCGGCCACATAGGCCGATTTGCCGAGTTCGTCGAAGCGGGCCTTGTGATCGGGCTTGGGCAGATGGCGTTCGGCGTAGTCGGCGGTCAGGACCTGGCCGTCCTCGCCGACGAGGTCGCCGACGATGAGGGTTTTGTTGTCGGCCGTCGAGTAGGCCAGCGAATGCTGCCCTTGCGCGCTGAGGACCCAGCCGGTCAGGCCTGACGCGGCCGGGAAAGTTTTCACGACCTTGGTGCCGCGCTCGAGCGCGCGCTGGATCGCTTTCGGATAGGCTTCGGGCGCGCCGGCCCCGGCCGCGCCGGCCCAGTGCGCGGGCGCCAGCAGGCCGGTCGCTGCGGCAAACTGCAGCAGGCGGCGCGCGGCGGGGCGCAGGGGGCGGCGCTGCGTCTGCGCTGTCGAAGTGGGCATGGAAGGTCCTTTATCGGCCGGTGGATATTGCTGGTGTTCAAGCAGCGTAACGCAGCAGACTTAGCTGAATGTTAAACCATGGCAATCATGGCCGCCGCGCGGGCCCACCGCTTACAGCAAGCCAACACGGCGGGGGCGGCGGGGGCGGGCACGGCCGGCGGCGCCCGGACGGGGCCGACCGCGACGGCGCGCAAATGCGCGCGGCGCGCAACCTCCCGCCAGTTTACATGTCGAAGCTATGTTCTGACCTGACGATAGAGGAGGGCGCCATGGCCCACGCAAATCCGATCCAAATCCAGAAATACCTCAAGGGCGTCGACTATCCCGCCAGCAAGGCGGCGCTGATCGAGAACGCCAGAAACCTCGGCGCCGACGAGAGCGTCTGCGCCTCGCTCGAGCAATTGCCCGACGAAGATTTCCAAACCCCCGCCGAAGTCAGCCAGGCGTTCAAGGGCCCGTCCGAGGACCACGCCGAGCGCGCCGGGCCGCGGCAGGGCGCGGGCGGCAGCGACGCGCCGGGCCCGACCGGCGGCAACGAATTCCTGACCCAGGCGATGGAGGATTCGATGGCGCAAATCGAGCTATGCGTGGCGGCGCTTAAAAAATCGGCCAACGCCGAGCTGCGCAGCCTGGCCCAGACCATGATCGACGAGCATGGCAAGCTCGGCCAGGAAATGGAGCAACTGGCAAAGGAGAAAAACCTCGCCATTCCCGCGCCACAAGACCCCAGGCACAGCGGGGCGGCCAAGATGCAACGCCTGTCCGGGCGCGAGTTCGAGCGCCGCTTCGTCGAGACCAGCCTGCGCGACCACGAGAACAGCCTCAAGGTGTTCCAGCACTACGCCGGCGCCGAGTCCGACCGTAAGCTCAAGGCGCTGGCGGGGCGGGCCGAAAAAATGATCGACTCCCACCTCAAAATGTTCCGGGAGCTCGAGAAAAAGCTGGCGAAGTAGCGGGCGCGCATGGCACTGATCCAAAACCGGCCGTTTGGCGAGCTGCGCATCGGCGACGGCGCGCACCTGGTGCGCACCCTCGGGCCGCTCGACATCACGCTGTTCGCCGTGATGTCGGGCGACGTGAATCCGGCCCATGTCGACGAGGAATATGCGCGCAGCGACATGTTCCACGAGGTCATTGCGCACGGCATGTGGACCGGCGCGCTGATCTCGACCGTCCTCGGCACCATGCTTCCGGGCCCGGGCACGATCTACCTTGCGCAGTCGCTGCGCTTCCTGCGCCCCGTCGGGCTCGACGACACCGTGACCGTCACCGTCACAATCACCGAGATGCACGCGGCCAGCCGCAGGGTCGTGCTCGACTGCCGCGTCATCAACCAAGACGCCGCGCTGGTCGTCACCGGCCAGGCCGAAGTGATCGCGCCTGCCGAAAAAATCTCGCGCCCGCGCGTGGAGCTGCCGATGCTCGTGCCCGATAAGGCACCCGACGCGCGTTCGTGAACCGCGTGGGCGGCGCCCGCATGCCGCCGTCGGAAAGCGCCCACAGAAGGCGCGCCTGGCAGGCGCCATCAGTCGGCGCGCCTGGCAGGCGCCATCAGAAGGCGCGCTCCGTGACGCTGAGCCTACATGGCGCGGGCAGCGCGACGAAGCGTGAGCGCTCATGCACAAGGAACAGCACGTCCTGGCCGCCCGGTCGTGCGGCCGCCGCTTCGGGCAACAGCGCCTGCGCCTCGATTTTCCACGGCTTGGCGCGCCTGAAGCGGTTGAGCGCCTCGCGCGACATAAACAAAATGATGATTGCCTGGGCCGCGTCCGGGTTCTCGGTGCAGGCGGTGGACGCGGTGATTTGGACGTGGTCGATGAACACCGCGCCCTCGCGCAGGGCACCGAAGCCCGTGCGCTCGGCCGTGACCGGGTTGACGGTGATAACGGTCGGGAATATTAGCACCCCGATCGCTTGCGTGCTTAGCGCGCGCAGGGCCGGGGCGGTCGTGTGGGCCCGCGTGAGGGTCGCGTAAAAGTCGGTCTCGACCTGGCCTCGCGCTTGATCCCGCGTGGCATTGGTGTCGGTCGGCCCGCCGCCCTCGCAGGCGCCGAGCAGCAGGCACACCGCCGCGACCGCCGCCCGGGCCGCCGACCTGGTCGTCGCCATCGCCCCAGCCACCGTCGAAGCCATCGCCCCAGCCTTTAGCCCCGATTTTGGCCCCGCCTTTGGCTCGTCCGCGGTCCGCCCGTGATGAGCGCCGAGCCCGCCACCGGATGCGCGGACGCCCGGTCGGCGTCTCGATGGGGAAGCGGCCATGTTGTTCTCCCGAATTTGCTTGAGGTCGAACCGCTCACAGCGGGACAGCGTCAGTCGATCCAAATTCGATTCCAAGACGACGATAGCATTGGCGAATTACGCGCAAAGCTTGCGCAAGATCAAACCAAGCATTGCCTCTCGGATATCTTCCTCGACAAATGATGAAGGCGGCGGCTGGCGTACGGCCCCGTGGGCGGCGCGGCCATCGCCTTGCCGACGCCCGCGGACGGCGTCATTTTCCCGCGAAGAAGGCTTTCTGCTGGGCCGCGTACGCGGGCGACTCGCGCACCTGTTCCACGGCATCCCAAATGCGCTGCGCAAGTTCCGGCTCGACGGCGTGCCCGAGCAGGATGTAATAGCTTTTCTCCTCGATCGCGGGCAACACCACCTCGAGCTTTTTGGCGTATTCGGGATGGCGGTGGAACTCGAACAGGGCGCCGCTGTGCAGAATCACGGCCGCATCGGAACGGTTCAGCAACAGTTTGCGGATGACGGCATCGGTGCCCTTGCTGCCGTCGTCGACCGTGATTCCGAGCGCGCGCAGCGTGGCCGCGATCGAAACCTGGAAACTCGTTGCGATCCTCGTGTCCGCCGGCAGCAAGGTCTTGCCGTCCCACGCCACCTTGCTGCCTTTGAATCGCACCAGCACGTACTGTTCATTGAACATGCGCTTGCTTTGATCGGGCTTGCCGTGCGAATCGGTCGGATAGCGTCCATAGTCGAGCCGCTCGGGCGCATAACTCGCGGCGAGCGCGCCGCGGAAACGGCCGGCCTTGACTTCGGTGAGGCAACGTTGCCAAGGCATGCCGGTCAAGATCACGCGCCGGTCCAGTTTATGTGCGGCGAGCGTGACCAAGCGCAGCGCCAGGCCGGGCCGGTCGGGCGTGATCCACGGGTAGCTCGTGTCCTTGTTGTAGCAGAAAGTGAGGATGTCGCCACCAAACGCAAGCGGCGCCGCGACGCAGAGTGCGCTCAGCAATAGTAGGCGGCGGGGCAGAAAGGCATTCAATGGTCGATCCCGATCGGCAGGCCAGCCCGACGTTATTTATTGACGCGATGCACCACTATAGCCCCAGTCGCAATTTATTGCATTTCCTTAATTTAGCGCCAATGCGCGTCAATACACGTTTCAGCCGAGCAGAAAGTTCCGCACCGGCCGGCCGGGCAAGCTGTTGCCTTCCGCCTCGTCCTTGAGTGCCACCCCGGACAATCCGCGCGCGCGCGACGCGCCTAGCAAATACAGCAGTTTATCGGCCGCCGCCGCGCACGGCAAGCCGGCCGGGCGGACATTCGAGATGCAGTTGCGGTCGGCATCGCTGAGCCCGACCCGCGGCGCCCTCGTCATGTACAAACCCATGCTGTCGGGCGAACTGAGCCCGGGCCGCTCGCCGATCAGCACGACCACGAAACGCGCATTGAGCAACTCGCCCACCTCGTCACCGATGGCGACCCGGCCCTGGCGCACGATCACGAGCGGCGCCAGCGTCCAGCCGTCGGCCTCGAGGCGAGGCAGCAGGGCGTCGAGGAAGGGCGCGGCGTTTTGCTCGACGGCCAGCGCCGACAGGCCATCGGCAACAACGAGCGCAAGGCCGCAAGCCTCGCCCGCCGCGCCCGCCAGCAGAGCGCGCGACGGGGCGGAGAGCCGGCGTCCGAGGTCGGGGCGCTGCAAATAGGTCGGGCGGTCGGGGCAGGCGCTGTCGGCGACCAGGCAGGCAAGTCCGGGCCGCGCCAGCGTCGCGCCGAGCGCCTGCGCATCGAGCGCTCGATGGACCGCGTCGCGCGCGCGCGCATGGGCGAGCTGGAAATCGAGTTGGGCCGAGGTCGGCACGCTGGCGCCGCTGCGCCCGAGGGCGATGCGCGCCTGCGTCAGCGTGCGCAGCGCGTGCCAGGGATCGGGCACCACGTGGTCCGGGTCGCTCATAGCCGCAACAATGCCTGCGCGAACGCGGGCGGCAGCGCCCGCGCCAAGCGGCCGGGGGCGTCGCCGGCGCTGATGCCCATCTGCCGCAACCAGTCCTCGAACTCGGGCGCCGGCCGCAAGCCGAGCACGCGGCGCGCATACAGTGCATCGTGGAACGAGGTGCTTTGGTAGTTGAGCATGATGTCGTCCGACCCCGGCACCCCCATCACGAAGTTGCAACCGGCCGTGCCGAGCATGGTCAGCAGCACATCCATATCGTCCTGGTCCGCCTCGGCATGGTTGGTGTAGCAGACGTCGCAACCCATCGGCAAACCGAGCAGCTTGGCGCAAAAATGGTCCTCGAGTCCGGCGCGCACGATCTGCTTGCCGTCGTACAAATACTCGGGCCCGATGAAGCCGACCACCGAATTGACCAGCAAGGGCTTGAAGCGGCGCGCGACGGCGTACGCGCGCGCCTCGCAGGTTTGCTGGTCGACGCCGTGGTGCGCGTTGGCCGACAGCGCGCTGCCTTGCCCGGTTTCGAAATACATCACGTTTTCGCCGAGCGTGCCGCGCCCGAGCGAGAGGGCGGCGCTGCGCGCTTCGTCGAGCAGTTGCAGGTCGATGCCGAAGGCGCGGTTGGCGGCCTCGCTGCCGGCGATCGACTGGAACACGAGGTCGACCGGCGCGCCGCGGTTGATCGCCGCGATCGTGTTGGTCACATGGGTCAGCACGCAGGCCTGGGTCGGGATCGCGTACTTCGATATGATGGCGTCGAGCATGGAGAGCAGGGCGATGACCTGCGGCACGTTGTCGGTCGCCGGGTTGATGCCGATGACGGCGTCGCCGCTGCCGTAAAGCAGGCCGTCGAGGATGCTGGCGGCGATGCCGGAGGCGTCGTCGGTCGGATGGTTCGGCTGCAGGCGGGTTGCCATGCGGCCTTCGAGTCCGAGGGTGTTGCGAAAGCGCGTGACCACGCGGCATTTCTTGGCGACCAGCACCAGGTCCTGGATGCGCATGATCTTCGACACGGCCGCCGCCATTTCGGGCGTGATGCCGGCCGCCACCGACGCCAGCATGGCGGTGTCGGCCGCGTCGCCGAGCAGGAAATCGCGGAAGTCGCCCACGGTCAAATGGCCGATCGGGGCGCCCGCCTGCGCGTCGTGGCTGTCGACGATCAGGCGCGTGACTTCGTCGCTTTCGTAGGGAATCACGGGATTGTCCAGGATGAAACGCAGCGGCAGCTCGGCCAGGCACATCTGGGCTGCCACGCGTTCCTCGGCGCTGCCGGCGGCGATGCCTGCCAGCAAGTCGCCCGAGCGCATCGGCGTGGCCTTCGCCAACAACTCCTTGAGGTCGCGGAACAGGTAGGTTCTGGGGCCAACAACATGAGAAAACTGGCTTGCAGTCATCGAAGTTCCCGGGGCAGTGTTAAAAGCAGCATAGCATGGCGCCCGCATGGCTGATAAGCAGAAGTTGCGCCCCCGTCAGCAAGGCCGCGGCTGGGCCTTTTCGATCGACCGTGCGGCAAGGTAAAAGCAGGGGATCGCCAGCAACCACGGCGTCATGCCGACCAGCACCGCCTGCGTGATCGGCTCGGCCAGCGCCATCGCCCTGAAGCTGTCGGCGAGCCAGCCCACGAGCAGGTTACCGGCCGAGGTGCCGAACAGGGTCATGCACATGATCAAAAATGCCGTCATGGTCGAGCGCACATTGTCCGGCACCAAGTCCTGCACGCAGGCGAAGATCGGGCCGTAGCCGATCGTGACCATCACGGCGCCCAAGAACATGCACGGGTAAAACGCCGCGCCGGCCGGATCGATATAGCGGAACAGGAAGCCGACGGGCACGCCGACGCTGTAGACGAGCGCGAGGAAATACAGCCGGCCGCCGGGCCTGCGCGCCTGCATCAGGTCGCTGCAATAGCCGCCGAGCAGCGCGCCCACGACGCCACCGGCCAAAAACATTACTCCCGCCAACCTCTGCGCATGCGCCTTGCTGAAACCGCGTTCCTGCACCAGCCACAATTGGTCGAGCACCAGTGCGCCTTGCGCAAAAATGACCAGCACGCCGCCGAGCACCACGAGGCAAAGCGCGGGCGACGCGGCGAGGGCGCGGCGGATATCCTGAAACACGCCGCCTGCCCGATGCCCTTGCGATGGCATGCCCGCAGGCAGGCTTGCGCGTGGTTCGCGCAACAGCAGCAGACAGGGCGCGAGCAGCACGCCGAGCGCGCCGAGCAGATAAAAGCAGTTACGCCAGCCGATCGCCGCGCCGAGCGTGCCGGCGATGATGAACGCCGCGCCGATACCGACCGGCGCGCCAAGATAATAAAAGCCGGCGGCAAAGGCGCGGTGCTTTTTGCTGAACTTGTCGCCCAGCAGGCCGAGCGCCGCCGGCGTCAGCGTCGCCTCGCCGACCCCGATGAACATGCGCGCCATGCCGACCTGGACAAAATTGGTGGCGAGCCCGGTGACGGCGGTCAGCGCGCTCCAGACGAAAATCCCGCCCGCCATCAGGCGCGGACGGTGGAAACGGTCGGCGAGCGCGCCCATGAAAACGCCGACCAGCGTGTAAAACGTGGTGAACACAAAACCGGTCAGCAAGGTGAATTGCAGGTTGCTGAGTTGAAGGTCGGCCGTCATATCGACGGCGAAACCCTGCATCAGGAAGCGGTCCGCAAAATTGAGGACATTGAGCAGCGTGAGGAAAACCAGCACGCCGACGGCGTGCATGCGGTTTGAAGTAGGCGTGTTGGTCATGGCGGTGTCCTGAATAAAATTGGTTAATCAACCAATATTCAAAGACTAGCTTGGCGAACGTAAATAATCAAGGTTTATTTTGGTTGATTGACCAATTTACGAAACCCGCGCTCCTGTGTGGCCTCCCGCCGCGACAGGCGGCAACCGGGTGCTCTATTTAGCCGCCAGCTTGCGGGTGGACTCGAGCATATAGTTGAACTGACTCTGGCTGACCAAACCGGCCAATTCCAGTGTCTCAAGCATCGATTTTGTGTATGCGCAAGCCTTGAGGACCTCGCCCTTGCTCATATGCTCGCCGAACTTCATGTTCGCTTCAAACGATTTCTCCACGGTCGCCAGTTGGCGTTTTTCGAGGGCGATCGCATCTTTCGACATGTCCTTGGCCGGGTAAAATGCATCGCTCTGCTTTTTCGTCCAGCGTTTACTGTCGACCATCTGCTTTTTGATCGCCGTTATCTCGGCAATGATTTCTTTCTCGTAGGCGATCTGTTTAGCCCTCACCTTTTCGACATTGACTTCGAAGGTCGCGATGGTTTTCTTGGCATTCGCGGGTGTGTCGCATAGGTTGGCAAGCGCGCTGTGTGCACTTGCGGCGAGCAGGATGGCCAGGGTGATCCGATGAGCATTGTTCATGTTTGTCCTGTTTAATTGTTAAAATTTATAGCCAGCCAATATACAACAGTAAGTTGGGCCGGAATGGTCGTGGTGGGAGGTTTAGCTAAGAAACGCCATGCGGCGACGCTTCACGTGCACTGCACAGGCAGCACGTCCCGGCTTCACATTCGGGTGCGATCCTTTGCGCATGGACCCCTATTCACCTACAAGGCACCAGCGCGCCGACCTGCGCGGCAAGCCCGCGGCGACAATCGAATTGCGCCTCCGGCAAGTATCGCAGACCCGTGCCGACCACCCGCAGGCGCTACGGAACGTGAGCCTGACGATCCCACTCGGCATGTATGGCTTGCTGGGCCCTAAGGGCGCCGGCAAATCGGCGCTGATGCGCATCCTTGCCAAGGTGCAGGCGCCCGATGCCGGCAGCATCCATCTCGGCGCGACCGACCTGTTGGGCCGCAACGAAGATATTCGCAGCGCGCTCGCCTACCTGCCGCAGGAGCGCGGCGTCTATCCGCAACTGAGTGCGGAGAACCTGCTCGAGTACTTTGCCATGCTAAAGGGGTTCCCGCAGCGCGGGGGAGGGCGCGGCGCGGTCGTCGAGGCGCTGCTGCGCCGGACCAGGTTGTGGGAGTCGCGCAAGCAAAAGCTCGGCGCCTGCCCCGTCGGCGTGCGGCAGCGCTTTGGCCTCGCCGTGGCGCTGCTATGCAATCCGAAGCTCGTGATCGTCGACGAACCGACCGCGGGCCTCGAACCGGCCGACGGCGCGTGCTTTCTGAATCTGCTCAGTTCACTGGCCGAGAACTGCATCGTCATCCTCTCGACCAGTGTGGTCGGGGACGTCGGCCGCCTATGCAAGAAAATGGCCATCATGGACCATGGCGAAATCTTGCTCGAAGCAGCGCCGGGCAGTGCCATCGCCAACCTGCGCGGGCGGATCTGGTGCCGCACCGTGTTGCGGGACGCGCTGCCGGCGCTCGCGCGGCGGCATCTCGTGTTGTCGACGTGCCCGGCAGGCGCGGGCGTCGTGGTCAGGGTCATCAGCGACAGCGCGCCGGACGCGGCCTTCCTTGCAGCCGAGCCAACCCTCGACGACGTGTATGCGCACGTGATCGCAGGCCGGCGCGCCGGGCGAGCCGGCGACGGCCCCGTGTGAAGGGTCCGGCTACTCTTCCATGCCGATCAGCGCCTCGATGTCGGCGACCGCCATGCGCAGCATGAGGGACGCGCTCGCTTCGGACGGGGCCACGCCGGCCACGATGGCGTCGGGCACGGATTTTTTCATGACGCCGTCACGTTCGATGAAATACTCCCCGTCGTCGTAAGAGATGTTGTAGCGCAGGCACTTGCCGTGGCTTCGTACATGTTCGGCAGAAGGCATGGTGGTTCTCCGGTATGGGCTGGGCGTTTGCGAAGCCGATCTTACCGCCGAAGTGCGTCGACGGGCGGACGCCACGATGCCATCCCGTTCGGCGCGACCGACCTACCCGCTTGACGGTCGCGGCCGAGATGCTAAGATTTCATTCTTCCAAACACGCGTTCTGATCGAGGAATCCCCTGATGCGTCGTCCCGCTTTATTGCTTATCGCCTTGCTCCTGAGCGCGAAACTCGCCACCGCGGGCCACCTTGACGAAGCCATCAAGGCAGAAATGGAACGCCGCCATATGCCCGGCGCGAGCACGGATTACACGGACGAAGATCGCTGGCAGGTCGGGCGTCAAAATCCCGGGGAGCAATCCGGATGAAGGGCAAAATCGATGTGAAGGTGCGCATTTGGCTCGGCGAGGAAATCGCGTTCGGACCGGGCAAAGCGGACTTGCTCGAAGCAATCGCGCAGAACGGCTCGATCAGCGCAGCCGCGCGGGCAATGAACATGTCCTACCGCCGGGCATGGTTATTGGTGGACGCCATGAATCGATCCTTCAGCGATCCCTTGATCAGTACGGTGGCCGGCGGCCAAAAAGGTGGCGGCGCAAGTGTTACCCCGAACGGCGCGGCGGTGCTAGCGCGCTACCGCAACATGCAGCGCTGCGCACAGGCCGCCTTGGAAGCTGACCGGATTGCAATCGAAGACCTGCTCGCCTTTCCGCCAGGCAAAGACTGAAACTTTCCGGCCCCACTGTACGGCGACGGCTATATCTGGCAGTATACAGCGATGGTAAACTTGCCGGAGAGTCAAATGGATCGCTGCCTGCCCCTACTCGTGCTCGCTGCCTGGGCAAACCTCGCCCACGCCGACGATGTCCAGGTTGCCGTGGCCGCGAACTTCGCCGGGCCCATGCAAAAAATCGCCGCGCAGTTTGAACGCGACACCGGGCACAAGGCGATCGTCGTGTCTGGCGCGACCGGCAAGTTCTACGCCCAAATCAAGAATGGCGCACCGTTCGAGGTCCTCCTTTCCGCCGATGACGAAACGCCGGCACGACTTGAAAAGGAAGGGGCCGCTTTGGCCGGTACCCGATTCACCTATGCGATCGGCAAACTGGTGCTGTGGAGTGCGGCATCCGATGTAGTCGATGAGCATGGCGGGGTACTGAGGAATGGCAATTTCAAGCACCTCGCACTCGCCAATCCCAAGGTTGCCCCGTACGGCGCGGCCTCCGTGCAGACCCTGACAGCGCTTGGCCTGCTTGAATCGCTGCAAGCCAAATTCGTCCAGGCGGAAAACATCGCCCAGGCCTACCAGTTCGTCGCGACCGGGAATGCCGCCGTCGGTTTTGTGGCGATGTCACAAGTGTACGAGGGTGGCAAGCTCAGATCCGGCTCGGCCTGGGTCGTACCCGCAACATTGCATAGCCCGATTCGGCAAGACGCGGTCATCCTCCAAAAGGGCAAGGGTAAGCCGGCCGCCGCCGCCCTCATGAAATTCCTGCAATCGGAACCAATCAGGATGCTGATCAAGTCACATGGTTACGATCTCTAGCGCCAGGTGATGCTCGCACCGGACGATCTCGGCGCCGTCTGGCTGACACTCAAGTTGGCCGCATTGGTCATGCTGATCTTGCTCCTGATCGGCACGCCGATCGCATGGTGGCTGGCGCGCACACGTTCACGCCTCAAGGGCGTCATCGGTGCCGTCGTTGCGCTGCCCTTGGTTTTGCCCCCCACCGTGCTTGGGTTTTACCTGTTGGTCGCGCTGGGCCCGGAAGGGCCGATCGGTCGTCTCACGCAGACATTGGGTATCGGTGTTTTGCCCTTCACGTTTCCGGGCCTCGTGATCGCTTCGGTGTTCTATTCACTTCCGTTCGCCGTGCAGCCACTCCAGAACGCCTTCGAGGCCATCGGCGAGCGTCCACTCGAGGTCGCGGCCACCTTGGGCGCGGGTCCGTGGGACGCTTTCTTTACCGTCGTCCTGCCGTTGGCGCGATCCGGTTATCTCACCGCGGCCATTCTTTGTTTCGCACACACGGTCGGCGAGTTCGGCGTCGTGCTTATGATAGGGGGAAATATCCCGGACAAGACGCGTGTGATTTCCGTGCAAATCTACGATCACGTCGAGGCGCTGGAATACACGCAGGCGCACTGGCTGTCCGGCGGGATGCTTGCATTTAGTTTCTTGGTGCTTCTTGCGCTCTATAGCTTCAAGCCGCGGCGCAAAACGCGATGAGCGCTGCCGCCACGATCACTGCCCGATTCGATGTCCGGTATGCGGGCTTTCATCTACGTGCCCGGCTTGCGTTGCCGGGGCGCGGCGTGACGGTCCTATTTGGACACTCCGGATCCGGAAAGACCACTTTGCTTCGCGCGATGGCTGGCTTGGAGCATCACCCGGATGGCTACCTCGCGGTCAACGGCGAGACCTGGCAAGACGATTCGAAAGGCATTTTTGTGCCGACCCATCAAAGGGCGCTCGGCTACGTGTTCCAGGAGGCGAGTCTGTTTCCGCACTTGTCAGTGAGGGACAATATCGATTATGGTCGACGCCGCGCGGGGGCGGCACCACCCCAAGTCGACCTGCCGCATGTGGCCGAGCTGCTGGGCATCGGCCCCTTGCTGGACCGGCGTCCAGACCGACTTTCGGGCGGCGAACGGCAACGTGTCGCGATTGCCCGAGCGCTGCTGAGGGCGCCGAAACTGCTGCTCATGGACGAGCCCTTGGCGGCGCTCGACCTCAAGCGCAAGCAGGAGATATTGCCCTACCTGGAGCGCCTGCATGCCGAACTGGCCATACCGATAGTGTACGTCACGCATTCACCGGACGAGATGGCGCGCCTGGCCGACCACGTGGTCCTGCTCGATTCTGGCACGGTGATCGCAAATGGATCGCTTTTCGACACACTGGCGCGACTGGATCTACCGGTTGCCCTGGTCAACGATCCGGGAGTCGTGATCGAAGGTGTCGTCGAAGCCGTCGACGCCAGTTATCAACTGATGTGCGTCGCGTTTGCCGGCGGCAGCGTCCGGGTGGCGCATGACCGTCAAGTCGTCGGTGAACGCTTGCGACTTCGCATCATGGCGCGCGATGTCAGCCTCACCCTCGCCCCGCAAATGAACACATCGGTCCTGAATCAACTTTGCGCGCAGGTACTCGAAGCATCGTCCGAAGAACTGGCGCACGTGATGATCCGGCTTGACGTCGGCGGCACACCGATGCTGGCGCGAATTACACGGCGCTCACGCGACGACCTGGGATTGGCGCCGGGGAAAAAAGTCTGGATCCAGGTGAAGGCGGCTGCGGTTTTGACGAGGTAGAAATTCATTCGACCGAATGCAAGCGATTGAATTTGCTTTAAAACCAGACGCGAACCGATGATGCTCCCCGGCCGGGTCTGTTTGCTATACTGCGCGCGGACGGCGATGTTCTCCCCACACCAATCGGCGGCCGAGCGCGCGCGCTTTCGTCCACGGCCTGCAATGAAGGAAGCTTTTCAATGGAAGTGACAACGATCCAGGCGCTGGGCGCCGGCATTTTCGCGCTCGCGCTGGTCCACACCTTCGGCGCCAAACTGTTCGAGAAACTGGCCAACCGCCACCCGAACCATGCCGGCCTGTTCCACCTGCTCGGCGAGGTCGAGGTCGTCTTCGGTTTCTGGGCGCTGATCCTGATCGTGGCGATGGCCTTCGTCGCCAGCGGGGCCGAGGCGCTCACCTACGTCGAGTCGCGCCAGTACGGCGAACCGCTGTTCGTGTTCGTCGTGATGGTTGTGGCCGCTTCGCGCCCCGTGCTCGACGCCGTCACCAGCATGTTGTCGGTGATCGCGCGCGTGGCGCCGGTGCCGACCCCGCTCGCGTTCGCCTGGCTGGGGCTGGCTGTGGTGCCGCTGCTGGGCTCCTTGATCACCGAACCGGCCGCCATGACGCTCGCCGCGCTGATGCTCGCGCCGCAGATCTTCCGCAAGGGCATGCCCGAGTGGCTCAAGTACGCCGGGCTCGGCGTCCTGTTCGTGAACGTGTCGATCGGTGGCACGCTGACCTCGTACGCGGCGCCGCCCGTGCTCATGGTCGCGGCGACCTGGCAATGGGACACGGCCTTCATGGCGAGCACCTTCGGCTGGCGCGCCGGCCTCGCCGTGCTGATCAACGCGAGCGTGCTCACCTTCCTGCTGCGCCCGCACCTGGGCAACACCGAGGAGGCGCCAAGCCGCAAGGCCAAGCGTCCGCCGGTGCCGCTCATCATCACCGCGATCCACCTCGCCTTCCTCGCCGGCGTCGTCGTGTTCGCCCACCACCCGGTCGTGTTCGTGGGATTGTTCCTGTTCTTCCTCGGCTTCACGCAAGCCTACGAGAGCCACCAGAGCCCGCTCATCCTCAAGCAAGGCCTGCTGGTCGGGTTCTTCCTCGGCGGCCTCGTGGTGCTCGGTGGCTTGCAGCAATGGTGGCTGCAGCCTATCGTCTCGTCGCTCGAGCCGACCGCCCTGTTTTTCGGCGCGCTGGGGCTGACCGCGATCACCGACAACGCCGCGCTGACCTATCTGGGTTCGCTGATCCAGGGCATGTCCGACCAAGCCAAGTACATGCTGGTGGCCGGCGCCGTCGCCGGCGGCGGCCTGACCGTGATCGCCAACGCGCCCAATCCGGCCGGCGTGGCGCTGCTCAAGGACGGGTTCGAGGACGAGTCGATCGGCGCCGGCGGGCTGTTGCTCGGCGCAATTCCGCCGACGATCGTCGCGGCATTTTTCTTTTTGCTGTAGCCGTGGCCGGGTCCGCGCAATCGTCAAGCTTGCCAGCGTTGGCGGCGAGCGGGCAACGGCCAGCCGAAGCAAACGCGCGCAGCGATGCGCAGGACCAGGTCTACATTTATGCATGACTGTGGCCACCGCTATTCATAATTGAATAGTGCTGGTTTTCGCCGACATTGAGATTCGTCAATGCTTGCGCAGGCACTTTGTCTGCGCGCCATCATGGCCGGCGCGATCCCGCGCTGACGTCTTTATTTCCGGGAAAATTGACGATTATCAAGTCGCGAAGTTTCGCTTGGAAATGCCGGGAAATTTCCTTGACCACATAATTTATCCCCTGTAACTTTCACATCACCGGTCGCTGGCGCCTGCGCGGCACCGGCCCAAAGCGGGCGACGCAATCCATCCCTGCCTCCCGACATTCAACCATTGATTGATTGCGCTATTGCAGCCTTGGCCAAGTCACGTCCGTCGCTTTGTGCTTTGTAGAAAAGACAGGGATTTGAATGATTACGCACGCCTTATCGATCGTCGTCAATGAGCTGAACCGGCACCTGCTCGAATACGGGCCCGCGGTCACGCCGTCCGTCGAACTGGGCAATATCGCGGAGGGATTCAAGGCCAGCGCCGGCGGCAACGGCGTCTCGCGCGAGGTGCTGAACCTCTCGATCGTCAACATCAAGGAAGAGAAAAGCCTGCGCAACCTGCCGCATGTCACACGCGACATGGTGACCAAGACGGCGCTCTACGAGAACCCGCCGGTGTACCTCAATTTCCAGATCCTCATCGTGGCGACCCACGTCAATTACACCGGCGCCTTGCTGATGCTGTCGCGCGCTATCCGGTTTTTCCAGCTCACCAACGCGTTCACCGAAACGAGCGTCGCGCCGGCCTCGATCACCAACAACGCGCCGCTCAATCCGATGGACCGGCTGTCCCGCTTCCGGCTCGTATTCGACCTGATCTCGCCGACGATGGAGGAGGTCAATCATCTGTGGGGGACGCTGGGCGGCAAACAGTATCCCTTTGTGCTGTACATGATGCGGGTCCTCGACCTGCAATTCCACGCGCTGGCCGACGAGCAGCCGCTGATTGCAGAAACGCGGGCCGACATCATCCCGATTACTCCTGTTTCTTCCTAAATAAAAGAGGTGAAGCGATGGCATTGGCGTACAAAACCCCCGGCGTCTATATCGAGGAAATACCGAAATTCCCGCCCATTGTCTCGGCGGTCGAAACGGCCATTCCGGCCTTTATCGGCTACACCGAGAAATCGATCGACGTGGCGCTCAACGAGCCGTTCCGGATCACCTCGATGGTCGAATACGAGCAGCGCTTCGGCCTGCCCCAGCCCGAGGACAAACTGACCGTCACCGGGGTCGAGGTCAAGGACGCGTCAGGCACCGTGACGGGGCAAAAATTCACGGCCAAACTCGACGCTGCGAACCGCTCGAAGTACCTCATGTACTACGCGGTGCAGATGTTCTTCGCCAACGGCGGCGGGCCTTGCTACATCGTCTCGACCGGCTTGTACAAGGCGGTGTCGGCGCTGGTGCTGACCGAACTGCAGGCCGGACTGAAGGCCCTCGAGAAGGTCGACGAGCCGACGCTGCTGGTGTTTCCCGAGGCGCAGGGGCTCGGCATCGCCGACTTCAAGACCCTGATGGACGCCGCGCTGGCCCAGTGCCAGCTGCTCAAGGACCGCTTCGTGATCATGGACGTGCACGGCGGCGCCGTGTCGGCGTCGGACCCCGCGGCCAACATCATCACGATCGTCGACAACTTCCGCGACGACGGCATCGGCACCAACAACCTCAAATACGGCGCCGCGTATGCGCCCAATCTCGAGACGGTGCTCGACTTCGTGGTCGACGAAACCAAGACCGACGTCAGCTATTTCAAGGCCGGCGCGCTCGACACCAAAAAGCTCTCCACGCTCGAAGCGGCCGACAACCTGGTCTACGAAAGCGCGCGCGCCGCGATCCGCGACCTGCCGCTGGTGCTGCCGCCAAGTTCGGCGATGGCCGGCATCTACGCCGCCGTCGACGCTTCGCGCGGCGTGTGGAAGGCGCCGGCCAATGTCAGCGTCAACGCGGTCATCAAGCCGACCATCGAATTCACCAACCGCGACCAGGAGTCGGTCAACGACGATCCCGTGGCCGGCAAATCGGTCAACGCGATCCGCCCGTTCACGGGCAAGGGCACGCTGGTCTGGGGCGCGCGCACGCTGGCCGGCAACGACGCCGAATGGCGCTACGTGAGCGTGCGCAGGCTGTTCATCTTCATCGAGGAGTCGTGCGGCAAGGCCGCCGCGAGCTTCGTGTTCGAGCCCAACGACGCCAACACCTGGGTCAAGCTGCAGGCCATGCTCGAGAACTTCCTGACCGTGCTCTGGCGCCAGGGCGCGCTGCAGGGCGCAAAACCCGACCACGCGTTCTACGTCGCGGTCGGCCTGGGCAAAACCATGACGGCGCAGGACCTGCTCGAGGGCCGCATGATCGTCGAGATCGGGATCGCCGCGGTGCGGCCGGCCGAATTCATCATCCTGCGGTTCTCCCACAAACTGGCTCAGTCCTGAGCCGCGCAACCGAGAAGGGGTAGTTCATGTCCGAGAAATATCCAATTCCCCGCTTCCACTTCCAGGTCGATTGGGGCGGAGCCAAGATGAGTTTCACCGAAGTGACGGGGCTGGTGATGGAGCGCGAAAAGATCGAGTACCGCCACAGCGACAGCCTCGACCTGAGCAAGATCGCGATGCCGGGCCTGGCCAAGAACAGCAACATCACGCTCAAACGCGGCAAGTTCGAGGGCGACTTCGACTACAACATCTGGCTCAAGGAGGTCGCCAACGAACGCGCCAAAGGGCGGCGCAACGTGACCATCCGGCTCATGAACGAGAAGCACCAGCCGGTCGCCGCATGGACCGCGGTGAACTGCTTCCCGGTCAAGATCACGGCGCCCGACCTCAAGTCCGACGCCAACGAGACCGCGATCGAGAGCATCGAGATCGCGCACGAAGGCCTGGCGCTGATGGCGATCTGACGGGCCCACCATGAGCGACTACTACCCACCGTGGGCCTTTTTTTACAAGGTCGAATTCGGCATCAGCAAGGACCGCAACGATGTGCGTTTCCAGACCGTGTCGGGCCTGTCGGTGGAGTACGACATGGAGGAGTTCAAGGAAGGCGGCGAGAACCGCTTCGCCCACAAGCTGCCGGTGCGCACCAAGTACGCGGACCTCGTGCTCAAGCGCGGCATGGTGACCGATTCCTCGGTCATCAAGTGGTTCCTCGACGCCTTCCGGGACCGGGTGTTCCAGCCCTGCGATGTGAACGTGATTTTGATGAACGAGGGCGGGGAGCCGCTGCGCACCTGGAAGGTGACGCAGGCGATTCCAAAAAAATGGCTTGTGAGCGACCTCAATGCAAATGAAAACTCGCTCGTGATCGAGACCATGGAACTTTCGTACCGCTACTTCACCATCCAGTAAATTCGCCACGGAGCCGGCATGCCGATAGAAATCAGGGAACTGCATATCAAGGTCGCGGTGACGGCGCCGCCCGGCCAGGGCGGGACGCCGGCCGGCGCTCCGCAGGCCGAGGGTGGACAGTCTCAGGATGCGATCGTGGCCGAATGCGTCGAGCAGGTGCTGCGGATACTTCAAAACAGGATGGAGCGCTGATGGCCGACCAAGGCAAACTGGAGAAGATGCTGATCCTCGCCTTCGAGACCTCGACCGACGCCGAAAGCGGCGGCAAGCTCGAAGCCAAGGCCAGTTTCGAGGCCCTCGTCAACCCCGAGACCTACACGCTCGAATACAAGGTCAAGACGGCCGAGGGGCAGGGGCAGGGCACCAGCGGCGCCCAGCAAAAATTCGCCTACACGATGCCGGAGGAACTCGGGTTCGAGTTTTTGTTCGACAGCACCGGCATCATCGACGGCAAACCGAATAAAGACGGCGTGTTCGAGCAGGTCGACGCCTTCCGCAAGCTGCTCACCGAATACCGGCCCGATTCGCACGAGCCGTTCCACCTCAAGCTCATTTGGGGCAACCTGATTTTCAAGGGGCGCGCGGTCGAGCTGGGCATCACCTACAAGCTGTTCAACCCCGACGGGCAGCCGATCCGCGCCATGGCGCGCGTTAAATTCAAGGGCAGCATCGAGGAGAAAAAGCGCATCGCCAAGGAAGACCGCAGGTCGCCCGACCTGACCCACGTGCGCGTCGTCAGGGCCGGCGACCAACTGCCGCTGATGTGCTTCAGGGTCTACGGCGACCCGCGCCACTATCTGGCCGTGGCGAATGCGAACGGCCTGTCGGACTTCCGCAAGCTGACGCCGGGGCAGACGCTGCAGTTTCCGCCGCTGTCCAAGGGCGGGCCGCCGGCATGAGCGACGGCTCGACCATTCCGGGCGCCTCGGCCGCCGACGTCTGCACCTTCGCGCTGCTGGTCGACGGAGCCGACGTGTCGGGCCAGTTCCACGTGCTCGGGCTCGAGGTGAACCGTGAGCTCAACCGGATCCCGTCGGCCATGATCGAACTGCGCGACGGCGACCCGGCGCGGGCAAGCTTCGAGGCGAGCGACGCCGCCCACTTCATCCCGGGTAAAAAAATCGAGATCCAGCTCGGCTACCGCGCCACCAACGAATCCGTGTTCAAGGGCGTCATCGTGAAACACAGCATCCGGGTGCGCAAGGACGGCAGCCGCCTGATCGTCGAGTGCCGCGACGAAGCCGTCAAAATGAGCAACGACCCCAACACACGGCGCTTTTCCGACAAGGCCGACAGCGAAATCATCGAAGAGCTGGTCGCCGCCCACGGCTTGCAGCACGAGGTCGCAAGCAGCGGCGCCGCGCACGGCGAGGTGGTCCAGTACCACGCGAGCGACTGGGACTTCATGCTGTGCCGCGCCGAGGCCAACGGCCAGATGGTGCTGGCCGATGACGGCAAAATCAAGGTGTTCAAACCCGCCACCGGCGCCGAAGCGGTGGTCACGCTGCGCTACGGCGCCACCCTGATCGAACTCGATGCCGAAATCGACGCCCGGCTCCAGAGCAAGGGCGTCAAGGCGAGCAGCTGGAGCGCGGCCGACCAGGCGATGCTGGTGGCCGAGGCCAGCGAGGGCGCGGCCGCATCGAGCGGCAACCTGGCCGCGGCCGACTTGGCGCAGGTGGCCGGCGGCGAGGCCAAGTTGCTGCGCCATGGCGGCGCGCTCGGGCAGGGCGAGCTGCAGGCCTGGGCCGACGCCAGCCTGCAAAGGGAGCGCCTGGCCAAGGTGCGCGGCCGCGCGCGCTGCCAGGGCTTCGCCGGCGTCAAGCCGGGCGACGTGGTCGCGTTGGATGGCGTCGGCCAGCGCTTCGCGGGCAAGCTGTATGTGTCGGGCGTGCGCCACACGGTCGGCGCCGGCAACTGGGAAACCGACCTGCAGCTCGGCCTCAATCCGCGCCCGTTCGCCGTGCTCCACGAGCTGCGCCCGATGCCAGCCGGCGGCCTGCTGCCGGCCGTCAGCGGCCTCCAGATCGGCGTCGTCACCGCGCTCGAAGGCGACCCGGCGCACGAGGAACGGATCGCCGTGCGCCTGCCGTTTGCCGACAATTCGACCGATGGCGTGTGGACCCGGATCGCCTGCCTCGACGCGGGCGACCAGCGCGGCACCTTTTTCCGCCCCGAGATCGGCGACGAGGTCGTGGTCGGTTTTCTCGACAGCGATCCGCGCCACCCGGTCATGCTCGGCATGTGCCACAGCAGCGCCAAGGCGGCACCCGAGCCGGGCGCCGACAAGAACGACCTTAAAGGCTATGTCAGCCGCAGCAAGATGCGCCTGCTGTTCGACGACGACAAAAAAAGCATGCTGCTCGAGACGGCGGCCGGCAACCGGATCACCTTGTCCGAGGACGCCAAGGGCATCGTGCTCGAAGACCAGAACGGCAACAAGATCACGCTCGACGACAGCGGCATCAGGATCGAAAGCAGCAAGGACCTGATTTTGAAGGCGGCCAAGGATATCAAGCTCGAAGGCGCCAACATCGACCTCAAGGCCAGCACGGGTTTGAAGGCGGCCGGCACGGCAAGCGCCGAACTGTCGGGCGCGAGCACCACCGTCAAAGGCAGCGCGACGGTGGTGGTGCAGGGCGGTATGGTCCAGATTAACTAAGCAGTTTGAGCGACGGAGGAGTACATGCTGCCAGCAGCGCGAGTCAGTGACATGATCGTCAGCCCCGCCACCATGGGCGCCCCGGTGCCCATCATCCCGCCCGGCGCGCCGACGGTGCTGATCGCCGGTATGCCGGCGGCCAGGGTCGGAGACAGCTGCGGCGCCGACGCCATCGTCAAGGGGTCGATGACCGTCATGATCGGCGGCATGCCAGCGGCCCGCATGGCCGACCTGACCGCCGCCGGCGGCACCGTGATCGGCCCCGGCGCCCCCACCGTCTTGATCGGAGGTTGAGATGCAATCACGTTTTCTCGGTCGCGGCTGGTCGTTCCCCCCAACGTTCAACAGCGCCCGTCCCGGCGTGGCGATGCTCGAAGACGAGGCGGACATCGCCTCGAGCCTCGAGATTTTGCTCAGCACCGCGCTCGGCGAACGCACCATGCTGCCGCAATACGGCTGCAACCTCGACGAACTGGTGTTCGAGAGCCTCGACACGCGCATGAAGACGCTCATGGCCGACAAGGTCGAGACCGCGATCCTGTACTTCGAACCGCGCATCGAGACCGAGAGCGTGCTGCTCGACGACACGCGCCAGCTCGAAGGCGTGATCCTGATCGAGATCGTGTACCGCGTGAAGTCGACCAACTCGCGCTTCAATTTCGTCTTCCCGTTCTACAAACTGGAAGGCACCGATATCAACCTCACCAGCACGGTGAATTTCCTTCCTTAAGCGGGTGGCCGGATGTCGTCTGACGATTGCAAGCACAATACCGATCCGTTCAAGCTGGTGCGCGAGGGCTGGAGCCAGCCGCAGCGCCGGGCGGCGGCGCTCGATCCGGCCTATGCGCCGGTCGACCAGCGCACCCCGGCGCACCGCATGGTGTTCGCGCGCGCCTACTCGGCCTTCCTGCGCTACTTCAATGCGACCGACGTGCCCGACGGCGACTGGCTGCCGTTCTTCAGCAGCGACGCATCGGTGCAGCTGGCGATGGCCTCGATCCAGGACGTCGCCCACTACAAGGCGAGCATCAAGGCCAACCTCGATTTTCTCGACAACCGCGACAACGACGGCAACGAGGTGGCGCTGCGCCGCAAGCTCGGGCAGTTGTTCGGCAGCGCCGCCACGCTGGCGGCACAAGTCGACGCCCTGGCGCAGGCGCTGCCGGCCGACATCGCGCTCAAGGCCGAGCTGCGCAACCTGATCCAGCGCGAGCTCGCCCCCGCCTTCAAGTCCTTGTTGCTGTACCACCGCGACGGCCTGCTGGCCGACGGCTCGCCGCCGCCGGTGCCGTTCCACACCGAGCTTGCGCCGGCGTTCCAGATACTGGGCGCGGCCATGACGCTGCAGGCCGCGCGCCTGCTGCCGTTTTCGTCCGACTGGATCAGCGCCGACAGCGCCACCGGCTGGACCGGATACCTGGCCCGGCTCGACGACACCGTGGTCTATCCGGCCACCGGCGTGTACGGCAGCGGCGACACCTTGTTCAAGCGCGTCAACCACATCGCGACCCATAATCTATTCACGTCGGTGTTCGACCGATTTTTGAAGGTGTACGCGCGCACCGTGGCCAGCGCGGCGCGCGACCTCGAAACCAGCTTCAGCGCGCGCGACACGCACGAACCGCACTACGCGCTGTTTCTCGCCTTTCTGCGCCTGTTCGAGCACGTGCGCACCGAGACCAACACGCTGACGGCGCGCCACCTCGATTTCTACTACCGCGAGGTGCTGCGCCTGAAGGAAAAGGGCGCCCGGCCTGCGCACGTCCACCTGATCGGCGAACTGGCCAGAACGGTGCCGGCGCACCTGCTCGCCGGCGCCACCGAACTGCGGGCCGGCAAGGACGTGCAGGGCAAGGACGCCGTGTTCGCGGCGCTGCGCGACACGGTGCTGAACCAGGCGCGCGTGGCGTCGCTGCAGAACCTGTACCGGCACGACGCCGAAGCCGTGGCCTCGGGCGCGCGGCAGCGGGGCCGCCTGTTCGCCACGCCGGTGGCCAATTCGGTGGATGGATTGGGCGCGGCCTTCGAGGGCGACGACAAGTCATGGCACCCGTTCCACAACAAGCGCTATCGCGACGGCCTGCTCGATCGGATCGACATGCCCGAGGCAGTGGTCGGCTTCGCGGTCGCATCGCACTACCTGTTGCTGGCCGAAGGCCCGCGCACGATCGAGCTCACCTTCCAGACCGAGGGCGCGCCCCCGGCGCTCGACAAATCGGTGTCGGTGGTCTGCCTGCTTACCACCGCCGAGGGCTGGCTCGAGGTCGATCCCGGGCAATGGGTCCTCGCGCCCGACGCCATGAGCCTGACGATCGGCATTGGCGGCGACGCGCCGGCGATCGTACCGTACGTCGCGAAACTCCACGGCGGGCGTTTCGACACCCGGCTGCCGGTGCTGCAAATCCAACTGCGGCATCGCGCGACGGCGGACTACCCGTATGCGCGCTTGCAGGACGTGGTGCTGCGCAATTGCACCTTGCGGGTCAGCGCCGAGCGCGTCAAGTCGCTCTCGGTGTCCAACGATTTCGGCCCCGTCGACACCTCCAAGCCGTTCCAGCCGTTCGGCGCGCTGCCGGTCAAGAACAGCGCGCTGATCGTCGGCTCGAAGGAGGCGTTCCAGAAAAAGCTCGACAGCGCGAGCCTCGAGGTCACCTGGCAGGCCGCACCCGCCTTCTTCAAAACCAAGCCCTCGATCAGCATCGAGTACCTGGCCCAGGGCGCGTGGACCGCCGCCGCCGGCCTGCCGACGCCCGTCGACGAGACGCCGATTAGTCTGGACGCCGCACGCCTGGGTCCCGTGATCGACGAGCCAGACCTGGCAGCGCCCGAGTTCTACAGCAACGCGTCGCGTCACGGTTTCATCCGCCTGCTCGTCGATGGCGATTTTGGCCGCGCCGACTACCAGGCGGCGCTGCTGGCCTTTCTGGCCAAGGTCCCGGATGCGACCAATCCGGGCGCGCCACGGCCGGCGCCGGTCATGACCAGCATGGCGCTCAAATACAGCGCGACCCAGATGTTCCCGCTCGACTCGGCCGACAAGGGCGCGTTCGACAAGCGCCAGGGCCGCTTCTTCCACGTCGGACCGTTCGGCCAGGCCGAACAACATCCGCTGCTCAATAGCGCGCGCAAGGTGAATCTGCTGCCGCAATTCGGCTTCCCGAGCGCCACCTCCGGCAGCGACAGCGGCGCCGAGTTCTATATCGGCGTCTCCGGCCTTCAGCCGCCGCAAAATCTGAATTTGCTGATCGAGGTGGCGCCCGGCACCGCCGACCCGCTCGCGCTAAAGCCTGCGCCGCATATCGCATGGAGCTACCTGCGCGACAACGAGTGGATCGCGTTTGCCGCCAACGACGTCGCCGACGGCACCGCCGGCCTGCTGTCATCGGGCATAGCCACGCTCGCGATGCCGCGCGATGCCTCGGCGTCTAACACCTTGATGGCGCCCGGCCTGCACTGGATCCGCTTGTCCGTCGCCAGCAAAACCGACGCCGCCTGCCGCCTGCTGATGGTCGCGGCGCAGGCGTTCGAGGCGGCCTTTGTCGACCGCGGCAACGACCCGGCGTTCGCCGCCAAGGCGCTGCCTGCCGCTACCATCGGAAAACTGGTGGCACCCGACGCGGCCCTCAAATCCTTGAACCAGCCGTTCGCCAGCTTTGGCGGGCGCGGCGCCGAGGCGCCCGGCGACTTCTACGCGCGCATCAGCGAGCGCCTGCGCCACAAGGACCGCGCGATCGCGCTGTGGGATTATGAACACCTCGTGCTCGAGGCCTTCCCCCAGATTTACAAGGTCAAGTGCCTGAACCACACCCAGTACCAGCCCGATGGCAGCGGCACCGGCATCTACCGCGAGCTCGCCCCGGGCCACGTGACCATCGTGACGGTCCCCGACCACCAGTTCCAGAACCTGCGCGATCCGCTGCGGCCGTACACCAGTCTCGATCTGCTGCAGCAGGTCGAGACCTTCCTGCGCCGGCGTTCTCCTTGCTTCGTCAAACTCCATGTGCGCAATCCCCAGTTCGAGGAGGTGCGCCTCGCCTTCAAGGTGCGCCTCGTCGACGGCGTGGACGAGTCGTACCACGTGCGGCTGCTGCAGGAGGAGATCACGCGCTTCCTGTCGCCGTGGGCGTTCCCGGGCGGCGCCGCGCCTTCGTTCGGCGGCAAGGTCCACAAATCGGTGCTGATCAATTTTGTCGAAGAGCGCCCCTATGTCGACTATCTGACCGACTTCCAGCTGTTCCACGACATTGGCGGCGTGCGCGGCACCAGCGACTTGAACGAGGTCGCCGGCTCGCTCGCGGTGTCGATCCTCGTGTCGGCTCCCGCGATCCGGCACGCGGTCGAGGTGCTGCATCCGGCGGCGCTGGGCGCGGCTGCCGAACATTGCCCCTGCGAGGCCACATGAACGGCGTCCCCGTCAGCATTCCCAAACAACCGGCGCTCACGCCGGCGTCGGACTATTTCGCGCTGCGGCGCGAGGGCATCGGCCACATCGAGCAGATGGCCAGCGCCGTCTGGACCGACTACAACGAGCACGACCCCGGCGTGACGATCCTCGAGCAGCTGTGCTACGTGCTGACCGATCTGGCCTACCGCAACAACTGGGACATCAAGGACTTGCTGATGCCGGCCATGCCCGGTGACCCGGCGCAGCCGTATCCGAACCAGACCTTCTTCACCGCGCGCGAGATCCTGACCGTCAATCCGGTGACCCCGGACGACTTCCGCCGCCTCTTGATCGGGCGCGAGGCCGTGCGCAACGCCTGGGTCTTCTGCAAGCAGTGCGCCTGCGACGTCGTCTACTACGCCGGTTGCGCGCAGGGCCAGCAGGTTTTCAGCTTCCGCGAGGCCGATGCCGGCGAGCGCGCCCGGCGGGTCGACGTCCAGGGCCTCTACGAAGTGCTGCTCGAGCTCGAGGCCGACGCCGAGTCCGGAGACCTGAACGACAGCAAAATCGAGCTCGATGCGGTGTTCGACGGCAGCGATGGCGCGCGCCGCACGCTCGGCCTGGAGCTGCGCTTCCCCCAGTGGGAATTGGCGCGTCCCGCCGAATGGCGCCAGTTTCTCGACGGCGGCGTGATCATCAACGTCAAGCTGCTGTCGCTTGGCGCGACCCGAATCTACGACGTCTTCACCGATCCCGCGCTCGACGCGGCGGGCCGCGAACGCTATCTGCAAACGCACTGGAACGGCGTCTGGTACCTTGGCCTTGAGCTGGAACTGGCAGGAGGCGCCAAGGTCGAGGTCCACAACGTGGCCTTGCACCTGTTCGCTGATAACGCGACGCGCAACAACACGACGCTGGCGATTCTGCGCGAGCGCATGCAGGACATCGGCGCCGGCGGCCCCGTCGCACGCTACCGCAGCAAGTCGCGCAAGGCGGCGACGGCGCTGGCCGACGCGTGGAGTGCGCTGTCGGCCCATCGCAACCTCGACGAAGACTACTGCCGTGTCGCCGGTGTCGCCATCGAAGACGTGGCGGTGTGCGCCGACATCGAGGTGGCCGCCGATGCAGACATCGAGCTGGTGCAGGCGCAGGCATGGTTTCGCATCGCGCAGTACTTCAACCCGCCGGTCCGGCATTACAGCCTGCAGGAGATGCAGGACAGCGCGATACCGGTCGAGGAGATCTTCAACGGTCCGATGCCCGATGGCGGCTTTATCAAACAGGACGAACTGGCGAACGCCGGTTTGAAGGCGGTGCTGCGCACCTCGGACCTGATCAACCTGCTCATGGACATAGAGGGCGTGGTGGCGGTCGGCAGCCTGCTGCTGTCGAAGTACGACCAGGACGGCGAGCAGGTCAAGGGCGCGGCGGACCCGGTGCTCGGCGTGTTCGACCAGTCCAAGGGCAGCGCGGCCTGGCAGTTGACCATGGCGCCCCTGCACCTGCCGCGCCTGTATTTCAAGCGCTCGCGCTTCCTGTTCTTTAAAAACGGGCTGCCTTTGCTGCCGCGCGCGGACGAGGCGCAGGACACGCTGTTGCAGCTGCAAGGCGAGGCCGAGCGCGGCAAGATCGGCAACGCGGCGCTCGACTTTCCGGTCCCGTCGGGCAGCTTCCGCAATCCGAATTCCTACTATCCGCTGCAATACGGCTTTCCGCAGACGTACGGCATCGGGCCGGCCGGCCTGTCGCACAACGCCGGTCCGCTGCGGCGGGCGCAGGCCAGGCAACTGCAGGCCTACCTGATGGTGTTCGAACAGCTGTTGGCCAACGCCGGCGAGCAGCTCGCCCATACGGCCGACCTGTTCTCGCTCGACCCCGCGCTCTCGCGCAGCTATTTCGCACGCGAGTTCAACGACGCGATCGTCGGCTCATGGAGCGAGCTTGCGCCGTCGCTGACGCCGGAAGCCCTGAAGGCGATGACCGAAACACCGCGCGAATTCCACGAGCGCCGCAACCGCTTCCTGGACCACCTGCTGGCGCGCTTCGGCGAGAGCTTCGGCGAATACGCGCTGCTGCTGACCGATACCGGCGGCGAACGCCTGATCGGCGACAAGATCGGCTTCCTGGCCGACTACCCGCGCATCAGCCGCGACCGCGGCAGGGCGGGCGACTACACGCGCGCGCCTTGCTCACCCGAGAACGTCCCCGGACTCAAGCGCCGGATCGGGCTGCTGCTTGGATTTCCCGACCTCGCTTTCAACTGGACCATGTCGGCGCCCGGCACGGTGGCCGCTTACCGGCTCGACGACCGCCAGGGCCGCAGCTGGCTGGCCGGCACCTTCGCCACGCCGTTCAGCGCGGCGAGCGACGAGGCGGCCCGGCAGATGGCGTACGAGGCGACGATCGCGCGCCTGTCGCAGGCCGATGCCTACCAAATCGCCGCCACCGGCGCGACATTCCGGGTCGATGTGAGCGATGCCGGCGGCCAGCCGATGGGGTCCAGCGCCGATCCGTTCGATCGCTTGCAGGAGGCGCAGGCAATGGTCGGGGAGCTGCTCTCGTGGAGCAGCAACTACCGCGCGATCATCGTCGAGCATCTGCTGCTGCGCCCGAAGTTTCCCGGCGACGGATTGATGGCGCCGTGCTCGGAGGGCGGCTGCGGCGGCTGCGACGACGCCGACCCGTATTCGTTCCGGCTCAGCGTGGTGATGCCGGGTTGGAGCGCGCCGTTCAACGACAATCTCGCGCTGCGCGGCTTTGCCGACCGCGCGATCGCGCAAGAGGTGCCGTCGCACCTGCTCGCCAAGACCTGCTGGGTCGGCAACGACGGCTTTATCGTCGACCTGTGCGCGCCCGTCGTGGCCGATGTGGCGAGCCTGCTGCAAAGCGAAGGGCTGACCGCCGGCGGCGAGCGCCCCGGCGGCGTGCAGGCCTGCGCCTGCGCCGAGCAGTTGTACGGGTCATTCTCGGCAGTCTTCAACGCCTGGTACGCCGACAAAACGCTCGACTATATCGCGCCCGAAGCGCTCGAAGACGCGCTCACAAGCCTGTTCGCGGGCGCACCCGCCGCAACCGAGTTCTCCTGCACCACGATCCTCGACGATGACTTGTTCGCGAAGGTGAGGGCCTTGATGCTTGCCCATTTCTATTCGGTGGCGCAAAACGGCTGGCAGTTCGAACGCTTCGAGAACGCCTGGTGCGCATGGCTCGAAGCGAATTCGGCCTTCAACTGGACGCACGAAAGAATCCAGGACAGGGTGCACGCGATCCTGCTCGATGGTCTGGCCAGCCGGCCCGCGCACGCCCGCGGCAAGCAGGCGCTATGCACCTATGCGGCGACGCTGACGACCGGCTTCGGGCTTGAATTCGACCAGTGGCTGAAGTCGAACATCGCGGCCGGCCGCAAGCCGGCCGACTTCAGCGCCTTTATGCCCGCACCGGTGGTGCTGGCGGCGGCCTTCGGCTTCGAGCCCGGCACCGCCGCACGGGTGGAGGCGATGCTCAAAGAGCGCTACGCCGCCTATACCCTCGTGTCCTACCGCCTGCGGATCCTGCTCGCGCTGCTGGCCAGGCTGCGCAACACCTATCCCGGGGCGACGCTGCACGACTGCGACGATGGCAGCGATGTCAATCCGGTCCGCCTTGGCAGCACGGCGCTGGGCCGGCAGCCGCGCCGCCCGGCATCGGGCCCTCCGCTGCCAACGCCGGACCCCGGCATGCTGCGCACAATCGCGCCCGCCGCCGCAGGCAAAAAGCGCGGCAAGCGCCAAAATCCCAACAAATAAGCGTCTCGACGATCGGTGCCGAAAATGAAAACTGTCCAAACTAGCTTTCCCGTGTTCGAGGCCAACCAGGTCTTGTCGAACCTGCACTTGAACCAGATGTTCGACTACCTGAGCGAGCAGGAGAGGCTCACGCGGGCGAACCTGATCGGCACCGGCATCGCCTGCGGGCTGACGCTGCGGCTCGATGCCGCCACGGCCACGCTGCACCTGGCGGCCGGCTGCGGCGTCACGACCGAGGGTTATCTGGTGGTAGAAGCCGACAACGTGGCCCTGAAGTCCTACCGCGAGTTCACCTTGCCGCTCGACGTCGACTACAAGGTCCTGCGCGACACGGGCCAGCCGGGCGCGCCCGCATATCCGATGTGGGAGCTGTTCCCCGACGGCGAGGCCGACGTCACGCCGCTCGGTTCACCTGCGGCGTTCCTCGATAACAAGGCGGTGCTGTTGTTCGTCGAGCTCAAAAAAGCGGGACTGCGCACCTGCAGTCCGAACGACTGCAACGACCGCGGCTCGCAAATGACCGTGACCATAAGGCGCCTGCTGATAGGTGTGGCGGACCTGGCCAAGGTCATCGCCGCAAGCGCCGATCTGAATGCGGGCATGACACTGGCGGACATCGAGGCGGCGATGCTTGGCCGCCTGAACCTGCCCGACCTACGCCTGCCGCGCTATGACGTGCCCAATACCTCGCCCGCGAGTTCGGAACAGGTGCTGGCCGGCTTTCACGCGGTGTTCCGCGACGCCCAACTGGCCCGTCTCACGGGTGATGCGCTCGGAGCCGCCTACCTGGCCTTCCGGCCGCTGCTGCAGGAGCGCTATCCTGCCAACCCGTTCGACGGCTTCAACGCCAAATACAGCTTTCTCGACACCGCCTACGGCAAAAACGAGCAAATCTACTTCCTCCAGTATTACTACGATTTGTTCGACGACCTGCTGCGCGCCTACGACGAAATGCGCTGGAAGGGCGTCGAGCTTCTGTGCGCCTGCGTGCCGTCCGAGCTGCTGTTTCCGCGCCATCTGATGCTCGGCATCCCGCGCCCGGTCGGCGTGGCCAATCCGGGCCTGTACCGCAACGGGTTCACACCTGCCTGCGCCGGCGAGGCCTTGCGCGACGAATTCCTGATGCTGTTCCGCCGCCTCGTCGATATGCTCGACAGCTTTACCCACCAGCCGCCGCTGCCCCCGCCTGTAAAAAACGGGGAGGGCGACTCGCAAATCCGGATCACGCCCGGCAGGTACGGCAATGCGCCGCTCGAACACAGGGCGATCCCCTACTATTATCGATTCACCGCCACCGCGCCGCTCTACCAGGTGTGGAGCCCGGCGCGCAGCCGCCGCGGCCGCGCCAACCAGTGCCTGGCCTACCGCAGCAGCGAGTACAGCCCGCCGGCGCCGGCCTTCGTCGCCGCTCCGCTGCGTTACGACCTCGAACCGTATAACTTCCTCGGCGTCGAGGGCCACCTTGGCAAGCAGGTCGACAAGGTGCTCCTTACGCTGCTCACGCTCAAGGCAAAATATCGCCTGCCGATCGACATCGTGGCGCTGCGCACGGGCGCTTTTGACGAGAACGCACAGCTTCCCGCCAGCGACGCGGCGCGCTTTCCCGAGCTCGAAACCATGTACGACGTCCAACGCGAACACCTGCTCGCGCAGCTTTGCGAATCGATCCGCTACCTGTACGACGTCCCGGCCGCGACCAAAATGCAGGCCGGCGCTTCAAAGCATCCGGTGCTGCAACCGCGCTCGCCCGGATACGCGCATGCCGCCAACTCGCTCGGCGCGTGGTACGAGGAATACCTGCAGCAGTTCCTCAATAGCACGTACCCCGACGTCAACCAGGGCCAGATCGACCAGCAGCAGATCCAGGCGGTCTACGCGGTGCTGATCAGCGGCAAACAGGGCTTGACCGAAGCGTTTTATCCGCACGTGGTGCTGGTGTATTACATGACGGCCCTCGCGCTGGCCCTGCCCGCGGCGCTGGACGGGCTTAATTTTCCCGACGTCGAGAACAAATGCCAGGACCTGCGCGCACTGACGCGCTATTTCCGCACCCAGGAAAGCGCCACCGTACACACCGATTTGCGCCGCTTCGTGCCGCAGGAGGACCTGCTCGACCATTTCGACCAGATCCTGGTTGGCAGCACCCTTGATGCGATCAAGGCGCTGCATGGCAAGTACCTGCGCCGCATGCGCGAAGTCAAGCAGATGCAGGTGCTCGGCTACTTCCTGCGCCAGCATCCGGGCATCGCGCACAAGGCCGGGGTGACGGTCGGAGGCACTTTTATCGTGGTCTACCACGAACAACTGCTGCGGCGCACCGGCAACCCGCGCACGCGCGACGGGACCATTGCGCGTGCGCTCGACCGGATCGCCGGCGACACCAGGCTGGCGCGCGACCCCGACGTGCAGGCCCTGATCAACCGCCTCAACGCCGACGACACGGCGCCTGCCGCCGCAGGCGCGGACGAGGCCTTGGTTGCGGCGGTGGCCGCGCTTGAACGGGGCACCGTGATCGCCGACTTCTTCCTGCCGTACCGCTGCGCCGGCAATGGGCCGTGCATCGAATACGTGCTGCCATTGCCGCCTCTTGGCCTCTCCGTTTCGCTCGGGTGTACCGATGCCGAAAACAGCGCGCTGGCGACACTGACGCCGGCAGGCGGGGTTGCGCCGATCGTGTACCAGCTCGACGGACAGCCGTTCAAGGCGCTGACGGGGCCGGTGCAGCTCGGCGTCGGCGAGCACACGCTGGCCATCCGCGACAGCGCGGGCGCGCAATCGGCGCCGCAGTCCGTGAACGTGCCGTCACCGCTACGTATCGGGCGCGAGGAATACATCGACGACGCCGCCACCCGCACTTACCGGGTCGGTTTCAAGGTAAGCGGCGGCACGCCGCCGTACGCGGCAACCCCGGACGGGCTCGATGGCGATAGCTACATCAGCGATCCTGTGCCGGGCGGCCAGCCAATCAAGGTGGAGATCCGCGACGCTGCAGGCTGCGAGACGAGCAGGGAATTCACGCACGAAGTCATCGTCTGCGACCTGCCGTGCGGCGGCATCGCGCAGCGCGGCGGCCATCGGATCTGGCTGCCGGACCCCGATCCGCAACAGCCGCTCTTAAGCATCAAGAACGAGGTCACAGCGTTCGCCTTCGAGTCCCGTGACGGAACGATGATCGACCGGACCCGGGAGGCGCAGGCGATCCTGGCCGCGGTCCCGCTCGCAGACTTCGTCCGCAACTTCGACCGGACCATGACCGCCGTGATCAAGCGTCTCAGCGGTCTCATAGCTGAAGCGCTCGGCGCCGACGACTGGCTGCTCCTCGAGTACGACCCCAGGTCCACCGGCGTGCGCACGCTCTGGATCGAGCATTTCGAATGCCTTAAATTTGAGCTGCGCATTCGATCCGCGTACAGCAAGGAGGGCCACCAACAAACTCTCGACGTGCACTACACGCCGGATGGCACGTCGATCATTGTCGAAGATTCCAGAGTCACGGTGCCGGCGTTTAACCGCAAACAGATCGCGAAGTGCGAACCGCGTTCGGTCACCGAACTTTGCAAGGAGATCGACATGCGACTGGAGATATCGGTCGCCACTCCCCAAGTGCTCATCGTTGATGTACTGGTGAACGGCAGCGACGTGCCCGTGCATTTCACGTGGGAGATCGAGAATTGCGTGCCCGTGATCGCAAACGGGAAGACCGCCACCTTCCGGCCCGGTTCCGGCGAACCTGACAGGACCATCCGGCTGTGCGCATTCACCGAGAATGGTTGCATGGTGGTTGCGACACGCGTGGTCAATTTAGGCTAGGCGGCGATGCGTCCCAAACTGCCCCACAGCGTCGTGCGCCAGGTCCTCGAGGTCGACATGATCGGCACCGAGGCCGACGCCATGGCCCTGCAAGGCGCGCTGGCGCCGCTATGCCGCGAAGCGCTGTTACCGGTCATCGAACAGGCGTTCGACCGTTGCGCTCCCGAGCACCGGATGATCAGGATCGACCGGCTCGACCTCGACCTGGGCAGCGTCACGCTGGCAAGCCTCGAACGCGAGCTGCCGGCCCTGCTCGGGCGCTGCCTCGACGCCGCTCTCGAGGCCCACACGACGGGCGGGGCCGAAACTTCGGATGGCACGTCGTCGAGCACCGAGCTGGCACACGCACTGGACGACGCGCTCGCCCATTTTCTACGTTACGGCACGCTTCCGCCTGCGTTTCACCTGGCAGCGGGGAGTGACTTCGAAGCGACCCTACTCGCGTTCTGGCACGAGGCAGGGCAAGCGACGCCGGCGCCGCCGTCCCATGCACTGCGCGCCGCCTTGCAGGAAGCAAGAGCGCGCGAGCGACTCGCCGGCCAGTTCACACCCGCGTTCCAGCGCACCCTGTTGGGGCGCGTGGCGACGGAACTCGGCGCGGCGTTCGATGCCGCGCTGCGACACATTGCATCGCAGGGGCCTGCCGCCGACAGGCCGCCGGCCGCCGTTGTAGTGGCGATCGAGCGGCTCCTGCTGCGCGCCGCGTTCGCGCGTGCCGGACAGGCCCGCTGCCATTTCGACGAGTTGATCGAAGACGCGCGTGCGCTCGCGCCCGGCAACAGCGCCGTACAAGCAGCACTCGCTAACAGCGCGCTCCGACCCGGCGCCGAAAATACAAAGCCGCCTGTTGAACTGGTTACCCTGCGCGGCCAGCAGCTTGGGCTGGGAGCTCCCCCAGCCGCGCATCCGGACCAGTCGGAGGGCATTTTTGTCGACAACGCCGGACTCGTCTTGCTGCACCCCTTTCTCCCCCGGATGTTCGAGACGCTAGCCTTCGCCCGTGGCAAAGAACTGGTCGCGCCCGGCCGCGCCATCGCCTTGCTGCACCATCTCGCAACCGGACAAACCGCCGCGCCCGAATACGCGCTGGCCCTTCCAAAACTCCTTTGCGCTCTGCCCCTGACGGACAACGTGGAGGCCGGCGTGGTGCTGACGGAGGACGAGAAAAACGAGGCGCGCGAACTGCTGGAGGCGGTCATCTCGCATTGGTACGTGCTTAAAAATACCTCGCCTGATGCCTTGCGCGGCACCTTCCTGATGCGCCCCGGGAAGCTCAGCGAGCGCGACGGCGAATGGCTGCTCCAGCTGGAGACCCACGCGGCCGACATCCTCATGGGCCAGCTCCCGTGGGGCGTATCGGCGATCCGCCTGCCGTGGATGAAATCCATGCTCTGGGTCGAGTGGGCCTGACATGAAGACCAGCGCAGAAAAAACAAGCAGCACCACCTCGGCCAATAAGTCCGAGACTGCCCTCCCGTTTTTTAGCAAGGCTGGCGGGGGCGACTTCTTCGCGCCCGCCACCGCCGGTGCGGCGATCCAGACCAAGCTGACGGTCAACCAGGCCGGCGACAAGTTCGAGCAGGAGGCGGACCGCATGGCCGACAAGGTGATGCGCGCCCCGGCCGCCGCCGACGACAAACTCGCCACGGGCGCGCCCGACCAAAAACTGCTGCGCAAGGAGAGCGGCGCCGCCCCCTCGGTCGATGGCGCCACCCAGTCCGCGATCGGCAACAAGATGAGCGGCGGGATGCCGCTGTCGAACGACGTGCGCGGCTTCATGGAGCCGCGCTTCGGCGCCGATTTCGGCAACGTCAGGGTGCATAACGACGCCGAGTCGGCCGGCTTGAGCAATCGCCTGAGTGCGCGCGCCTTCACTTATCAGAACCACGTATTTTTCTCGCATAACCAATACCAGCCCGGCACCAGCGACGGCAAGCACCTGCTGGCGCACGAGCTGACCCACACCATCCAGCAGGGCCACGCGATCCAGCGCAGCCCGCAGGTGTCCACCAACGCGGGCACGCCGTCGATCCAGCGGCTAGGGGTGCAGGACGCGCTCGACTACTTCGCCGACAAGGCTTACTACATCCCCGGCTTCCGCTTGCTGAGCATCGTGCTCGGGTTTAACCCGATCAGCGGCCGCAGCGAGGCGCGCAGCGCCGCCAACATCCTGCGCGGCCTGATCGAGTTGATTCCGGGCGGCGCGCTCATATCGCAGGCGCTCGAGGGCCACGGGGTGTTCACCCGCGCTGGCACCTGGGTCGAGCAGCAGCTTGGCACCCTGGGCAGCATCGGCGGCGATATCGTCGCCGGCCTCGCGCGCTTTGTCGACTCGCTGAGCTGGACCGATATTTTCGACCTTGGCGGCGTGTGGGACCGGGCCAAGGCGATCTTCCTCAATCCGATCGCGCGCCTGGTCGCTTTCGGCGCGAGCGTGGTCACGGGCCTGATGGCGATCGTGCGCGAAGTGATTTTGCGCCCGCTCGCCAAACTGGCCGAGGGCACCGGCGGCTACGATCTGCTCAAGGCCGTGCTGGGGCAAGACCCGATCACGGGCGACCCCGTTCCGCGTTCGCCCGAACTGCTCATTGGCGGCTTCATGAAGCTGATCGGGCAGGAGGAGGTGTGGCAGAACATCCAAAAGGGCAATGCGATCGGCCGGGCGTGGGAGTGGTTCCAGGGCGCGCTCGCCGGGCTGATGGGCTTTGTGCGCGCCATTCCCGGGCAGATCGTGGCGACCCTGACCAGCATCACATGGCAGGACGTGGTGACGATCACCGGGGTGTTCGGCAAAGTCGGGCGCGCCTTTTTGAATGTGGCCGGACAGTTTTTCAGCTGGGCCGGCGCGCAAGTCATCACGCTGCTCGAGATCATATTCTCGGTCGTCGCGCCGGGCGCGGTACCGTACATCAAAAAGGCGCGTGGCGCCTTCCGCAGCATTATCGAAAATCCGATCGGCTTTGTCGGCAACCTGGTCAGGGCCGGCAAGAGGGGCTTCCAGATGTTCGCCTCGAATATCGGCGAGCATCTCAAGACCGCCCTGATCAAATGGATCACCGGCCCGCTGGGCGCGGCCGGCGTGTATATCCCGAAGAGTTTCAGCCTGATCGAAGTGGTCAAGCTGGTGCTGTCGGTGCTGGGCCTGACCTGGCAGAACATCCGCGGCAAACTGCTCAAGATTATCCCGGAGCCGGTCCTGGTCGCGCTCGAGAAGACCGCCGGCGTGCTCGTGACGCTGGTGCGCGACGGGCCGGCGGCGGCGTGGCAGGAGATCAAGAACGAATTAGGCGAGCTGAAAGACAGCATGATCGCCAAGGTCACCGAGATGGTCACCACCGAAGTGGTCAAGGCGGCTGTGGTCAAGCTGGCGAGCATGCTCAATCCGGCCGGCGCGGTGATCCAGGCGATTATCGCGATTTACAACACGATCACCTTTTTCATCCAGAAGATCAACCAGATCGGCGCGGTCGTCGGTTCCTTTATCGATTCGATCTCCGCGATCGCCGCCGGCCAGGTCGACAGCGCCGCCAAAAAGGTCGAGCAGACCATGGCCAACACGCTGGTGGTGATCATCGCCTTCCTCGCCAAATTCGCCGGCTTGGGCAATATCCCCGAGAAGCTGGTCGGGGTCGTGATGAAGGTGCGCGCGCCGCTCGACAAGGGCATGGACAAAATCGTCGACTGGCTCGGCGCGCTGCTCAAGAAAATCGGGGCGGCGGCCAAGGCCGGCGTGATGAAGCTGCTTAATTGGTGGAAGAAGAAAGTGGCCGTCAGCGGCGGCGGTGAAAGCCACACGCTGACGTTTGAAGGCGAGGGGCCCGGGGCGCGCCTGGTGCTGCGTTCGGCCCCCAAAAAGCCGACGGTGTTCTTGCAGGAAGTCGCCACCAAGGCCCGTGTGGACAGCAAAAAGAGCGTCAAACCGATCAAAGAGGCGCAGACCCACCAGGATGCGATCGAAAAGGTGCAAGGCGAGCTAAAACAGTTCGACAACGATAAAACGCCGACCGCAGAAGGCCCCGCCGCCAAAAAGGCAGACGCCCTCATGAAGCAGCTCGACGCCAAACTGGGCGCGCTGGCCGGGCACATCGGAACCACGCTCGACGACTGGCAGGTCTCCGACCCCGATGTCAAAAAGGGCAAAATCAGCCTGCCGCGCGGTAAATTTAGCTTCGCCCAAAAGTGGGATCTCGCGCAGTCGCACAAGAACCGGAAGCAGCTCAAGAAAAACAAGCAGAACAAGATGGTCAACCTGGCCCAGGTGCCGGGCAAGGAACTGGCGCGCCGCCACGTCGTTTCATCGCACGACATCGCCAAGCACTACGAAGCCGCGCTGGTTGAAAAGAAGGTCTCGCAAGGCAAAGTGCTGATCGAGCAGCGCACCTCGATGGCCGATGTGGGAGAGGGCGTGTCGTCGCTGACCGTGGCCGCGCTGCAGAAGGCGGCCACCGCACGCTACGCCGCCTTCTTCGGCTACCTGCGCAACCTGTTTATCGGGGACAGCCGCGAGAACAGCAGCATCCAGGAGAACATCGACCCGCACCACCCCTTGATGGCAAGCGACCCGAAAAAGCTCGACGCGCACGTCCGCCACGTAAAACGCGCGTGGGCGATCGACAAAACACTCGAAGTCTCCGGCTTCGATTAAGGTATTCGACCTATGTCAGCGGTAAATCTCCAGGCTTCCCTGCGCTACCTGCGCGCGATCATCGCCGCCCGGCTCGAACAGGCGGCGCCCGACCAACTCGAGCGCTCGGTCAACGACACCGCCTATTACGACGACGGTTCGCCATTCGTCCAGTTCCTCGACACCCATCAACCCGGCTTCGAAGAATACATCGTCCTGCTGCTGGCGCTCGCGCCCAACGTGCACCCGACCTTCCTGGGCGACGTGGTGGCCGCGCACCTGCCCGACGGCGGCGACATTCCCGCGTTTGGCGGCGTTAAGGCGCAGGGCAACCGGGGCGTGCTCCCGACCGGCGAGACGGCGCAGTTCATTTTGGCCGGCGACGACCTGGTCAACCGCTTGCAGGTGCAGCGGATGCTCAGCGGCGAGCACTGGTTCGCGCGCAAGCGCGTGCTGTGGCTCGAGGCGGTGGCCGAAGGGGAGCCGGCCATGAGCGGGCGCCTGGTGCTGGCGCCCGAGGTGATCGAACTGCTCACCGTGGGGGCGGTCAGCAAACCGCGTTTCAGCAGCGCCTTCCCGGCCGAGCAGCTCGAGACCGAGCTCGAATGGGACGACCTGGTGCTCGGCGAAGAGACGCGCAAACAGATCGCCGACATCGAAAACTGGACCGTGCATAAAGATACGCTGCTGCGCGACTGGGGCATGGGCCGCAAGATGAAGCCCGGTTACCGTGCCTTGTTCTATGGTCCGCCCGGCACCGGCAAGACCTTGAGCGCGACCCTGCTCGGCAAGCACACGGGGCGCGAGGTGTTCCGGATCGACCTGTCGCGCGTGGTCTCGAAGTACATCGGCGAGACCGAGAAGAACCTCGCCAAGCTGTTCGACAAGGCCGAAAACAAACAGTGGATTTTGTTTTTCGACGAGGCCGACGCGCTTTTTGGCAAGCGCACCGACATCCGCGACGCGCACGACAAATATGCGAACCAGGAGGTCGCGTATCTGCTGCAGCGGATCGAGGCCTACAACGGCCTCGTTATCCTCGCGACTAACCAACGCGGCAATATTGACGACGCCTTCGTGCGGCGCTTCCAGGCCATCATCCATTTCCCGATGCCCGGGCCGGCGGAGCGCGAGGCGATCTGGGGCAAGACGATGCCGCCGCAAATCGAGCTGGGAAGCGATGTTGCATGGACCGCCGTGGCGCAGCGCCACGAGCTCACCGGCGCGAGCATCCTCGACATCAGCCACTACTGCGCCCTGCAGCTGCTGGCAAGTGGCTCCTTGCGGCTCGGGGGTGAACAGCTTGAGGCGGCCATCAGGCGCGAGTATGTCAAGCAGGGCAGGGTGGTGTAGCGTGCCGGCCTAGCCGATGCTGCTGCTATCGGAAGATCATCTGCGCCACGTAAAGCGCGACTAAAATCGCGATCAATATCCCCCTGGCCGATGGGCCGCTGCCGTTGTCGATGTCAAAATTCGGCAAGGGCGCCTCGCTCCGGGTTCTGCTTTTTGGTGCGGGTTTTTTGGAGTACGGAAGGTCAAGGGAAAAGAGCTTGAGACGCAACTCTCTTTTTTCAGGCAATTTTGCCTCTGCTTTATCGTTGCCGAAGTTTTGAATTCCGGGCGGAGCTGGATTGTCGACACCGGAATCGTTGAACTTGGGCGCCGGCTGCGCCCAACCTGATGAGTACGATAGTTGCGGGACCTGACTACGGGTATCGCCGCGAAAACTGAAGGGGCAGTGAACGTCCCGCAATTGCTTCCAGTGCGCTATTTGCTCAACGTTGGTGGTGACCGCCATCAGATTCGGAAATCGTCTCACCAATTGCTCGGCACCCGCTATGGCGTGCTTGAATTGTTCGTCGATTGGCGGGGTTTTCTCGCGGAGCTGGTCGACGATCTTGCGCTGCCAACGTTTTTCATCATCCAATTGGTTATCGAACATCGATTGCTCTTCGATGGCGCGATCGAGTATCTTGCCGACAAAGCCGAATTGCTGCAGGCCGCGTCCGTCATTTCCCCAATCAAAAACAATCGTGGCCGCCGCGAACAGGCTTTCGTGGCCCGGACGCCAACCGTCGGCGAGCATTCGCGCAATGTGCTCCTCGAACAGGCGGCGGGCCGCGATATTGAGCAAGTCGTCGCCGTCTAGCCGTCGCCGCAGTTCGCCCTGCCACAAGGACGGGGCGCGGCTGCGGCCTTTGGCCAGAACGGCAAAGGCGGAGCTGAATTTGACGATGGCGGCGTGCGCAAGCATCTGCGGATCTGCGGTCTCTAGCGGCCCGGAATACACCGGTGCGGCGAAGCGCACGATTTTTTCCGGAGGCGCCGGCGGTGGGGGAGCCCACGCTGTTTCCGCCTCGTCCGGCGCCGGCTCGTCGGCCTGGTATGCAGCCCAGTCCAAAGCATATTCGTAAGCTCCCCGCAAAATCTGGAATTCGGCGGCTTGGTGCTGCTGGTCGATCAGCTTGACCTCGCGTGCGTAGGCGAGCCTGATCGCTTTCGCATCGGCATCGCGGCCGAGACCGAGCCGCATCAGGAAGTGCGGCGCACCGGCCCTATTTGGCATTGGCCTTTTTTACCATCTCGAGACCGTAAAGCAGGATTTTCTCATCCACCTCGGCAAATGCCGCCATTGAATCGAGCAAGGACTTAATCAAGCGGCACGCCTGGGGGAATTCGCCTTTTCGCGCATGTGCTTCAATTCGCGTCCCGGTCTCCATGCCAGCCCCAAGGGCGGCCATGTGGCGCTTGTTCAGCGCCTTGATTTCTTGCTGGAACGGTGGCGATTGCGCCTGTCCGTCAAAAAATTTGTCGCTTTGCGCTTGGGTCCACCGCTTGCTGTCGACCATCTGTTTCATTGCAGCCTTGGTCGCGGCTTCGAGTTCCTTCGTGCGCGCCCGCTTTTTTTCCCTCAAGTTGGCGATCGCCGGTTCCATCCTGGCAATGGTCGCCTGCGCTTTTTCTTTGGTATCGCATTGGTCGGCCAATGTCAGTGGGGCCGCCGAAGCAAGCAGAATTGAAATCACAGTATAGAGGGCGAGGTGCATATTTTTTCCGTCCTACGCTAGGTAAGCCCACTATAGCCCCTGGCAACAACAATTGCCGGGCAAACTGCCGCCCCGGTCGGAGGGCGGCAGTGCCCGGGACTTCAGTCAGCATTGCTGCTCCGAGGCTTTATTTTGGCGCCGCAGGCAACCTGATCCCCTGGCCTACGACGACAAGGTTGAGCCCGTTGACACCGGATGACGCTGGGGGAAGCTTACGTAGTTGCTCGTCCGACAGTGCCCCGTCGCTCGCGCCACTCGAGGGACGCTCTGCCAGCAACGACAGGGCGCTTGCAATCGCCCCCTCAAAACGTTGCAGGTCGAACGCGGCCGGTGGCGCCGTGATGTTGGCGCTCAGCCCGGCGGGCGCGCTCACCGTGTAGTTGCTCACCTGTGCGTTCTGGCTGGCCAGCACCAGGCCTGTGACTGCCACAGGCTTACCCGTGCCGATGGCAGCATTGGCAAACGTACCGGTCTGGCCTGAAAAGGTGATGACTTCATTGGCAACAGCGCCGTTGAGTGTTCCACCGCTCAGACTCGCCGTCGTGGTGCCGTCGAAAACCTTGTTTGCCGCGACCATGCCGGTGATCGCGAGCGGCTTGGCACTGATCGTCGCCTGTCCGGTCTGGCCGCCGGCCAGACTGTAGTTGCTTGCCAGTCCGGTGCCGTTGGCCAAAGTCGTGCTGTTTACCGTGACCAGGTTGGCCGCCGCGACGTCCTTGCTGTTGAAGGTGCCGGTGCCGGTGGCGCTGACCGTCTCGGCGCCGACCAGGCCGCTCGCGATAGCGAGCGCCGCGCTGGCCGCGGTGGTGCCGTCATAGGTCTTGCTGACCGCGGTGGCGCTTGCCGTCAAGGCCTTGGCGGTGATCGATGCCGCCGCGCTTTGGCCTACGGCCAGGCTATAGTTGCTTGCCAGTCCGGTGCCGTTGGCCAAAGTCGTGCTGTTGACCGTGACCAGGTTGGCCGCCAAGACGTCCTTGCTGTTGAAGGTGGCGGTGCCGGTCGCGGTGACCGTTTCTGCGCCGACCAGGCCGCCCGCGATAGCGAGCGCCGCGTTGGCCGCGGTGGTGCCGTCATAGGTCTTGTTCGCGGCCGTGGCCGTTGCTGTCAGCGCCTTCGGGGTGATCGAAGCTGCCGCGGTCTGGCCAGCGCCAAGGCTGTAGTTGCTCGCCAATCCGGTGCCGTTGACCAATGTCGTGCTGTTGATCGTGAGCAGGTTGGCCGCCAGGACGTCCTTGCTGTTGAAGGTGCCGGTGCCCGTCGCGGTGACCGTCTCGGCGCCGACCAGGCCGCTCGCGATAGCCAGCGCCGCGTTGGCCGCAGTGGTGCCGTCATAGGTCTTGTTGCCGGCCGTGGCGCTTGCCGTCAGCGCCTTGGGGGTGATCGACGCGGCTGCGGTCTGGCCGGCGCCAAGGCTGTAGTTGCTTGCCAGTCCGGTGCCGTTGGCCAAAGTCGTGCTGTTGACCGTGACCA
>JAZKIN010000014.1:0-134010 GCA_040384885.1 Pseudomonadota bacterium | reverse complement strand
AGTTGCTTGCCAGTCCGGTGCCGTTGGCCAAAGTCGTGCTGTTGACCGTGACCAGATTGGCGGCGACGACGTCCTTGCTGTTAAAGCTTGCGGTGCCCGTGGCGGTGACAGTCTCGGCGCCGACCAGGCCGCTCGCGATGGCCAGCGCCGCGTTGGCCGCGGTGGTGCCGTCATAGGTCTTGTTCGCGGCCGTGGCGCTTGCTGTCAACGCCTTGGGGGTGATCGACGCGGCCACGCTCTGGCCGGCGGCCAGGCTATAGTTGCTTGCCAGTCCGGTGCCGTTGGCCAAAGTCGTGCTGTTGACCGTGACCAGGTTGGCCGCCAAGACGTCCTTGCTGTTGAAGCTGGCGGTGCCGGTCGCGGTGACCGTGTCCGTGCCGACCAGGCCGCTCGCGATAGCCAGCGCCGCGTTGGCCGCGGTGGTGCCGTCATAGGTCTTGTTTGCGGCCGTGGTGTTTGCTGTCAGCGCCTTGGGGGTGATCGACGCGGCCGCGGTCTGGCCGGCGCCAAGGCTGTAGTTGCTTGCCAGTCCGGTGCCGTTTGCCAATGTCGTGCTTTTGACCGTGACCAGATTGGCGGCGGCGACGTCCTTGCTGTTGAATGTCGCGCTGCCGGTGGCGCCGACGGTCTCGGCGCCGACCAGGCCGCCTGTGATCGACAGCGTCGCATTGGCGGCGGTGGTCCCATCGTAGACCTTGTTGGCCGCGGTGGCGCTTGCCGTCAAGGCCTTGGCGGTAATCGATGCCGCCGCACTCTGGCCGGCGGCCAGGCTGTAGTTGCTCGCCAGTCCCGTGCCGTCGGCCAAGGTGGTGCCGTCGACCGTGACCAGGTTCGCGGCCACAACGTCCTTGCTGTTGAATTTCGCGGTGCCGGTAGCCGTGAGGGTCTCGCCGGCAACCAGTCCGCTTGCGATGGCCAGCGTCGCGTTGGCCGCGGTGCTGCCGTCATAGGTCTTGTTAGCCGCAGTCGCGCTTGCCGTCAAGGCTTTGGGCGTGATCGACGCTGCTGCGGTTTGGCCGGCGGCAAGGTTGTAGTTACTTGCCAGTCCGGTTCCGTCGGCGAGCGCCGTGCTGTTGACCGTGACCAGGTTGGCCGTCAAAACATCTTTGCTGTTGAAGCTTGCGCTGCCCGTGGCGGCCAGCGTTTCGCTGCCGACCATGCCCACCAAGTTCAGAGTGGCGCTGGCCCCGGTGTTGCCGTCATAGGTTTTGTTCGACGCGGTCGCCGTGGCGCTCAACGCTTTTGGCGTGATGCTCGCGCCGGCGAGGCTGGCGCTGCCGCTGGCGATCCGGTAGCCATAGACTGCGGCGGCGCCTTCGCTGGCGCTGGCCACTGCAATGCCGCTGACCTCGACGGTCTTGCCGGTGCCTGCGTCGCGCACTCCTGGCGCCGTTCCGGCGCTCGTATACGCGCCCGCCGACGGGTTATTCAGGAGCACAGTATCGCCCACGACCATGCCGCTAACCGTATAGTTCGCCGCCGTCAGGGGCGCGCTTGCCGTGCCATCGTAGGTCTTGCTGACCGTGCCCGTCAGGCCGGCGGTGACAGTTGGCGCCAGCGTGTAGAGCATGCCGTTGCCCGTTCCCAGCACGGGTGTGATGCCGAACACGGCGTCGTATTGCTTGAAAGCGTAGTCCAGGCCGTTGCGCGTGTTGGCCGCCGGGTCGAACGACCAGACCAGCCAGCGCCCGCCGGCCTGCGTCGACAAGGCCGACGGGCCGACGTTGTTGGTGAACTTCTGGCCCGACAGGACGATCGCGTCGCCGCTGCCGGCGCTGGCGCTCAGAATGCCGTTAAGCACGATCCCCGACCCGGCCGTCTGGCCGCCGTTGACGGCACTGATGCGCTGCGCCGCCACGCCGGCCAGCGTGATATTGCCCGATGTGCTGTTGGCCAAACCTGCGCCGTCGCGTAGCGTCAGGTTCACAGAACCGGTACCGGCATTGATGCTCGTGCCCGGCGCCATGTAAATTTGGGCGGCCCCCGCATCGCGCTCCGCGCTGATGACGCCGTTGGCGGCGGTGTCGTTGGCGGACAGCGTGACGCTGCCGTTATCGGTGCCGATGCTGGCGTTGACCAGGATCGAACGGCCCGCCTGCAGTGTCAGATTGCCACCGTCGCCGTTCGGGTTGTTCGCCATGACGGCATGGCTGACGGTGATGTCGTTATTGGCCTGCAAAACGACGTCGGTGCCCGCGTTGAGCATGGCGGTCAGGCTGCTCACCAAAATCTTGCTGTTGCCGCCAGCATTGCTTGAAAACGTCATCGGATTGGTCAGCGCTGTGGCAGGCGGCCCAATGATGTCCATCCGGGCTGGATCAATTGAATTCGATATGAGGAAGGCGCGGCCATCAGAGAGCGTGCGTACGCCCGCACCAAGCCGTTCCCCTGCTGACGATCCGAGCAGGCTGTTTGCCGATGTGACTGGTCCAATCGTTCCACCGTTGCCAGCGGCAAGTGTCGCAGCGCCAGCCATGGCAAAACCGTTGCTTTGAAAGTAGGGCGATCCGACGAGATAGTTGCCATCGGTAAGCTCGGCGAGGAGAGAGCCGACCTGGTCGTCCTTCCGCACACCGTGCAGGCTGTTGGCAGTCGATACAACGCCGGCCAAGCCGACAGTACCGTCGGCCCAGGTTGCCGCGCCTGAGCGCTCCTTACCCGTACCCATGCTCCAGCTGGGCGAAGATACAACATAATTGCCGTTATTGAGCGGCATAACGTAGGAGCCGACGTAGTCGAATGCGCGAGAACCGACCAAGCTGTTTGCTGCGGTGATTACACCGCTTATACCGGTCTCACCGTTCCCCCACGTTGCCGCGCCAATGCTTTGTCCTGAGCCGTTATTGGTCCACCCTGAAGAAAAGGCTACATAGTTGCCGTTAGAAAGCGCCTTTACATTGCCGATATATTCGTTGTGGTAGGACCCGACCAGACTGTTGGATGCCGACACTGAACCCACCGTCCCCTTGCTCGCGTCGCCCCACGTCACCGCTCCCGCGTTGATGAACACGCCGTTGTCCCATTCTGGCGACGGGACCACATAATTCCCATTGTCGAGCAATACAACTCTGTGCACTCCAATGCGGTCGTTGGGGGCGGTACCAACCAAACTGTTAGCGGCGGAAACTAAACCACGCACGCCAAGCGTGCCACTGCCCCATGTGACTGCCCCTCGCGCTTCGTTCCAATCGGGAACCCGAACGATATAATTGCCATTTTTTAGCTCGATGACGTTGCCGACGCCGACCATGTCGCCCGCAGTTTGACCGGTCAGGCTGTTGTTGGGCGAAACGACGCCGGCCACGCCGGTGGTGCCGCTACCCCAAGTCACCGCGCCTATGCGGCCGTGCCAATAAGCAGAAGAAACTACGTAATTTCCGTTTGCGAGAGTCCGAATGGTATCGCTGCCGACCATATCGTTGGGCAAGGTTCCAACCAAGCTGATCTCGGGCGACACGACGCCCGAGGTCGGCATGCTGCCGTCCCGGAAAGTAACGTGGCCAACATTTTCCACCGCACCGTTGTCCCACCACTGCGACGAAACGACATAGTTGCCGTTAAGGAGAGGGGTCACGCTCTGGAGGTCGTATTGTTTGTTCCCAAGCAGGCTATTGCTAGCCAAAATGGTGCCGGCGGTCGCCTTCGAGCCGTCGATCCACGTGACGGCGCCACCCTGGTTGATCCAGGAAGTGCTCGCGACCAAATTGCCATTTGTAAGCGCGGTCAGTCCGATATATACGGAAGGTACACTTCCTACAACGCTGCTCGCGGCGCTGATTTCTCCAACCAGCCCGGTCGTCCCGTTGCCCCATGTAATGGCCCCGGCATCGACGAGACCAGGGCTGTCCCAGCCCGAGGCCGCGACCGCATAGTGGCCGTTGCTGAGTGCGACGACGTGCGATCCGACAAAATCATTCGCTGCGGTGCCTACCAAGCTGGTGGTGGCCGAAATCGTGCCCGTGGCGCCGACGGTTCCGTCCACCCACATCGCGGCGCCGGCATCGGCGAGTGCCCCTTTATCCCATCCTGGCGCTGTGACAACATAATTCCCGTTGGTTAACAGGACAACCTGATTGCCTACGGTGTCTCCGGCAGTGCTGCCAATAAGGCTGTTGTTCGCATTTATTGCGCCCTTGACCCCAAGCGTGCCGCTGCCCCAGGCCACTGCGCCCGTAGATTCGTTCCAATTCGGCGCTTGCACTAGATAATTGCCGTTAGCAAGTTCAATAATTGGGTATATTCCAAGCTGTTCGCTGTAACCGCCGACCAGGCTGTTAGAAGCCGAAACTAGTCCGCCAACCCCGGTAGTCCCGTTTCCAAAAGTTATGGCGCCAGCGTCGCTTGCAAAACGGCCCGAGTCCCAAGTGGGCGAAGTAACAACGTAGTTGCCGGTGGAGAGGGGCGTGACGGTTGTTCCAACATTATCGTTAGCGCGCGCGCCCAGCAATGTCGAGATCAGGGCCCCGGTTCGCGTGTCATACAAGCGGACGGCACCGGCTTGCGATGCAGTCGTGCTGTCGTAGGGCGACGAAATAACGATGTAGCCGGTGGCGACGCCATTTTGCTTCAGTTCCGTCAAGTTATTGAAGAAGCTGCCACTCGCGGCAGCCGGCACCGGCAGCGAAATGTGCGAGAACCCCGGCGCGCTGGCCACGAGTTCGATGTTTTTCGGGTCGAGCAACAGCATCCCGTTCTGTCCCTTCGGCGCGGCCGCGTCGACGCTGCCGCCAAAGCCGAGTTGGCCATGGCTCGACACCTCGACCTTGCCGCCGTCGCCGCCGAGCGCGCCGCCCTTGGCCTTGATCGTGCCGTCGAACAGCGTTTCCTGTTCCGACCAGACGACCGCGGTGCCGCCGGTGCCGTTGCCGGTGGCGCTCACGTCGAGCTTGGCCGCCGACAGGCGGGTGCGCCCGGCGTTGGCCAGGTCGGTGTCGCCGCCTTGCCAGCCGCCGCCTACGCGGATGCGTCCGCCCTTGTCGGCGCCGCTCGCGTCGAGCGACGCCCCGGCCACGAGCAGCTCGGGCGCGGTGACGGCGATCTCTCCGCCTTGCGCGCCCGTGACACTGACCTTGCCCGAAAGCAGGGCGTCGGCGCCGGCTTCGATGCGGACCGATCCGCCCACGTCGCTGCCGCCATCGGCCTTCACCGTGGAGGCGGTGGTTTGCTCGAGATGCTTGGCGGCGCCGATGGCGATGCCGCCGCCGGCGACGGTGCCGCTGGCGTCGTACCGGCCGGACTCGACCACGTTGGTGCCCGTCACATTGATGGTGCCGCCGCGCACGCCGTTCGCGCTGACGCTGCCCGAATTGACGACTGTGTTGCCGGCATTGACGTCGATCCGGCCGCCGCCGCCGTTCGCGCCGGAGGCATCGAGCGCGCCGGAATTGATGACGTTGCCGCCGCTGAGGCGGATCACGCCGCCGCGGTTCTCGATCGCCTGCGCCTGGACGATGCCGCTGTTGTTGACAACCGTGTGCAACAGGCTGCCGGCGGCCTGCGCGTTCATCAGCACCCGGCCACCGTCGGCCTGGATCAGGCCGCCGTTGTCGGCCAGCGCGTCGAGCGCGCCTTTGTCGACCGTCACATTGAGCAATCCATCGCCGGCCACGTCGAGCGTGATCGCCTTGCCCGCGGCCAGCGCGACCGTGCCGAGGCGGGCGGCAATCACCCCCTCGTTGGAGACCCTGGCGCCGAGCATCGCGACGTAGCCGCCAGCCGCCTTGATGCTGCCCTGGTTGACGACACCGGCTTCCGAATCGCCCTCGAAGCGGTACTTGCCCGCGTTGAAGTCGGCGTCGCTCAGCCCCAGCGTCGAGGCGACCAGGCCGCCCACGTTGACCGACGCGCCCTTGCCGAACAGGATGCCGTTCGGATTAACCAGGAACACTTTCCCGTTCGCGGTCAAGGTGCCGAGAATGCTCGACGGGTCGGCGCCGAGCACCCGGTTGAGTGCCACCGAATTGCTGTTCGGCTGCAAGAAGTTGACCGCCTCGCCTTTGCCGATACTAAAGCTCTCCCAATTGAGCGAAACATTCTGGCTCGTCTGTTTGATGTTCATGCTCGAGGCGCCGCTGGTGATCGTCGCCTCGCCCGAGGTGACCACACCGTCGGTCGGCAGGGCGTAGGCGGGCGCACCGAACGCCATCATCACCGACAGCGCGAGCGTCTTGAGTGTGAAACCGTTTGAAGCCGTGCCGCCGCCACCGCTGGAAGCGCCGGCGCCGCCGCCCCTCGTGTTCTCGGACACTGCAACGAATGCGCCGGTTTTTGCGTTCCAGAGCGAGCGGTAGATGTGGTTCATATCGAGCCTTAGTATCGAATACTACAAAATGTGAAATCGGAAAATGCGCAGCGGCCCGACCCGGGGCCGCAAGGCGCAATTAGAAACTCTTAAGCGCTTGGAGCCAGAAGCGGCTTTTGGCATCGGGCGCGGAGGTGGCCACCTCGTGGCCGAGCTTGCGCGCCAGGCTCGCCTTGATGGCGAAGTTGTTGCTTTCAACCCAGTTCAATCCGAAGCCGATGCCGCTCAGGGTGCGGTGGTTTTGTCCCGTGGTCCAAACGTTCTTATTGATGGTCATGCTTCCTGCATCGACAAAACCGACCAGGTGGAACTGCCCGGGCATGCGCATGAAACCGGGCAGGCGCAGGCGCGCTTCCAGATTGACCACATAGCCCTGGTCGCCGTAGGCTTCGCCCTCGGGATAGGCGCGCACCGCGCCGGCCCCGCCCAAGCCCATTTTTTCGGACGTGTCGAGGTTCTTGGAGGCGAACTGGCCGTTGACGGCGGCGTACAGCGTGACGGCGTCGCTCATGCTCTGCTGGCGCGTCAGGCTCACCGACAACTTGCTAAAGCGGCCGTTGCTGCGCACGGATTGGGCGTCGGACGCGCGTGCGGCCGGGCTCACAATGTCGATCTCGCCGCTGGTCAAGGTCGCGCCAAAGCTGGACATGCCGCCGCCACCGAAGCCGTCGCGGGCGTCGCCTTCGAGGCTGAACATCGCCGAGCGGGCCTTTTTGTCGGTGGCAGTGCCGACGCTGCCTACGCTGTCGTGGAAGTCCTTCGACTCGAGGTCGACCAGCGCAGACAGGTTAACCGTACGTGAACGCAACAAGGGATAGCGGCCGTACAGGCTGGTGATGGTGGCCTCGCCACGCGCGTCGAGGCTCGAAAACTCCTCGCCGAGGCGGTACTTCATCGTCGAATAGGCGAGCCCGAGCGTGGCACGCTCGATCTGGGCCTGGTAGCCGACGCGCGCATAGCGCAGGCCGGCATTCGACGCGAGCGCGCGCACGGTCAGCACGTCGCCGTGTCCGCTCGGATTGTTCAAGTTGACCGTGGAACCGCCCCGGTTGCGGCCCGTGTAACGGTTGCCGCGGTTGTCCGCGTCGAGGCTGCCGCTTACAAATCGGCCCGGCAACACGTCAACGATCAAATCGGAGGCGCCCACCGATGCGCCCGGCACGAGCGTCGATTTCACCTCGACCCCGGGAAGGTCGGACAGCAAAAGCAGGCGCGTTTCAAGCGGCACGACGGCGACCGTGTCGCCGCTGCGCAAGCCGCCAAGCAATTGGTTGGCAACGCTGTCGGACAGCCGGCTCTTATTCTGGAGGCTGACCTTTCCGTACTGACCTTCTAGCACGGCGATGGTGACCGTTTCGTCCTTGATATCCTGGGCTGGCAAATAGGCCTGCGCAAGGAAATAACCGTGCGCGTGATAATAATTCGTGATTTTTAATGCGATTGCGCGCAATTCGCCAAGGCTCAATGAGCGTTTCGTTCCAAATTGGGCCGCGTTAAGCAATTGAGCCTCTGTAAATACAGTGGATCCAGAAACGCGCAGCCTTGCGACGCTTATTTTCTCGTTGTCGGCGACCGCCGTCGCCGGAAGCGCAGCCTGTACAACCCGGATTTCAAACGGCGTGGCAACCGTGGCCGGGGCTTGTTCGCGCGTGATTTGCTGATTCAACGATCCGGCATTAGGAGGAGTTTGCGCCAGCGCGGCGCCGCAAACGGCAAGTCCAATTGGCAGCGCAGCGCTGGGAAGAAAAAGTTTCACGGCTTTACTTTCTGTTTGAGGGCAAAAACTTGAGAATGGGAGCGGCAACCGAGGCGCCGAACTTGAAGGAAGAGGGGGACGCAGCAGCAACGAGCTAAATATATTTAGACATTGCCGGTATTATAACCAATAGTATATTAAGGAAATATGCCGAGTTAATTATTTACTACATTTAAATATAAATAAATAGGAATGGTGGAATTGTGTGTTATACAAATATGAATAGCGGCTGCGCAAGCAAAAAACTGCGGAATCGGGCCGCGATGCGCGGCAGGTGAACGAGTTCTGCGTTTTTGATGCAGGTCAAGGATTTTGCCGCGGCCCATCAATAAGCTGGCGGCATGACTGATAAAGCCCTTCAAACCATGCATCCAACCCCCATGCCAGCCCTGCGCACGCAGGAGATGGTGTTCGACGCGGCGCTGATCCGCCGGCTGACCAAGGCCGGCCCGCGCTACACCTCATATCCGACCGCCGACCGCTTCAAAGGCGACTTTGGCTATCGCGACTACCTGCAGGCCGTGGCAAGCCTGGTCACCCGCGGCAGCCGCAAGCCTTTGTCGCTGTATGTACACATCCCGTTCTGCGACACCGTGTGCTACTACTGCGCCTGCAACAAGATCGTGACCAAAAAGCGCGACAAGGCCGCCGTCTACCTGAGCTACCTGAAACGCGAAATCGAGATGCAGGGCCGCCTGTTCACCGGCATGAGCCACGTGGAGCAGCTCCATTTCGGCGGCGGCACGCCCACGTATTTGTCCGATGAGCAGATGGGCGAGTTGATGGAACACCTGCGCCGCTGCTTCCATTTCCTGCCCGACGCGGAGGGCGAATATTCGATCGAGGTCGATCCGCGCACGGTTTCGCCCGAGCGCGTGCACAGCCTGCGCAGGCAGGGATTCAACCGCATCAGCCTCGGCGTGCAAGACTACGACCACGAGGTGCAGGTCGCGGTCAACAGGGTTCAGCCGGAGCACGAGACGCAGTCGGTGATCGACGCCGCGCGCGCGGCCGGCTTCCGCTCGGTCAGCATCGACCTCATTTACGGGCTGCCCAAGCAGAACACCACGACCATGGCGCGCACGCTGGAAAAGGTGATCAAGGCCTCGCCCGACCGCATCGCCGTCTATAACTACGCCCATCTGCCGCACCTGTTCAAGCCGCAGCGCCGCATTCTCGACGCCGACCTGCCCGACGCCGAGACGCGCCTGGCGATGCTCGGCATGTGCATCGCGACCCTGCGCGAAGCCGGCTACACCTACATCGGCATGGACCATTTCGCCCGCGCCGGCGACGACCTCGCCATCGCGCAGGCCCAAGGCCGCCTGCACCGCAATTTCCAGGGCTATTCGACGCATGCCGATACCGACTTGATATCGTGCGGCGTATCGGCCATCAGCAACGTGGCAGGCACCTACAGCCAGAACGTGAAGACGCTCGAAGCCTATTACGACCTGATCGACCGCAACGAGCTCCCGGTCGAACGGGGCATCCGCCTCAGCATGGACGACGCGCTGCGCCGCGCAATCATCCAGATGCTGATGTGCCAGTTCGAATTATCGATTTCGGCGATCGAGCAGGCCTACCCGATCTCGTTCAGGGAGTACTTCGCGTCCGAACTCGTGCGCCTCGAGCCACTCGCGCACGACGGCTTGATCACCCTCGACGGCGATTGGATCAACGTCACGCCAAAGGGCCGACTCCTGATCCGCAATGTCTGCATGGTGTTCGACCGCTACCTGGCCGTTGCCAACAGCGGCCCGCAGCATTCACGCACGATCTGAGCCGGCATGGACGGCATCAGCCTGTTACCGGTGTTCCTGGTCGGCCTTGCCGGCAGCGTCCATTGCGTGGGGATGTGCGGCGGGATCGTCAGCGCGTTTTCGATGGCGGCGGCCGACCGCCCGGCCTTTCCCGTGCCCGTCGTGGCGCTGGTGCGCCCCGCGGTGAGCGCGGGCGTGGTGCGGGTGGCGGCCTATAACGCCGGACGCCTTGCCAGCTATGCCACCGCGGGTGCGATCGCGGGCGGCCTCGCGGGCGGCGTGCGCCTGCTGGCCGGCCTGTCGGCATGGCAGGCCGCGGCCTATTGGATCGCCAGCGGCCTGCTGATCCTGCAGGGCCTTTATCTGCTCGGCGGATTGGCCCGCATGGGCCGTATCGAGCAGTTCGGCGAGGCGCTGTGGCGCCGGCTGCGCCCGCTGACGGCGCGCATCATGCCGCTCGATTCGACGCCCAAGTTCCTGGCGCTGGGCATGCTGTGGGGCTGGCTCCCTTGCGCGATGGTCTACAGCGTTTTGCTCACGGCGATGCTGGCCGGTTCCGCCGCCGGCGGCGCCTCGGTGATGCTCTCGTTCGGCCTCGGCACGCTGCCGATGCTGCTGTTGATGGGGCTCGGCGGCATGCACCTCGCGCCCGGTCCGCAGCGCCAAAAGCTGCGCGCGGTGGCCGGCCTGCTGGTGCTCGCCTTCGGCGTGGCCGGCATCGCGCGCGCGGCCGGCGGCTTGCCGACGGGCTGGTTCGACACCCTGTGCCTGACCATGGCGCCATCATGAGCGCCGCGCCAGGCTGCCCCTTGTGCTTCCATTGCGGCCTGCCATTGCCGGCCGGGGCGGCGTGGTCGGTGTCGATCGACGGCGCGCCACAGGCGATGTGCTGCGCCGGCTGCGAGGCCGTGGCCCAAGCGATCGTCGACAACGGCCTCACCGATTACTACCAAACCCGTGCCGCTTTCGGCGCCACCGGGACGGCAGCGTCGCTGGTGCCGCCGCAGCTGGCGCTGTACGACGCCGATCCCGCGCTGGCGACGCCGGCGCCGGGCCAGGACAGTTGCGAGGCCGTGTTCTCGGTCGAGGGCATCCGCTGCGCGGCCTGCGTCTGGCTGATCGAAAGGCAGGTCGCGCGGCTGGGCGGCATCGAACGCTGCGACATGAACGTCGCCAGCGAGCGTTTGCACGTGCGTTGGAATCCGCGCGACTGCAAGCCGAGCGCGATTGTCAAAGCCTTGCACACGATCGGCTACACCGTCTACCCATACGAGGCGTCGCGCCACGCCCAACAGCAGGCGCGCGCCGGCAAGAAGCTGTTCCGGCAGTTGTTTGTCGCCGGTTTGTCGATGATGCAGGTGATGATGTACGCGCTGCCGGCCTACATCGCCGACGATGGCACCATGGAGGCCGACATGGCCTCGCTGATGCGCTGGGCCTCGCTGCTGCTGACGGTGCCGGCGGTGCTGTACTCGGCGCAGCCGTTCCTGCGCGGCGCCTTTGCCAGCCTGCGCCAAGGGATGCCCGGCATGGACGTCCCGGTCGTGCTGGGGATCGGCGCCGCCTTCTTCGCCAGCGCCGTTGCCACCTTTCGCGGCGAGGGTGAGGTGTATTTCGACTCGGTCACCATGTTCATCTTCCTGCTGCTGGCGGGCCGCTACCTCGAGCAACACGCGCGGCGCAAGGCCGGGCGCACGCTCGAGCGGCTGCAGCACGGCCTGCCCGAAGCGGCATTGCGGATGGCCGGTTACCCTGGCTCGCGCGCGACCGAACTGGTTGCAGCGCAAGCGCTGCGCGAAGGCGATTACGTCATGGTGGCGCCCGGCGAGTCGATCGCGGCCGACGGCGTGATCGTCGAAGGAGACACCGAATTCGACCTAGCCCTGCTTACCGGTGAAAGCCGCGCCCAGCCGCGCCGCGTGGGCGACGAGGTGCCCGGCGGCGCCGTCAACAGCGCGCAGGCGACGATGCTGCGGGTGACCAAGGCGGCGCGCGACAGCACATTGGCACGCCTGGTCGCGCTGGTGGAACGGGCCGGAAACGGCAAGCCGCAACTGGCGCTCTGGGCCGACCGTGTGGCCGCATGGTTCGTCACGGCCCTGCTGGTGCTGACGGTCGTGGTGTTCCTCGCATGGCAGTTGGTCGATCCGGCGCGCGCGTGGCAGGTGGCGATCGCGGTGCTGGTGGTGTCTTGCCCCTGCGCGCTGTCGCTCGCCACCCCGAGCACACTGGCCGCGGCCACCGATCTGCTGGTGCGCCGGGGCGTCCTGATCGTCAAGCCGCATGTCTTGGAGACGCTGCACCGCGCGACCCACATCATTTTCGACAAGACCGGCACGCTGACCGAAGGCCTGCCGGTGCTGCGCAAGACCGTGGCGCTGGGAGCCGTCGACGAAGCGCGTTGCCTGCGCATCGCGGTGGCGCTGGAGGCTGGCAGCGCGCATCCGCTGGCGGCGGCGCTGCGCCGCGCCAGCGCCAAGCCGCCCTTGCACGCGCTGGAACTCCACAGCGTGGCGGGGCAGGGCGTCGAAGGGAAGATCGACGGCGTGCACTACCGGCTGGGGTCGGCCAGGTTCACCGGGGCCGCCGCCGGGCACCGCTGCGGCGGTGAAGCGGTCCATGTGTTCCTCTCGGGCGGCGGCGTGCCGCTCGCGCGCTTCGAACTGGCCGACGCCTTGCGCGCCGACGCGATCGAGGTCGTACGAGGCTTCCGGCGGCGCGGCCTGCAGGTGGTCCTGCTGAGCGGCGACGCGCAGGCGGTGGTCGACAGCGTGGCCGGGCAGCTCGGCATCGCTACCGCACTCGGCGGCCAACTGCCGGCCGACAAGCTGGCCTACGTGCAGCAGCTGCAAGGCGGGGGCGCTGTGGTGGCGATGGTCGGCGACGGCATCAACGACGCCGCGGTCCTGAGTGCCTCCGACGTCTCGTTCGCGATGGGCGGCGGCGCCGCGCTGGCGCAACTGAACGCCGATTGCGTGCTGCTGGCCGGGCGCCTCGCCGCGCTCGACGAGACGGCGCTGACCGCCGGGCGGGCCTTGCGCATCATCCGCCAGAACCTGTGGTGGGCATCCATCTACAACGCCATCGCGATTCCCGCGGCGGCGCTCGGCCTGATCAATCCATGGCTGTCGGCTGTGGGCATGTCCGCCAGTTCGGCGGTCGTCGTCGTCAATGCGCTGCGGCTGCGGCGCTGGAAGGTCTGAATGGAAGCGTTGTATATCCTGGTGCCGCTGAGCCTGTTGATCGTCGCAATCGCTTGCGCGTTTTTCTTCATGGCCGACGACGACGGACAGTTCGACGATCTCGACGGTCCGGCCATGCGCGTGCTGCGCGACGACGACACGCCTTGATCTGGTCGTTTTTGATTCACATCAAGGATTTTTGACGCTCAGAAATTTATTCTCCTCCTGTCATCGAGATATATTCCAGGAGAGCGTTTTGGACAAAGCTTTAAATTACAACTACAAGATCGTCAGGCAGTTCACGATCGCCACCGTCGTATGGGGCGTGATCGGCATGCTGGCCGGCGTCTTCATCGCCGCCCAGCTGGCATGGCCGGCGCTCAATTTCGACATCGCATGGCTCAGCTACGGGCGCCTGCGCCCGCTGCACACCAACGCGGTCATCTTCGCGTTCGGCATCAACGGCCTGTTCGCCACCTCCTACTACGTGGTGCAGCGCACCTGCCAGGTGCGCCTGTTCTCCGACACCCTGTCCACGTTCACCTTCTGGGGCTGGCAACTGGTGCTGGTGCTCGCGACCATCACCTTGCCGATGGGCTTCACGCGCGGCAAGGAGTACGCCGAACTCGAATGGCCGATCGCGCTGTTGATCACCGTGGTCTGGGTCATCTACGCGGTCGTCTTTTTCGGCACGCTCGTCAAGCGCAAGGTCAAGCACATCTACGTCGCCAACTGGTTCTTCGGCGCCTACATCATCGCCGTGGCGCTGCTCCATGTGGTCAATGGCGCGGCGATGCCGGTCACCTTCTGGAAGTCGTACTCGGCCTACGCCGGGGTGCAGGACGCGATGATCCAATGGTGGTACGGCCATAACGCGGTCGGCTTCATCCTCACCGCCGGCTATCTCGGCATGGTGTACTACTTCATTCCAAAACAGGCCGAGCGGCCCGTGTACTCGTACCGCCTGTCGATCGTCCATTTCTGGGCGCTGATCTTCACCTACATGTGGGCCGGCCCGCACCACCTGCACTACACCGCGCTGCCCGACTGGACCCAGTCGATCGGCATGGTGTTCTCGCTCATTTTGCTCGCGCCTTCGTGGGGCGGAATGATCAACGGGATGATGACCCTGTCGGGCGCCTGGCACAAGCTGCGCACCGATCCGATCCTCAAATTCATGATCGTCTCGCTCTCGTTCTACGGCATGGCGACCTTCGAAGGTCCGATGATGTCGATCAAAACCATCAACGCGCTGTCGCACTACACCGACTGGGGCATCGCCCACGTCCATGGCGGCGCCCTGGGCTGGGTCGGGTTCATCACGATGGGTTCGATCTACTACCTGATCCCGCGGGTGTCGGGCAAAAAGGCCATGTACAGCACGCAGCTGGTGGACCTGCACTTCTGGGTCGCGACCATCGGCATCGTCCTGTATATCAGTGCGATGTGGATCGCCGGCGTGATGCAGGGCCTGATGTGGCGCGCGGTCAATGCCGACGGCACTTTGACCTATACCTTCGTCGAGAGCGTCAAGGCGACCTATCCGTACTACGTGATCCGCTTCGGCGGCGGCCTGTTGTACCTCGGCGGCATGCTGCTGATGGCCTACAACACCTACCGCACCATGTTCAACAGCCCATCGACCGACGCGAAAATCCCGTCGCTGCTTCCAACACATGCTAAACAAGGAGTCCCCGATGAAGTTTTCCCATGAGTGGATTGAAAAGAATCCCTGGCTGCTGATCGGACTGGTCCTGCTGGTCATCTCGGTCGGCGGCCTGGTCGAGATCGTCCCGCTGTTCTTCCAGAAGTCGACCACGGAACCGGTCGCAGGGCTCAAGCCGTACTCGCCGCTGCGGCTGGTCGGGCGCGACGTCTACATCCGCGAAGGCTGCTACAACTGCCACTCGCAGATGATCCGTCCGTTCCGCGCCGAGACCGAGCGCTATGGCCACTATTCGGTCGCCGGCGAGTTTGTCTACGACCACCCATTCCAGTGGGGCTCCAAGCGCACCGGTCCCGACCTGGCCCGCGTCGGCGGGCGCTATAGCGACGAATGGCACCGCAGCCACCTGGACAGCCCGCGCGACCTGGTGCCCGAGTCGAACATGCCGGGCTATCCGTGGCTCGCCAAAACCAAGCTGGTGCCCGAGCAGGTGACCGCCAAATTGCGCGCGATGAAGCGGCTCGGCGTGCCGTACACCGAAGCGGAGATCGCCGCCGGCCCGGCCACGCTGGTCGGCAAGACCGAACAGGACGCGCTGATCGCCTATCTGCAGGGCTTGGGCATCCAAATCAAATCGAGGAACTGACATGGCAATCGAACAAATTTTTGACAATGCGAGCAGCATCATGACCCTGGTCAGCTTCCTGACCTTCCTCGGCATCTTGCTGTGGACCTTCGCGCTGCGCAAGAACGCCGATTTCGCCACCCAGGCCGCGATCCCGTTCGCGGACGAAGACGAGAGCGAGGAAACCCATGGCTGATTTTACGCACGGGTTCTGGGACCTGTTTGTCATCATCTTGACCCTGTTGTCGATCATCGGCTGCGGCATTTTGCTGTACTCGCAGTCGGTCCATAGGGTCAGGCCGGGCGAGGCCAGCGACGGCACCACCGGCCATGTCTGGGACGACGACCTCACCGAACTCAATACGCCGCTGCCGCGCTGGTGGATGTGGCTGTTCTATATCACCATCGTGTTCGCGCTGGTGTACCTGGTGCTGTATCCGGGACTGGGCAGCTATGCCGGAACGCTCGGCTGGAAGTCGAGCGGCGCCTACCAGCAAGAGCTGGCCAAGGCCAAGACCGACTACGGTCCGCTGTTCGCGCGCTTTGCGGGCAAGGACATCGAGACCGTCGCGGCCGACCCGCAGGCGCACGCGATCGGCGAGCGCCTGTTCCTGACCTATTGTTCGCAGTGCCACGGCTCCGACGCGCGCGGCAGCAAGGGCTTTCCCGACCTAACCGACAAGGACTGGCTGTACGGCGGCGCGCCCGACGTGATCAAGGCCACCATCATGAAGGGCCGCAACGGCAGCATGCCGCCGATGGGCGCCGCGCTCGGCTCCGACGCCGCCACCGAGAACGTCGCGCATTACGTCAAGAGCCTGTCGGGCATGGCCCACGACCCAATCAAGGGCGCCTTCGGCAAAGAGAAGTTCGGCGCCTGCATGGCTTGCCACAACGCCGGCGGCACCGGCAACCAGGCGCTCGGCGCGCCCAACCTGGCCGACAAGGTATGGCTGTACGGCGGCAGCGCCGACACCATCATGGAGACGATCCGCAAGGGCCGCAACAGCAGCATGCCGCCGTTCGAGGACTTCCTCGGCGAGGACAAGGTGCATGTGCTCGCGGCCTACGTGTGGAGCCTGTCGGCCGATAAAAAGGCGGCGCCACCAAAATGAGCATTTCGAGTCCCGACGGCGCGGTCATCAAGATGTACGCCGCGCGCGAAAAAATCCATCCGCGCGAGGCGTCGGGCCGCTATGCGAGCCTGCGCTGGGCCTGCGTCTGGATCACCCAGCTGGTGTTCTACGGCATACCTTGGCTCAACTGGAATGAGCGGCAGGCCGTGTTGTTCGACCTTGGGGCGCGCAAGTTTTACATCTTCGGTTTGGTGCTTTGGCCGCAGGACTTCATCTATCTTGCGGCGCTGCTGATCATCAGTGCCTGGCTGCTGTTTTTGGTGACGGCGGTGGCCGGGCGCGTGTGGTGCGGCTTCGCCTGCCCGCAGACGGTGTACACCGAGATCTTCATGTGGATCGAGCGCCGCATCGAGGGCGCGCGCAGCGCCCGCGTACGGCTCGACCGCCAGCCCTGGACGCTCGACAAGGTCGCCAAGCGCAGCGCCAAGCATGCGGCGTGGGGCACGGTGGCCTTGTGGACCGGATTCACTTTCGTCGGCTATTTCGCCCCGGTGCGCTCGCTGATGGCGGGCGTGGCCGGACTCGCGCTCGGGCCGTGGGAATGGTTCTGGATCGGCTTCTACGCGCTGGCCACCTATGGCAACGCGGGCTGGCTGCGCGAACAGGTGTGCAAATACATGTGCCCCTACGCCCGCTTCCAGAGCGCGATGTTCGACCAGGACACCCTGATCGTCACCTACGACCGCGAACGCGGCGAGCCGCGCGGCGCCACGGCGCCGGCCGAAGGCAAGGGCGATTGCATCGATTGCACCCTGTGCGTGCAGGTGTGCCCGACCGGGATCGACATCCGCAACGGCCTGCAGTACGAGTGCATCGGCTGCGCCGCCTGTGTCGACGCCTGCAACAGCGTCATGGAAAAAATCGACCTGCCCGCGGGACTGATCCGCTATTCGACCGACAACGCGATGGCCGGGCACTGGAGCCCGCGCCAGATCCTCAAGCGGGTGCTGCGACCGCGCGTGCTCATTTACAGCGCGCTGCTGGCGACCATCGTCGCCCTGTTCGGGACCGCGCTGTTGCTGCGCACGCCGCTCAAGCTCGATGTGATCCGCGACCGCGGCTCGATGGGGCGCGAAGTTGGCGACGGCTTGATCGAGAACGTGTACCGCCTGCAGATCATGAATACCGCCGAGTCGACGCACCGCTTCCGTATCGGCGTGGCCGGCGTCGACGGCCTGGGCGTGGTCGATGCGGCCGAGGTGGTGCTCGAGGGCGCCAGCACCCGCGCGGTGCCGGTGCGCGTGCAGGCGCCGCGCGGCGCGCTCGAAGCGGGCGCGAACCAGATCGTGTTCGAGCTCACGGCGATCGACCAGCCGTCGCTTAGCGTTCGCGAGAAGGCCGTGTTCATCGTCCCGAAATGACCAAGGAGAATCTTATGCAAGCCACATCGAGCCTCATGCCGCCCGCGGCCCCCTGGTACACGCACCGCTGGCCATGGTTGCTCATGCTCGGCCCCGCGCTGGTCGTGGTCGCGGCGATCATCACCGGCTGGCTCGCCATCACGCGCCAGGACGCGATGGTGGTCGACGACTACTACAAGAGGGGCAAGACCATCAACCACGATTTGCGGCGCGACCGCGCGGCCAGCGCATTGCGCCTGTCGTTCACCGCGCAGCACGACGCCGCGGCCGGCCTGCTGCGCGGTGAGTTGTCCAGCTTCGGGCGGCCGCTTTCGGCACCGTTCCGGATCAATCTGGCGCATGCGACCCAGGTCGAAAAGGACATCGTGCTTGACGTTTCACCCGACGCCCACGGGCGCTTCGCCGTGCCGCTGCCGGCGCTCGAGCGCGCGCGCTATCAGCTGGTGGTGGAGGGACATGAGCGCACGTGGCGGCTGGTGGCGCCGTGGCGTTTGCCTGCGCAGCAGAGCGTGGCGATCGTTGCCGATGCGGAGCCGGCCAAATGAAGACGGTGGTGCGGCGGCTGGCCATGAGCGTGCTGTGGCCGTCGTTTCTGGCGGCGGCGCTGGCCGAGGGGTTTTTCTTCGCGCTGTTTGCGCCGGAGGTGCTGTTCTGGATGATGCCGCCGATGGCCGTCTACAGCCTCGGGTTCTTTTTCTTTTGGGCGGTGTGCGCCCTGGCCAGCACGCTCACCTACTATGTGGCGCTGCCGGACGAGCGCGGGCGGCCGTAGGGGCGGCGCCCGGCAGCACTCACACCATCGGACTGCATTGCGCGGTGCCGGCGGCCATCGCCTTGAGCAGCGGAACGTCGAGCAGGGTGATCTCTCGTTTGTCGATCTTGACCCAGCCCTGCGTTTTGAAACGCGACAGCAGGCGGCTGATGCTTTCGATCGTCAGGCCGAGATAATTGCCGATGTCTTCGCGCGACATGCGCAACTGGAAGCTCTCGGGGGAGTAGCCACGCGCCGCGTAGCGCGCCGACAGGTTGATCAGGAATACGGCGAAGCGCTGCTCGGCGCGCATATTGCCCAGCGAAAGCATTACGTTTTGCTCGCGCGTGATCTCCTGGCTCATGAGGCGGTGGAAATGGCGCAGCAAGGTCGGCACCTCGCCGAACAGGTCCTCGAGGCGGGTGAATGGGATCTCGCACACTTCGCTGTCTTCGAGCGCGACCGCGTCGCAATGGTGGCGGTCGCCGCTGATCGCATCCATGCCGAGCAGTTCGCCCGCCATTTGGAAACCGGTGATTTGCTGCCCGCCGCCGGCGTTCACCTGGAAGGTCTTGAAGTGTCCAAAGCGAATCGCATACAGGTTGCGGAACGGTTCGTCCATCTGATAAAGGCGTTCGTCGCGCGCGACCCTGCGCCTGCGGCCGATGATCTGGTCCAGACGGTTGAGGTCAGTGTCGTCGAGTCCCATCGGAAGGCACAGTTGGTGCATGCTGCAATTCGCACAGCTGGATTTGATGGCGATGACGCTGAGCGGCGGGGCGCTCGGGAGGGGCAGGTTCATAACGCCATCATACAGCACGGCGCTATGAAATTGGGTTGGCGGGGCGGGGCGTGCACGGCAGCCGGAACTGATTCGTTTTCCGGCGATCGAATTTGTGCGCGCCGCCGACGCTGCGGCCGCCGTCCAGCTACCTGTTTGGAGATTAGTCATGAAAAACTCCCGCACACTCAAAGCAGTTTTTACCAGTTTATTCATCGGGCTGGCCGCGTGTTCCACGTCGCCAACGGACCGCTCGATGGGTGTCGCGCTCGAGGACACCGCGATCAGCACAAGGGTCAAGGCCGCGCTTGCCGGCGATCCCGACGTCAAGGCCAGGGACGTCCAGGTCGAGACGTTCCGGGGTACCGTCCAGCTGAGCGGCTTCGTTGATTCCCCGGAGAATGTGCGCCGCGCGCTCGACGTCACGCGCCGCGTCGATGGCGTGCGCGAGGTCAGGAACGCACTTATCGTGAAGTAGCAAGCACGGTCCGGCGCGAGGAGGCCGTAATCGACGTGCGGCAATGCGCGTGCCGTGTTGCCGCATGCGGGGCGGCGCGTGAATCCCGAAACAGGCGAAGCACGCCTGCCTTGCGTCCGCGCCGCCCTGGCCCAAGCGGCACACTTAACGCGCTACGCTCGCCGACGCCGCAAAACTCATTTCGGCCCCCCAGAGCGCACTCGCACGCGACAGCAGTATGGCTTCGCCGTCGGCAAGCCAACCGTCCGCATCGGCGATCTTCCACATAGCATGCAGCAACTGGCGCCGGATATCGGGGTGCGCGATTTCCTGCAACAACTGATCGATAATGCCGTTATCGATCTGGATGAATCCGTGGGCGGCGGACATGAGCAAATCCTGGCAAAGATCCTGCAGCAATTGATGGAAAGCATCGTCCTCAAGTTCGACGTACTTGAGTATGCCGGAGCGGTCCATGGCAGCGAGCTCGCTCTGGGCGACGTTGCCGTCGGAAACCATCATCAGGGCCAGGATTCGACCGGCTGCATGGGGACTGTCGATCGGGTACGTGCGCATTGTTTCTTCCTTTAACTTGAGTGGGTTGATCAGCGTGAATCCGGGCTCTGACGAACCTGACCGCGCTGATGGAAGGATCATAGGTGTCAAAGTGGAGTCGCACAATTCGATTGTTTGTCTATAAAGCATCGAGTTTTTCGATGTTTGGAGGCGCCCGTGTAGATGGTCATTTTTTGATTATGGATTGGCCAGCGCGGCGCGTTCGATCACCGTCGCGACCTCTTCAGGCTGCGAGATGTACACGGCGTGGCTCGCCTTGAGCTCGGTGACCTTGGCGCCGGCGCGCTCGTACATCCAGCGCTGCAGCGCGGGGCTGACCAGCCTGTCCTCGGTGGCGACGATGCCGTAGCTCGGCTTCTGGTGCCACATCGCAAACCAGCTCGGCGTGCCCATGGTCGTGTTGGTCACTGGCACTTGCGAGCCCGCCATGAAGCTGGCCTGGTTCGGGGGCAGGTCGGCGCCGAAGTCACGCTGGAATTTCTCCGCGTCGAGCCAATGGAAGCCGGCCCGGTCGACCTTGACCGCGTCGCCGGCGGCCGGCATGGACGCGAGCAATTGCGCCGAGGTCTCGCCGACCTCGGGCGCGAGCGCGGCGACGAACACGAGCGCCTTGACCTTTTTGCCGGTGGCCACGTTGGACACGACGGTGCCGCCGATGCCGCTGCCGACCAGCACGACCTGGCCGAATTGCTGGTACACGATCTTGCGCGCCACGGCGATGTCGTCGTCGAGGGAGGTGTGCGGCGCCTGCACCACGCTGACCTTGTAGCCCTTGCGCGAAAGGATGTCGTGCACCGCGCGCCAGCCCGAGCCGTCGACGTAGGCGTCGGGGATGATGACCACGTTTTTGGTGCCGAGTGGGCTCGTCGCAGCGGGCGCCGCGGCCTGTGCGCTTGCGGCGCCCAAGGCCAGGGTCAGGGCGGCTGCAAGGCTTGCGTGTAATGGGTTCATGGCGGGTCTCTCGTATTGTTGAAGTTGATCGCGGTCTCGCAAAAAGAAGTGTGGGCGGCGGATGTGTCGTGCACATTTCAGCCGCGCGGACAATTGGATCGGCATGTATCCAGGGGGCATTCGGATACACGTGGACACAAAGTGGCTTGGCGCGAACACGGATGCGCTTGTTTTTCTTATAAATAGAAAAAGCCGCCCCCAACCCGCGGCTGTTCGCGCGGGTTCAAGGCGGCTCGATTGTGAGCGGCTACGAAAAATGAATCTATTACTTTGCTTTAGCTGCTTTCGGTTTGGCCGGCGCATCCTCTGGTGTGACGAAACCGATCGGTCGTTTCTTGGCGGGGGCGGGCGGTGTCATCAGTTCGCGGATGGCGTCGAAGATTTCCGGGTTCTACTAGCGCGTAAGGTCGCAAAGACCCCGCCGTGAACGCTTCCTAGTTCACGCCATTCAAGATTTGGCTGGCGTTGAACGCTTCAATGTTCCTGCAAAATCACGACGCCCCAGGGCTTGATGCTCAAGGTGCTGCCGGCGATGATGTTTCCGCCGTTGAGGATATCGCTCCCGGTTCCGTAACTGTATTTCACGCTAGCCGTTTCGACCGAGTAGTTGTAGTAGAAGTGCAGGCGTTTGCCGGCCTTCGACGCGGCATGTTTGACCTGCACCTTTTCCGGCAACTCCTGGTCCGGGCCGTACAGCCCGATCTTTTTCAGTTCATCCTTAAGTATCGCCACCTGCAGCTCGTCGCCGATTTCCGTGCCCTGGTACAGCAGCGAGCCTTTGCCGTACACGTTGCGCGTGATGGCAGGGTATTTTCCGAAGAAGGGATGATCGTAGTAAGCCAGCGCCTTTGCGGTTTCCGGCTGGATGAACTCGGCGATGGTGTCGACCTCGTTTTTCGCGCCCACGCCGTACGGATCCCCCTTCAGCTTGAGCGGTTTGAGCAGGGTCGACGTTTCCTGGTACTTGAAACCGGCGGCGGCGCGCAGAGGCCCCGGCGCAGTCTGCCAGCGCACGTTGAAGTGCTCGTTGGCCTCGCCGCTCTTGAACGTCATGATGACGTGCCCGCCGTTCTTGACGAAGTCGGAAATTTTTTGCAGCAGCGCGTCGTCGGCGATGTACAGCGCGGGCACGACCAGCAGCTTGTATTTCGAGAAGTCGGCAGCCTCGGCGAACACGATGTCCGTCTCCGCGTTCGCCTTGTACAGCGCGCCGTTAAGGCGCTCGAAAATGCGGCGGTAGCCGTCCGTGTGGAAGCTGGGCGGCAAGGGCTTGCTCCACTTATCGAAGGGCATGAAGGTCAACGCATTGTTCGAGTCCGTCGAGTACAGCACAGCGACCTTGTTATCTTTTTTGAGGTCGACCAGCACCGGCCCAACATGCTTGAGGTCCTTGCCCACGCGCGAGATCTCGGCATACGCGCGGTTCGGTTCGTGGTCGTGCCCGAGCACGCCCTTCCAGTAGATTTCCTGGCCGGCATTCAGCGATGCCCAGTGCCAGTACATGTGCGCGTTGGCGCCGTTGCCGATGTTGGCGAACACGTCCTGGTACATCTGGCCGTCGTACGGCGGAATCTGCTTGACCGCGTCCCAGCCCTGCGCCTGGCCGGTCGTCTCGGCGACGAAGTAATTGCGGCCCTTGGCGCCACGCGCCAGGTTGCCCTGCAAGGTCTGGTGGCGGCCATCGTATTCGTCCTGCCAGTTGAAGTAGACGTCGTTGCCGGCGACATCGAGCGGCTTCGTCATGTCGTAGGCGTTGACTTCGGCGCGGCTCAGGCTTGCGTTGTTTTGGAATACGAACTGGTCTTGCCGCGCATTCCTGCGCACCAGGTCGGCCTGCCAGGCGATATAGCGCGAGGCACGCCACTGCTGGAAGCGGGCCCATTCGAGCTTGTAGCCGGTGCTGTTGGCGAAATCGCGGGTCGGGAAGTTCTCCCACGTGTCGACCTGCTGGCCCCAGTAATTGAGTAGCCAAGCCTCGTTCAGCGCTGCCGTGGTGCCGTATTTGTCTTTCAGCCACTGCACGAAGTCGCGGTGCACGGACGGGTTCGCGGAACCATAGGCGCTGGTCTCGTTGTCGAGCTGCCAGCCGATCACGTGCGGGTTGTCCTTGTAGTGCCGCGCCAGCGCGACAATGATGCGATCACCGTAGCGGCGGTAGTTCGCGTCGTCGATGTTCATGTTTTGGCGCATGCCGTAGCCCGCTTCGGCGCCGCCGATCGGCCGCGCCAGCATGTCCGGATGCTTTGCGTACATCCACACGGGGATCGAATACGTCGGCGTGCCCAGAATCACCTTGATACCGGCCTTGCCCATCTCGGCGACCACCTCGTCCATCCAGGCGAATTCGAAACTGCCATCCTTGGGTTCCCACTTGCCCCAGCTCGATTCGCCCATGCGCACCACGGTCAGGCCGGCCGCCTTCATCATCGCCACGTCCTTCTTCAGGCGCTCGCGGCGGATCGGCGCCGGCACGTACTCGTTGTAGTACGAGGCGCCATACAGGATCGAGTCGAGCTTGGGCGCGCGGCCCTGCTGGTCGGCGGCCGCAGCCAGCGGCGCGAGGCAGGCCAGCACGGCGGCGGCGAAGATGGCGATGGCATGACTGCCGAGTGGTACGTGATTTGTCTTCATCGGTGTGTGCGGGGATGAGTGGTGGGAAATCGGTTCAGCGTGGCGCGTCTGGCGGCGCGCCGCACTACACAGGTGCGACATCACAGGCGATCTCAACAGGGTCGGGGACGAAGTCGGGGGCCAGCGCGTGCACGCAGACGGTATATATGCAATGTTTGACCTCTTTCTCACGAAGATATTAGCAGGAAGCATTGTCGAAGAGACCGCCCCCCTGCTCATCATCTTGATTGATCAGCCAGCCAATAATGTCATCTCGCGCCGCCCGGATTGCCGCCCCCTGCGGCGCGCTGGCGCAGCGTCGTGATGTTCTCGCGGTTCAGGCCCCAGTTGTCGGTCTCGACCTCGTCGATGATAACGAAGGTCGCCGCGGGGTTTTTATTCAGCACGCGCGTGAGCAGGTCGGTTGCGCCCTCGATCAAAGCGAGTTTCTGGGCTGCGGTGACACCCTCTTTTGTGACGCGGATATTTACGAATGGCATGGAAGTAGTCCTTTAGGTAGTTGAAGGTAAGCTGCGATCACCAGGTGCCGGCGGTGGCGCCGCCGTCGACGGCCATCACGGTGCCGCTGGTGAAGGTCGAGTCGGTCAAGTAGAGCACCGCATCGACAATGTCTTGCGTGTTGCCCATGGCGCCATTCGGGGCCAGCGCTTTGAGGAAGCTGGTCGTGCCTTCGTCGGTGCCGTGCATCGGCGTGACGATGATCCCGGGGGCGACCGCGTTGACACGCACGTTGGCGCTGGCCAGTTCGATCGCGAGCGCGCGCGTGGCGTGGTTCAGGCCGCCCTTGATCAGCACCGGGAGCAGGGCCGGGATCTTCGCGTTGGGCTGCATGGCGACGCTGGCCGTGATCGTGACGATGTGGCCATCGCGCCTGGCGCGCATGTGTTCGGCGGCCAGCTGCGACGGATAGAAAAACCCCTTGAGGTTGGTGCCGACGATGGTCTCCAGATCATCCTCGGTGTAGTCGCCTACCGGCTTGGCGATGAAGACACCGGCGTTGTTGATCAAAATATCGACTTGGCCGAAGGCAGCGATGGCGCGTTCGAACATGGCCTTGGCGGTGGCGGGCAGGGCGATATCGCCGGCCACGAGCAGGAGATTGGTGGGGTTGCCGAGTTTGCTGGCGGCACTTTCGAGCCGCTCGAGGGTGCGTGCGTTGGCGACCACGTTGTAACCGCGTCCGAGGTAGGCCCGGGCGATCGCGAAACCGATGCCGCTCGATGCGCCCGTGACGATGACTGTTTTGCTTGTGTTCATGATCTTGCTCCTGTGTGCTTGTGGTGGGTTTGCAGGCGCCTCGTTTGTATTGCTTGGTGCCATGAATCCACTATACTTATTACACTGAGATCTATAAATGCTGGATTAGGCAAATTACTTGATACATGGTGTAACTAAATAAGCCAAGCGGAGGCGGAATGAAACGCGATTTTGACGACATGCGGCTGGGCAGTATCGAGCTGTTCTGTCTGGCTGCCGAGCAGGCCAGCTTTACCGTGGCGGCCAATATTGCCGGGGTGACGCCGGCGGCGGTCAGCCGCTCCATAGGGCGGCTGGAGGAGCGGCTGGGCGTGCGCCTGTTTGTTCGCACGACGCGCCAGATCCGCCTGACCGATGGCGGACGCCGCTATTACGACCAGTGCCGGCAGGCGCTGTTGCAATTGGTCGAGGCCGAGCGCGAGGTGACCGGCGCGCAGGCGGCCCCGGCCGGGCCGCTGCGCATCAGCGTGCCGACGCCGTACGCGCATTACCGCTTGCTGCCCTTGCTGCCGCAATTCAGGGAGTTGTATCCCGATGTCACGGTCGAGGTGCACGTAAGCAACCGCAACATCGACTTCGCCGGCGAGAGCTACGACATCGCGATCCGCGGGCGCGACCCGGCCGATTCGTCCCTGATCGCACGCAAGCTCGAGGATGCGGAACTGGTGCTGGTGGCCGCGCCTGCCTACCTCGAGCGCGCCGGATCGCCGGCCTCGCTCGAGGCCCTAAAGGCACACGAATGCATCCAGTTCGACCTGCCCAGCACCGGCCGCAAGATTGCGTGGCCGTTCCATGTGGACGGCAAGATAGTCGATGTGACCACCAGCGGCGGCTACACCTGTTCCGAGGACGTGCTCGGCATCGTGACGCTGGCGCGCAGCGGCGCCGGTATCGTGCAGACCTACCGCTTCATCGTCGAACAGGACCTCAGGACGGGCGCATTGGTAGAGCTGCTGCCCGAGCACGGCGGCACCTCGCGGCCGTTCATCCTGCTTTATCCGCACGCGCGCCATTTGTCGCTGCGCGTGCGCAGCTTCGTCGAGTTTCTGATGGCGAAGCTGGGTTCGGCTGTGCCAGCATCGTCAAGACCTCGCCATTCCGGCGGTTGATGCCACGCAATTTCTTCGTTCGTTTTCAAACGTCAATGCCACGCTAAAAACCGCCTAACGGTTAGGGCGGCTAAATGCGCTTGACAAGTGACCGCCGGTCAGTAAATAATCATCTTTGTCTGACCGTCGGTCATTTAAAGGGGGTAATCATGGCAAAGCAGCAGGATCTCAAGGGGCAGTGGGCGTTGGTAACGGGCGCCTCGAACGGTTTCGGGGTCGACTTCGCACACATGTTGGCCGAGCGCGGCGCGAACCTGGTGTTGGCTGCGCGTTCGGCAGCCCCGATGGAGGCGTTGGCGACGCAGTTGCGTGCCACGCACGGCGTGCAGACGCACGTGGTGGCGATCGACTTGGCCCGAAGCGGCGTCGGCGTCGAGCTCAAGGAGCGGCTCGACAAGGAGGGCATCGAGGTCGAGATCCTGGTCAATAACGCCGGCTACGGCGTCTACGGCCCATTCATGGCGCAGCCGCTCGCGCGCACGCCCGACATGATGCAGTTGAATATGGCCTCGCTGACCGAGCTGACGCACGCGTTCGCCGCGCCGATGGCCGCGCGCGGCAGCGGCAAGATCTTGCTGGTGGCGAGCATCGGCGCGTTCCAGGCCACGCCCACCTACGCGGCCTACAGCGCCACCAAGGCATTCGTGCTGCTGTTCGGCGAGGCGCTCCACGAAGAACTCAAGCAACGCGGCGTGACGGTGACGGTGCTGTCGCCCGGGATCACCGCGACCGGCTTTCTGGCGGTGTCGGGCCAGCGGCCGACCCTTTACCAGCGCCTGGTCATGATGCAGAGCCGGCCGGTGGCGCGGATCGGGCTCGAGGCTTTATACTCAGGGCGGGCGTCGATCGTGCCCGGTTGGCTCAACGCGTTGACCGCGTGGTCGAACCGGCTGATGCCGCGCATGGTCCAGCGCAAGGTCGCCTTTGCGCTGATGAAAAACTGAACCGGGAAGGATCGCATGGGCCGCAACGCCATGTCGGACGAGGAAAAAGAGGGCCGGCGCCGCGTGTTGCTGGAGGCCGCGCATCGCCTGTACCGCGAGCGCGGCGTGCTGCCCCCGGTGGCCGACATCGCGCTCGCGGCGGGTCTCGCGAAGGGCACGGTCTACCTCTACTTCCGGACCAAGGAGGAAATCTTCGTCGCGCTGCTCGAGGATGCTTTCGGCTCCCTGTTCGCGCGCCTGCTGCCCGTTCTCGATCAATTGCCGCTCGGCGGACGCGACACGTCCAAGGCGTTTGCCGACCAGTACCTGCGCCTGATCGCCGACAGCGCCGACTTGCTGCCGCTGGCGGCGCTCGCCAATGCGGTGCTCGAACAAAACCTGCCGGTCGAGCCGATGCGCCGTTTTAAGACCGGTCTTGCGCGTGCGTTGGCCGAGGCCGGGCGCCATCTTGAGTTGCGTACCGGCCTTGCGCCCGAGGGGAGCGGAGACACCTTGCTGCTGCATACGTATTCGCTCACGCTGGGATTGTGGCAGGCGCTGTCGTACCCGGAGCCGCTGCGCGCCTTGTTGCAGGAAGAATCGATGCGCGGCTTGGCGCGCGATTTCGAGCCAGAGTTGCACAGCGGTGTGCACCGCTTGTGGCTCGGCTATTTCGCGGCGTGACGCTCGGGCGGGCGCATCCGGCTGGCCAGGCCGTGTGGCGTCATCTGCTCACCCTCGCGCGCCATCTTCAGCAGGCGATTCTGGTGAATCTGGTGGCCAAGCTCGTCCTGCAGTGCCAACTTCTGAAACACCTTGAGCCGTTCGATTGATAAAGCGGAAATCCCAAGTCGCAAACCAAATACAGCAATAGTCAATTGCCGTCCGAAAATGCAAAATTGGACGCTGTGCGAAGGCTCAGTATTTGCTGGGTTAGTACCATGAGACCCATAAATCTATGCATCCGAAATTGCTCCTATTGCTCGCTGTCCTGATGCTGCCCCCGGCTTTTGCCAAAAGTCCCCACCAGGCCGCTGTTAATCAGGTGGATCCGTTCATCGGTGTAGACGGCGGCGGCGCCGTTTTTCCCGGGGCGGTCCTGCCGTTCGGTTTGGTCAGCCTGAGTCCGGACACCGTCGCGCCCCAGGAAACTTCTGGTTATCGATCGAATAAACCCGTGATCGGCTTCAGTCATAAGCATAGCAGCGGCACCGGCGGAACCGCACGGTACGGAAACTTGCTGGTCGCACCGCAAATGGGCACGCTCGATCTTGATCAATTAAAGACCGGAATTGCGATCACGAAAGAAGCGGCGTCCCCGGGCTTTTATAGCGCGAACTTTGTTGGCTCGAACATTCAGGCCGAGTTGACCGCATCGGCGCGCAGCGGCGTGCATCGCTACCGTTTTCCCCAGGCCGGCAGCGCCCGTATATTGCTCGATATCTCATCGACCCGCAACACGAATGGGGCAAGTAAGCCACCTTCAAGCGTTAATACGGCCACTGAGGGCAGGATCGTATCCGACCGCAGGTTTGAGGGCCATGCCTCGTTCCGGGGCGGCTGGGGAGGCGCCAACCCGCATACCGTCTATTTTGTGGCTGAGTTCGACCGTCCATTCACCCGTGCCGGTGGTTGGCAGCAAGGGGTGGTAAAGTCCGATGTCAAGGCGGTTCAAGGACTTCAATCGGGCCTGTATGCCGAATTTGATTTGAGCGCACCCGGCACGGTCGGCATGCAGGTCGGCGTGTCTTACCTGAGCGTAGAGAATGCGCGGCGCAATCTCGGCGTCACGCAAGCCAAGAGTTTTGAGCAAGTCCGGGCCGATGCGGTGCGAGCGTGGTCTGATTATTTGGGACGGATCGAAGTCGTCGGTGGCAGTCAGCACGAACGCACCATGTTCTACTCGGCCTTGTACCGGACCGTTTTGATGCCAGCCGACGTGAGTGGCGACGTACCAGGTTACCCCGCGCCGACGCCACAATTCTGGAATTTCTACTGTATCTGGGATACCTATCACACGGTCAATCCGCTCTACACATTGATCGTTCCCGACCGTCAGGTGGCGATCCTCAATGCGCTGCTAGCCATTGAGGAAAGGCGTGGCTGGCTGCCCGACGCATGGATCGCCAATGATTACGGCGCAATGCAGGGAGGTACGCACGCCGACACCTTGTTCGCCGATGCTTTTGTCAAAAACCTGCGTGGCTTTAATCGCGAGCGCGCGTATGCCGCTATTCGCAAAAACGCAAGCGAGCCAGCACCGGCAATGCCGCCCCAGGATGCTTCATGGGGCAATATAAAAAAAGGTCGCTTCGGCGACTATTTCAAGCTAGGTTACCTGCCGATTGAAAACGCGCTCGGAGGCAACCAGATCAGCAACCCGACTTCGCGCACGCTTGAATATTCGGTCAATGATTTCAGCGTAGCGACAGTGGCCCGCATCCTTGGCAAGTCCGACGATGCCGACCATTTCACACGACAAGCGTTGAGCGGGTGGACCTTGTGGAATCCAGCGACCAAGTTTTTCTGGGCCAAAGACCGTGATGGTAAATGGGTAGAAGGTTTTACACCGACGATGGATCTCAACTCCTACCAGGGCCCGTATTACGAGGGGACGCCGTGGCAATACACGTTTGCAATGCGCCACGATGTGCAGGGGCTGATCAACCGCTTGGGCGGCGACGATGCTTTCCTCCAGCGGATGGACGCCTATTTTGACGGTGGCTTTCATACTCAGTCTAATCAGCCGACCCTGCTCACTCCTTGGCTGCATGTTTACGCCGGACGTCCGGACAAAACGGTAGACCGGGTTCGTCACGCCATGTCGCAGAGCTACAAACCCGCGCGCACTGGTTTGCCTGGCAACGATGACGCCGGCACGATGTCGGCTTGGTATGTGTTTGCTGCGATGGGCTTTTATCCGGTCACAGGGCAGGACGTTTACCTGCTGGGTAGCCCGATCTTTTCCAAGGTGCGCATGCAACTTGGTGACAGCGGCAAGACTTTCGTGCTGTCGGCCCCTGGCGTCTCCTCTGAAAACAGGTATATCCAGTCGGCCACGTTAAATGGCAAACCATGGAATCAAGCCTGGTTCCGCCATGCGGATATCAGTGCCGGTGCCGAACTCGTGTTGAAGATGGGGCCAGCCCCATCGAAGTGGGGGCGCAACAATGCGCCTCCCTCGCTCAGTGCGCGCACCGGCGCGCGGTAGTGCCGATCGGAATACGAAAGCAGATGAATAGCGGGGCGAACGCGTAGCAAGATTACGCGTTGACGGATCGGCTTAACGAATCCGGCAGGCGTACCCGGAAGATTCTTTCAACGAAAAGAGACAAATGAAATTAATATTGATCGTGAGTTTGTTCGCCCTGTCCGGCCTGCCGCAAACCGCTGCACCGCAAGGCCATGCGCAAAGCACATCCGTGCACCAATATGTTGATCCATTTATCGGCACCGAAGGACTGGGAAACGTCACCATCGGACCGTCGCGTCCTTTCGGGATGGTCAAGCCGGGGCCGGACAATCTGACGACCGCCAACTCGGGTTATTCACCCGATTTAAAGCATGCGATCTTTGGCTTTAGCCAAGTGCATGTCAGTGGCACTGGCGGTGGACCGAAATACGGCAATGTATCTGTGATGCCCTTCACCGGCGATTTCGGCACCATCGAGCACACCTCCGAACGCAAGGATGAAACCACGTCGCTCGGCTACTACGCGGCATTGCTGACGCGCCCCAACGTCAAAACCGAAATCACCGCCGCCGCCAAAGTCGCCTATTATCGCTTCACCTTCAACAATCCCGGCGCGCGCGGAATTTTGGTCGATGCGGGCAGGTTTCTCAACGAGGCGACCGCACCGCGCGTCGCCGACGCGTTTTATCTGGTCGCCGAATCACAGTTGTTAGTCGGCTCCGAGGTGGAAGTTGTTTCTGACCGCGAAGTGCGCGGCTACAACCGCGTGCGCGGCGGCTGGAACGATGGCAATGCTTACACCGTGTATTTTCACGCCGTGTTTGACAAGCCGTTCACGCAATTTAAGACCTGGAAAGGCAGCAAGTTGCAACCCAACGTCAGGGTGCAATTCGATAGCGGCGATAAGACAGGTGCCATGCTGAGTTTCAAGGATGAGGCTGACCGGACCGTACAGATGAAGGTGGGTATTTCGTTTCTCAGCACTGCCAAGGCGTACCAAAACATCCTGGCCGAAACGCCCGGCTGGAAATTTGACGACGTGCTAGGCGAGACCCAGCAGGCTTGGGAGAAACTGCTGAGCCGCGTGGAGGTCGATAAAAATACCCCCGTCGAATACAAAAAAATGCTCTACACAGGCTTGTACCACACGATGCTGATGCCAGCCGACCGCACCGGGGAGAATCCGGGCTGGGCGTCGCGGAGGCCGTATTACGAGGATTTTTATGCGATCTGGGATACCTATCGCTCGTCGCATCCATTAATCACGCTGGTCGCGCCGCAGCGCCAGGTCGATATCATCAACGCCATGCTCGACATCTACGAATTCGATGGCTACATGCCGGACGCGCGCAGCGGCGGCACCAACGGCTTGACGCAAGGCGGCTCGAACGCCGACGTCTTGATAGCCGATGCCTACGTCAAGGGCCTGACGGGCATCGACTATGAATTGGCCCTGCAAGCGATGTTAAAAAACGCCGATGTGCCACCGGGTGGCAACGAGAAAAAAGAAGGTCGCGGTGGTCTCACCGATTACAACACGCTCGGCTACGTCTCCCACAACTTTCCGCGTGCCGGCACGCGGACACTGGAATATGCGTATAACGATTTCAATATCGCCACGCTGGCAAAAGGGCTGGGCAAGCAGGATATCTATCGGCGCTTCGCCAAGCAAGCCAACAATTGGCAAAACCTTTGGCGCGATATCGGCAGTATGGGGGCACGAGGATTTATCATGCCCAGAGATGCGAAGGGCGAGTGGGTCGATACCATCACTTGCAATGTCAAAGGTAAATCTCAGCGCACGTACGCCCCCGTCGATGTCGATTACGGCCAATGTGTGTGCTGGTGGTGCAGTTTTCTGTACGAAGGAAACTCCTGGGAATACTCCTTGTATGTCCCGCATGATGTCGCGGGCCTGATCGAAAAATCTGGCGGGGCAGCAGCGTTCAAGACCAGGCTCGACACGCTATTCAACAAAAAATATTTCAACATCGCCAACGAACCTTCGTTCCTCAGCCCCAACCTGTATCACTGGGTCGGTCAGCCAGAGGCCAGTTCGGCGCGTGTCCACGAGATCATCGACAAAAGTTTTAACGCAGGACGTAGCGGCCTCCCAGGCAACGACGATTCGGGTGCTACCTCGTCATGGCTGGTATTTCATTTGCTCGGCCTGTACCCGAACGCCGGGCAATCGTACTACATGATCACGACACCATACCTGACCGAGAGCGTCCTCCGTCTGGGCAATGGCAGGAGCTTCAAAATTGTCGCTAAAGGCCTGTCAGCGAGTAATAAATTCATCGTGTCGGCCAAGCTCAACGATGTCCCGTTCGCGCGTGCATGGATAGAGCACAAAGAAATCGACGCGGGCGGTGTTTTGGAATTACAAATGGGGGACAAACCCGCAGCGTGGGGGGCGAAAGAAGTTCCGCCTTCCATGCGGTTCTAGTTTTCCGCTATCGAGGTGCCCGCGCCACGGCGCGGCCAGCCTTCGTCAAAGCCCACGCGGAGCAGATGGCGCATGTTGCCGAGGCCGGCTGAGGCTATACGTTTCTGTATAGACCAAGCCGGATCCATTCAATTTTGAATGGCTCTATTTTTAGCCGACGATGTTTTCGCAGGGCTTTTTCCGCATGAAGCAATCGAAGTTGTGCAGGGTTACCTGGGCAATTTCACGCATCGCTTCGATCGTGAAAAAGCCCTGGTGGCCGGTCACGAGCACATTCGGAAACGTCATCAGGCGCTGGAAGACGTCGTCGGCAATGATGTCGTCGGAGCGGTCGTGGAAAAACAATTCGCTCTCCTGTTCGTAGACGTCGATGGCGAGCGATCCCAAGGCACGCGACTTGAGCGCCGCGATGACGGCCACGGTATCGATCAGCGCGCCCCGCGAGGTGTTGATGAGCATCGCGCCGGGCTTCATGCGCGCGAGCGCGGCGGCGTCGATCATGTGGCGGGTCGTTGCCGTTAAAGGGCAGTGCAGGGAAACGTAATCGGAGGCGGCGAGCAGCTCGTGCATGGTTCCGGCACGGCCGATCGTGGCGAATTCGGCGGGCACGGACGGATCGTGGCCGATCACGGCGCAGCCGAAGCCTTTGAAAATGCGGGCGGCGGCCATGCCGATTTTGCCCAAGCCGACCAGACCGACGGTTTTACCGTGGAGGTTGCTTCCCAACAGTCCGTCGAGCGAGAAATTGCCGTCGCGAACACGCAGCGAGGCGCGGTGGGTATGCCGGTTCAGTGTCAGGATGAGCGCGAGCGTATGTTCGGCGACGGCCTCTGGGGAATAGGCGGGCACGCGGGCGACAAACAGGCCCAGCCGCGCCGCGCTTGCGGTGTCGAGGTTGTTGAAACCGGCGCAGCGCAGCAGCACCGCCTTTACGCCGAGTCCGGTCAGCGCTTCGAGGACTGGGGCGTCGAGCTTGTCGTTGACGAACACGCAGACCGCGGCGCAGCCGGATGCGAGGCTGGTCGATTGCGGGCCGAGTGCTTCGGTGAAGTAGACCAGTTCGACCGCGGGGGAGGCGGCGTCGAAGGCTTCGTCGAGAAAGCGGCGGTCGTACGGTTGGGCACTAAAAACGGCAATTTTCATGGGGCGGCGGTGATGGTTTCGTGGGGAGCCGAGGCTAGGCGGGGGGATATTGTCGCACGCCGGCGTATCTAGACACGCTTCAAAAATCGTATCGGGGAAAACTTAAAAGACATAAAACCACATCGTCCTCGCGGCTGCGGGGAGGCATGCCTCCCCGCGTTCGCGAGGACGATGTTGGTTTAGGTCTTCAGAAAAGATTTCAGCCTTTGCGATTTCTGTCAATCGGACGGCAGTTTAAACCCTATCGAGCCCCCGCTTTTTGCCGGTAATAATCGCTAAGCACCCCAAACGCCTCCTTGCGCACCCCCGTCTCCGACATGATCCCCTTGCGGTTCCAGCCATTCTGGAACACCGGGTGCTCGCGCCGCGGCGACTGGAAGTCCTTCAGGATCCACGGCGACAAACCCGCCAAGGTCGGCATCTTCTCGGCCATCGCCAAGGTCTCCCGGTAGTACTGCGCCTGATACTCCTCGGTGAACTTCTTCATGCCGTCGTTGCGGTAGCCGGCCAGCGCATCGGCGCCGAACTCGGACAAAATCAGCGGCCGGTCGCCCGGCAATTGCCACTTCAGGCCGGCCAGCGCCGACAGCGGATCGTCCCCATACCAGCCCGCGTAGGTGTTCACGGCCAGCACATCGAGCTTGTCGAGCAGGGGATCGTCGATGACCGTGACGTCGTCGTTGCCGACTTTCGTGCGCTTGACCAGCAAGGCCGCGCTGATCAGGCGTGAGGGGTCGAGCTGGCGGACGTTGTCGGCCATCGCGCCATGAAACCTGGTGCGCGCGGCCGATACCGGCGTCTCGTTCCCGACGCTCCACAGGATAACCGAGGCGCGGTTGCGGTCGCGGTAGATCGTCTCGGCCTGCATCGCGAGGGCCTTTTGCAGGACCGCCGGATTCTCCCAGTCGACTGTCCAGTACACCGGAATCTCGCTCCACACCAGCAGGCCGATTTCATCGGCCAGGCGCACGGTGGTCTCGGAATGCGGGTAGTGCGACAGGCGCACGTAGTTACCGTTCAGGCCATGCTTGATCTCGGACAGCAGCGCGCGCGACGCCTGAGCCGTCATATTGCGTGCCGGGTTAGGGCCGAACTCCTCCTCGTGCAGCGAGATCCCGCGCAGGAAGATCGGTTTGCCGTTCAACAGGATCTGGCTGCCCTTGACGGCGATCGTGCGAAAGCCCATGCGCTCGCGCAGCGCGTCGCCGGCCATGCTGAAACGCACGTCGTACAGGGTAGGGCTGTCGGGCGACCAGCGTTTCAGTTGCGGCGGCGCCTTCAGGTCGATGTCGGCGCGGCCGTTGGCGTCTGCGGTGGCCTTGACAGTGGCCAGCTCGCCGATGGCAACCGTAACTGACTGGTTTGCCGCCTGCGGGCCGGCCAGCTGCACGCTGCCCTTGATGCGGCCGTCGGCCGTGAGCGTAAGGGTGGCGTCGTCGATGAAGGTGGCGGGGGTGTATACCAGCTTGACGGGGCGGGTGATGCCGCCGTACAGGTCCCAGTCGGTCACCGTGGTCGGGATCGACTGCGCGTCGTGGGTCGAGTCGACGCCGACGGACAGGCGGTTGTCGCCGCCGCGCAGGGCAGCGGTGACCTCGAGCACGAAGGGCGTGAAACCGCCTTCGTGGCGGCCGATTTCTTTGCCGTTAAGGTAAACGTAGGCGCGGTAGTTGACGGCTTCGAAGCGCAGGAAGGCGCGCCCGCCGTTCAAGGGGCGGCTCTTGAATTTGCGCTGGAACCAGATCAGCCCATCGTAGTAGCGCAGTTCGGGCCTGGCCGCGTTCCAGGCGCCGGGGATGGTCATCAGCGCGCCGCGGTCCATGTCGAATTCGAAGAAGGTGGTGCCGGCCTTGGCCTCCTCGGCCGCCACGTCGAGGTCGCGGTGGCGCTGCATGCGCGACTTGGCGACCCAGCCGTTGATATCGGTTAGGCCGGTGCGGTACAGGTCCTTGGAATAGGTCCACTGGCCGGACAGCTCTTGGGCGTCGCGGTGCAGGGAGCCGGTCAACAGAAATGCAGGGCGCAGCGACTGTGCCTGCACGGCGGCGCCAAGCATGAAGGTGCCGAAGAAGACCAGGGCGGTCCGGGTAACACGGGCAAACAAGGACATGGGACTGGTCTCTCGTGGCGGAAGATTAAGCATTCGGGGCAGCGCCCCGCGCTTGGATTGTTAACAAATTAGTGTGGCTCGCCGCTCCGTGGAGCGGTTTGCCACTCAGTTTGCCGGGGTTTAGGCTTGGCTACCCCGGCATCGCCCGGCTTTACCGGACCAGGCCCGCCGCCTTGGCTGCCTCGTCCAGGCTGTCGCCGACGAGCGCCATGTTCTGGATCGCCGCCAGACCCCATTGCGCCGAATGGTTGCTGCTGATCGAGCCCTGCTCGGCGAGCGGGCGGATCACGCTGGCGCCGTCGATCCGGCGCGGCTCCCCGCGCGCGCCTTTGAGCGTATCGGCGTCGAAAAATTCGCGCCACGTGCGCAGCCCGAGCGTGCGGTCTCGTTCATGGTGTGCGGCGTAGGCGGTCATGCGCGAATTGGTCTCGGTCATGGCGCGCCCGCCGGGGTCCCGGCCAAACAAGGCGACAATCTCGCCCTTGGGCGCGTTGTAGGTGCGGCAGTACTGCAGCCAGGTCTTGCGGTAGGCCGGCACATCCACCAGCGTGAGCAGTTCGGAGTTCATTTCAACGACGCCGAAAACGCCATTGAGGTTCGAGAAGCTGGCCTTGTCGCCGGCGCCCGAGAACTTGCCGGTCTTGTGGTCGTAAGGCGCGCTCGAGGCGAACCACCCCTGCTGCAGGCCAGCGATGCTCTGCATGCCGTTGACGATCTTGTCGCGCCAGCGCACCTCGCCGGTGCGCTCCCACTCCGTCAGCCAGGCGGCGATCAGCGAGCCCCACACGGTGCCGAACGATGCCCCGATCAAGCCGGGCTGCGTCGGCCTGCGCGCAGGATCGGGCTTGAGCTTGCGCTGGATGTCGACCTTGTGCAGGTCGGCGTCCGACTCGAGCAATTCGCGCATCAAGTCGCCGGCGCGTTCGTCGGCAGTCAGGTAATAGAAGATGCGGCGGTAGGCCGCGTTCGACACGCGCGGCTGCTTGGACGAATCGGACCAATGCTGCACTCCATGGCGCGTGCCAAAGCCTTTGAACTGGCCCAGGTGGTACACGTCGACTTCGCCGGTGTGGCGCGTCATGGCCTCGGCCAGTTTGAAGATGTCGGCCCGGCCGGTGCGCAGGTAGCTGTACCAGAGCCACAGGTCGGTCGACAGTTCGGAGTTGTCCCAGGCGTAGCCACCGATATCGTAACGCCACATGTGGCGGTCGTTGTCGTAGGCGTGCATCACGTCGCCGTAGTTCCAAAAGCCGTACCAGCGGTGCTGCTCGACCTCCTTGAGGTACTGGTCAAGCTGCCGCGTCAGCCTGTCTTCGAGCAGCTTGCGCGCCGGCGTGGCCGCGTTGACCGGGTCCCAGTCACCGAACACGCCGCACTGGTGGATGCGCTGCGCCGACAGCGTCAGCCGGCCCGGATTGGCAACCTGCTCGGCCATGTCGGAAAACGCCTGGTGCGAAGGCGTGGCGGCCAGCACCCACAGCTGCAGCTCGGACGTGCGCGCCACGCCCATGGCCGAGTCCCAGCCCGCCTCGTAGTCCTCGTAGGTGATGTTCAAACCCTGGATTTGTTCTTCGTGGGTGTCCATCTCGCCGGCGCTGCGGTAGGAACGCATGTCCATCGCGGGCGCCGACGGCGACCAAAGCCACGCGGTTACTTCTGCCAGATCGCTGGCCGCTCCGCGCACGTCGAGGCGCACCGGCGCGCGCTGCCAGAAGTCCTTCAGGCCCAGCGCCACGCCGCCGGACGCGCCGCCCGCGTACACCAGGCCCTTGGTGCGCGCGCCGCCATTGGAGTCGATCCAGGCCTGGTCCGACTGCGTGCGCTTTTTGATCGTAAAGCCGTCGGCACTCATGTGCGACAGCGAAAAGTCGCTCCATTCAGGTATCCACTTCAAGCCGTCGCGCACCGTTTGTGCCATGTCGGCCAGCGGCGGCAGGGCCTTGCCGGCCACCTGCGCATCCTTGAATGCCTGGCCGGGGTCGCGCCGCAAGCCGGTGATGGGACGCACAGCCTCGCCCCAGACGCCCACGTCCTCGCCCGAGAAGCGGACGTGGCGATCGTGCGTTGCGTCGCGCATCGGCACCTTGGCGCTCACGCCAAGGCCGCCGATGAAATCCTTGGCCGGATCGCCGTCGTAGATAAACGAATGCACGACGCGCACGCTCTCCGAACCGGCGTAGAAATACAGGCGCACCGAGAACGGCAGCCATTCGCGGCCCTGCGCCGCATGTACGCCGTCGAGTTTGAGCACGGCGCGCACCGGGCCGCGCTGTTCGACCGTGACCTTGGTGATTTTGCTGAAAAACGCCAGCCGCGCCACGCCGCCCTCGGTCTCCCTGTCCGCGCCATCCTGACGCAGCGCGACCAATTTGAGGTCCTGCATGACGACGCGGCCGGCGCGCACGGCCTTGGCGACCAGGTATTGTCCACTGGTGGGCACGGTCCAAACCAGGTCGCCCGCCGACACCTCCACCTTCGCCGCGCTCTGGCGCACCTTCAGCTTACCGTCGGCGGATGCGCCGTTCTCGAGGCGCCATTCGGTCGCCGGCACGCCGCCGGCCACGGCGTGCGCCGTCCACTTCAGCGAACCATCGGGCCAGTAGGCCATCGGCCACGATTGGACGGGCAGGGCGGCATCGGCGCCGCCCAGCTTGAACTGGAGTTCCTTCCCGTTTGCCATCCGCAGCTGTCCGCGCGGCCATGGCACGCCGAACGTCGCGCCTTCAAACCGGGCTGGCTTTCGATCGAGCCAGCGCAGCGCGGTGAGGCCCGCCGGCGTGGCGCCGGCCGAGGTGTTGGCGGTCGCGCCGAGCGCGATGCTGGGGAACTGCGCGAGCACGGTGCCAGCGATTGCCGATTGCAAGAACGTGCGGCGCGAGAGGATCGGATCTGCCATATATCTTTCGATTTGAGTTGACGACTGCATGGGCTCGTTGATCGGGCGCTTTCTTCGTAAAGCCGCCCGCTCATGGCGCTAATACATTAGCATATGATGTTTTCGAGCACTAAACCGTTTCGATTGCTTAGTCGCTCTCCTTGGCGAATCACATCGCGAACACAGGCACAGCGCAGCGATATTGTCGATCAAATGGGCGCTCGATGATTGCCTCGCACCGAAACAGTCACACTGTTGACGAATTCGAGCTAAGTCGATCCGATACCATCGCATTGACAGCATTCAAGTCGATTCGCACCAAAGAGATCGACGCACGCGAATCAAAAATGACAACACCCCTCCCGGCTCAAAGGAATTTCGCATGATGTGGCACCGCGTTATCAGCAGCACCTCCCGAACCCACAAGGCGAATGTCCGCCGCGTCCTCGCCTGCGCGCTAGGCGCAGCGGCGAGCCTGGCCGGCGTCGCGCTGGCCCAGGAACTCGGCATTCCCCAAGGCTCCGGCGTGCAGGCCTCAGCCGCCGGCACCCAGGCCAGCGCTGCAAGCGGGCGAACGGTGCTGATGCCGGCCCTGACCGCCGGCGCTGCCGGCCAACTCAGTATCCTCGCCTCCGACGACGGCGCCAATTTCATCTCGCTCGCGTCCGAGGTCTGGTCGGCGCCAACGGGCAAGCTCGCCGACCCAACGCTCATGCGCCACACCGATGGCCGTTACTACCTGGCCTACGCCAACGGCTTGCCCGGTGGCGGGGTCGGCATTGCGCGTTCGTCCGACCTGCGCCGGTGGGAGTTCCAGCGCGAGGTCCGGCTTTCTGCCGACGCCGGCGCGGCCCGGGCCCCGCGCTGGCTGCGCGACCGCGACGGGAGGCACAAGCTGGTGCTGACACTGCGCGGATCGGGCGGCGGGCAGGGCGCGTATGTCGTCACGCCTGACGCGGACCTGACACGCTGGCCGGCGCCGGCCCCGATGACCGGACTCGATGCCGGCTATGCCGATACGGCCGTCCTCGCAAGCGATGACGGCTATGTGGCGGTCGCGCGCCAGGAGAGCAGCGGACGACTGGTGCTGGCACGCGCGCCATCGCTGGCGGGACCTTGGCGCGTCGATGCGCCGGACGCCTTGAGCGAGATGGGGCAGGGCATGGCGCCACGATCGCTGCTGCAGCTCGGTGCCGGCGCCTGGCGCCTGTATGTAAGCGAGACCGGTGGCGCGGGCGGCGAGCGCGCCTGGTACGTGGACAGCCGCGACGGTGGCCGCAGCTGGACCGCGAAACGCCGCCTGACCGGCACCGCGGCCATGGCCTCCGGCTTCGGCGCGCTGGCCGAGGAGACGAAGGCGCTGGCCGCCGCCACCGCGCCGAAGGGCCGCCCGCAAGCGGTCGCCTGGGACCAGTACTCGCTCAAGGTTGACGGCAAACGCGTCGTGGTCTGGTCGGGCGAGATCCACCCATTCCGCCTGCCCAATCCCGCGCTCTGGCGCGACGTGATCCAGAAGATGAAGGCGCTCGGCTTCAACGGCGTGGCCTACTATTTCGACTGGGGCTACCATTCGCCGGCGCCGGGCGTGTACGACTTCTCGGGCGTGCGCAACGTCGAGCTGGCGCTGCAAATCGCCAAGGAGGAGGGCATGTACGTGATCGCGCGCACCGGCCCTTACATCAATTCGGAGTTGAGCGGCGGAGGATATCCCGGCTGGATGTTCCGCAACCGCGCCGAGGCCCGCACCGACGACCCGGTCTACCTCTCGGCGGTCGACGAGTGGATGACGCAGGTGAATGCGATCATCGCGCGCCACCAGATCACCGACGGCGGCGGCAACGTGATCGCCTACCAGCTCGAGAACGAATTGGGCAAGGTCGAGCCGAAGCACGTGCGCCAGATGGAGCACCTGGCGCGCAAGGCGCGCGCCGACGGCATCCAGGTGCCGTTCTTCCACAACTCGGCCGGGCGGCTGCCCGACTGGACGCCGAAAGGCTCGACCGCGCCCTGGGCCAATCCCGGGCCGACCGACCTGTACGCGTTCGACGGCTATCCAGGCGGCAGTTGCGACGTGCACGCCAATCCATCGGGCGCGAACAAGGCGCCGGACTGGGGCATCTACGGCAACGCCGTGCCCAAGGCCGGCGCGCGCTCCTCGCCGGGAACGCCCGGATTTCTGGCCGAGGTGGGCGGGGGCTGGTTTGATTACTGGGGCTCGAACGGCACCTATGGCTGCACCGCAGAGCGCCAGGGCACGGGCTATCAGCGCGTGTTCTACGGCACCAACCTGATCAACCGGATCACGATCCACAACGTCTACATGACCTTTGGCGGCACGTCGTGGGGCTGGCTGGCGGGGCCCGTCGTGTACACCTCGTACGATTATGGCGCGGCGATCTCGGAAGACCGCGGCCTGCGTCCCAAGGCCTATGCGCTCAAGCAGCAGGGCATGTTCGTGCAGGCGGCCGAGCAGGTGCTGGCGGAGATGGACAAGGGGCCGGAGCTGGCGTCCGCGTCGGGCAAGGTCAAGATCTACCATAACGTCAACCAGCGTATGGGCACCCATGTGCTGTTCGCGGCGCACAACCCGTCGGACGGGCAGGGAGAGGAGCGCTTTAGCGTCAAGCTTGACACGCGCGACGGCAGTTACACGATCGCGTCGCGCCTGCGCGGCCAGGACGCGCGCATGCTGCTGGCCTCCTACGACATGGAGCGCCAGCGCCTAGTGTATTCGACCTCGGAGCTGCAGACGCATTTCCGCAACGGCGAGCGCGACATCGTCCTGCTGCATGGGCGCGACCTGGTCGAGGGCGAGACCGTGTTGCGCTACACCGGCGCGCCGAGCGTCGAGGTGCTGGCGGGGCAGGTGACGTCGCGCTGGGACGCGGCCAAAGGAGACCTGGTCCTGAACTACGTGCATGACGGACTGGCACGCGTGCGGATCTCGGGAGGCGGGCGCGCGCCGATGCTGCTGCTGCTTGCCGACGAAAAGACCAGCCTGCGCTTCTGGACGCAGGAGACCGGCGCGGGCAGGGCATTGCAGCTCACGCCGGCGCTGGTGCGCTCGGCCGCGCTCGTCGGTGGCAAGCTGGATCTGCGCGGCGACACCGGCGAGGACAGCGCCATCGAGATATGGGGCCCGGCATTCGATGCGGCGAGCTTCAACGGCGAGGCGCTGGCCCTCGCGCGCCAGCCCGACGGCAGCGTGCGAGGCGGCACGGTCAAGGGACCGGAGGCTGCGAGCCTGCCTGACCTGGGCCGACTCGCCTGGAAGCGGCGCATGGACAGCCTAGAAGCCGCACCGGGCTTTGACGACAGCGCCTGGGTCAAAGTCGACCGCCGCGCATCGGCGGCCCAGACCTGGACCACGCCGGAGCGCGGCCAGCCGACGCTGTCGATGAGCGACTATGGCTTCCATCACGGCGACGTGTGGTACCGCGGGCGTTTCACCGCGTCCGAGGTCAAGGCCAACCAGCTCGAACTGTTCTACGGCGGCGGTGGCGCGGGCATGATCCAGGTCTGGATCGACGGGCGTTTTGTGGGGCAGCACGAGCTCGACGTGGGACGCTCCTTTCCGGAGACGACCGACAGCATCAAGCTGGCGCTCGGCGACCTGGGGCCGGGCGAACACGTCATCGCCGTCATGGTGCGCAACAACTCGCACAACTGGAACCTGATGGCCGACGACTTCCACCGCGAGGCACGTGGCCTGATATCGGCCTCGCTCACCCAACGCGGCGGCCGGCGATTTGCCGTGCCAATCGCTTGGCGCATCCAGGGCCGACAGGGCGGCGAGGAGCTGGTCGACCGTGTGCGCGGGCCGGTCAACAACGGCGGGCTGTATGGCGAGCGCCAGGGTTGGCACCTGCCGTCGCCTGCTGCGGAAGCCGCGCAGATGGACAAGGGCTGGAAAGCGGCAGCGATCACCGACGCGCCGCCGGCGGCCGGCACCTACTGGCTGCGCACGCGTTTCAAGCTGGACCTGCCGCGCGGGCACGACATCCAGCTCGGCCTGTCGATTGGCGACACCACCAAAGCGCGTTCCGAGCGCGAGTACCGCGTGCTGATCTTTGTGAACGGCTGGAACATGGGGCAGTTCGTCGCCCACATCGGCCCGCAACGCACCTTCGTGATCCCGCCGGGGATCATGAACCCGAACGGCGAGAACACCATTGCGCTGGCGGTGACGAGCGACGGCAAGGTTGGCAACGCGCTCGAGCCGGTCAAGCTGGTCAAGCTGCGCGCGGCGCGCGGCGGGGTCGATATGGAGATGAAGTAAGGCAGTAGCCCCATGAATGGGTGCCGGCCAGTATGCTAAAGTAGCTCGATCGTGTTACACATTTCTCCGCCCGCCAACATGAAGGTCTAAATATTAAATCAACATCGTCCTCGCGAAGGCGGGGACCCATAGAAAGTCCGCTTAGAGCAACTGTTCGATGGGGCAACGGGGGGAGCGCCAAGCCATGTGCGCGCGGACGATGTTCGTTTGAATTATGAAAGATTAGGGAGGTCGCGTTTTCTGCCATATCAAGGGGCTCAATTTGAGCTTTGCGACACCCTCTTTCGCGAGGACGATGTGAGGGTATGCTTACTGAGCGAATTTATCACCTGGCACAAACGACGCTTATTCGGGCACACTTAGCGCTAAACCTCAACGGAAAAATATCGAGATGATGTTGGCCATAAAATTACGATTCGTCTTTTCGTTGGCATCGCTAGTGCTGGGTGCGATGTGTGCCTTCAAACCCGCCATGGCCGGGGACGTGTTATCACCGTCGGAATCCCAGCTAGCTAAAGGCGCAGAATTGGTGAACGCCTTGAAACAGGTACTGCTGCTTGATACCATCAATCCGAAGAGTGTTCAACGACAGCTTGGATTCAAAATGCGCTTTGATACAAAATCCACATCGCTGTATGAAGGGAAAGATATGACCCGGCTTTACTATATAGTCGAGAAAAGTTTTCCCCATATATCTGCTTGCCAATACGGGGATTGTTATACGATCGCTCAGGGCTTCTTGGCAAATAACGGCATCCATATTAATTTGCCGATTGAAAGAGAAGATGTGTGCTTGTCTTCCAAGCAGCTGGAAAGCGCATTTGGAGAGGCGCAGGAGTTGTCGATGAGCTCAATGCGGCACTATGCCCCTGGACAAACAGTTCCGGATGGAATTCTGCCGCAGGCAGTTACCAAGATCTATGTAGGCAAGGCCGGCCTGAAATTAATGATTACGTTTGACTTTAATGCATGCGCATCGCGAATTGGCGTTCAAGAAGACCATCGGCCGGACTGGATTTCTCCCGACGAGACAGCGGCGTCGTGGCTGCACCTCATCAAAGGGGATTTTGAGAAGTCATGCGTCGTTGATCACATTAAAACCGGCACTGTTAAGGTTGGCTATAACGGACGGCGGACAGCGCAGTGGTTTATGAGCACCTGTATCGGCGACTTTGAATACGAGGTCACCTACCATCCTCCATCAGAATTCTCAACACGGGTCAGTCCTTATGAGGTCGCGCGGGTGCCCTGACGCTTGGTGCTCGGCCTTCATCCGTAAGATGGATAGCATAAAAGGGAAAAATGGCTCGAATACGCACATCGACAAAAAGAAAACTGAAACGCATTCGAAAGCGCCATGTTCTCGTTTCATCCAGAAAATTTCAGAACGTCACATCGCGCCTCTTTTGGTTTGATGCATCAATTCGTATTGGTGGCGCTGGAAAGTTCCATGACGAAATTTTCGAGAGGACAGGACTTTCGCCAAACAAGTCGCATTTGGCAGGCGATCGCGTTTCTGCAAGCTCATCCAATGTACGCAAGGAGGATATCTGGATCCTTTCGTCGCCGTTCAAGGACAACGAACCGATCGACCAGCACCTCGATTGGCTATTGCACGCGGTCGCACCACATGTTGAATATCTGTCCGACGTCGTCCAAAATGCAAGCTGGGCTGATCTTTGCCTAGGCTGCCTGTCTGATGTGTCATATCCACTGATTGCCACCGGATCGTCAGCAACTGAACTGGTCAAACGGCTCAATCTCGAGCTCTCATTCAATTTCACATGCCGGTAATTATGCAGCGCGATAAACAGGTACTCAGGCGATCTGGCTGGTGGGCGAATTCTCTACTAAAACGCACACTGCTTACCGTGGCGCTCCTTTTCGCAACACCCGTCCTTTCCGCAATGGTACTGCCCATCGATTTACGCGAGATGGTCTGGGCAAGCGACACGATTGTCGTCGCGAAGGTCGAATCGGTCGGCAAACACTGGTGGTCACCGTTCGGTTATAAGTACGCAAAGGCGCGCGTGCTTGAAACGTGGAAGGCGACGGCCAAGCTTGACGTCGTCGAGTTCAGCGCATCACCGAGTTGGACCTGCGATATCAGCACCGCAGTAGAGAACGAAACGGTCATCCTTTTCTTACGCCGCAATGGCGAGAAATATGAGCTTGTTCACAACGGGCGCGGTCGAATGCCCGTCAGTACCTCAGCTAGCGACCGACTTGCGGTGATCTGGACCGATGACGTCAAGTTGCCTTCGTCGATCAAAACCCAATCGGGGCCAGAGGAAAGGTATGACTTCATTCAGGCCGTAAAGGTCAGCGAACTCCGGGCTGCCGTCAGCATGTATGTTGGCCTTGCGGCTAGCACCGCCGCGCGAGCCAACAACACACAAGGGAAACGGACTCGTCCCTAATCGCAATTGCAGAGTTTTCAATGAAACGAGCCTGCACGTGTCCGTTTGACGTCACGCGCCCACTGGCCCGGGCTTCAAACAAATCGTAGCTCCCGCCGCCGGTAGCATCGCGCTCATTGCCCGCTCAAACGGTCCGATGCTGAAGGCTTACGGACGCGCCGGGCGCTTGAGCCAAGCCTCCGGCACCGGCACGACGACGATGTTGAGCGCGCGCCCGTCTTCCGACAGCATGGCCGACTGGATCTGGATCCGTGTGCCGTCCGCGCTGAAGGTCGGGTGAGGGTGGTCGGCCGCGGTGGTCTTGTGGCCGGTCGTGAGCATCATCATCTCGCTGTTGCGGCGGTCGATCAGGTACACACTGCGGCTGAAATCATCGCCCACCGCGAAGCGGCCGTCGCTCGAACCGTGCACGTGCCACAGCCCGCTGCCGGACTCGGTCTGCCCGGCCATCCGCACCTGGCGCGTGCGCAGGTTGACGATCGCCAGGCCGCTTGGCTTTTCGCGGGTGCCGGTCTGGCCCCAGCCGTCGTCCTGGCCCGGGTTGGCGCCGCCGACATCGGTCGCGGGGCCGGCGACCGATGCGCTTGCACCGGGAATCGCCCGATGCCCCATGATGGCCAGCGCCACTTCGTCCTTCGAAATTACCGCTTCGTGCGTCACCCATTCGTAGGGCGCTTCCGGATACAGTGGACGCAATCCGCTGCCGTCGGCAAGCACGGTCCAGGTGCGCTGCGGTGACTTGCCGCCGGTCTCCCAGCAGAACACGAGCTCGCCCGGGTTCCACAGGTTGGCCTGGATGTGGCCGACCTGGAACGGCACCGACACCACGTGCTTCACCTCGCCGGTGCGCACGTTCAGGCGCGCGATCCCGTAGGGACCTGCGCCCATGCGGCGCGGGCCAAAGGCCGCTTCGAGCTTCGCGCCGGGCGCCATGTGGCGCGCCGCCTCTTCTTTGCCGACCGCGAAATAAACCCATTCCTCGTCCGCGTCGAGGGCAAGGTCGCCGCCGGCCTGCAGCGAGGCGGGCAGGGTGGCGGTCACCCGCTGGTAGCTCGCGGCCGGTAGCATCGTGCCCTTGGCGCTGTCGGACAGCACGCGGCCGAGGTCCGCCTCGACGATCTGCAAGCCGGCGTCGGTGCGGCGCATGTAATACAGCTTCATCGACTTGCGCGCGAGGTTCAGCATGCCGATGTAGCCGCCTTCGGTGACCTGCACGATGTCGCCGGTCTGCTCGTTCACGGCCAGTGCCTCGCTGCCGGCAAGGCGCGAGCGGAATACGACCCACTTGCCGTCCGAGGTCCACTGCGGGTGCGTCGGATAGATCTTGGAATCGCCGTGCGGCTTGCTGGTCAGGAAAGTGAGCATGGTTCCGGTGACCGGATCCTTGACCACTTTGCGCTCGGACGGGAAGCGTTGGCCGATCTGGGCCGAGGCATTGAGGCTAAGCGTGAGGGTCGCGCACAGGCACAACAGGACAGTGAAACGGATGCGCATGGTCGTGACTCCGAAGGATTGATTGTGCTGATTATTGTCGCCGCATTGGCTGCCAAAAACCGATCATGTTTTCGACTGTTTGGAGGCGCCCGCCACAGCTCGTGGCAGGCATCAAGACGCGGGACGGCGACCCGCGCGCTCGTTCGGCTTGCGCGCGAAACCGTCGGGCCGGCTTTCGATAACTTGAAAATCCTTTAGCGTGCCGCCGACAGGCTGACGCTGACCGGCGCGCGTAGGCGGGCCGCTTCCTCGGCCACGTGCTTCTGCCAGTCGCTCTGGGTGGCGAACGGGCTGCCACGGGTCCAGGCCGCGCCGACGTGGTAGCGCAGCGCCTGGCCCGCGGCGACCGGCGCCGTGACCAGCGCATTGCGCTCGTCCGCGGCAAAGTTCACCGCGCCTGCCTGCGGAAGGATCACGGCCACGCCGAAGTCGCCAAAGCTGCTTTGCGTGATCCATTGCACCAGGGTGCCGTCCGCCCTGTTCTCGGTGAAGTCGACCTTGACCTCCTGGCCCTTGTCGCTCGGGCGCTTGTTCAGTCCCACCGCGGCGGTCAGTTTGGCCGGGCCGGCGAACGTGAAGGTGCTGTCGATGCGATCGAAGTAGCGGCCCGCGTCGACCGTGAAGCGCTTGAGCTCCGACACCTTGGTGCCGGCGGCGTCCCACGCGTCGTAACTGAGTTCGAAGACCGTGCGCACAGGTCCGTTGGTGAGGATCTTCCATGTTTTGTAGTTGGTGCCGACGGCAAGCGTTTTGCCATCCCAGATGCCGGTGCCGCCCGCGCCGCGGGTCGGGCCGACGTTGTACATGTCGATGCCTTCGCCTTGGTCGACGTGGTAGTGGTCGTGGCCGATGTTGTACCAGCGGTCGACGATCGGGTAGGGCACACGCTTGAACCAGATGTCCATGCCGCTCGTCACCAAGACTTCCTTGTCGCTGCCCGCCGGGGCCGGGGCGCCGAGCGCGGGGCCGTAGGTGCGGTGGGCCAGCTTGTCGTTTTCCCAGGCGAAGTCGTCGAGTCGTTCCTGCACGAAGCGCGCATAGGACTTGGGCGGGAAGGGCGCCACGCCGGCGCCGGCCTTCTCGATCGTGAAGACGGCGCGCTTCTGGCCCGGTGCGAAGTCGTGCTGGAACAGCAGTTCGCCGTAGGCCGCGCCGACGAACTTCGGGTCCTTGGCCAAGGGCGCTATGTTGGTGACTTGGTAAGGCAGCACGCGGCCGGCCGCGTCCTTGATGACCAGATGTTGGTTCAGCGCGTTCGGCAGCGCTTCGTTCACGCGCGTCCAGGGGATGGCGATGGTTTCGGCGGGGCGGGCGATGTCGAGCGTGTGGGTGGCGGTGACGGTGAGTCGTTCGGCGGCGCCCGCGTCGGTGGTAAAGGCTGCGGCGAACATCACGCCGGCGGCGAGCGCGGAAAGGGAGAAGGGTGGAGTCATGTCGGAATGCGCTATCGTGGTTGCATGGATGCCTTCGGTGGCGGCGCGTGCCTTTGCCACGGAAGAAACCAAGGGGCGGCCGCTGGTCGTGGCCGGCGTTCTGTTGATCGGTTTTCCACTTGAGTATTCAGTTTTGGTTTGGCCGTGTCAACATCGGCGCCGTCTGCGGTGCCAATTAATCAGTCCTGTGAGCGTTCGTCCAACACTACCGACAAAGTTGGCAGCGCCGGGGCAAGGTGGCACGCGCCAAACTGTCTTTACGCTCCCCTTGCAATCTTGATAATTCAAAGTACTCTAGTGAGTCTCGCGCCGACTATTGTGTCGACCCTGTCCCGGAGGAATGTTATGGCCCTGATCGCTTTTTCCCGTCCGTTAGCTTGTGGTTTGTTGTCGTTTGCGGCGCTTGCAAACTGCGGGCATGTATCCCAGGGCACAGTGCCACCGGTGGTCCTGATTCCGGACAAGGGCAATGCCGTCGCGGTGTGGAGCGAGATTGGTGCTGCCACCGTCAACACCACGGTCGCCACGAGCGCAACCGAAGCAGAAAAATACGTAGCTTTCCCTGCCGACATGGCAACCATGCATCTGGCCATGTACGACGCCTTGGTCGCAATCGACCGCCGCTACCGCCCGGTCCATTTCGCGCCGGCGCAGCCTGCGACAGGCGCATCGGTTGACGCGGCCACTGCGGCGGCCGCGTACGGTGTGCTTCGGGCGCTGTTCCCTAGCCGCGCCGCCCACTACCAGCAAGCCTACGATGACTATATTGCAGCGATACCAGAGTCGGCTGGCAAGGCAAGCGGCATCTCGCTCGGCGCCGCCGCCGCCGCTGCGCATTTGCAACGGCGTGCGAGCGACGGCCGCAGTACCGAACTGCGGCCGTATGCCGCCAACCCTGACGCGGGGCGGTTCCGTGGCGTCAATCCGATCAACCGGAATTGGCCGTCGATCAGGCCATTTATCCTGAGCAGCATTTCGCAGTTCCGGCCGGCGCGGCCGCCGGCTTTGAGCAGCGCCGAGTATGCGGCCGACTTCATCGAAGTGAAGGAATTGGGAGGCAAGGCGAGCGCGCGGCGCACCGCCGAGCAACTGGAAACGGCGCGCTTTCATTCCGAACCGCCGGTAGCCCATTTGACGCGCAACTATGCACGCTTCGCGCGCACCACGAACGACACCGTCGCCGCGGCCCGGCTGATGGCTGCCATGTACGCCAACTATGCCGACGCGATTTCGGCTTGCCTCGACGCCAAATATCATTACGACACATGGCGGCCGCAGTCGGCAATCCCGTTGGCCGACACGGACAACAACCCGGCCACGATTGCAGACGCGGCATGGACCCCGGTGATTCCGACGCCTAACCATCCGGAATATCCGGCCGCCCATTCCTGCGCTTCGGCAAGCTTGGGGGAATTGCTGCGCCAGTATTACGGGACGGACAGGGTGACGTTCAGCTGGGACAGCAAGGTCACTGGCACTACGCGGTCCTACACCAACACCGACGGCTTGACCAGGGACAGCCAGATGGCGCGGATCTACGGCGGAATGCATTTCCGCTATTCGACCACTGCGGGCGAGGTGCTGGGCAAGCAGGTTGCGCAATGGACGATGCGTAATGCGTTTGCAGCCGAGCCGAAATAGCCATTAATTAAGCGAAGGCTCTACCGCCCCTTGAATTAAATCTGCCGCCTTGCCTCTGAAGCATTGCAGGAACTCTGCCGCAGATCGCACCCAGGCTAAGATCGTCGGGTCGAGTCCGAGTAGACCCAAATGCGACCAAAAAAATTTGGTTGCTCAGGTACCGACACTTATTGTCGGGCTGATTACACTGGGAATTTTGCCGGCCTGACCGAAGCTAGGACCGATGCGGGCAGGCCCGGGGTGGGGGTGGGCGGGGGCGGAGGAGAGTTTCCGGAGCACCGCGCCCTCAAGGGGGGGCGTGGGGGGGGCGTGCGGGCCGACGCCCATACCTATGGCGTCGATGTCAACGCCAAAGGCTTGGTCGAATTAGCAGCACAGCGCCCCAGCTCCATGGGGCTTTTAGCTCTTCGGGCGGGTGAACAGTACGAACAAGCCCAGGATCACCGCCCCGACCAACCACGCACCAATGATCAGGGCAGCACCGATGCCGGTGCCAATGGCCGCGCCGGCTTGCTCAGCGCCGCTCGATGCCGCATCGATGCTCTTGGTGGCAGCACTCATACCGGCCCACAGCCAGAACGCCATAAGAAGGTTGAAGCCAACGAAGCTCCATTTGATCAGCTTACCGAAGAAACTGCGGGTAGCCTTGCGCAGCTGGACGCCGCACTGGGTGCACTTGAGCGCGGTATCGCTGACTTGCGCTTTGCATTCTGGACATGAGATGAGGGCCATACTAACTCCTTGTTGAAAAAAACTGTGTGGACGAATCAGGCGCGGGAAAATTTCTTGACACGACAGCTCGTGGTGACTGCCTGCGTATGAATGAATCCCATATTGACGTTGCGGGCGATGTGATTTTCCTGTGGCGCAATCACCTGGTAAATGGTGGTGGCGTTGCTGTCGATCCTGGTTTTGCTTTTCGAAAAGTGGGTGCACAAAATTTGCACATCCTTGATTGCGTTCGCAGTCTCGTTTTTGATCGTGAAATCGGCCTCCATTACCATGCCGCCGGCCTTGGCACGCCAGTCGTAAGCAAGCGTCACCTCCGTCGCCGGGTCAGCCTGGGGTTGAGGTGTTGAAGTGGGAGCTAGAATATTTATGATCACGATGGCGAGCCCCCCGCCGACCAGCCATTTCCAGAGCGGCCGGATTCTCTTGGCCTTCACGCCGCAGGCGCACACCTGAGCATTCCTGTGCACGGCTGCCCCGCACGACGAGCAAGTTATAAAAAGGCTTTCGCTGGACATAGAAAATGGCAGGCTTTGGTCCATGTCGATGCAGTGCACAGCCATGAGCCAACTAATTATTGGTTATTGCTGTTAAGCAAAAGTGACATATTCCCATACAACAATAGAAATTGCAGCATTGTTATAAATATAAAGACCGTTAGTTGTTCAAAAACTACAAACAGTGCGTTTTGCTATGCAGATGGGGGCGGGCGGTCCTCCCGCGATACTTGGCTTGTCCCGAGCCCTGCATGCAAACAGTTTTCAAGTGCAAGAGGCGGAGCGCCGCGTATGAGGCCGACTTTATCGAAGTGAAGGAGCTGGGGGGCAAGGTGAGCGCGCGGCGCGCCGCCGAATAACTGAAAACGGCGGACGCCCAACCATCCGGAGCATCCGGCCGTCAATTCCTACCTCGGCAAGCTTGGGAGAATTACTGCGCCGATATTACGGAACGGATAGGGTGACGTTCACCTGGACCAGCAAGCCGACCGCGGTGCTTTGCCAACAACGACGCCTTGGCCAGGGACAGCCGGATGGCGCGAATCTACGGCTGCATGCATTTCCGCCATTCGACCGCCGCAGGCGGCGGCCTGAAGGTCGCGGTGGTCCAGGCGGCGATCATGCTCAGCGCCCGTTGGCGGTGTGTTGTTCGCGCCGCAGGCCAGGACAACATTCGGCACCAGCGCGACCCTGCTCGTCGTCGCGGCGGCGCTCGCAACCATGAAAGCGCGCGCCAGCCGTACGCAGGCGTGGCAAGAGACGCTACGCCCGAATCGGTAACGCGGCAGTCGAGGCGTCAGCGGGACGCGCTCAGCTTGAGCAGATAGACGTCGTTTTCGCGCAGCGGCACTTGGGTGCTGAAGCTGCCATCCTTGGCCACACGCACCTGGCGCTGTTCGGACGGTTTGCCGGTGGCCAGCGATTTCAGCGTGGCGACCTGCGGCCGGGTCAACTGGGCCGGCGAGCCCATGCCGATATACGCGGTGTAGGCGTCATTTTGCTTGTAGCCCACGCGCGAGGTGGTCAGCGTGTAACTACCTGCTTTCAGTCCATTGACGCGCACCTGCAGCTTGCCCTTGTCTTTCGGCGGCAGGTCTTTGATGAAGAATGCCTGGTTGTTAACTCCGTCCGGCAGCGTTGCGGTGTAATCCCAGAGCAGTAACTGCACGTTGCCTTTGCCATCGGTCGTTGCGATCGACTGCTTGTCGGTATTTTTCAATTCGGTCGGCGCCAGCGCATTTAGGTATTGGTAGGCGAAATAGGCGGGCTTCTTGATCCCCTGCGTATTCATCAGGCCAAAACCGCCGTGAAACGCTTCCACGCGCGGGCCGGGTTCTTCAAAAATATCGGTGAACACCCAATACGACATCGATTGCGCGGCAGGACCGACCTGTTTGAGTTTTTGGAGAATGTACGCGGCCTGGTGATAGCTGTCGTGGGTTGGATCGGCCGGGGTGTAGGACGAGCTCCATTCGGTGTAATGCAATTCCAGATTGGGCATGGCCGAGGCGGCGATCTCCTTGCGGTTTCTATGCACATCGCCGCTGATCGCGTGTTCATCCTTGCTCAGCGCCGTGCCCTTGCCGCCGAATTCGTCCAGGAAGCCCTCGGTCACGCCGTAGGTGTGGGTGCTGACGAAATCGAGCGGCACCTTATTGGCGGCCGCGTACGCGATCATTTCGGGAATCCAGGCTGCGCCCGCAGTGGCCGGGCCGCCGACCTTGTAGCTCGGATTGACACCCTTGATGGCGCGCGCGGCGTGGTCGTACAGCTTGAAGTAGTCGGCCTGCGAGCCGGCCCAGAAGTCGCCTAGATTCGGCTCGTTCCACACCTCAAAATACCAGGTCGCCACTTCCTTCGCGCCGTAGCGCTCGGTCCAGTGCGAGGTAAGCGCAGAAACCAGTTTGCCCCAGCGCTCGTAGCTGTTCGGCGGCGTGACGTTGCCGCGCCACCAGAAGATGGTCTTGCTGCCGCTGGCCATGGCCGAAGGCATGAAGCCGAGTTCCACGAACGGCTTGATGCCGATGCTCAGCAAATAATCGTAAAGTGCGTCGATATACTGGAAGTTGTGGTGCTCCTTGCCTTTCGCGTCGATGCGGTAGACGCCCATGTCGTCGCCGAGCAGGCCATGCATGCGGATCGATTTAAAACCGGCGTCGCGCTTGATCTCGGCTAGTTGCTGCTGCCAGTCGGCGCGCAAACCTTCGTTGGCGCGGCCGGCGCCGACAGTGAAGTTGAAGGAGGTATTGAGTTTGCCTTGCACCTGGCCGACATCGATCGCCACCGTGCGTTCCTGCGCCGAACAGTGCATTGCGAACAAGAGTAGTGAGACGGGGAGCAGCTTGGCCGATGACGACGCTCGCATGACGGCTTTCATTGATTGGACGGGAGCTTAGTATGCTGGCGATGTGGGCGAGCGGCTACGGCGAAAAGCACTGAAGTCGATTATGAAATTCGTCAAGAGTCCATGGCGAAGGGGCGAGGGGGCGCCTTATCCCGGCCGTCTGAGCGCAGGATTTCGTGAGCCGACTATGCATTATTTATCGTCGTAAGTGATGCGGTAGACGCGTCCGCCGTAGTCGTCCGAAACCAGCATTGATCCATCAGCCAGCACGGCCACGTCCGCCGGCCGTCCCACCACGGCCTCGCCACGCAGGAAGCCTTCGAGGAACGGCGTGTCACTGACCACCTTGTCGCCGGCCAGCGTGACCAGGGCGATGCGATAGCCGATCCGGTTGGCGCGGTTCCACGAGCCGTGCTCAGCGACAAACAAATTACCCTGGTAGGTGGCAGGAAATTGCGTGCCCGTATAAAACGCCAGGCCCAGCGCCGCCACGTGCGGCCCAAGCTTTGCGACCGGCGGCACGAACTCCTCGCACGTGCGGCCATTGGCGAACTTCGGATCGGGCAAGACCCCGCCGTGGCAGTACGGGAAGCCGTAATGCTGGCCGGCCTTGGCCGCCACGTTCAGTTCGTCCGAGGGCGAGTTGTCGCCGAGGTTGTCCGGGCCGTTATCGGTGAACCACAGCGCCTTGCTCTGGGGATGGAAGGCCAGTCCCACCACGTTGCGGATGCCGCGCGCGTATTCCTCGAACTGGCCGCCGTCGGGGTTCATGCGCCACACCTTCGAATGGGGTGCGTTCTCCTTGTCGCAGGTGTTGCAGGGGGCGCCGACGGGCATATACAGCTTGCCGTCCGGGCCGAGCTTGATGACCTTTTCGCCGTGCGCCTTGTCTTTCGGGATGTCGACCTTGACCACCGTGAACGACGGCTTGCCGGCATAGCGCTTGTCGATGTCGTCGAAACGGATTACGCGGCCGATTTCGGCCACGTACAGCGCGCCGTTGACCAGGGTCAGGCCGATCGGCGCTTCCAGTTTCTCGGCGATGACGACGACGCTGGCCGTGCTCTTGTCGGCGCCGGGAACCAGCGCATACACCTTGCCGGCCGCGCGCGAGCCCACGTAGACGATGCCGCCGTCGGACACGGCAAGCGCGCGCGCCGCCGGCACGCCGTCGGCGTACACGCTGATGCTGAAGCCCTTGGGCAGCTTGAAACCGGCCAGGTCCGGGATCGGCGTTACCTGGGAGACGCCATTGCGCGCGGCGGGGATGACGTTGGCAAACGTGGCGAGATGGCCGGCCAGCCGTTCGATCTCGGCCGCGCCCAGGATGTTCGACCAGGCGGGCATGCCCTTGTCCGGCACGCCATTGCCGATTACCTTTGCCAGGTTGGCCTTGGTCGGCTCGCCATGCAACCACTTATGCTGGAGCAGGGTCGGTCCCATGGCGCCCTCCATATTCGCGCCATGGCATGCGGCGCAATTGTTTTGGTAAAGCTCCTGCGGCGTCGGCCCCGGTGCGGCGCCGGCACCAGAGGCGATCAGGACCAGGCCCGGCAAAGCGGCACGCAATGCATTGAATTTCATGCTTGTTTCTCTCGGGTGCGGTGGACCTTGCTATTGATCGTAGCTGTGGAGAAATGGGCGAAACACCTGTTTTGCGCCGGCAGGTTTGCCGAACCAGCGCTCAAGCGCGGCCGGCCAGCGCGTGCCGACCGGGACCAGCGTGAAGGCGCCGGCGATGCGGGATACTTTGTCCAGAGGAACGGTCTGCTCTGCCGAGGTGCCCTTGTTGCCCAAGCTGCCGATCAGCGCGTTATGACTGAGCAGGGTGCGCTCCTCATCACGCTCGACGGAGACATCCCCTTTGGCCAACGCGATCGCAAAACCGCTGCCCTGCGCTGTGCTCAGCATGGCCAGTTCCGTGCCGCGCCGGTTGCCTTTGAAGTACAGGTCCTCGCGGTTGAGGTGGAACAGGCCGAATTCGTTCAGGATGTCCTTGCCCGGATAGCCGGCATACGGGCCTTGCCCGATCCAGCGGAACTCGCCCATCGCCGCCGGGGCGACGACCGACAGGCCGGCCTCGGACAAGATGCCGGAAGCGTTCACCGGGGCGAAATCGTAGCGGACAGCAATCGTGCCGTTCGGGCTGATCTCGAGCTCGTAGATGCCGGACAAGCCCTCGGACGCCGGCTTGCCGTGCGAATTTTCGGCTTTTTTGGCGGCAACCGGGGCCGCGCCGGGCATCAGGTCATCAAATTTTGGCGCCGGACCGGGGCCGGCAGGCGGGCTCGACTTGGCGTCCGCCGGCAGCGGATAGTGCGCGGAGACCGCGACCCGCAGCTTGCCGTCGCGGTGCTCGACTTTGACTTCCGGCGCCACCAGTTTGGTCAGCGCCGATGGCAGCCACAGCCCCGAAACTTTCGCCCTCAGCGCTTCAGCCATGGTCGCCTTGCGGCCGCTGTGCGGATAAATGCCGGCCACCAGAACCTTGCCGGCATTGTCGCGGATGGTCAATTCGCCCGTGGCACGCTGTACCGTCAGCACCCATTGCGGCAGCGTCACCCGCACCTGCGCGGCGTTGTCGGTGACCTGCGGCTCGCCCTGGCGCGGCATGTCCGACGTCCAGCCCGCACGCTTGTTGCCCGCCTGCTCGAGCGCGACAGTGCGCTCGGTGATCTGCAAGCCCAGTTCGTCGACCGCGCGCAGCTTGAGCGTGAGCACATCGGCACCGGCGTTGGCCGGCACGCGCACGGGGATGTGGATCGCCTCGCTGCTGCGCGGGGCCGCCTTGAGCGCCACCTTGCCTTGCTGTACATCTTTGCCATTGCGCTGCACACTCCAGTGCAAGCCGATGCCGCCGAGCGCGCGGAAGTCATAGCGGTTTTCGACGTTCAGCGCCACTTGTTGGGTGCCGGGCTGCACCGCGGCGCTGCCCTCGGCGATCCGCACCGGCGCGTACACCTTGCGCATCTGCCAGTAATCGGTCTGCGGCGTGCGGTCGGCGTAGGTGACCCCGTCGGTGCCATCGAGCCCGTGGGTATCGTAGTAACGGAATTTGTCCAGCCAGGCCAGCTGGGTCGGCTTGGTAGGATCGACCGGCTCGGCGCTAACGCGCACAATGCCCTGGTCCATGAAATGCCAGATGGCGCCGCCGGCGAACACCGGATGCTTCTGGATCAGTTCCCATTGATCCTGCATGCGGTCGGTCGCCAGGCCGAGGGCGTGCGCGTATTCGGTGAAGATGGTCGGGCGTTTCAGCGTCCGCGCATAGTCGGACACCTTCGAATTGGCGGGATAATGGGGAGCATGAATTTCTACCCACTCGGGAATGCGCTCGTGGTTGGCGGCGAAGTAACTGCCGATCTTTGGAAACGTGACCGGGCGCGAGGGATCGAGCTGCTTGGCCAGGCGCCCGGCCTCGAGCTCGGCGTCGGTGATCGGATTCTCGTTGCCGATGCTCCAGATCAGCACCGAGGCACGATTCTTGTCGCGCAAAATGGTCGGTTCGACACGGGCCAGGATGTTGGCGCGGTACTCGGGCTTGACGAGGTTCTTTTCGCCGTGGCCGATCGAGACCTCGTCCATCACGTACAAGCCGAGCTCGTCGCACAGCTCCAGCAAGGCCGGATGCGGCGGATAGTGCGAGGTGCGCACGAAGTTGACGTTGCCTTTCTTCATCAGCTCGAGGTCGGCCCGAATTTGCTCCCGCGTGACGGCGCGGCCACGCGCGGGATCGAGGTCATGGTGATTGACGCCGCGCATTTTGATTGGCTTGCCGTTCAACAGCAGCTGGGCATTGGCGATGCTCAACTCGCGCAAACCGATGCGTTCCTCCACGGTTTGCACCACCGTGCCGGCGACCGAAACGGTCAGCCGCAGCCGGTACAGCGAGGGGGTTTCCGTAGTCCACAGCTTCGCTTGGGGGACGCTGATGCTGGCGGCGCGGCGCAGCTCGCGGCCCGGCAACGCGATTTCGCTGACGGTGCGTCCATCGGGCGCGATCAGTCTGGCGCCCACTTCGCCCTCGGGCTGGCTCAGTGCGACATCGACGGACAAGACAGCGCTGCCGTCGGCCCGCAGTTTGGTCGCCGTGCTCAGGTCCCGCAGATGGGTCGCCGGCACCGAGAACAGGCTGACGTCGCGATAGATGCCGGACAGTGACCAATCGTCGTTGAGGTCGAACTCATAACCATGCGGCCTGGTCATCACGCGTACAGCCAGCACATTGTCGGCATCAGCTGACGGCAGCAGCAGGTCGGTGACGTCGAAGGTGTGGCGGTTAAACGCGCTGGCGCTCGACTCCCCGGCCTTTTTGCCGTTGACCCACACCTCGTAGCCGAACGCCACGCCCTCGAAGCGCAAGAAGGCGCGACGGCCGTGCCATGACGCCGGCGCACGGAAGGTGCGGCGGTACAGGCCCAGGCCTTCCTTGAGCTCGTCTGCATAGAACGGCTCTGCGAAACCCTTAAGCTCCCAGTTGGCGGGCACGGGGATGGTCGCCCATGCCGTGACGTCGAACTGGGGTGAGGTGAAACCCGCGTCCGGGCCCGGCAGGGAACCGCCGATATACCTGAACTTCCAGTCGCCGTTCAAAGACTGTGCATGCGCCGGATCGGCCGATGGATAGACGTCTGCCGCAGCGGCCGATTGAATGCAGAGCGGGTAGGTGAGTACTGCGATGAGCGACAAGCGCTTGAACGGAAGCATGGGCGGGAACTTAGAAGAATTAATGAAATGATGTTGAAACGTCGGAACAGACCCATCAGGTGGCGGAACAGTTGTTGGTGAGGTTACTACAATGCACACATCCTGCAATCCGCTGAGCCCAAACGCTCAGACGATTGATCTAACGGGCAGGCGCTCGCCATCCCTTGCCGATCAGAACCAGGTGCTGTCGAGACCAGCAAAACAATTGCTCTTGCAAAAGCGCGGACCGGAATAGGGCGCCCCCCCTCACGTTCCAAATTGGCATTCTTCCGTTAATCGATGGGACTAATAAGGCCTACAAAGCCTGCCTCATTTTTGATGCCGAATACTGTGCAAAAATTCAGACAAACGGATGAAGAGACTAGCGTGAGCTCGCAAACAGACGAGTGGGTTTCGCCATCGGAGGCTGCGGAATGCTCGCGACGTGGCCGATTATTTTCGTACTTACATTAATTTGAAGGGATTCGGACATGCCTATACAGCGCGCTCAAAGAGGTCGACCCCACTCTCAAATTCGAGCCCGCCTAACGTGCAGCTGGCGGACACGCGCACTCGGTTTGCTTTGTGGTCTATTTGCTTTAGGGGGATGTGGCTCCGCCCAATCCGAGCCTTCTGGCCCACCCCAAGTCGCCGCTGATGCAGCGGTCCAACCCGAGGAGAATCGTATGTGGATGACTGTTGGAAATCGTCGATTCGCAATCACTTTAGCTGACACCGAAGCGGCCCGTGCATTTTCCTCAACGCTGCCGCTTACAAGCAATATGGCTGACCTTAACGCGAACGAGAAACACGCCGAGTTGCCAAGGCCATTCCCCACGAGTGCTAGTCGCCCCGGAACGATCCGCAACGGCGATCTAATGCTGTACGGGGCTACTACCCTGGTGATCTTCTATTTGACCTTCGACTCGCCGTATTCGTACACCCGCCTTGGGCGGGTGAGCGATGCAGCCGGCCTCGCCCGGGCGCTTGGCGGCGGGGACGTGCGGGTCGAATTTTCCGCTAACTAGCCAATCGTTTGCACGGAATCGAAGTCCGAACTTTTCAAATTGGAGTAGACATGAAAATGATCGCAAAGGCAGCACTGCTGCTGCTGACATTGGCGCCAACGGCATTCGCGCAGACGGCAGGTGGCGACCCGGCGCCGGCTCTCGCAGCGACGGGGGGTGCGTCCGCGTCCCAAGTGATGGTAGTCACGCCTGCGGGGAGCCAGCCATCGGCTAAGGGGCCGGCGCAGTATTTCACCGGCACTGTACGCGTGGACCCGCTGTTCGCTCCGCGCGGTTCATCGACTGCAGCGGGCGTGGCCGTGACGTTCGAGCCAGGTGCACGCTCGGCATGGCACACCCATCCGGCAGGGCAAATCCTGATCGTCACCGGCGGCGTTGGGCGGGTTCAGCAATGGGGTGGGGCAGTGCAACAAATTCGTCCTGGCGATGTCATCTGGACCCCGCCGGGAGTCAAGCATTGGCATGGCGCAGCGCCCACCACCGCGATGACCCACATTGCTATTCAGGAGGAAGCGGGCGGCAAAAACGTTGAGTGGATGGAGAAGGTGAGCGATGAACAATATAGAAAATAAACTCAAGGCACCGGGCAAGGCCCTGACGCTAAGCGCAATGCTCGGTTACGCGTCCGTATTCGGTCTGTGCGGTCAGGCTTGTGCGCAGACGGCCAGACCGGCGGGCAAGGAGGCGGCCGTAATGCAGCGCAATTCGATTCCGGTCCTAAAGCACTATACGCAGAATATGCTGCTGGGCGAAGTGTGGAAGCGTCCCGACCTGTCGCCGCGCGATCGCAGCATCGTCACGCTCGCCGTGCTGGTCGCCCGAGATAAGCCGGCCGAGCTGCCATTCTATTTGAACCGGGCACTCGACAATGGCGTCAAGCCGGCTGAGATAACTGAGGTGATCATGCATCTCGCCTTTTATGCCGGCTGGCCAAGCGCGACGGGAGCGTCCAGGGTGGCCGCCACTGTGTTCGCGGCGCGCGGCATCGGTGCCGACCAGTTGCCTGCGGCGCTTGTGACCCCGCTCCCCCTCGATAAAGTGGCGGAGGAGAAGCGCGCACGGATGGTCGAGCAAGACTTCGGCAAAGTTGCCCCGGGTGTGGTCAAGTACACGACCCAGGCCTTGTTTCGCGATCTGTGGCTGCGGCCCGGCCTTGCCCCGCGCGACCGCAGCATAGTGACGGTGAGCGCACTGGTCGCGGCCTCTCAGGTGGCGCAGGTACCGTTTCACCTGAACCGCGCGATGGACAGCGGCGTGACAGAGAGGGAGGCAGGGGAGATGCTCACCCAGCTGGCGTTCTATGCGGGATGGCCGAACGTGTTCTCAGCCATGCCGGTCTTCAAAGACGTATTTGCCCAGCGATCGCAGCAAGCGCGGGGGAAATGAGGGCGGATTAACCCTTGCACAGCCGGCATTCACGTCCCGGCGGATGCCTTTCCTGGGAGGCTGTCGAACTTAGGGAGTCGAAGCGAAAAAAGTGCCGGGCGAGGACAGATTTTGACGATTTCGCAGTGCCAATAGCGAGCTATTGGCCGAGAAAGCGGCGAAATATGTACCGTCCGACACTTTTTGCAGCCGACGATCCTAAGTCCGACAGCCTCCTAGCCTTTGTGCCGAATGGCGTCGATGACCAGGCCGAGGGCGCGTAAGGAATTCCGGCGGCTCGGATAGTAGGCGTGCAGCCCCGGAAAGTCCGGGCACGAGTCGTCCATCACGCTCACCAGCCGACCATCCGCGAGGTAGGGCGCAGCGAGGTCTTCGGTCAGGAAGGCAAGGCCGCAACCGCTGACGGCGGCATTGGCCATGTGGTAGCCGGTGCTAAAAACCGCCTGCCCGCGAACCTTCACTTCAATTGGTTTGCCTTCGTTCGCCAGCTCCCATGCGTAGATCCCGCCATTGCTGGAGCGCAAGGTGATGCAATTGTGTTTCATGAGCTCCTGCAAGGTAGTCGGCTTGGTATGCCACGCAAAATAACTGGGCGCGCCGACAATCATCGTCCGCACATCGGGCGTCAGGCGAACAGCGATCATGTCTTTTTCTAACTGGTCACCGTAGCGCACGCCAATGTCGAAGCGGTCCGCGGCGATGTCGACCATCCGGTAGTCGGAATTGAATTCGACGCGCAGATCCGGGTACTTGGGCAGTATCGGCGCCAGGCGCGGCCACAAAACCTTGTCAATGACGCTGTCGATTGCTGTGATACGGACAGTGCCGGCGGGCGAATCGCCCATGTCGCTGACGGCTGCGATCTCGGCCTCGATCTCATCTATGCGCGGCGCCACGTTCTGCAGCAGGCGTTCCCCTGCCTCGGTAGGGGCGACACTGCGCGTGGTCCGGGTCAGCAGGCGTACGCCCATCCTGGTCTCGAGCGCGCGGATGATATGGCTCAGCGCTGATTGCGTCATCCCCAGTTTTGCCGCGGCCTTGGTGAAGCTACGTTCCCTGGCCACCGCGATGAAGACGAGAATATCGTTAATGTTTTCGCGCGCCATTGCGTCGATCCTGTCGAGTTGTCATGGTCAGAAATGCCGTATATAAATTATGTCGGGTAATTCAGCCTGGCATTCATGATTATCCTTCATAGGCCTATGCAACGCACGCGACGTTTTGGCCGATGGTATTCGCCTACCATCCGTTTTACACGACTAACCAGGCCAGTTTCCTCCTGTCGCTGGGCAAGTCCGAACACCGCGGCACCAAGTACCCGTGTGTGCCCGGTCATGAGAACGTAGCTTGCCTGAGCACCAAATAAAACGACCAATGAACCACACCATCACCTCCGACAAACTGTCGGTCCCGAACCAGCCGGCCGCCTGGGGCCCAGTGTTTGCGGTGGCGCTCGGCACCTTCGTCCTCGTGGCGTCCGAATTCATGCCGGTCAGCCTGCTCACGCCGATCGCATTGGATTTGGGCATAACAGAAGGACAGGCGGGGCTGTCCATTGGTATTTCTGGCGCCTTTGCATTGTTCACCAGTCTATTCATCGCCCGTCTCGCCGGCAGCCTCGACCGAAAGCTCCTGCTGCTCGGGCTCACGCTGCTCATGATCCTGTCGGGATCGCTGGCCGCCTTCGCTCCCAGCTATTTCTGGTTTATGGCGGGCAGGGCACTGATCGGCGTGGCAATTGGCGGGTTCTGGGCGATGTCGGCCGCCACCGCAATGCGCCTTGTGCCGATCCATAAAGTGCCGCTGGCCCTGGCGATCGTCAATGGCGGGAATGCGCTTGCGACGGTGGTGGCGCCGCCGCTGGGCAGCTACCTCGGCGGGATCGTCGGCTGGCGCGGCGCGTTCCTATGCCTCGTCCCGGTTGCCGCGATTGCGCTGGTCTGGAAGCTTGTCAGCCTGCCTCCGATGCCCGCCGCACAGGGGCAGGCACCGGCAAATGTCCTAAATCTCCTCAAGCGGCCTCCCGTTGCCCTTGGCATGGCAGCTGTCAGCTTGTTCTTTATGGGCCAATTCGCTCTATTTACATATCTGCGACCATTTCTCGAACAAGTGACGGGAGTAAATGTCTCGACTTTGTCGATGATACTGCTCGTGATCGGCTTAGCAGGGTTCGCCGGGACTACCCTGATCGGTCGCCTTCTCCATCAGCACCTGTATCGCACGCTAATCGGGATTCCTGTAGTAATGGCGCTGATCGCCGTCGCGCTCATCGCCTTCGGGCGCGTACTACCTGTCACCGCGGTGCTGCGCGGCATCTGGGGACTTGTCGGCACGGCGGCGCCGGTGGCATGGTGGACGTGGGTGGCGAAGACCCTGCCAAAGGATGCCGTAGGCGGCGAGACGCTCGGGTCGGTCCAGGCCGATCGCACCAGCAAGAACAACTGACCGGCCCAAATAGTAAAACCAGCAGCGCGCCGCGTTTGCCTTACAAACGCGATTATTTAGGCACTCCAAGTGCTGTCATTCGAGCACTAGGTTTTTTAGACAGTCTAGAAAGACGATGTTGCGATGGCGTACTCGTAGCATCCCCAAGCGAACACCATACGGAGCCAGATCATGAACGAATTCGACCCGTCACGACGGAAAATACTGAAAGCTACAGCAGCTGCCACCAGCGGCGCCTTGATTGCCGGCCACGTTAGCTCTCATGCCGAGGCCGCCGCACCTGTTTCGCCTGTCGGGCCGACCAACCTGCTAACGGTTAATGTGCTCTTACACGTCAACGGCACTGAACATCAACTGATGATCGATCCGCGCACGACGCTGCTAGATGCCTTGCGTGAACGCTTGCACCTCACTGGAAGCAAGAAAGGGTGTGACCAGGGGCAATGCGGTGCCTGCACCGTCATCGTCGATGGCCGCCGGATCACGTCGTGCCTGACACTAGCGGTGATGCAGGAGGGCCATCGCATCACTACCATTGAAGGTTTGGGAACGCCTGCGAACCTGCATCCCATGCAAGCCGCCTTTATCCAACACGACGGCTATCAATGCGGCTTTTGTACGCCCGGGCAAATTTGCTCCGCGGTGGCCATGCTTGATGAGGTCAGGTCTGGTATACCGAGCCATGTCACTGGCGACCTGAACCACGCGCCTCAGATGAGCTCCGTTGAATTTCGTGAGCGCATGAGTGGCAATATCTGCCGGTGTGGCGCCTACTCGAATATTCAGGACGCCATTTCCGAGGTTGCGGGAGCTAAAGCATGAAGCCCTTTAATTACGAGCGGGCGTCATCGGCTGCGGAAGCGGCTGCCAAGGCGGCACAAACAAAAGGCGCGAGATTTATAGCTGGTGGCACCAATTTGCTCGATCTGATGAAATTGCAAATCGAGGCACCGTCACTTCTGATCGACATTAATGATCTCGGCTTCGATACGATCGCGTCGACGCTCGATGGCGGATTGCGCATCGGAGCGCTGGTACGCAATACCGATCTTGCCGCTGATGCGCGCGTGCGTCGCGACTATGCAGTGCTTTCGCGTGCGTTGCTGGCCGGAGCGTCCGGCCAGTTGCGCAACCAGGCAACGACCGCCGGCAATCTGCTGCAGCGGACCCGCTGCCCCTATTTCTACGATACCAATCAGCCGTGCAACAAACGCCAGCCTGGCAGTGGTTGCAGTGCGATTGGCGGGTACAACCGGCACCATGCCATCGTAGGCGCAAGCGACGCTTGCATCGCAACACATCCTAGTGACATGGCCGTTGCAATGCGCGTACTCGATGTAACGGTCGAAACGGTCCGCCCGAATGGCGCGACTCGTACCATCCCGATCGCGGACTTTCATCGACTCCCTGGCAATACCCCGCACATCGAAAACGCTCTGGAACCAGGTGAGCTGATCACTGCGCTTGTGCTGCCAAGGCCCGTCGGCGGGACACAAATTTACCGCAAGGTGCGTGATCGCGCATCGTACGCGTTCGCGTTAGTTTCCGTTGCCGCGATCGTACAGCGAGACGGCACGGGGAGGGTGGCCTTGGGCGGCGTGGCGCACAAGCCTTGGCGTATCGAGGCGGCGGATCGCGAGCTCCCGCGCGGAGCCAAGGCCGCGGCCGCCGCATTGCTAGCCAATGCACGTACCACCCATGACAACGCCTTCAAAGTGCCACTAGTAGAAAGTACGCTGGCCTCAGTCCTGAACGAAGCAAAGTGTTAAGCTATGAAATTCGATACTCCAGCAAGCACCAATCCCATCGATCAGCTGAAGGTGGTCGGCCAACCCGTTTCGCGCGTGGACGGTCCGCTCAAAACGACGGGTACCGCGCCGTACGCATATGACCGGCATGACGTGGTTGCGAACCAGGCATATGGTTATGTACTGGGATCAGCAATTGCGAAAGGCCGCATCGTTTCCATGGATCTGAATGCTGCCAAGGCGTCGCCTGGCGTGATCACGATCGTGACCGCACAGAATGCCGGCAAGCTCGCCAAGGGCGATCTGAATACAGCCCACCTGTTGGGCGGGCCCGAAATCGAGCACTATCACCAGGCCATTGCCGTCGTCGTTGCGGAAACCTTCGAACAGGCGCGCGCAGCGGCGTTTCTCATACGTGTCGAATATGCCCGTGTCAAAGGATCGTACGACCTGGCATCGGTGAAAAACAAAGCGGCGCCGGCGGATATCTTCGGCGCGGCCGCCGAAACGTCGGTCGGCAACTTCACTGGCGCCTTTGCTTCCGCCCCGGTCAAGCATGAAGCACAATACTCGACCTCCCACGAATCGCACTCCATGCTGGAACCCCACGCGACCGTGGCCGCCTGGGATGGTGGCCAACTGACGCTGTGGACATCGAATCAAATGATTGCTTGGGCAGTCAATGACATGGCCAAGACGCTAGGTATAGAGAAGGACAAGATTCGCGTCATGTCGCCCTATATTGGCGGTGGTTTCGGCGCAAAACTGTTCCTTCGTTCCGATGCATTGATGGCGGCGCTGGCAGCCCGCGCGGCGCGGCGTCCCGTCAAAGTTGCCCTTCAACGTGCATTAATTCCCAATAACACGGTCCATCGGTCGGCGACGATTCAGCGCGTTCGAATCGGCGCCACGCGCGATGGACAGATCACGGCAATTGGGCATGAAAGCTGGTCCGGCAATTTGCCAGGCGGCGGGCTTGAGGCCGGGGCGGTGCAGACCCGGTCACTGTACGGTGGCGCCAACCGCATGACATCGAACCGCGTTGCGCGGCTGGACCTGCCGGAAGCGAATGCGATGCGCGCTCCTAATGAAGCGCCGGGTCTGGCCGTGCTCGAAATCGCCATGGACGAAATGGCCGAAAAACTCGGCTTGGATCCGATTGAATTCCGGATCAAGAATGACACCCAGGTCGTGCCGGATTCTCCCGAAAAACCTGCTTCAACCGATCCGCAGACCAAAAAACCGGCGGAAAAGGAGAAGCACAATCCGCATCCACCTTTCTCAAAACGGCAACTGGTGCAGTGCTTCCAGATTGGCGCCAAGCGTTTTGGCTGGGACAAACGCAACCCGAAACCGGCGCAGGTACGCGAGGGCCGCTGGCTGATCGGCATGGGAGTGGCTACGGCCTATCGCGATAACCTGGTCACTAAATCGGCAGCACGGGTGCGCTTGGACCGGCAAGGCTATATCACGGTCGAAACCGACATGACGGACATCGGTACGGGCAGCTACACCATCATCGCCCAGACTGCCGCAGAGATGATGGGGGTGCCATTAAATATGGTAAACGTGCGCTTAGGGGACTCCAGCTTCCCCGTGTCCTGCGGCTCCGGCGGACAGTGGGGAGGCAACAGCTCAACATCGGGCGTGTATGCGGCCTGCATGAAATTGCGCGAAGCCGTCATCCAAAAGGCTGGCTTCAACGCCGCTGAAGCCGTTTTTGTGGATAGTCACGTCCGCGCCAGTTCAAGCAGTATCCGGCTGGCGGACCTGGCCGGCGGCCGTGGCCTCGTTGCGGAAGACTTCATCGAATTTGGCGACTTGGACAAGCGTTTTCAGCAAGCGACGTTCGGCGCCCATTTTGTGGAGGTTGCCGTAGATTCCGCCACAGGAGAAACGCGGGTCCGGCGGATGCTGGCCGTTTGCGCGGCCGGGCGAATCTTGAATCCAAAGACTGCGCGCAGCCAGGTCATCGGCGGCATGACGATGGGCGTCGGTGCTGCGCTGATGGAGCACCTCGCAGTGGATACCCGGCATGGATTTTTCGTCAACCATGACCTGGCCGGGTATGAAGTGCCTGTGCATGCGGATATCCCCCATCAGGAAGTGATCTTTCTGGACGAGACAGACCCTATTTCATCGCCTATGAAGGCGAAAGGAGTCGGTGAGCTTGGTATCTGCGGGATCGCAGCAGCGGTATCAAACGCGGTCTATAACGCCACTGGCGTGCGTGTTCGTGACTATCCAATCACGCTCGACAAGCTGATTGGGAAAATGCCGTCCGTGATTTAATCAGGCTCTGGAAAGCACCGCTTAAGGACAGGACCTAGGTTTAGTTGGAGGAGTAACGATGTACAGCACGGACAGGCAAGTTATGGATGCAATCGGCCACTGGGCAGGGGAGGGAAGCCGTTTCGCATTGGTGACAGTGGCGCGCACCTGGGGTTCTGCACCGCGCCAGGTCGGATCGATGATGGCGATTAATGAACACGGGCAGATTCAGGGCTCCGTGTCCGGCGGCTGTATCGAGCAAGACCTGGTGGAGCGCATACATCGTGGCGGCTTCGATTCATCGACGCCTTTCGTGCTGCGGTATGGGGTTACCAAGGACGAGGCGCACCGATTTGGCTTGCCATGCGGCGGAACCATGGAGCTGGTCGTCGAGCCGAAGCCGGACCTCGCGGCACTAGCAAAAGTTGCCTCATGCATCGCCAGCGGCCAACTGGTGCGCCGTATTGTGCGGTTGGACCAACCGGGATTTGACACTATCGCGGGCTCGGTAATTGACTCGGTCTCTTGGGATGGACAGACACTGAGAACGGTACACGGTCCGGCGTGGCGGCTGCTGGTGATTGGCGCCGGCCAAATATCGACGTATTTGGCACAGATGGCGCAGGCTCTGGATTATCAGGTGTTCGTTTGCGATCCGCGCAGTGAATACACAGCCGACTGGAATGTGCCTGGTACAAGGCTGATGTCGACGATGCCGGACGATGCCGTCATTGAATTGAATCTCGATCCGCACAGCGCCGTTGTCGCTTTGACCCATGATCCCAAGCTCGATGACATGGCCCTGCTAGAAGCACTGAAATCGCCTGCGTTTTATGTCGGCGCGCTTGGGTCGGCAGTCAACAGCCAACGGCGGCGCGAACGTTTGCTTGAGTATTTTGATCTGAGTTTCGATGAAGTTGACCGGCTGCACGGACCGGTCGGGCTTCCGATCGGAAGCCGCACGCCACCGGAGATTGCCATTGCCGTGTTGGCTGAAATGACAGCGGTAAAGAATAGGGTGTGGTCAAACGATGAATTGCTTCCTCAGCGTTCTGTCCGCGGCAGCCGTATTACGGCTTGAGGGACGATCCCCGGTCGCCGTAGCTCGCGTTGTTCGTGCAATGACCGTTTCCTTTAAGATGATCCTTAAAATTAACTACTTTCGCACGCGGTCGGCAATCACTGAGCGCAACAGGAGCGAACAGGATTTTCTTCTTGTTCCGAGCGAGACGGGGTCAGGGGCGGGGTGACGGAAGAGGCGATGGAGCCGCCTCGTCAATTTGGAGATCTGGGAATTCGGTGGCTCTTAACACAGTGGGGATGCGATCAATCAATGTAGGATTCATCTGCATTTGGACTAGGCATCTGGCCAAGTGGGACGGGTCGCTAATCAAGGCAACGGCTTTAATGTAGGCTTCCTGTGCTGACGCTCCGTATGCCTCGTAGACTTTCTCCCAGGCGCGGATCGGAACCGGACCCCATCCTTCGAGCATCATCGCCAAGTCAATAATATCCCTACTTGCAACGGACTTGTCATTCCAACGATCAGCATTGGCAAGCAGTTTTTCGGCATACATGTCGGAGCGGCTTAAAGTAGGAACGCCCGTGTACGGATCCGGCGTACCTTCGATCTGAATCCGGCCTTCGCTGACGATTTCAAATTTTATCGGCATGCCGTCAACTATGACGAAGGTACGAATCCCGTAGCGATCTGCACGGACCTCTCGAGCCAACGTAACAGGAGATCTAAAAATTCCGCCCAAGGATTGTTCGTGAATTGTGTTCCTCAACCGGCGATATCCGGCCACGGACGCGCAGAGGAAGTCGATATCGACGGATTCGCGGTACTCGCCCAAATTTAAGACAATCGCGGTTCCCCCGCCAAAATAGCAGCCGCAATCGGATAAGAATGAAGTATTTAGAGAGGTGAGTAGCTTTTGAATACGCTGATGATGTGGACGCTTAAACATTCATCAATCCGTTGCCATAAGCCAGCATAAGTTGAGCGATCATCGCGCGCTCTTGCGGGTCAAGATCATCTTCCTGGACAAAACGCCAGTTGCTTTCGTAAAGGCCAAACGCTTCCTCGCCAGTGATCGTGTCAGTGGGACGACGATTCCAAGCGAGTAATCGGAGCTGTGGAAAATCTCCAATAGTCAGTTCATACGCATTAGCATCCATTCGTCAATTATGCCCCCCTGGGTGCTTGAATTCAAGCGCTACACTGCGTGCGTACGCGACTTCCTTCGCTCTAACAAGGACGAGCAGATCGTGACGCTGCGGGCATCGGATCGGGGCGGCTCCGCAGACTGCGAGCGTCCAACCCAGCTGCGGACTGTGCGCTTGGTACGCCATGTCGCGTCGACCGGTAAGGTCCGCGCCCTGATGACCGGTCTCCGCGCCCTGATGACCGGTCTGCTGGACGAGGCCGAGTTCCCCATTGTTGAGTTCGGCGACCGCTACCATCAATGATAGCGATTCCAAGAAAGCACTGCTATGGCGACTAGGCTGAACGAGACCTATCACTGACCGACGCCGGGTGTTTGGGAACTTACTCACTTGCGGAAGTGTGGCAAGTGCGGCATACCCAAATGACGAAATCTTTTCGCGAAAAAGGGGGGAATTCGTCGGCGCGCCAAAATTGCAATTACAAGGAATGCTTTCTAGTACGAGTCACGATTTAACATAATATATATTATGCGTAATTAAATGGGTCTGCCAGCTATCGCCAATGTTGATCACGGGTGCAGCATTTGCTGCACCTGTCCGGATCTGTCAGCGTGCCCAGGCTTGGCGGTAATCCCGCGCATACTGTTCAAAGCCGATTGGCGCTCGGCCAGTCAACTGTGCAACCGCATCGCTCACGGGCGCCACATAGCCAAGCTTCAGCAGACCCAAAATCACATTCATGAATTCCGCATACGGCCGCGGCAGTCCGGCGCCAATCAATTGATCGAGGTTCTCCTCGGGCGTGATGTCACGAAAGCTGATCGTCTTGCCCGTCACCGTGCTCAGTATCCCGGCCGCCTCCGCATGCGTCAGCGCTTGCGCACCGGTCAACACGAAGATCTGGTTATCGAATGTGTCGGTCGTCAGCAGCGCCGCAGCGCAGGCGGCAATGTCGCGCGCGTCGATAAAACTCGTGCGCGCATCGCCGACCGGCAAGGAAACCGTACCAGCCTTCAGGATGCCCTCGATCCAGTAGGAATTAAAATTTTGCATGAACCAGTTCGGGCGAATCACGTTGTAGCGAAGCCCCGAGCGCGCCAGATGCAGTTCGGCCTGGCGCAGCGGAATCGTGTCATCCGCATCGACCCCGATGGCGCTCATCAGCACGACCTTGCGCAGATTGCGTTCACGGGCCATGTCGATCAGCGGATTGAGCAGCTCGTGCTGGTTGGTATGCCCGGGCGGCGCCATCAGAAAGGCTTGGTCGACGCCATCGAAAGCCTGTTCAATGCCTTCGCCTGTGAGTAAATTCAAATGGACTTGGGACGGTCCTTCGGCCGGCCTGCTGGTGGCAGAAACGACTTGCTGTCCCTTGGCCAACAGCGCCTGCACCAGAATGCTGCCGACCGTGCCATTGGCGCCCACGACGAGTGTTGTGCTCATGTTCTCTCCTGATTAACTATTGAGAGTCTAGTTTAGCTGTGTTATCGTAGATTTTTAATGGATGAAAATCCATTTAACATGTCTATTCATCTACCGCATCGAACTTTTTACGCCCATGGACATCCTAGCCGAGATATTTCTCCAGGCCGGCCTAAAAACCCGCCTCATGCACCACCGTGCCTTTGCCGCGGCGTCGGGGCTCATTTTTCCCTGTTCAAAAAGTATGGGCTTTCACGTGGTGACTCGAGGGCGCGCTTATCTGCAGTGCGCAGGGCAAGCCACGCTGGTGCTGGGCAGTGGTGATGTTGCGTTCATGTCGCGCGGACGGCCGCATGTCATCAGTACCGAACCCGAAACACCGCTACAACTCTGGACCATGGCCGACGAGCCCGCGCCGGCAATCCACGCGGCGCTTTCGATCGTCAGCGGCGCCTACCAGTGCTGGAATGAGCCGATCCACCCTTTCTTTGCCGAGCTGCCGGATTGGTTCGTCATGCGTGCCGACGAAATCGGCAGTTTCGATGAAGTCCAGCTTGCCATCAAGCTGCTCACCGATGAAGTGCGAGCACCCGGACTCGGTAGCGATACCGTCACCAAGGCCTTGCTGGACATCATTTTTATGCACATTATCCGCAAGTTGGTCAGTCTGCGTGGCAGTGCCGCGACGGCCAGCTGGAGTGGCGCCATGCAACAACAACAGATCAAGGCCGCGCTCGAACTGATGCATTCAAATTGCGCACACGACTGGCGTCTCGACGAATTGGCGCGCCAGGTCGGTTTGTCGCGCGCTGGCTTCGCGCAAAAATTCAAAGCCGCACTTGGGGCCACGCCGCTGCAATATCTGACCACCGTGCGGGTTCAGCAAGCGATGGCGCTGCTGACCGGCACTCCGGACAAGCTCGAAACCATCGCCAGTGCGGTCGGCTACGGCGATGCCTTCAGTTTTTCCAAGGTGTTCAAGAAGCTGGTGGGCGAGTCGCCGCGCGAATTCCGCCTGCGCGACCAAGCTGAAAAGCATGAGGCCTACCGCTTCACTTAATTCAAACCCGCCCTCCACTACCTAAGCCTGCTCGCACCCTTCGGCCGCGGTAATGAGCATGGGCGTTAGCTCGTTTTCGCCGCCGCGTTTGCGCGTGCCGTATGCAATTTCTTGTAGCTGTCGATCAGACGATGGTGCCTATCGAGCCCTTCCAGTTTCATGCTCGTGGGCGTCAAGCCAAAGAAACGCACACTGCCGTCTACCGAGCCCAACACCGCGTCCATCCGGGCGTTGCCAAACATACGGCGGAAATTGACGATGTAATCGTTTAGTTCCAGGCCGTCATCGAGCTGCACCTCGAGCACCACGTCCAAGGCCTGGTAAAACAATCGGCGTTCGACCGTGTTGTCGTTGTACTGCAGGAAGGCTCCGACCAGCTCTTGCGCCTCTACAAATTTCTTCAAGGCGAGGTTGATCAGCAGCTTCAACTCCAGGACGGTAAGCTGCCCCCAGACCGTGTTCTCGTCAAATTCAACGCCGATCAATGTCGCGATGTCGGAGTAATCATCGAGCTCACTGTTATCTAAACGCTTCAGCAGTGCTTTCAGGCTCGCATCCTTCAGGAGATGCAGGTTCAGAACGTCGGAGCGGAACGACAGTGCTTTGTTCGTGTTGTCCCAGACGAGATCTTCAATCGGATAGACTTCCGAATAGCCCGGCACCAAGATTCGGCAGGCAGCGGCGCCAAAATGCTCGTACGCAGCCATGTAGACCTCTTTGCCCATGCCTTCGAGTATGCCGAACAAGGTCGCGGCTTCCTCGGCATTGGAGTTTTCGCCCTGGCCCGAGAAATCCCACTCAACGAATTCGTGGTCGGCTTTGGCACTAAAGAAGCGCCAGGACACCACGCCGCTGGAGTCGATAAAGTGCTCGACAAAGTTGTTCGGCTCGGTCACGGCATTGCTTACAAAGGTCGGACGAGGCAGATCGTTCAGCCCTTCAAAACTGCGACCTTGCAGCAATTCGGTAAGACTGCGTTCCAGCGCCACCTCGAGACTTGGGTGCGCGCCGAATGAGGCAAACACGCCGCCTGTGCGCGGGTTCATCAAGGTCACGCACATGACCGGATACGTCCCGCCCAGCGAGGCATCCTTGACCAGCACCGGAAAGCCCTGCTCTTCCAGTGCCTGTATGCCAGCCAGAATGCCGGGATACTTCGACAGCACTTCGGGCGGCACATCGGGCAAGGCGACTTCGCATTCCAGAATTTCGCGTTTGACGGCCCGCTCGAAAATCTCCGACAGGCATTGCACCTGCGCTTCGACGAGTGTGTTTCCGGCGCTCATGCCATTGCTGCCGTAGAGGTTTTCGATCAGGTTCGATGGAAAATACACGGTCTCGCCGTCCGATTGCCGCAGATACGGCAGCGAACAGATACCACGCTGCACGTTGCCGGAATTGGTGTCGTACAGATGCGAGCCGAACAGGTCGCCATCGGGATTGTAGATGTCCAGGCAGTAGGCATCGAGAATTTCGACCGGCAGCGCATCCTTTGGGCCCGGCTTAAACCAACGCTCGTTCGGGTAATGCACAAACGGCGCGTTGGCGATGTCTTCGCCCCAAAACGTACCGGCGTAAAAATGGTTCCAATTCAGGCGCTCGATAAACTCGCCCAGCGCCGACGCCAGCGCGCTTTCTTTCGTTGCTCCCTTGCCGTTGGTAAAACACATCGGCGAGTGCGCGTCACGGATATGCAGCGACCATACATTGGGCACGATATTGCGCCACGAAGCGATTTCGATCTTGATGCCCAAGCCGGCCAACATGCCCGACATATTGGCGATGGTTTGCTCCAAGGGGAGATCCTTGCCCGCTATGAAGGTGCTTGCCGCGGAATCCGGGCTCAAGGTCAGCAGCGCCTGCGCGTCGGCGTCCAAATTCTCGACTTCCTCAATCACGAACTCGGGGCCCGCTTGCACCACCTTCTTGACCGTGCATCGGTCGATCGAGCGCAAAATTCCTTGGCGGTCCTTGTCGGAGATATCCGACGGCAACTCAACCTGAATCTTGAAAATCTGTTGGTAACGGTTTTCTGGATCGACAATATTATTCTGGGACAGACGGATATTTTCGGTAGGAATATTGCGGGTGTCGCAGTACAACTTCACAAAATAAGCCGCGCACAAGGCCGATGAGGCCAGGAAGTAATCGAACGGGCCAGGCGCCGAGCCGTCGCCCTTGTAGCGGATGGGCTGGTCGGCCACGACCGTGAAATCATCGAACTTGGCTTCCAGACGAAGCTTATCGAGAAAGTTGACCTTAATTTCCATGGGAGAATTCCAAACTTGTGCGCAAAATGATGTGGCCTCTATTATCCGCTGCTTTAGCCATGGAGCAAAGGCTGTTGACCGGCCCTAGCAGTTTACGTCGCTGCCGCCTTGAACCAAGGAAAATAATGCTTTGCCAACATTCTTCGACGTCCTTCGTTCAGGAGTAAGATGGCAGAGCGATAATGAGCTTCGGTTAATCCACCCCCCACCGCCAAGTGACATGCAGCAAATTCACGATTATTACGACAAACTCGCCAAGGACTACGATCGCGACCGATTCGACAATTCATACGGTCGCTATATCGACCAGATGGAAAGGCAGATCCTGCGCCAATGGCTTGGCGGAACCGTGCCCGCCGACGTGCTCGACATTGGCTGCGGGACGGGTCGGCTGCTCGACTTCGCCATGAGCGGCGTGGACGCGTCGCGCGCAATGCTCGAGGTCGCCGCCAGCAAATTCCCCGACCGGCAATTGCGTCTGGCCCAGCTGCCGGACCTCGGCCCTGCCCTGCCGCGCTACGACGCGGCCATCTGCTTCCATGTGTTTATGCATCTTGACCCGGCAAGCATCGCGCAATCGCTGGCGTCGATCGCCGGGGCCGTGCGTCCGGGTGGGCACTTGATCGTCGATATTCCATCCCAACACCGGCGCGCGATGAATCGGCGACGTCCCAGCCAATCGGGTTGGCACGGCGACACCGCAGCCACGCACGCCGACATCGCGCGCTGGGCTGGCCCGGCCTGGCGCATCGTCGGGCGCCGCGGCATCCTGTTTTTCCCGATCCACCGCTTGCCTTCCATCGCGCGCCCCTTGCTGCGCGGATTCGACAGGATGATCGGAGGGACGTGGTTGGCGCGCTACTCGTCCTACCATGTGTACCGGCTCGAGCGCCAGCCATGACTTTCGTGCGCAGGCTGCTACGGCAAGCCTTGCCGCTAGCTGCGCGGCAGACTCTTGCGCATGCGATGCGCCATTGGCGCGATAGCCGGCGCGGCGTTGTCCTGTCGCATGCGCACAGCGCGGCCGACTTGCACGGCTACACCCTGCAAGTCGAGCTCGTGCAGCCGGTCAGGCCTGGCGCCCTGCTCGAGAACAAACTGCGCAATCTGGCACGTGGAGCAAGCGCTATCGATTTGTCGATCGTCGCGCCCGGTCAGGTGTGGTCGTTCTGGCGTTATGTGTCAGAACCTAATGCGCGCAATGGTTATGTGCACGGACGCAACCTCGTCAATGGGCAGCTCACACGCCAATTCGGCGGTGGCCTGTGCCAACTGTCGAGCATGCTTTACCATCTGGGACTATTGGCAGGCCTACGTATGGACGAGCGCCATCCGCACAGCATCGACATCTATCAGGAGCACGAGCGTTTTACACCGCTCGGCGCCGATGCCACCGTGGTATGGGGATTCAAGGACCTGCGGATGGTGAATCCACACGCCATCGACATCGTGTTCCGTTGCCGGCTGGAGGGACATTCTTTAAAAGGCTATGTCTACGCCAAGGGCCTGTTACCTAAAATTGAACTCAATTTTGCGCGTGAGCAGCTTGAGCCCGGCCGCGTGCTGGTTCACACCCTGGTGAATCAACAGCCACACACGAAAACCATTTACGTGCAACGGCAGCTCGATTTGGTCGCCTGACGCAAGGCGCGGCCTGCGGACTCAGGCCCGGTGCTGCAAGCTCAAGCGCTCGTCGAGCGAAAACCGCCCGGCACCGTGGGTTGCCATCACCAGTCCGATGACGACCAGCACGGCGGCTGGCCACCAAGCACGAAAATCCTGCTGCCAGTGCACCATGACGCAAGCGACAACAAAGTTGAACGCGCAAATCAAACCGGCCCAGCGTGTCAAGGCGCCGAGCAGAAACGCCACGCCGCAGAAAAACTGCGCCCACACCGACAAGGGTGCCATCAGTTCGGGGTAGACGAAATTTTTCGCACGCAGGAAACCGACGAACTCTTGCATGCGTGCGGCGCTTTCGATGTTGTCCCAAACGCCGTGCACCAAAAATGCGCCTGTGAGCAAACGCAGCAACAGAAAAGCGACATCGTCCCCCGCGCGAAGAAAGGAAAGTTGAAGCCAGCTTGCGCGTGTTGACATATCAAGTTCCTTGCTCTGGTCCGAGGGTTTGTGGATGTTCTAAGGAATCGATAATATCCGATAAAAGTCGACGGAAATGGGAAATCCGGATTGCGGGCGCGTGTCGGGATCGAGCTCGTTCAGCATGGTCGCTATGAACTTTCACCATGTATTGTCGTACGGGATTGCACAGTGCCGTGCAATCCCGCTTTGGCGTCAGGCCGAAGGAATGGTCAAGCCGCGAGCCACGGCCGGGCGCGCCACGAAAGCGGCGAGCGCGCGCAGCACGTGCGGGAAATCGTTGATACCGACCAACTCGCCGGCCGCGTAGAAATTGAGCAGGTTATTAATCCACGGGAAGCTCGCGATGTCGGCGATCGTAAAGCTGTCGCCCATGATCCACGCGCGGTCCTTGAGCCGTTCGTTGAGCACGCCGAGCAGGCGCCGCGACTCGGCGGCATAGCGGTCGCGCGGACGCTTGTCTTCGTACTCTTTGCCCGCAAATTTGTGGAAAAACCCCAGTTGGCCAAACATCGGTCCAATGCCGCCCATTTGGAACATCACCCATTGGATCGTCTCGTACCTTGCCGCGGCTTCTTTGGGCAGGAACTGCCCCGTCTTTTCGGCCAGGTAGATCAGGATCGCGCCGGATTCGAACAAGGCGAGCGGCTTGCCTTCCGCACCGTTCGGATCGATGATGGCGGGGATTTTGTTGTTTGGATTGAGGGAAAGGAATTCGGGCGTCAACTGGTCGTTGGTCGCAAAACTGACCAGGTGCGGCTCATACGCCACCCCGGTTTCTTCGAGCATGATCGAAATTTTGACGCCATTTGGGGTCGGCAGGGAATAAAGCTGGAGCCGCTCAGGATGCTGAGCGGGCCATTTTTTGGTGATGGGGAAAGAACTGAGGTCGGTCATAGGAGGCTCGCTGCTGTGAGTGAGCCACGAGTCTAGCAGCCTATTTGCGTGGCCGCTTTTGCAAGCCCATTCCCGCCGGGCCGGCCAGCGCGGTTCAGTGCAAAGCGGTGATCGCGTAGCCTTTTTCGGCAATCTGTTCGCCTAGATTGTCGATCTCGAAATCGGGCAGTTGATCGGCCTCGTCGGCGATTTCGAGCGACCTCGCCTCTATTTGCCAGTCGGTATTGATGGCTTCATCTGGAATGTTTTTTTCCTCGGGCACCGCGAGATAGGAGAACTTGCCGTCGCTTTCGCTTCGGCGGTAGATATCTAGACGCATAATTTATCCTGTATAAAAAGCAAAGTTGGCGGACGCAACACCCGCCTCACCTAACTTAGACTCGAGTGTCGTTTCGGTCTGTTAAGTAGCTCACTTAAGGGGGGCATGGCGGGCGATGTGTTTCATCGGCCCGGATTGCCGCCAAGGATGCGGGCCGGCAGCATGACGACCGCGCGCAGCAACTCGAACACGGCTTCGACGCCGATGCCGAGCAGGCGGAACGGCAGGCACAACAGCCAAACCAGGGGATAGAGGACCAGCGCGATCAGTGCCAGCGGCCAGCACAGGAACAAGACAAGCAGCCACAGCATAAAACTCAGCATCACACACTCCTTGGGAACGATGTTTCGGATGGGTGAACTTTACCGAGGGCCTCGTGGAGTTGCAATTGGCGTGCGATCAACGGTGCAGCACGCCGATAAACGGGCTTTTGCGCCGATAAGCGGCGCAACAAACGCGTGTTTACTGGCCGACGCAGATGATCTTGGTCTGGTATTCGTGCGCGCCGGCTTTTTTGGCACCGGCCCAATCGATCACCTCCTGGGCCTGGGCAACCGTCATGATGGTCGCCTTTTCTTTGTTCTTAATGAAGGAGACGCCTTCGAATTTTCCTTCTTTGCTGCGCATCACCTTCGCGAAGACGGGCGGTTTCGTGCCTTCGTCACTGATTTTGTTTTGCTGCACGAGGTAGCGCTGGTCTTGGTTTTCCATGGGGGCACTTAAAATGAATTGGTTCAATGCGTCATTTTAAGGCCTGCGCGCGGACGGCGTCGGAAATTCAGGCGTAACTGGCAAGCTGCGCGGCGCCTTGCGGCCGCGCCGGCGTCAGCACCTCGGCCCGCAAGGCCGCTTGCAGCGATGCGATCGGGCCGCCCGCGCGGTACGCGAACGACAACTGCAAGGTATCGCCGACGCGCACCTGCACGGGCTTCTCGAGCGGCACGGTCATGTAGTCGTTGATCCAGTCGATCGTGCTGGAACTGGCGTTGACGAGCGCGAGGATATTCTTGCCGATGAAGCGCAGGGCGTTGACGACGCCGTCCTTGTCGACCGCCATGCTGCCCTCCCAGGCAATGCGCATGTCGTTGTCCTGGCTGAAGTCGACGATGCTGTAGACCGCCGGCTCGGCCAGTTCAAGCGTGCCCGGATGCGGCACGCCGGTATGTTGGAACTGCACGATGGGCGCGTAGAAACCCTCGAAATGGTAATCCTGCTGGACCGGCTGGACGGCCATGATGACGGCCTCGGGCAGAAACACGGGCAGGCGGCCACCAAAGTGCGCGAGGTAGCGCCGCTTGAACGATTCGATCAGCTCGAGCTGTTTTTCGCGCAACAGGCCGACGTGCAGCATCTCGCAAATGACGAGGTCCACGGGCTCGGGCGGCAAGTATTCGAAGGCGTCGGCGTGGATCACTTGCACGCGCTGGCCGTTCGGATTCATCGCCAGGGACTTGCGCGAGGCGGCGACGAGGTCGGGATTGAATTCCACACAATAGACTTTGTCGGCCTTTTCCGCTGCGAACCACGACAGGACGCCGGTGCCGCCGCCGAGTTCGAGCACCACCGCGCCGGGAAACACGGCGTAATCGATCGCCGCCTTGAAGCCGCGCATGCGCTGCTGGTCCATCAGCATATTGTGGTGGTAGTGGGCGGGAATGAATTGCCCTAGATAGCAGCTTTCGATTTCTCGTTCCTTGAGCATGGCCTTCCTTCCGATTCGCTAAGCGCTGCCCTGCCCTGCACATGCGGGACTTGTGGACGCACTGCCATTATCGTCAGGATGGAGGTGGGGCGAAGCGGCGAGCTTGGGGCCGATCACCCGCCAGTTCGCCGATTGCGCGTCGCCTTACGGCACGATCTTGAACAGATTGAAAAAGTTGTCGGTAGTCTGTTGCGCGACTTGGCGCAGCGGCACGCCTTTGAGGTCGGCGAGGTATTCGGCGACGTGGCACACGAAGCCCGGCTCGTTCACTTTGCCGCGGTGGGGAACCGGGGCCAGGTAGGGCGAATCGGTCTCGATCAGGATGCGCTCGAGCGGCACGGCGCGCGCGACCGCCTGCAATTGCTTGGCGCTTTTGAAGGTGACGATGCCCGAAAAGGAGATGTAAAATCCCATCGCGATGGCCGCTTCGGCGACCTCGAGCGACTCGGTGAAGCAATGCATCACGCCGCCCACGCCGCCCTTGTCGGTGCCCGCGCCCTCCTCCTGCATGATGCGGATCGTGTCGGCGCTCGACGAGCGGGTGTGGATGATCAGCGGCTTGCGGCTTAGGCGCGAGGCACGGATGTGGACGCGGAAACGCTCGCGCTGCCACTCGAGGTCGCCTTCGAGGCGGTAATAGTCGAGGCCGGTTTCGCCGATCGCGACGATCTTCGGATGGGCCGACAGCGCCACCAGTTGCGCCACGTCGGGTTCGGGCGTGTCTTCGTAGTCGGGGTGGACGCCGACCGAGGCGAAGATATGCGGGTACTGTTCGGCAAGCGCGAGTACTTGCGGGAATTCAGGCAGATTGACCGAAACGCAGAGCGCATGCGTGACTTTGTTCTCGGCCATTTTGGCCAGGATGTCGGGCATGCGCGCCGCGAGTTCGGGGAAATTGATGTGGCAATGGGAGTCGATGTACATGGCGACATTGTACGCGAGCGGGCAAAATTGGATGGCGGGCGGGGTATACCAATTTTGTTTTGCTCTTGCAGAAATCTCTAAGTGCCAAGCATCCAAAAGCCCGGACCAACATCGTCCTCGCGCAGGCGGGGACCCATACAACGCTTGCTATAAGCCGAGGTTCTATGGGTCCCCGCATCCGCGAGGACGATGTTGGTTTGTGATTTTTTGATTTTACTCGGTACGATTTCTGAAGCGACAGTAAGTGCCATTTCAACGTATTGCGAGGTGAAGTTTAGGCGACGCGTTTGCCCAGGATGATGAGGTCGCGTTCGATGCCGTCGAGATTGGCCACGCGCGGCAGCTTGGCCCATTCCTCAAAGCCGTACTTGGCAAACAATCCCAGGCTCGGCGCGTTGTGGCCAAAGATAAATCCCAGCAAGGTATGCACCGAAATGTTGGGCGCGAAGGCGATCGCCTGTTCCAGGCAATAGCATCCGATGCCCTTGCCACGGGCCGCCTCGTCGATGTAAATCGACAGTTCGGCCGTGCCCGAATAGGCGGGCCGTCCATAAAAATTGGAGTACGACATCCATCCGAGCACTGCCGGCGCGGCCGAATGGTCGTCCGCGGCATGGATCACCCACAGCGGCCGGCGTTCGGGCGTGTGTTCGTCGAACCATTGCTGGCGCGACGCGACCGACACCGGTTCTGTGTCGGCTGTCACTTCGCGCGAGGCAACTGTGGAATTGTAGATGTTGACGACGTGTGCCAGGTCTTCCTGGCGGGCATTGCGGTGTATGAAGGACGGCATAGTTGAACAAATACGTGACAAAAAACCTGCTGTTGAAACCCTAAACTCAGAGCGTGTGGGTGGCGCGCGACGAGCGCAGGGCCGCGCCCAACACCTCTTCGATGCGCAAACGGGCGCGCTGGCCGGTTTCGTCGTCGGGGAAATGGACGCCGATGCCTTGCACCTTGTTATTGTTGGCGCCGGCCGGCGTGATCCAGGCGACCTTGCCGGCGATCGGGTATTTATTCGGGTCGTCCATGAGCGAGAGAATCAGGTAGATCTCGTCGCCGATCTTGTAGATCTTCGGGGTCGGCACGAACATGCCGCCGCACTTCAGGAATGGCATATAGGCCGCGTACAGGGCGGCCTTTTCTTTGATCGCAAGCGATAGCACCGACGGCCGGACGGGCTGCGGTGCATTCGGGTCAACGGGCTTGCCACTCATCTAAATCCTTTCAGGTGCAGCATGATATGTAGTCGAGTAACAGCTCTTCGACGAACAACTTGGGCGACAAGGGATGGTCCGCAATCGCCCGCCTGTCGTTCGCACTCTTTATCGCGCGAATCAGCTTGGCGGTATGGACCTTGGCAGCCAATGCGGCAAGCTCGCTCTGATACCGCGGATAATATCTAATCTTACCCGACAGTTTGTATGAAAGCACGTCGTAAAGCCAACGTTGTTGCCATGAGACAAGTGATGCCAGCGGCGCCTTCATGAGTTTCTCGGCCGCCTTCAATGCGTTGTCGACATTCGGGCGCGCCAAAACTTGTAGAAAAGCCTCCATGTCTTCGCGGCTGCCGCTCTCGGCCTGGGCCAGCGCCGCAAGCGGCGCGCCGCCTTGTTCGCGCAGCCAGCTGTCGGCGTCGGCCACGCCTTGTTCCTTCAGCCAGAGCAAGGCGGCGCCGTGGTCGGGCATCGGCAGCGCGAACTTGCGGCAGCGCGACAAAATGGTTGGTAGCAAGCGGTCGATACTGTTGGTCGCGACCAGGAACACGGTGCCCGGCGGTGGCTCTTCGAGCGTTTTGAGCAGCGCGTTCGAGGCGTGCACATTGAGCGCCTCGGCCGGGTACAGCACGACCACGCGCAGGCCCTGGCGGTGGGTCGAGATGTTCATGAAGTCGGCCAGGTTGCGGATCTGTTCGATCTTGATCTCGCGCGACGGCGCCTTGGTCGACTTTGATTTTTTACCGGTCTCCGCCTCGGCGCCCTCCTCGCCCTCGGCCGGCGGCTCGTCTTCGAGCGCCTCGGGGCGCACGCGGCGGTAGTCGGGATGGTTGTGCTGCGAGAACCAGCCGCACGAGATGCAGGCGCCGCAGGCGTGGCCGTCGGCCTGCACGTTCTCGCACAACAAGGATTGGGCGAAACTTTCGATGAAGTCCGACTTGCCGCTGCCGGCCGTGCCGTGGAACAGGATCGCGTGCGGCATGCGCTCGCGCAGCAGTTGCAACTGCTGCCAGGCCGCGCCCTGCCAAGGGTAGATGGAGTTTGCCATGGCTGCCGGCTACAACAACTGGCCGAGGATGCCGGCCAGGCGCGCGCGCGTTTCCTCGATGCTTTTGGTCGAATCGATCACCGTGATCCGCGCCGGAAACTGCGCGGCGCGGCGCAGGTATTCCTGGCGGCAGGCCGCGAAGAAATCGGCCTGTTCCTGCTCGAACTTGTCGAGCGTGCGGGTGGCGTCGAGCCGCGCGCGGGCGACCTCGAGCGGCACGTCGAACAGCAAGGTCAGGTCGGGCTGGAGCGCGGGATGGACCCAGCTCTCGAGCACCTCCATCTTGGCGCGGTCGAGTCCGCGCCCGCCGCCCTGGTAGGCGAAACTGGCGTCCGTGAAACGGTCGGAGATGACCCAGTCGCCGCGCGCGAGCGCCGGTTCGATGACCTGCGCGATGTGTTCGCGCCGGCTCGCGAACATGAGCAGGGCTTCGGTTTCGAGATGCATTTTTTGGTGCAGGAGCAGATCGCGCAGTTTCTCGCCGAGCTCGGTTCCGCCCGGCTCGCGCGATGAAACCACGGTCTTGCCGCGCGCGGCGAGCAGCTCGGCCACGTAGGCGATATGGGTCGATTTGCCGGCCCCGTCGATGCCCTCGAAGCTGATGAACCTGCCGCGTGCAGGCTTGCTGTTTGTACTGTCCTGGGTCATGAAACGTCAAAGGCCTATCGTTGGTATTTGTTCACTGCGCGATTGTGGTCGGGCAGGTTGTCGGAGAAATGGCTGGTGCCGTCGCCGCGCGAAACGAAGTACAGGGCCTGGGTTTTTTCAGGGCCCAGCGCCGCGGCCAGCGACTGCAGTCCGGGCAAGGCGATCGGGGTCGGCGGCAGTCCGGCGCGCGTGTAGGTATTGTAGGGCGTGTCGGTTTCGAGGTCGCGTTTGCGGATCTTGCCGGCGTAGCCAGTGCCCATGCCGTAGATCACGGTCGGGTCGGTCTGGAGCAGCATGCCGTTGCGCAGGCGGTTCACGAACACGCCTGCGATCAGCGAACGCTCCGATTTTTGCCCGGTTTCTTTCTCGACGATCGAGGCCATGATCAGCGCCTGGTACGGCGTCTTGTAAGGCAGGCTGGCGTCGCGCTTGGCCCAGGCCTCGTCGAGCTGGCGCTTGAGCAAGGCATACGACTGCTTGTATATCTGCAAGTCGCTCGCGCCCTTGGCGAAAAGATAAGTATCCGGGAAGAACAGACCTTCGGGATGCTTGAAGTCGTCGGTGATGCGCGCCAGCAGCATGTCGTCTGGCAGCTCGCTGGTGTCGTGCCGGAGGCCCGGGTGGGCCTTGATGGCCTCGCGCATCTGGCGGAAGGTCCAGCCCTCGATGATCGTCAGCGATTCCTGGGCGAATTCGCCGCGCACGAGCTGGTCGAGCAGGCGCAGCGGCGTTGTGCCAGGTTTCAGGTCGTAGGTGCCGGCCTTGATCTTGCCGCTCTTTTGCTTGAGGCGCGCGAGCAGCGAGAACAGCGTCGGGCTGATATTCGCGCCGCCCGCGATCATCGATTGGCCCGCCATGGCGACACTGCTGCCCGGCTGGACCGTGAATTCGACGACCGGGCCTTCAGCGAAGACCGGGGTTTTGGCCCAGTGGCTGAATCCGGCGGCGGCTGCGGCGGACACGAGGACAGTTGTAATCAGTAGTTTTTTTATGAAAGCCATACTCTGTGTTCGTGGTTTTGGGGGCGGCTCGGCGCAAATTTCTCGACAACCCTATAATGAGCCCGTAATGATAAAGCTTATGGCGGGAAAAATTCGGAATTTATGAAAAACTGGAACGATTATCTCCTTGCTCACGGTGGGCGTGCCGCCACCGACCTCGTCGACGGGCAGTCTTTGGCGTTCAGCGACTTCGGTCAATCGGTTGGAGTCTCCTCGCTCGCCGATGGTTTCGTCGCCGCGGTCACCGACCAGGGCCTGATCGCCGTCAGCGGCGAAGACGCCGCCCGCTTCCTGCATGGCCAGTTGACCAACGACGTCGAACACTTGCCAACGGACCAGGCCCGGCTGGCCGGCTACTGCACCCCCAAGGGGCGCCTGCAGGCAAGTTTCCTCATGTGGCGCGACAGCGAGTCGATCTTCCTGCAGTTGCCGCGCGCGATACAGGCACCGCTGCAAAAGCGGCTCGCGATGTTCGTCATGCGCGCCAAGGCCAAGCTGGCCGACGCCACCGACGCCGCGGCCAATGCCGCCGTCCTCGGCATCGGCGGCACCAAGGGCGCGGCCGTCCTCGAACAACTCGTCGGCGCCCTGCCCGCCGCGCCCTACGGCAAGACCGACGGCCCGCACGGCACCGTGATCCGCCTCCCCGACGCGCTCGGCGCCGCGCGCTACCAGTGGCTCACCACGGCCGAGGCCGCGCAGGCGGCCTGGCCGGCGCTGTCGTCCCAACTTGCGGTCGGCGGCAACGACGCCTGGCAGTTGTCGGCGATCCATGCGGGCGTGCCCAGCATCACGGGCAAGACGCAGGAACAGTTCGTGCCGCAAATGATTAACTTCGAGTTGCTCGGCGCCGTGAACTTTAAGAAAGGCTGCTACCCGGGCCAGGAAATCGTCGCGCGCAGCCAGTACCTCGGCAAGCTCAAGCGCCGCGCCGTGCTCGTTGGCATCGACGGCGCGGCCGCCCACGCCGGCGACGAGGTGTTTGCCGCGTCCGATCCGGGCCAGCCCAGCGGCATGGTCGTCAACGCCGCGCCGAACGGCAGCGGCGGCACCGACGCGCTCGTCGAAATGAAGCTGGCGGCGATGGAAGAAGGCGACCTGCACCTCGGCTCGGCCACCGGCGCCGCGCTCAGGATCATGCCGATGCCTTACGCGCTAGACGCGCTCGATCTGTAGCACGCTCCCCTGCGCGCTCCGTGACCAGCATGTTTGATTTGTATATTTACTATCAGGTGCGCGAGGCCGACGCCGACGCTCTCGCTGCGCGCGTGCGCGCGATGCAGGCGCGACTGGCCGCCGCGCACGGCGTCGAAGGCCAGCTCAAGCGGCGCCCGGACGCCAAGGACGGGCGGCAAACCTGGATGGAGATTTATCCCGCGACCGCCGCCGGCTTTGATGCCGCGCTCGCCGCCGCGGTGCAGGATGCCGCACTATCGGAACTGACCGACGGCAACCGCCACACCGAAATTTTTACGGATTTAACACCATGTGCCTGATCGTATTTGCATGGCAAGTCGTGCCCGGGGCTCCCCTGATCGCCGCCGCCAACCGCGACGAGTTCTACGACCGCCCGGCCAGCGCCGCGGCGGCCTGGGCCGAACACCCGAGTGTCTACGCGGGGCGCGACCTCAAGGGCGGCGGCAGCTGGATGGGCATCACGCAGGACGGCGCGAACGGCCCGCGCTTTGCCGCCGTGACCAATATCCGCGGCCCGCAGGAACGCCGCACCGACGCCCCTTCGCGCGGCGCGCTCGTGGCAAACTTTTTGTCCGGCACGCTCAGCGCGGCGCAATACATCGACCACATCGCCGAAGGCAGCGCCGCATACAACGGCTTCAACCTCGTGCTGGGCGACCGCGGCAGCTTGTACTGGTATTCCAACCGCGGCGGCGAGGACGCGCGCAACGGCATGCAGCTCGAACCTGGCATCTATGGCATTTCCAACGGCTTGCTCGACGCGCCCTGGCCCAAGGTCGTGCGTACCAAGGCCCAGTTCGCCAGTTTGCTGTGCCAGGGCGCGCCCGAGGACGCGTATTTTGAGATGTTGGCCGACACCACACGCGCACCCGACCTGCGCCTGCCCGACACCGGCATCGCGATCGACCTCGAGCGCGTGTTGTCGGCCGTGTGTATCGAAACGACCGGCTACGGCACCCGCACCTCGACCGTCGTGCGGCTCTACAACGACGCGCCGGCCGAACTCAACGAGCGCCTGGTCCAATAAAAAGGGCCGGCTGCGCGCGGGCCGGCCTTCCTTTTTTCTTCCCTCCAGGTACTTAAACGGCCTTCATCTTGGCGCGCAGCATGTCGCGGATGTGCGGGCTGTCCTTGTACGGGTCGGCCGGGTTGCGCTGGTTCACGATCTCGTCCATGCGGTTGGCGACGTTGTTGAGTGCGCCCGGGTGAGAATAAATATAGAACTGGCCGTCGCGGATCGCGTCAAACGTTTTCTGGGCCACGTCGGCCGCCGAGACCTTGCCCGACTCGACCGCCTTCGACGTCATCGCCTGCGCCGCCTTCTGGCTTGCCGTGGCCGCTTCGGCCATCTTGACGTCGTCGGGGCGGTTGCGGTGCGACTGGCTGATGCCGGTCGGGACAAAATACGGGCACAGCACCGAGGCGCCGATCGGCGCCTCGACCAGTTGCAGGTCGTGGTACAGCGTTTCCGACAGGGCCACCACGGCATGCTTGGACACGTTGTAGACACCCATGGTCGGCGCGTTGAGCAGGCCGGCCATCGACGCCGTGTTGACGATATGACCCTCGTAGGCCGGATCCTGCTTCGCGCACTCGAGCATGAGGCGCGTGAAAATGCGCACGCCGTGGATCACGCCGTAGACGTTGACGCCCATCACCCAATCCCAGTCGGCTTCGCTGTTCTCCCAGATCAGTCCGCCCGAACCGACGCCGGCGTTATTGAACAGCAAATGCACGGCGCCGAAGCTGGCCATCGTCGCATCGGCCAGCGCCTGGATCTGCTCGCTCTTGCGCACGTCGCAAATGAGCGCCAGCACGGTCGCGCCCTGCGCTTCGAGTTCGTCCTTGGCCTTGTCGAGCGCGTCTTGCTGCACATCGGCCAGCACCAGTTTCATGCCGAGTTTTGCCGCACTATTCGCAAATTCACGCCCCAGCCCGCTCGCGCCACCGGTAATGACCGCAACCTTGTCTTGAAAATTCTTCATCACATTAACCTTACCAGTTGTTTTCCAAAGTTTTGACCCTTGAGCAGGCCGATGAATGCGTCCGGTGCCGATGCGAGGTTCGGCGCGACCGTTTCGCGGTACTTGAGTTTGCCGGCAGCCACCAGGGCGGCCAGTTCTTGCAGTCCCTGTGGCCAGCAATCGAGATGCTCGGTGACGATAAAACCGCGCAGGCTGATGCGCTTGATGAGCAAGGCGCCGATGTTGTGGATCGGCACCGGCGCGCCGCTGTAGCCGGAGATCAAACCGCAGACGGCGATGCGGCCGAAGTCGTTCATGCGCGACAAGCTTGCATCGAACACTGCGCCGCCCACGTTTTCGAACAGCGCGTCAACGCCGTTCGGCGTCGCCGCGGCCAGGTCGGCGAGCAAGTTGCCCCCTTTGTAATCGACGCAGGCATCGAAGCCGAGCTCGTCGACGACGTAGGCGCATTTTTCGGGCCCGCCCGCAATGCCCACCGCGCGGCAACCGCGCAGCTTGGCCAGTTGCCCGAGCACGCTGCCGACGGCGCCGCTGGCGGCCGACACGAGCACCGTTTCGCCTTCGCGCGCATGCATGATGTGGTTCAAGCCGTACCACGCGGCCATGCCCGGCATGCCGGCCACGCCCAGATAGGCGGACAAGGGTATGGCGCTGGTGTCGACCTTGCGCAGCGCGTTGCCGTGCGCCACGCCCATCTCGGCCCAGCCGAGCAAGCCGACGACCGCGTCGCCCTCGGCGAACTTGGGATGGCGCGAAGCCATCACCTGCCCCGCCGTGCCGCCGATCATGGTTTGCTCGAGCTCCTGCGAGGCCGCGTAACTTTTTGCCGCGCTCATGCGGCCGCGCATATACGGGTCGAGCGAGAGGAACTGATTGCGCACGCACACTTCGCCATCCTGCAACGCGGGCAGCGTGGCGGTCTCGAGGCGGAAATTGTCGGCCTGCACTTCTCCGCGCGGACGCGAGGCCAGCACGACGCGTTGATAACTCAGCGCCATCGTCAGACCGCCGACACGCCGCCGTCGACCGCAAGGGTCTGGCCCGTGATGTGCTTGCCGGCATCGGAGGCAAACAGCACCGTGATTCCTTTGAGGTCTTCGTTGTCGCCGATGCGGCCGAGCGGCGCGTCCTTGGCGAGCGCGTCTTCGCCAAGGGCTTCGAACACGCCCTTGGTCATCTTCGACGGAAAGAAGCCCGGCGCGATCGAATTGATCGTGATGCCATAGCGGCCCCATTCGCCGGCCAGCGTGCGCGTGAAATTGATCACCGCCGCCTTCGAGGTGTTGTAGGCGACGGTCTGGATCGTGTTGGCCGGGTTGCCCGACAGGCCGGCGATCGAGGAGATGTTGATCACGCGGCCGTATTTGCGCGGGATCATCGACAGCTTGCCGACCGCCTGGGTGACCAGGAAGATGCTGCGGATGTTGAGGTTCATGACCTTGTCCCAGGCCTCGACCGGATAGTCCTCGGCCGGCGCGCCCCAGCTGGCGCCCGCGTTGTTGATCAGGATGTCGATGTGGCCCAGGCGTTTGATCGCCTCGTCGACCATCGGCCCGATGTGCGCGTCCTTGGACAGGTCGGCCGCGATGGCCGAGGCCTCGATGCCGCATTCCTTGAGGAAGGCGACCGCCTCGTCGAGATCGGATTGCTTGCGCGACGAAATGACCACCTTGGCGCCCTGCTCGCCGAGCGCCTGCGCCATCTGCAGGCCGAGACCGCGCGAGCCGCCGGTGACGAGCGCCGTTTTGCCGGCGAGGGAGAACAATTCTTGTGTGGTACGCATAATTTTCCTTAGTGTTGGGGCCGGGTCAGACGGCGTAATCCATGCATTGGCGCGCGTCGCGCACGGCGCCGATGAACGGTTTGATGGCTTGGTGCAGCGGATGGTCGGCGTAGGCTTCGAGCGCTTCCTTGCTCGAAAATTCGGAATACAAAACGACGTCGTAGCTCGCCTCGAGCCCGGGCTGGGCCAGCGCGACCTCGAAGCGGACGATGCCGGGCACGATATTGGCGCAAGACAGGAGTTTCTCCTTCATCAGCGCGGCATTCGTGGCCCGGTCGGCGCCCTCGGCGAAGTCCTTGAGCTGCCACATAACAATGTGTTTGATCATATTTTTCCTAGAACCAGGCGTCCTGCATATCGAGCGTGGTCGTGTCTATGCTTGCGAGCAAGTCGAGCTGGGGGCCGACCTTCGGCAACTCCCAATTGTAGAAGAAGCGGCAGGCTTGCAACTTGCCCTTGTAAAAATCCTGCTCCGATTGGATCGCCGAGTTCGCCTTGGCGCCGGCCAGCAGCGCCTGCTCGAGCCACATCCATGCGACGACCGCGTGGCCGCTCGCCTCCAGGTACACGCTGGCGTTGGCGAGTGTTTTGTTCATGTCGCCGGCGCCGTACAGCAGCGTGGTGACCTCGACGATGCGGGCCCAGACGGTTTCGAGTTGCGCCGCATGCGCTTGGAGCTCGGCGGCAACGCCCGGCGCGCTCGCCTTGGCGACGGTCGCGGCGAGTTCGCCGCCGAGCGCGCGCAACAGCGCCCCACCCTGCATCGACGCCTTGCGGCCCAGCAAATCGAGGCCGTGGATGCCGTGCGTGCCCTCGTGGATCGCGTTCAGGCGGTTGTCGCGGTAGAACTGTTCGACATTGTATTCACGCGTGTACCCGTAGCCGCCATGCACCTGGATCGCCAGGCTGTTGGCTTCGACACACCACTGGGCCGGCCAGGATTTGGCGATCGGGGTCAGGAAGTCGAGCAGCAGGCCCGCGTGCGCGCGCGCTTCGGGCGTGGGCGCGGTGGCTTGCTCGTCGACCAGGCGGGCGCAGTAAAACACGAGCGCCATCGCGCCTTCGACATAGGACTTCTGCGCCAGCAACATGCGCCGCACATCGGTATGCGCCATGATCGGCAACTGCGGCATGGCCGGATCTTTCTGCGCCGGATGGCGGCCCTGCGGACGGTTGCGCGCATAGTCGAGCGCATGCAGGTAGCCGGTGACGCCCAGCACGGCCCCGCACAGGCCGACGCCGATGCGCGCCTCGTTCATCATGTGGAACATATTCCTGAGGCCCTCGTGCGGCTGGCCCACGAGGTAGCCCACGGCGCCCGCCTTGCCGGCCGGCTTGAACTTGCCCTCGCCGAAATTGAGCAGGCAATTGGTGGTGCCGCGGTTGCCCATCTTATGGTTCAGGCCGGCGAGCACGACATCGTTGCGCTCGCCGAGCGAGCCGTCATCGTTGACAATGAACTTCGGCACGATGAACAGCGAGATACCCTTCACGCCGGGGATCAGGCGACCGTCGGGGCCGGGGATCTTGGCGAGCACGAGGTGGACGATATTGCCGGCCAAGTCGTGTTCGCCGGCCGAAATCCACATCTTGTTGCCGCTGAGGCGGTACTGGCGCTCGCCCTCGGGGCCGTCGACGGGGTCCGGCAGCGCGCGCGTGGTGATATCGGAGAGGCTCGAGCCGGCTTGCGGCTCGGACAGGCACATCGTCCCGAAAAACTTCCCCGCAAACAAAGGCCGCACGAATTGCTCGACTTGTCGCTCAGTGGCGCATTTAAGCAAGGTGTTGGCGTTGCCGATAGTCAGGAACAAATACGACGACGTCGAAATATTCGCCGCCGTAAAGTATGCCGACACGGCCTTCTCGACGAGGCAAGGCAGTTGCATGCCGTCGAGTTCATAGTCCTGTCCGGCGGCCATGAGCCCGGCGGCCGAGAACGCGTCGAGCGCAGTCTTCACCTCGGGAATGATGGTGACGGATTGGCCGTCGAAATGGGGCTCGTTGTTGTCGCTCTTTTTATTATGCGGCGCAAACAGGTCGCTCGCGATCTGCTCGGCGGTATCAAGCGCGGCGTCGAAGGTCTCGCGGCTATGGTCCTCGAAGCGCGGGCGCGTGGTAAGCGCCTCGGCGTCGAGCCATTCATAAAGAAGGAATTCCAGATCGCGGCGCGAAAGAATTTTCGATTGCATGATGGCCTAAAAATAGAAAACCGGGGACAGACCGGGGACAGACCGGGGACAGACCGGGGTCAGACCGGGGACAGACCGGGGTCAGACCCGGGTCTGACCCCGGGTTGCAAGAAATTTTGCTTAGACGACTTCGAAGAGGCCGGCTGCGCCCTGGCCGCCGCCGATGCACATCGTGACGACCACGTATTTCACGCCGCGCCGCTTGCCTTCGATTAAGGCGTGGCCGACCAGGCGCGCGCCCGTCACGCCGTACGGGTGGCCGACCGCGATCGCGCCGCCGTTCACGTTCAAGCGGTCCAGCGGGATGCCGAGCCGGTCCGCGCAATACAGCACCTGCACCGCGAACGCTTCGTTCAGTTCCCACAGGCCGATGTCGGCGATCGACAGGCCAGCTTTCGCCAATAGTTTCGGGATCGCGAACACGGGCCCGATGCCCATCTCGTCGGGCTCGCATCCGGCCACCGCGAAGCCGCGGTAGATGCCCAGCGGCGTCAAGCCCTTGATCTGCGCGACGCGCGAGCTCATCAAGACCGCGACCGAGGCGCCGTCCGAGAACTGGCTCGCGTTGCCCGCGCTGATGACGCCGCCCGGCACCGCCGAACGGATCTTCGAGACCGCCTCGAGCGTCGTGTCGGCGCGGATGCCTTCATCTGCCGAGATCGTCACTTCGCGCGTCACCAGCATCCCCGTCGCCTTGTCGGCCACGCCCATGATGGTCGTCATCGGCACGATTTCGGCGTCGAACCGACCGGCGGCCTGGGCGGCGGCGGCGCGCTGCTGGCTTTGCACGCCGTATTCATCCTGGCGGTCGCGCCCGATGTTGTAGCGCTTGGCCACGGTCTCGGCCGTCTGCAGCATCGGCCAGTAGACTTCAGGCTTGTGCTCCTTGAGCCACGGATCGGCCAGCATGTGGGTGTTCATTTCTTGCTGCACGCACGAGATCGATTCGACCCCGCCCGCGGCGTAGATGTCGCCCTCGCCGGCGATGATGCGCTGCGCCGCCGTCGCGATCGACTGCAGGCCCGACGAGCAGAAGCGGTTGATCGTCATGCCGCCGGTCGAAACCGGGCAGCCGCCGCGCAACGCGATCTGGCGCGCGATGTTGGCGCCGGTCGCGCCCTCGGGGTTGGCGCAGCCGATCATCAGGTCTTCGACCTCGCCCGACTCGATGCCCGCACGGGCGATCGCCGCCTGCAGCGCGTGGCCGCCCAGCGTGGCGCCGTGCGTCATGTTGAACGCGCCTTTCCACGATTTGGCCAATCCGGTGCGGGCGGTCGATACGATGACGGCGTCAATCATTTGTGTCTCCTCAAGTGGTTTGTGTGCGCGTTGCCGCGCGGTTGATTGCTACGAGAATAGCACATTTTAGTACGACCGTTCGCAAATTTATTTGCGCGAAAAAACACCGATAACGCGCAGGCGTTTGCGCGCCGCACGCCGCGCCGGTTCCATGTCCGTTTAGCGCAAGCATGCGCGAGTTCAAGGGAACAAAAGCGGCTCCGGCCGCATCTTATTGGCAGAGCCGGACCAAGCAAAAATCAAAACACCACGGAGACAAACATGGCTACGACACCCGGCATGACCGCCAACGGGCATAAAGCCCCCTCGCCCGGCATCACCAAGGAGGAGCGCAAGGTGATCTTCGCGTCCTCCCTCGGGACCGTGTTCGAGTGGTACGACTTCTATTTATACGGTTCGCTCGCGGCCATCATCGCCAAGCAATTCTTCGTCGGCGACCCGACCACCTCGTTCATTTTCGCGCTGCTCGCCTTCGCCGCGGGCTTCATCGTGCGTCCGTTCGGCGCGCTCGTGTTCGGCCGCCTCGGCGACATGATCGGCCGCAAATATACCTTCCTCATAACCATCCTGATCATGGGCCTGTCGACCTTCCTCGTCGGCCTGCTGCCCAGCTACGCCAGCATCGGCATCGCCGCGCCGATCATCCTCGTCACGCTGCGCCTGTTGCAGGGCCTCGCACTCGGCGGCGAATACGGCGGCGCGGCAACCTATGTCGCCGAGCACGCCCCCGAAGGCAAGCGCGGCGCGTTCACGGCCTGGATCCAAACCACCGCCACGCTCGGCTTCTTCCTGTCGCTGATGGTCATCCTCGGCACCCGCACCGCACTCGGCGAAGCGGACTTCGCCGAGTGGGGCTGGCGCATCCCCTTCCTGGTCTCGGTGCTGTTGCTCGGCATCTCGGTCTGGATCCGGCTCGCGATGCAGGAGTCGCCCGCGTTCACCAAGATGAAGGCCGAAGGCAAGACCTCGAAGGCGCCGCTAACCGAGTCCTTCCTGCAGGCGAAAAACGCAAAGATCGTGTTCCTGGCCCTGGTCGGTCTGACCATGGGCCAGGCCGTCGTCTGGTACACGGGCCAGTTCTACGCCCTGTTTTTCATGACCCAAACGCTCAAGGTGGACCTGTCCATGGCCAACATCATGGTTGCGACCTCGCTGTTGCTGGCCACGCCGTTCTTCATTTTCTTCGGCACGCTGTCCGACAAGATCGGGCGCAAGTACATCATCCTCGGCGGCTGCCTGATTGCCGCGCTGACCTACTTCCCGCTGTTCGGCGCGCTGACCCACTTCGCCAACCCGCAGCTAGAACGCGCGCTCCAAAGCGCGCCCGTGGTCGTCGTCGCCGACCTCGACACCTGCCACTTCCAGTTCAACCTGACGGGCACCAAAAAATTCCCGGCATCGTGCGACATCGCGACCGGCATGTTGACGGCGGCGTCGGTCAGCTTCACCAAACAGGCGGCGCCGCCCGGGTCGATCGCCAAGGTCCGGGTCGGCGCCAGGGAGTTCAGCTCCTTCGACGCCGTCATGACGCCCGACGGCCTGAACTTCGACGCCGAAAGCAAGGCGCGCGAGGCCGCGCTCAAGGCCGAGCTCGCCGGTGCGATCAAGGAGGCCGGCTATCCGGCCAAGGCGGACCCGGCGCAAATCAACAAGCCGATGGTCGTGTTGCTGCTGTTTATACTCGTGCTCTATGTGACGATGGTGTACGGTCCGATCGCCGCCATGCTCGTCGAGATGTTCCCGACCCGCATACGCTACACCTCGATGTCCCTGCCCTACCACATCGGCAACGGCTGGTTCGGCGGCTTGCTGCCCACCATCGCCTTTGCGCTGGTCGCGTTCAAAGGCGACATCTACTATGGTTTGTGGTACCCAATCATCATCGCCCTCATCACGGTCGTGATCGGCACGCTGTTCGTCAAGGAGACCAAGGACAACGACATCTACGCCGCCGACTAGCGCCGCAAGCCGGAATGAAAAATGCCGCTAGCGATAGCGGCATTCATTCACAACCGGCAAGCCAGCGATCAGTCGTTGAAGCCCTTGCCTTCGGCCGCGAGCCTGACCATCGACGGCGCCGGCACCCAGGCGTCGCCATGGCGGCCGCGGGCATAACCCTCCATCGCCATCAGCACGTTCGACAGGCCGACCTGGTCCGCATAGAACATCGGGCCGCCGCGGTGCAGCGGGAAGCCGTAGCCGGTCAGGTACACCATGTCGATGTCGGAGGCGCGCATCGCGATGCCTTCGTCGAGGATGCGCGCGCCTTCGTTGACCAGCGAATACACGAGCCGCTCGACGATCTCCTGGTCCGACACCTTGCGCCGCTCGACGCCGATCTCGGCCGAATGGGCCACGATCATCGCGTCGACCTCTTTCGATGCGTAGGCCTTGCGGTCGCCCGCCTTGTAGTCATACCAGCCGGCACCGGTCTTCTGGCCGTAGCGGCCCATTTCGCAGAGCAGGTCGGCGGTCTTCGAGTAGGTGATCTCCGGCGACTCGACATAGCGGCGCTTGCGGATGTACCAGCCGATGTCGTTGCCGGCCAGGTCGCCCATGCGGAACGGACCCATCGCAAAGCCGAATTTTTCGGCGGCCTTGTCGACCTGCTCCGGGGTGCAGCCTTCCTCGAGCAGGAAACCGGCCTGGCGGCTGTATTGCTCGATCATGCGGTTGCCGATGAAGCCGTCGCACACGCCCGAGACGACGCCGGTCTTGCGCAGTTTCTTCGACAGCGCGAGCGTCGTGGCGAGCACTTCCTTGCTGGTGTCGGCGCCGCGCACGATCTCGAGCAGCTTCATCACGTTGGCCGGGCTGAAGAAGTGCGTGCCGACCACGTCCTGCGGCCGCTTGGTGAAGCCGGCGATCCGGTTCAAGTCGAGCGTCGAGGTGTTCGAGGCCAGGATCGCGCCCGGCTTCATGACGGCGTCGAGCTGGGTGAACACGGCCTCTTTGACGCCCATGTCTTCGAACACGGCCTCGACGACGATGTCGGCGTCGGCGATCTCGACATACGAGAGCGTGCCGCTGATCATGTCGACGCGCTGCTGGAATTTCTCGGGCGTGAGCTTGCCCTTCTTCATCGTGTTTTCGTAGTTCTTGCGGATCGTCGCGATGCCCTTGTCGAGCGCCTCTTGCTTGGTTTCAAGCAGGACCACGGGGATGCCAGCGTTCACGAAATTCATCGCGATGCCGCCGCCCATGGTGCCGGCGCCGACCACGGCCGCCTTCTTGATCGCGCGCACCGGGGTGTCCGACGGCACGTCGGGCACCTTGCTGGCGACGCGCTCGGCAAAAAACGCGTGGCGCAGGGCCTTCGATTCCGGCGTGTACATGAGGTGCAGGAAACGCTCGCGCTCGAACTTGAGGCCGTCGTCAAACTTTTTGGTGACCGAGGCGGCCACGGTTTCGACGCACTCGATCGGCGCCGGGAACGGGCCCGACATTGCCTTGACCGTGTTGCGCGAGAATTGCAAAAATGCTTCGTGGTTCGGGTAGTCGACCTTGCGGTCGCGCACCTTCGGCAGCGGCCGCGCGTCGGCGACCTTGTTGGCGAACCCGATCGCGCTCTCCAGCATGTCGGCGTCGGCGCCGAACACCTCGTCGAAGATCGCCGTCTTGGCCAGTTTTTCGGAGGCGACCGGGGTGCCCGAGACCACCATATTGAGCGCCATCTCGAGCCCGAGCACGCGCGGCAGGCGCTGCGTGCCGCCGGCGCCCGGCAGCAGGCCGAGTTTAACTTCGGGCAAGGCGATCTGCGCGCCCGGCATCGCGACGCGGTAGTTGCAGCCGAGCGCAAGCTCGAGCCCGCCGCCCATGGCGACCGAATGGATCGCGGCCACGACCGGCTTGGTCGAGTTTTCGACCACGCTGATCAGGGTGCCGAGGGTCGGCTCGGCCATGGCCTTGGGCGAATTGAATTCCTTGATGTCGGCGCCGCCCGAAAACGCCTTGCCGGCGCCGGTGATCACGATCGCCTTGACGGCGTCGTCGGCCAATGCCTTGCGGATGCCGTCGACGGCCGCACTGCGCGTGGCCAGGCCGAGGCCGTTGACCGGTGGATTGTTCAACGTGATGACGGCAACGCTGCCATTGACGGTGTATTCGGCGCTCATGTCTTTTCCTTTGAATTAGAACCAGCAAAACACGACTATACCCGATATTGCCAAATAAAAGTACGGTCGTATTATTTTTTTGTGGCGGAATTTTTAATCAGAGGCTGAGAGTTTTTCGGGCGTGCCCGAGCAGTGCGCCAGAATCGAAAGACTCTCAGCCTCTCAGACTTCGAGCCATTCCTTGCGCACCGCGGCGTCGGCGCGCAACTGGGCCGGCGTACCTTCGAACTTGATCATGCCATGCCCCATCACATACACGCGCTGGGAGATTTCGAGCGCGATCGCGAGCTTTTGCTCGACGAGCAAGACCGACACGCCCTTCTCGCGCAGCGCGATCAGGTATTGCGCGACGAGCGCGACGATTTTTGGCGCGAGGCCCTCGGTCGGCTCGTCGATCATGATCAGGTCCGGGTCGCCCATGAGGCTGCGGCACAGGGTCAGCATCTGCTGCTCGCCGCCCGACAAGAAGCCGGCCGCAACCGCGCGCCGCTCCTCGAGCCGCGGAAACAAGGCGTACATGTCGGCGAGCGACCAGCGCCCGTCGACATTGCGTTTCTTTTGTCCGAGCAGCAGGTTTTGCTCGACGGTGAGCGTGGGGAAGATGTCGCGGTTTTCGGGCACGTAGGCGAGGCCCTTGTGCGCGATCTGGAACGCTTTCAATCCGATCAGCTCGCCGCCCTTGAACATCACCGAGCCGGTCGCCTGCACCTGTCCCATCGCGGCCTTGACCAGCGTCGAGCGGCCGGCGCCGTTGCGTCCGAGCAGGCTGACGATCTCGCCCTTGCCGATCTTCAGGTCGACCCCGTGCAGGATGTGGCTCTTGCCGTAAAACGCGTGCAGATTGCTAATTTGAAGAATGGGGCTCATGCGGCTAGCTCGTTGTTGTCGTGTCCCAGATAGGCGGCTTGCACCTCGGCGTTGGCGCGGATGTTGGCCGGGGTGTCGCAGGCGATCACTTCGCCATAGACGAGCACGGCGATCTTGTCGGCCAGGCCGAACACGACGCTCATGTCGTGCTCGACCATGACGAGCGTCTTGCCGACGGTGACCTTGTGGATCAGTTCGACCGCCGCGTCCGACTCCGAGCGGCTCATGCCGGCGGTCGGTTCGTCGAGCAGGATGACCTCGGCGCCGCCGGCGATCGTGATGCCGATCTCGAGCGCGCGCTGCTCGGCGTAGGTGAGCACGGCCGCGGCCACGTTGCGCTGGCGCTGCAGGCCGATTTGCTCGAGCACCATCTCGGCCCGTTCGTGGGCGTCGCGCAAGCCGTTCAGGCGCTGCCAGAACGAATACTTGTAGCCGAGCGACCAGAGCACGGCGCAGCGCAGGTTTTCGTAGACCGACAGTTTGTCGAACAAATTGCTGATCTGGAAGCTGCGCGACAGTCCGAGGCGGTTGATCTCGAACGGCCTCAGGCCCGTGATGTCGCGCCCGTTGAGGCAGATCTCGCCCGCGCTGACGCCGAAGCGCCCCGACACGAGGTTGAACAGGGTCGACTTGCCGGCGCCGTTCGGACCGATCACGGCGCAGCGCTCGCCCTTGGCCACGGCCAGGTTGGCGCCGCGGATGATTTCGGAACTGCCGAAGGACTTGCGCACGCCCTTCAGTTCGAGTGCGTTGTGCGTCATTTGGCCCCCTTCAGTTGTTGCGCGAGGATTTCGCCGTTGACGTCGCCCCACAGCTCGGCGTAGCCCGGTTGCAGCTTGCGGTAGCCGGCGATGGCGACCGCAAGGAGGCCGCCGACGACCAGCCACGGCCCGGCGCTGCGGGCGTCGAGCGATTGGCCGAACAGGGACATGACACTGCCCTCGGCCGACGCGAGCGTCAGCTTGTACATCATTTCGACCCCGATCACGAAGCCGATGGCGCCGAGCAGGCAAAAGAGCGAGAGCGCCAGCAGCGGACGCCAGATGCGCTCGAACTTGCCGAACGCGGCCACGCGCACGAGCATCATGATCAGGCTGGCCAGCCCGGCCGGCGCGAAGCGCACCATCAGGATGAAGAACAGGCCGAGGTACAACTGCCACGCCTCGGTATGCTCGGACAGCATCACCGCAAAGAAGGTGCCGACGATCGCGCCGAGCAAGGGCCCGAAGAAGAAGCCGATACCGCCGATGAACACGAACAACAACACCGCGCCCGAGCGGAGCGCGCTGACGTTCTCGGCGCTGACGATTTCGAAGTTGATCGCCGATAGCCCGCCCGAGATGCCGGCGAAAAATGCCGCGAGGATCAGCGTCAGGTAGCGCACCCACTGGGTGTCGTAGCCGACGAACTCGACCCGTTCGGGATTGTCGCGCACCGCGTTGAGCATGCGTCCGAGCGGGGTCTGGGTGAACGCGAACATCGCGATCGTGCTCAGGAACAACCACAGCGCGATCAGGTAATAGACCTGGATCTGCGGGCCGTAGCTCAGGCCGAGCACGGCCTCGCCGCGCACGCGGTTGGTCGTCACGCCGCCCTCGCCGCCGAAAAACCCGGGGAACATCAGCGAGCCGGCGAACACGAGTTCGACCAGGCCGAGCGTGATCATCGCGAACGTCGTGCCCGACTTGCGTGTGGTCACATAGCCGAACAGGATGCCGAAGAACATGCCCGCGACCCCGCCGACGAGCGGAATCAATGTGGTCGGCACGTTGACCCCGGCATGGTTCATCGTGTGGATCGCGCAAAACGCGCCCAGGCCCGAATACACCGTGTGGCCGAACGAAAGCATGCCGCCCTGCCCCAGCAACATGTTGTAGGACAGGCCGAGGATCATGGCGATGCCGATCTGCGACAGGGTCCACAGCGAGGCGCCTTTCGAAAACACCAGCGGCGCGGCGATCAGCAGCAGCGCGAAGCCGCTCCAGAGCAGGTAGCGCGACAGGTTTGCCGGGGCGAAAGTCATCGGGGTCGACGTGGTGGAGGTGGTCGTGCCGCTCATTCGCGTGTTCCCAGCAAGCCCCGAGGGCGGAAGATCAAGATCAGCACCAGCAATAGATACGGCAGGATGGCCGAACTTTGCGCGATGGTCAGGCTCAGCAGGCTGTAGCCCGGGGTGCCCTCGGCGACCTCGAACCCTGCCCAGTTGAGCACGCTGAGCATCGAATAATCGAGCGCCACGGCGAAGGTCTGCAGCACGCCGATCAGGATCGAGGCGACGAACGCGCCCGCGAGCGAGCCCATGCCGCCGACCACGACCACCACGAAGATGATGCTGCCCAGCGTGGCGGCCATGCTCGGGTCAGTGACCAGGGCCTTGCCGCCGATCACGCCGGCCAGGCCGGCCAGCGCGCAGCCGCCGCCGAACACCCACATGAAGATGCGCGGCACATTGTGGCCGAGCGCCTCGGCCGCGGCCGGATGGGTCAGCGCGGCCTGGATCACGAGGCCGATCCGGGTACGTTTGAGTAATAGGTAGATCGCGCCCAGCATCGACAGCGCGACGAGCATCATGAAGCCGCGGAAGATCGGGAAACTGGTCGTGAACAGGGTGAACAACGGACCGTCGAGCGCGGCGGGCATCGGGTACGAGACCGCGGCGCGGCCCCACACCAGGTGCACCACCTCGACGATCAGGAACGACAAGCCGAACGTGAACAGCAATTCAGGAATGTGGCCGTACTTGTGCAGCGGGCGCAGCCCGTAGCGCTCGACGAGCGCCCCGGCCAGTCCCACCACGATGGGGGCGAGCACCAATGCGGGCCAAAATCCGAGCAGCGAGCTGATCGAATAGGCCACATAGGCACCCAGCATATAGAAACTCGCGTGCGCAAAATTGAGCACGCCCATCATGCTAAAGATGAGCGTCAGCCCGGACGACAGCATAAACAGCAGCAGTCCGTAGCTGACGCCATTCAACAGAGTGAACAGCGTAAATTCCATGAAAACGTCCGGTTTTGGCTGTGTTATGCGCTAGGGCGTTTCATCTGGCACGAGGTCGGCTGGCCGGCCACATAGGCGTCGATCTTTTTATCGATCTTCCAGCCGTAACCGGTGTTTTCCTGGTCGTACACGACGCTCTTGCCGTCCTTTTTGCTCCAGGTCGCGATGAACAGCGACTGTTGCAACTGGTGGTCGACCTTTTGCATCATGACGCCGCCGTTGAGGCTTTGGAACTTGGCGCCCTCGAGTGCGAACGCGACCTTGACCGGGTCGGTCGACTTGGCCGCCTTCATCGCGTTGGCGAGCATGCCGAGCGCGCTGTGGGTCTGCGCGGTGTAGTAGTCGTCTTTGTACTTGAGCTTGAAGGCGTCGACGATCTCGCGTCCGCGCAGGTCTTCGTTGACGGTCCAGTTGCCGACGATCTTGACGCGGCCTTCGCCGGCGGCGCCGACCGCGGTCGGCACGCCCGTGGTGACCGCGTAGTAGGTGTAGAAATTGGCCTTGAGGTCGGCGTCTTTCGCGGCCCGGATCAGCAGCGCGAGGTCGGAACCCCAGTTGCCGGTGATCACGGTGTCGGCGCCCGATGCCTTGATCTTGGCGATGTACGGCGAGAAGTCCTTGACCTGCCCGATCGGATGCAGGTCGTCGCCGACGATCTCGATGTCGGGGCGCTTGCGCTTGAGGTAGGCCTTGCCCGACTTGCTGACCGACTGGCCGAAGGCGTAGTTCTGGCCGATGATGTAGACCTTCTTGATGTCCTTGAGGCCGGCCATATAGGTCGTGAGCGCCTCCATCTTCATGTCGGAGTGGGCGTCGAAGCGGAAATGCCAGAAGCTGCACTTGCTGTTGGTCATGTCCGGATCGATCGCCGCGTAATTGAGGTAGACGATTTCCTTGCCCGGATTGCGCTCGTTGTGCTTGTTGATCTGGTCGAGCAGGGCCAGGCCCACGCCCGAGCCGCTGCCCTGGGTGATGTAGCGGTAGCCCTGGTCGATCACGGCCTTGAGCTGGGTCAGCGACTCCTGCGGGCTGCCCTTGTTGTCGAAGCCGACGACCTCGAGCGTGTGCTCACCCGCCCATTTTTTCTGATTGGCGATCTCGGCAATCATCTGGAAGCTCTTGAGCTGGTTCTGCCCGACCGGCGCGAACGGGCCGGAGAGCGGGTCGATGAACGCGATTTTCACGTTCTCGGCCTGGGCCGCGAACGGGGTGGCCAGCAGCGCCATCGATACTGCCAGGGTCAAAGGGCGTAAAGAGTTGATCATGTGTCTCCATCCTATCTATAGGTATATTTATGTTGGTATTGCACCAAAGCGGGTCTGGTTGCCCTTGTATTCGCAGCTTGCGCTGCCCTTCAATCTTGCCTTGGCATCAAGCCGTTGGCAACTTGTAATCCTTAAATTGTTCACGCAGTTTGTTTTTCTGTATCTTGCCGGTTCCGCCCACGGGCAAGGCCTCGATGAACACGACATCGTCGGGCGTCCACCACTTGGCGATCTTGCCTTCGAAAAACGCGAGCAACTCGGCCGGCGCGAGCTCCTGGCCGGGCCGCCTGACGACCAGCAGCAAGGGGCGCTCGTCCCATTTCGGGTGCGCCACGCCGATGCAGGCGGCCTGCAACACGGCCGGGTGCGCCATCGCGATGTTCTCGATATCGATGGTGCCGATCCATTCGCCGCCCGACTTGATCACGTCCTTGCTGCGGTCGGTGATCTGCATGTAGCCGTCGGGGTCGATCGTGGCCACGTCGCCGGTCGGGAACCAGCCGTCCTGCAGCACCTCGCCCCCCTCGTCCTTGTAGTAGCGCGCGATGATCCACGGTCCCTTGACCAGCAGGTGGCCGTAGGTGCTGCCGTCCCAGGCGAGCTCGACGCCGTCGTCGTCGACGATCTTCATGTCGACCCCGTACACGGCGTGGCCCTGCTTTTGCAGCACCTTGCGCTGGTCGGCGACCGGCAGTGCGAGGTGCTTGGCCTGCAACACGCCGGCGGTGCCGAGCGGCGACATTTCGGTCATGCCCCAGGCGTGGATGACCTGAACGTCGAGCTTGTCGATGAGCGTGTCCATCATCGACGGCGGGCAGGCCGAGCCGCCGATCACGGTGCGCCGGAAGGTGGAGAATTTAAGATCGTTCTGGAGCGCGTAGTTGACCAGGCCGAGCCACACAGTGGGCACCCCGGCCGAGAACGTCACGCGCTCGGACTCGAACAATTCGTAGAGCGACTTGCCGTCGAGCGCGGCGCCCGGGTACACCATTTTGGCACCCGACAGCAGCACCGAATATGGCAGGCCCCAGGCGTTGACGTGGAACATCGGCACCACGGGCAGCACGGTGTCGCGCGAGGACACATTGAGCGCGTTCGGCATCGCCGAGCCGTAGGCGTGCAGCACGGTCGAGCGGTGCGAGTACAGCGCGCCCTTCGGGTTGCCCGTCGTGCCCGAGGTGTAGCACAGCGAGGCGGCCGAATTCTCGTCGAACACGGGCCAGGTGTAATCGTCCGAGCTCGACGCCATCAGGTCTTCGTAGCACAGCAACTTGGCGATCCTGGTTTCTTGCGGCATCCGTTCGCGGTCGGCCATGAGCACGAAGGTCTTGACCGTCTTGCAATGGGCGCTGATCGCTTCGATGATCGGCAGGAAAGTGAGGTCGAAGAACAACACATGGTCTTCGGCGTGGTTGATGATGTAGGCGATCTGTTCGGGATGCAGGCGCGGATTGAGCGTGTGCAGCACGGCGCCCGAGCCCGACACGGCGTAATACAGCTCCATGTGGCGGTAGCCGTTCCAGGCCAGCGTGGCGACGCGGTCGCCGATTGAAACGCCGAGTCCGCCGAGCGCATGGGCCATGCGGCGCGCGCGCTGGTGCAGGTCGCGGTAGGTATAGCGGTGCAGGTCGCCTTCGACCCGGCGCGACACGATCTCGGTGCCGCCATAATGTCGTGCTGCGAATTCGATAATGCTGGAGACCAGCAAGGGCTGGTCCATCATTTGCCCCATCAACGGACTCATCTGGTACGACGTCATCGGCTCTCCTGTGCAGCATGGCAGTGGGTCCCCAGTTTGGCACGACCGTGCTAAAACAGCTATAGGTTTCGATGTTGCAATGCACAAGCTTGGCAAATTTACCAACTTGGACCCGTTGCACACGATAGAATTCGGCGCCGCCGCCGGTGTGGTTTGCGCGGTGCGGTAAAATCACGCCAACTTCCCACAAACGCACTGGAACCGCCATCACTGCCGACGACCTGCCCCTGGACAACTCATTCGCCGCGTTGCCGTCCGACTTTTACACGCGCCTGATGCCAACGCCCCTGCCCGCCCCGTATTTCGTGGCGGCGAGCGCCAAGGCGGCCGCGCTGCTCGGGCTCGACGCGCAGGCCTTGTCCGCAGAGGATTTTGTCGCCGCATTCACCGGCAACAAGGTACCCGCGCGCGCGCAGCCCTTGGCCGCCGTGTATTCGGGCCACCAGTTCGGGGTCTGGGCCGGCCAGCTCGGCGACGGCCGCGCCATTTTGCTCGGCGCCCTGCCCGGCCCCGGCGGCGTGCCGATGGAGTTGCAGCTCAAGGGCGCCGGCCTGACGCCGTATTCGCGCATGGGCGACGGCCGCGCCGTGCTGCGCTCGTCGATCCGCGAGTACCTGTGCTCCGAAGCCATGGCCGCGCTCGGCATCGCGACCACCCGCGCCTTGATCATCACCGGCTCCGACAAGGGCGTGATGCGCGAAACCGTCGAGACCTCGGCCGTGGTGACGCGCATGGCGCCGAGCTTCGTGCGCTTCGGCTCGTTCGAGCACTGGTTCTACCGCGACAAGCCCGAGCAATTGCGCATCCTCGCCGATTATGTCATCGACAATTTCTACCCCGAACTCAAAGACGCGCCGAATCCGTACAAGGAATTGCTGGCCGAGGTCACGCGCCGCACCGCGCGCATGATCGCCCAGTGGCAGGCGGTCGGCTTCATGCATGGCGTGATGAACACCGACAATATGTCGATCCTCGGCCTGACGCTCGACTACGGCCCGTTCGGCTTCATGGAGGCCTTCGACGCGAACCACATCTGCAACCACACCGACCAGCAGGGCCGCTATTCGTACGCGAACCAGCCGCAGGTGGGTCACTGGAACTGCTACGCGCTGGGCCAGGCGCTGCTGCCCTTGATCGGCGAGGTCGAGGACGCGCAGGAGGCGCTCGACGTCTACCAGGACGCGTTCGCCCGCAAGACCGACGAGTTGCTGCACGCTAAGCTCGGCTTAAGCACGATCGAGCACGATGACACGCTCCTGTTCGATGCGATGTTTAAAATCATGCACGAGAACCACGTCGATTTCACCCTGTTCTTCCGCAGCCTGGGCCGCTTGCAGCTCGACGCTCCCGCCCAGGACACTTTCCTGCGCGACCAGTTCATCGCGCGCGAGGCCTTCGACGCCTGGGCCGTGGACTACCGCGCCCGCCTGCGCCGCGAACACAGCGTCGACGCCGCGCGCGCGCAGGCGATGGAACGCGTCAACCCAAAATACGTGCTGCGCAACTACCTGGCGCAGGTCGCCATCGAAAAGGCGCAGCACAAGGATTTTTCCGAAATCGAGAAATTGCTGGCCGTGCTCGAGCGTCCGTTCGACGAGCAGCCCGAAAACGCCGCCTACGCGGCGCTGCCGCCGGACTGGGCCAGCCACCTCGAAGTCAGCTGTTCATCTTGATAGAAAGCCCTACGCCATGAGCAAAAAAATCAGCAAAAGCGACGCCGAATGGCGTGCCATGCTCGACCCGATGGAATACGAGGTCACGCGCCACGCGGCCACCGAGCGCGCGTTCACGGGCAAGTACTGGGACCACCACGTGCCCGGCATCTACACCTGCGTCTGTTGCAACACGCCCCTGTTCGCGTCCGACGCCAAGTTCGATTCGGGCTGCGGCTGGCCGAGCTACTTCAAGGCGCTCGACCCGGCCAACGTCATCGAGAAAACCGACCGCGCCCACGGCATGATCCGCACCGAGATCATCTGTGCGGTCTGCGACGCCCACCTCGGCCACGTGTTTCCCGACGGCCCGCCGCCGACCGGCCTGCGCTATTGCATCAATTCGGCTTCGCTGCGTTTCGACCCGACCTGAACCACCGATCCCCCACCACTGATTCCCCATGAAAATCCTGTTCGACCTCTTTCCTGTCCTTCTGTTTTTCATCGTCTTCCGGCTTGCAAACAGCGATCCGGCGGCGGCGCACGCGATCGTCACGCAATACCTGAGCATGCTGATCAGCGGCGGCGCGATCGCCGTCAAGCAGGGGCCGATCATCCTCGCCACCGCGGTCGTGATTCCTGCCTCGCTGATCCAGCTGGCCTACGTCAAACTGCGCGGGCGCAAGATCGGCGCGATGCTGTGGCTGTCGTGCATCATCATCATCGTGTTCGGCAGCCTGACGATCTATTTCCACAACGAGAATTTCATCAAGGCCAAACCGACCATCCTGTACTGGGTGTTCGCGCTCGCGCTCGCGATCGCCCAATTCGGCTTTCGTAAAAACCTCATGCGCCAGTCCATGGAGGCCAACATCAAGCTGCCCGAACAGGTCTGGGACCGGGTCGGTTGGGCCTGGATGTCGTTCTTCTTCTTGATGGGCGTCCTCAACCTCGTGGTCGGTTTCGTCCTCTTCAAAGACAACGACAGCGCCTGGGTCAACTTCAAGCTGTTCGGCTTGACCGGCCTGTTCTTCGCGTTCGTCTTGGTGCAGATGCTGTTCCTGTCGAAGTACCTCGAGGACGACGACAAGAAAGAGGAGCAGGCATGAGCGCGCCCGCGAACCGCCCGGAGCGCATCCGCGCCCTGCTGACCGCCGCGCTGGCGCCGTCCGTGCTCGAGCTGACGGACGAGTCGGCCCTGCACGCGGGCCACGCCGGCGCCGCCTCGGGCGGCGGGCATTACCGCCTGAAGATTGTTTCCGCTCGTTTCGAGGGGCTCAGACTCGTCATGCGACATCGACTCGTGTATGATTCCGTGCACGATATGATGCACAGCGAAATACATGCTCTCGCAATCACTGCGGTGGCGCCGGCGGAGCTCTGATCCGGCGTCTATTTCAGCCACCCTTAAGAAACCTGATCGACAATCGTAACGCTAAGTAAAATAAATCGTTCGTCCAAGCAACTTTCCCCTTACAGGAATTAAACATGACCTTCAAGCCAGCCCGTTTACTGTTAGCCCTCCTCGCCGTGTCCGCAATGCCAGCATTCGCGCAGAACCTCGCCGTCGTCAATGGCAAGCCCGTACCATCGTCGCGCGTTGACGCTGCGGTCAAGCAGGCTATCGCCCAAAGCCAAGGTCAACAAACCGCGACCCCGCAACTGATCGAAGCCGTCAAAAAAGACCTCGTCATGCGCGAAGTCATGATGCAAGAAGCCGTGGCCAAGGGCTTTGAAAAAGACGCGAACGTCCGCCTGCAACTCGACAGCGCGCGTCAAAGCATCGTCATCGGCGCCATGATGCGCGACCACATCGCCAAGAACCCGGTCAGCGCCGCAGAAATCAAGGCCGAATACGATAACGCCAAGACGCAAGCGGGCGACAAGGAATACCACATCCGCCACATCCTGACGGCAACCGAAGCCGAAGCGAAAGCCGTCATCGCCAAGCTCAAGGCCGGTTCGAAGTTCGAAGACCTCGCCAAGACCTCGAAAGACACGGGCACCGCGAACAACGGCGGCGACCTCGACTGGGCAACCCCGTCGAGCCTGCCGAAGCCGTTCGCCGACGCCTTCGTCAACCTGCAAAAGGGCCAAGTCACCGAGAACCCGGTGCAGACCCCGAGCGGCTTCCACGTCATCAAACTCGACGACACGCGCGCCCTGAAACTGCCGGCCCTCGAAGAAGTCAAGGCCCAGGTGACCGAGCAAGTGCAGCAGCGCAAACTGCAAGCGTTTCAGGAATCGCTGATCAAAAAAGCGAAAATCGAGATCTCGAAGTAAGCCCCCGACGCCCGCCCTTCCGGCGGGCGTTGACTTTCCCGGCCGCGGTTTGCGGCCTGCCATGAGACGCACAATTGTCTGTATAGGAACTGAATATGATCTTAAAACCAGCCCACCTGTTGTTAGCCATGCTCACCGCCGCCGCCGTCCCCGCCTTTGCGCAGACCGAGGTCACGGTCAATGGCAAGCCGATCCTTACCGCCAAGATCGACAAGTACACCAAGTCGGAAGCTGCAGCCGGCAACAAGGCCGACCCGGCCCAACTGCGCACCGAAGTCAAGAACAAGCTGATCGAAATCGAAGTGCTGCGCCAGGAAGCCGAAAAACAAGGCTACGGCATCCGCTCCGAAGTCAAGGACGCGGTCGAGAACGCGCGCCAGAACATCACGATCAGCGCCATGCTGGCCGACTGGATGAGCAAGAACCCGGCGACCGACGCCGAAATCAAGGCCGAATACGATAAATACATCGCCGCGATGGGCGACAAAGAATACCGCGCACGCCACATCCTCGTGCCGACCGAAGACGAAGCGAAGGCGATCATCGCCAAGCTCAAGACCGGCGGCAAATTCGAGGAACTGGCAAAGCAGTCGAAGGATAGCTCGGCCAACAACGGCGGCGACCTCGGCTGGAACCTGCCCGGCAAGTTCGTGCCCGAATTTTCGAAATCGATGGTATCGCTCAAAAACGGCAGCTACACCGAAACCCCGATCAAGACCCAATTCGGCTACCACGTGATCAAGCTCGAAGAATCGCGCCCCGCGCCTAAACTCGAGACCGTCAAGGCGCAGGTGGCCGAAGTGGTCAAGCAGCGCAAACTGCAAGACTACCGCGAAGGCCTGCGGAATAAAGCTGTCCTCAAGTAAGCTTCCGCACCCCGAAAAACGCCTCCGACGAGGCGTTTTTTTTCGCCGCATGCAAAGCGGAGTTCGCCGATACTTGCTATGATTTGGCGATGTCCCGCGCCCTCCGCCGCTTTGTTGCCTGCCTCATGTTCGTGCTGTTGCCCATCCAGGCGATCGGCGCGCAACTTGCCGCGTGCGGCGCGCCGATGTCGCACTGTCCCGAGCAGATGCAGGGCATGGATTGCTGCGACGACGAGCAGCAAACGCCGTCCGATCCCGCGTGCGCGGCCGGCGGCGCGTGCATGGGCGGCGCCGCCTTCGCGCTGCCGACGGCCTCTGCGCTGGCCGTGTCTAACTCCCCTTGCTGCGAACGCGCCACTGCCGTCGCACTGTCTTACCGCTCATTCATCGCCGACTCGGCGCATCCGCCCCCCCGCCCTACTGCCTGACACTGATACTTTGCCTGGCCTGGCCAGCACACATCATTAACAGGAGTTTCCATGTTTATTCGACAGACGCGTCTGTGGGCGCTCGGTGCGCTCATGGCCTCGGCCACGCAGGCGCACGCCGCCCCGATGGGTTTTCAAGGTTCGGTCATGGCCATGGGCGACTTTGGCGAGAACTGGCGCGAGTTGTACCTCAACTATGCGCTCACGCCGCGCGACGCGCTCGGCCTGAGCGCCACCTGGATGCGCTCCGACGACCGCGCTACCACGCGCCAGCTCGATGAACTCACCTATACCCGCTTGCTCACGCGCTGGAACCTGCCGCATGCGCAGGCCAACTTGTGGTTCATCGGCGGCGTGGGCCGGGTGCGCGGCGAAGGCACGCGCGGCGCCATGGCCTCGCCGGGCGTGCAGTTCGACTACGAGACCACGCGCGTGTACTTCGCGGCCACGGCCCGTTTGTACCGCGCGCGCGGCATCAAGCACGACTTCGGCTCGGTGCGTGCCGGCTTCTCGTTCTACGAGGCCGACTACGACCAGACCCAGCCGTGGCTCATCGTCGAGGCGCGCCAGATGCGCAATCTGAGCGACAAGGTCGAGGTCACGCCGATGCTAAGGCTGATCAACAAAAACTACTTCATCGAAGCCGGCGTGAGCACGATGCGCCAGGCACGGTTTAATTTTATGTATATATTTTAAAGGAAGCGTCATGAAAAATTTGATCGCAGTGAGCCTGATCGGGCTGTCGTTTGCGGCCGCCGGCGCCAACGCGCAGGTGCAAACCCTCAAGGCCGAAGTCAACGGTATGGTGTGCGCGTTCTGCGCGCAAGGCATCGAGAAAAAGCTGCGCGGCCTCGCGCAGACCAAGGATATCTACGTCAACCTCAAGCAAAGGGTGGTCGCGCTCGAACTCAAAGAGGGCCAATCTCTCGACCCGCAAAAGGTCAAGGACCTCGTCAAGGAGGCCGGCTACGAGGTGGTCTCGATCGCCACGGTGAACCAGTCGGCGGCCGAACTGAAGGCGGCGGGCGCCAAATGAGCGCGTTCGATGCCGCAGGCTTGGGCCAGACCAGGGCCGCATCGCTGATTTCGCTGTTTAGCAGCGGCGGCACGCTCGTGTGCTGCGCGCTGCCGGCGCTGCTGGTGGCGCTGGGCGCGGGCGCGGCCATGTCAACACTGGTGTCGGCGGTGCCGCAACTGGTCTGGTTCTCGGAGCACAAGGCGCTGGTGTTCGGCTTTGCGAGCATCATGCTGCTTGGCGCGGGCGTGCTGCAATGGCGCGCCCGCAGCCTGCCCTGCCCGCTCGACCCGGCGCTGGCGGCCGCGTGCACGCGGATCCGCCGCAGCTCGGCGCGCCTGTACCTGGTATCGGTCGCGGTTTTTCTGGTCGGCGTGTTCTTCGCGTTTATCGCGCCGCTGCTGATGTAAGGCGGCCCGGGCGCTGCTTGGCGTGTTTTAGTAGCGCCAGGTCGCGCCCGCGTGCACATAGCTGCCCGATCCAAACTGCGCCCGCCGCAGCAGCGCGCCGGCCCTGAAATGTTCGAGATTGACGAACAAGGTCAACTGCTTGGTGGCGGACCAGCTCCCGCTCCCGCGCAGCAGGCCTCCGATGGGGCGTCCCGAAATGTTTTGTGTGCCCGCGTACGGCCGCATCCCGCCCGCATAGGCGGCGTCGCGCGCGCTGAGGCGCCGTGCGAAGCCATATTCAAGCGCGAGTGCCGTGCGCGGCGTCGGCGCGATGGCGATACCCGGCGCGATCATGAACAGGTTGCTCAGGCTGAGGAACTGCCCCTCCCCCAAATAGGCCGAACTCGCATAGAGCTGGTTGAAGCCCTTGAACGTCGCGTTGCCATAACTGCCGCCGCTGGCGAGGTCGACATGCGAGGTCAGGCGCGGTTTCCACGCGTGGCCCGACAAGGCCAGGCTTTGCACCGCAAACAGGCCCCAGGCCTTGGCATCGGCTTTCTGGTCCCTGCCCCGCTGATGCGCCAACGTCCAGTCGAAGCGGACGTCGCCCTGGCGCCCCCACAGGCGCACGCCAAACGTGTCGCGCGCATCGGGGCCGATCCGGCCGCCCGAGCGCAGGCTTGGGTTGGCGCTTTGGATCCAGAACGGATCGAGCCGCAGCTCGGGCGCGAGCGCGAGGCTGGCGTTGAGACCCGTGATGCGCTCCGCGTGGTTGGTCCCTTCGTCGAAAGCGCCCCCGCCTTGGCGCGTCGCGCGCAGCTCGAACGCGCCGAGGCGCATTTTTTGGCTTTGGAAGTAAACGCGCCCCCCATTCCAGCTACGGTGGATATTCGGTCCGTCGCTCAGGCTGAGCAACTGGCGCGGCCCGTCGGCAAACTCCTGGCGCCCGATGATCGCGCCAAGCCTGCCCCCGCCCACCTCCACGCGCAGCTCGGCAAACAACTGCTGCAGCGCTGCGTCGTTCTGGAAGTTTGGCGGTGCGGCGCCGCGGCCCCGGTCCAGCTGTCCGGTCGCGACCTGCCCGAACAGGCGCAGGTGCGGATCCGGTTCCCAGTCGGCGCCGACGACGCCGCGGAAAAGCACCTGCTGGTAGTCGTTCCCGATTTTCAACTGGGCGTTGTTGTGGCCATCCCAGCGCAGGCGTGCCTCGCCGCTGAAGGATTGCGCGCTCGCCGGGCCGGGCAATGCGAGCAGGCCAAGCACGCCGGCGCCGATGATCGATTGCCTACTCCACGCCATGGTCGTTCTCCCGCTGTGATTGTTGTGCCGCCTGCCCCAAGCGTCCGATCGCAAGGGCGGCGAAAACAAACGCGGCGGCGCCGATAAAGGTGATGCGCATGCCGGCCGAAACCGCCTCGGGGCGCGCCGCCATGAGGTTGGTGGCGGCGGCGCCATACGCGAACACGGCGCCCATCAGCGACGCGCCGGTGATCAGCCCGAGATTGCGCGACAAATTGAGCAGGCCCGAAATCACACCGCGCTGGTCGGGGCGCACGCCGGCCATGACGGCGCTGTTGTTCGCCGTCTGGAACAGCGAATAGCCGACCGTGACGACGACGATCGGCGCCGCGTAACCGAAGACGCCAAGCGCCACCGGCAGCATGGCCAGCGCGAGGCAACCCGCCGCAATGGTGGCTAATCCGTAGAAGGTCATCCCTTGGGCACCGAAGCGGTCGGCCAGACGGCCGGCGGGTACCCCGGCCAGCGCGGCCGCCGCCGGGCCGATCGACAGCACCAGGCCAACGACCACCGCGTCGAGCCCGAAGGCGCGCGACAAATAGAACGGTCCGACCACCAGTGTCGCCATCATCACGGTCGATACGAGCGCACTCATGGCAAGGCTGGCACTGAGTGCCGGATCGCGGAACAGCGCGAGCCGGATCAACGGCGACCGGGCGCGGCTTTCGGCTAACACGAATAGGCCCGTGCCCACGATGGCGGCCAGCAGCAGCGCCAGATTGAGCACGCCAAAACTGCCCCGCCCCAAAGTCATGGCGAGCGCGTAGGCGGCCAAGGTCAGGGACAACAGCAAAGTGCCGAGGTGGTCGAAACCGGCGCGCGCTTGCGTGGGCCCTTGGAGGTCGGCCGGCAAGTAGCGCAGCGCGAGCGCGAACGCCACGCCCCCGAGCGGCACGCTGACCAGGAACAGCGCGCGCCAGCCGAAGGCGGCGATCAGCATGCCACCGAGCGAGGGGCCGAGCGCGGTGCCGACCGCGGACATCGTCCCGAGCAGTCCCATGGCGCTGCCGGTGCGCTCCTTCGGCACCGTGTCGCCGATGAACGCGAGCGTGAGGGCGAGCATGGCGGCCGCGCCGAGGCCCTGCAGCGCGCGCGCCGCGACCAGCAGCCAGAGCGTGGGCGCCAGGCCGCTCAGCGCCGAGGCCAGCGTGAACACGCCGATTCCCGCCATGAGCAGTCGCCGGCGACCGATCAGGTCGCCCAGCCGTCCCGCACTCACGATCAGCGCGGTGATCGCGAGCAGATAGCCGAGCACGACCCACTGGACTTGCTGGAAACTGGCGCCGAACGCCTGCGTCAGCGTCGGCAGGCCGACATTGGCAATGCTGCTGCCCAGCGACGACAACAAGACCGACAGCGACAGGCACGCGAGCGCCCCGCGCACGGCGCCGTCGGCTCGCACGCTCCCGTTAACCGATTCCACAATGATTTGCTTCAAAATGCGCTCCGCTCGATTGGCTGCGCCCGAAATGGGCTTACCGAATCATGCGCGCCGGCGAGGCATGGCGGAAGGCGCAGCATTTGCATTTAATACATGCGTCTGACGCCATGTATGAAGGCAAACTAGGCTACCATCGGTCCATGTCCATCCCCGACCTCAATTTGCTGATCACGCTCGACGCCCTGCTGGCCGAAGGCAGCGTGGCGCGCGCCGCGCAGCGCCTGCGGCTAAGTCCCTCGGCGATGAGCCGGTCGCTCGCGCGCCTGCGCGAGTCCACCGGCGACCCGCTGCTGGTGCGCGCGGGACGCGGCCTGGTGCCCACGCCGCGGGCGCTCGAACTGCGTGCGCTGGTCAGCCAGTTGGTGCAAGACGCCACGGCGGCGCTGCGTCCCGCCACCGAATTCGACCTGGCACAGCTGGACCGGACGTTCACCTTGCGCACGCGCGAGGGCTTTGTCGAAAACTTCGGCGCCGCGCTGGTCGCCCGGGTCGGCGAGATGGCGCCCAAGGTGCGCCTGTGCTTCGTCGAAAAATCAAACAAAGAGAGCGCGGCCCTGCGCGACGGCAGCGTCGACCTCGAGACCGGCGTCATTGGCCGGGCGACCGGCCCCGAAGTGCGCACGCGCGCCCTGTTCAAGGATCGTTTCGTTGGGGTGGTGCGAACGGGGCATGCGCTGTGCCGGGGCGAGCTCACCCCGGCGCGCTATGCGGCGGCGCGGCACATCGGTGTTTCAAGGAAGGGAATCGACAAAGGCCCGATCGACGACGCCTTGCAGGCGTTGGGGCTCGAGCGCGAGGTCGGGACGCTGGTCGCGGGCTTTTCTGCGGCGCTGGCGCTGGCACGCGGCTCGGATTTGGTCGCCAGCGTCCCGGAGCGCCACACGGGGAAGCTGCGCGCCGGGATGCACACGTTTCCCCTTCCGTTCGCGGTGTCCGGGTTCACGGTGTCGATGTTATGGCACCCGCGCATGGACGCCGATCCGGCACACCGCTGGCTGCGCGGCCTCGTACACGAGACCTGCGCAGCCGGGCTTGAAGCCGCGGCGGTTTAGCCCTACGACTAATCCGACGACTTAGCCGACAAACTTGCGCGCGTTTCGGAACATCCGCATCCAAGGCGAATCCTCGCCCCACGACTCGGGGTGCCACGACTGCTGCACCGAGCGGAACACGCGCTCGGCATGCGGCATCAGCACCGTGAAGCGGCCGTCGGCCGTCGTGACGGACGTCAGGCCACCCGGCGAACCGTTCGGATTGAACGGATACGCTTCGGTCGCCGCGCCGCGGTTGTCGACGAAGCGCATCGCCTTGACGGCGGCGTCGATGTCGCCCGTTTGCGAGAAGTCGGCAAAGCCTTCGCCATGCGCGATCGCGATCGCGGTCTGGGTGCCGGCCATGCCGCTGAAGAAGATCGACGGCGAGTCGAGCACCTCGACCATCGCGAAACGGCCCTCGAACTGCTCCGACTTGTTGCGCGTGAATTTGGGCCATGCCTGCGCGCCGGGGATCATCGACTTCAGGTTGCTCATCATCTGGCAACCGTTGCAGATGCCGAGGCCGAAGGTGTCGCTGCGCGCGAAGAAGCGCGCGAACTGGTCGGCCAGCTTGGTGTTGAACAAAATGGTCTTGGCCCAGCCCTCGCCGGCGCCGAGCACGTCGCCGTAGGAGAAGCCGCCAACCGCGATCACGCCCTGGAAATCGTCGAGCCGCACGCGCCCGGCGATCAGGTCGCTCATGTGCACGTCGACCGCCGCAAAGCCGGCCTGGTGCATCACCCACGCGGTTTCGATATGCGAGTTGACGCCCTGCTCGCGCAGGATCGCCACGCGCGGACGCACGCCGGTCGCCACGAATGGCGCGGCCACGTTCTCGGACGGATCGAAGGTCAGCACCGGCGTCATGCCGGGATCGGTCTCGTCGAGCAGGCGGTCGAATTCGGCATCGGCGCAGGCCGGGTTGTCGCGCAGGCGCGCGATGCGCCAGCTCGTTTCGCTCCACAGGCGGTGCAGCGCGCTGCGCGGCGCGCTGTAGATGACCTTGGCGTCGCGCGTCAGTTCGACCACGCCGCGCTCGTTCGGCTTGCCAATGATGTGGCTGCAAGCACCCAGGTTGTGCGCGCGCAGGACGTTCATCACGGCCGTCTTGTCGTCGGCGCGGACCTGGATCACGGCGCCCAGTTCTTCGTTGAACAAGGCGCGCAGGGTCAGCTCGTTGCGCCGTTCCGGCACCTGGCCGGCCCAGTTCTTGGCGTCGCCCCAATCGGCCGCGTGCTCGCTCTCGAGCGCGAGGATGTCGAGGTTGATCGACAGGCCGCTGCGGCCCGCAAACGCCATTTCGCACAGCGTGGCGAACAAGCCGCCGTCCGAGCGATCGTGGTAGGCAAGCAGTTTGGCGTCCGTATTGAGCTGCTGAATCGCCGCGAAGAACGCCTTGAGGTCTTCCGTGCTGTCGACGTCGGGCGTCTCGTTGCCGAGCTGCTGGGTCACCATCGCCAGCGCCGAGGCGCCCATGCGGTTTTTGCCGCGGCCCAGGTCGACCAGGATCATGACCGTGTCGCCGGCGTCGCCCTTGATCTGCGGCGTGAGCACGCGGCGCACATCGACCACGGGCGCGAACGACGACACGATCAACGACACCGGCGAAGTGATCGCCTTGGCCTCGTCCTCGTCGCGCCAGGTGGTGCGCATCGACAGCGAGTCTTTGCCGACCGGGATGCTGATGCCGAGCGCCGGGCACAGCTCCATGCCGACCGCCTTGACGGTGTCGAACAGGGCCGCGTCCTGGCCCGGCTGGCCGCAGGCGGCCATCCAGTTGGCCGACAGTTTGATGTCGGAGATGTCCGCGATTGGCGCGGCGGCGATGTTGGTGATCGCCTCGCCCACGGCCATGCGGCCCGAGGCTGCGGCGTTGATCACGGCCAGCGGCGTGCGCTCGCCCATGGCCATGGCTTCGCCAAGATAGCCTTCGAAGCTCATCGCCGTGACGGCGCAATCGGCCACCGGCACCTGCCACGGACCGACCATCTGGTCGCGCACGGTGGTGCCGCCGACGCTACGGTCGCCGATGGTGATCAGGAAGGACTTGTCGGCCACCGCGGGCAGCAGCAGCACGCGCTGGGCGACGTCGGCCAGATCGAGGCCGGTCAGGTCGATCGCGGGGAATTCGTTGTGCACGTGGCACACGTCGCGCAGCATTTTAGGCGGCTTGCCGAGCAGGACGTCCATCGGCATGTCGACCGGCGAATTGCCCAGCTGAGGGTCGACCAGCTTGAGCTGGCGCTCTTCGGTCGCGACGCCGACGGCGGCGAACGGGCAGCGCTCGCGCTCGCACAGGCCGCGGAACAGGTCCAGGTCCGCCGGTGCGATCGCCAGCACATAGCGCTCCTGCGACTCGTTGCTCCAGATTTCTTTCGGGGCCATGCCGCTTTCTTCGAGCGGCACCTTGCGCAGGTCGAAGATGGCGCCGCGGCCGGCGTCGTTGGTGATTTCGGGGAAGGCGTTCGAGAGACCGCCCGCGCCCACGTCGTGGATCGAGATGATCGGATTGTCGGCGCCCATCTGCCAGCACGCGTTGATCACTTCCTGCGCGCGCCGCTCCATTTCGGCGTTGCCGCGCTGGACCGAGTCGAAATCGAGGTCGGCCGTGTTGGTGCCGGTCGCCATCGACGAGGCGGCGCTGCCGCCCATGCCGATGCGCATGCCGGGGCCGCCCAGCTGGACCAGCAGGCTGCCGACCGGGATCTCGTTTTTGTGGGTGTGCTGGTCGGCGATGTTGCCGATGCCGCCCGCGATCATGATCGGCTTGTGGTAGCCGTACACGGTGTCGGCCATGCCGGCGCTCAGGCGGCCCACGTTCTGTTCGTAGGTGCGGAAGTAGCCGCCCAGCACCGGGCGACCGAATTCGTTCGAGAACGCGGCGCCGCCGATCGGGCCTTCGATCATGATCTGCAGCGGCGAAGCGATGCGGTCAGGCTTGCCGTACACGCCGGCCGGCGCGCGCTGCGCGAACGGGGCGGTCACGCTGGCCGCGTTTTCCCACGGCTGGATCGCGTCCGGAATCATCAGGTTCGAGACCGTGAAGCCGGTCAGGCCCGCCTTCGGCTTGGCGCCGCGGCCGGTCGCGCCCTCGTCGCGGATCTCGCCGCCGGCGCCGGTCGAGGCGCCCGGATAAGGGGCGATCGCGGTCGGGTGGTTGTGGGTCTCGACCTTCATCAGGGTGTGGGTCAGTTCGACCGAGCTGCCGTATTCGTGGTTCGCGCCGCGCGGGTAGAAGCGCGTGACGGTCGCCCCTTCCATGATCGACGAGTTGTCGCTGTAGGCGACGATGGTGCCCTTCGGCTGCAACTGGTGCGTGTTTTTGATCATCTGGAACAGCGACTTTTGCTGCGCCTCGCCGTCGACGATCCAGTCGGCGTTGAATATCTTGTGACGGCAATGCTCGCTGTTGGCCTGCGCGAACATCATCAGTTCGACGTCGGTCGGGTTGCGCTTGGCGCTCGTGAAGGCTGCGAGCAGGTAGTCGATTTCGTCGTCCGACATGGCCAGGCCAAGGTCGGTGTTGGCTTTTTCGAGCGCGCCCTTCCCGGCGCCGAGCACGTCGATCGACTCAAACGGTTTGGCTTCGAGTTCGCCGAACAGATTGGCCGCCTCGCCGGCGTCGCGCAGCACGCTCTCGGTCATGCGGTCGTGCAGCAGCGCCGCGATGGCCATGGTTTCTTCCGCGCTCAGGTGCTTGGCGGCGCCGATGCTGCTGCCCAGCAGGCCGGTCTTGAGCCGCACCGTGTAGGCGATGCCGCGCTCGATGCGCGCGATGTGCGCCATGCCGCAGTTGTGCGCGATGTCGGTCGCCTTCGAGGCCCACGGCGAGATCGTGCCGAAGCGCGGGATCACGACGAATTCCTCGGCCGCGCCTTCGGTCGATGCGGCTTCGGCCGGCTCGCCGTAGACCAACATCGCTTCGAGGCGGCTCGCGTCGTCGGTCGACAGCGCAGCTTTCGCATCGATGAAATGGGTGAAGCGCGCCTGCACCGAAGCGATCGCGGGGGCGACGGCTTGCAGTTGGCTCAGGAGGCGGTGTTTGCGGAAGGCAGAGAGGGCATTGGAACCCGGCAGAATCAACATGATTGGGAGGGGGTTGATGCAGCGTGGCTGCGGGTTAAAGACGAAAATGGCGATGTAAGCGGCGTGCGAAGCGTGGTGCGGACTTCCTATAGGCCGGTATTATACCGCGTTGCACAACACAAAGTCTCGCAGCAGGCCACCGACCTCGCCTCGCTGATCTGGGCCGGACCCTGGTGGTTTGGCTCGATCTTGAACGCAGTTTAAGGCTCCTTGGCGCTGGAAGTTCATACCGTTTCCACATCGGTGCCCTGCACGAATGGGTGCCCATGCACCAGGTCTAGTCGATGGACCAAATTTATGAATTCCGAAAATTGCAAGATTTGCAAAGGATACGGTTGTTTCAGACACGGCCAGTCCCTCTCGCGGCATGGCCAGAGGAATACCTACAATCACCCGTCAACCAAGGGCGTTCTCAAAAACCAAGCGCGCCGCATTTTCGAACTCCAATCCACATCCCTTTTACCCGATGCAAAAGAACTGGGGCGTGCACCCGCTTCAGAGATGAAAATTGAACGGCCTATTTCTTGGCGGTTTGCCGAGCGAAAGGGAGGGCTTATGTTCGTAGGTAATTGTATTTATGAGCCCTCATTTTTTCCAACCGAATGATTCACTTTTGGTTACACTTGATTGAATTCATCCACAGCGAAAATAGGGAATCATGCCCAAACTACGCATTTTGCATATCTCAGATCTCCACGCTGGTCAGGAGTCTTTGGTGTCGTGGCGTTTTCGTCGCGTATTGGGAAAGTCATGGATCGATAATTTGGAGGTCATCTGTGCTGCCACGCCACCTGATATCGTTTGTTTTACCGGCGATATAGCGCAATCTGGTCAAGCTGCGCAATACGACGAGGCAAGCCTATTTTTGGACGCTACCTTGTCCGCGCTTAAGTTGGGCAAAGACAAGCTGTTTGTGGTGCCCGGCAACCACGATATCGCACGATCGATCAATCAGCCGCAATGGGCTGCGCTGCGAGAAGAGATATCCGTTTCTTCCTTTGACGTCTCGCGATGGATGGCCGGCGGCCATCCACCTCGCCACTATCAGCAATCTTGGCGCGAAGAAGTTTTGGCACGTCAACAAGCATACCGCGACTGGTTAGTTTGCTATGGACTCGAGCGTCTCGTGCCCGGCGCTGCTCATCCAAATTTAGGCTATCGGGTATCATTACCTGGCTGGCCTGTTCCGCTAAACATCATTGGATTCGACAGCGCCTGGTTGGCCGGGGACGAGCAGGACAAACTTCACTTACGTCTTACTAATGACCAGGTAGGCTGTCTACTTACCGAAAACGGCGCGCCCTTAATCGGAGTAAAAATCGCACTGGTGCACCATCCTCTTTCGGACCTAGCTGATCAACGCAACGTTCGTAGCCTTTTAGGTGAATTTGGCGTTCACCTTCTGATGCACGGCCATGTGCACCGCCCTGACCAACAACGTTGGCTACACCCAAACAACGTTGGGATGCATGAAAGTGTCGCGGGCTGCCTCTATCAAAGCGACAACTACCCAAATTGTATCCAGCTGATTGAATTGGAACTCAGCCCGCCTGACATCTGTGTACCTCACGAACTTTGGCTTCGAAGCTGGTCACCCAACGGTTTCTGGAGCGACGACAATTCGCACTATCGGGAAAGCACGAACGGAAGACTGCGCCTCAGGCCGGCAGCCCCTACTAGACCTTCACATCCTATTTCAGGTCGGTTGGTTGGACGCGGCGCCGAGATGACTGACCTGCGCGCAGCCATGCTGCCTGCTGCGAACGAGTCAGGCCGATCTGACGTGCTATGTTGCGTCGTCGAGGGCATGCCGGGTGTAGGCAAGACGCGTTTAGCGGAGCAGTTCATTGCACTCCACTGGGCGCCTCACGTTGCACGAGCGGAGTGCGAAAGCTATGTACGTTTGTTCCTACAAACTGACTTTACGTTGGAGACTTCCGACCTGGCTCACCACCTAGCCCTATTGCTAAACCTCAAAAGCACGTTATCCTCGGCGCTGGAGATTGTGGCACAGCACCTACGGCAAAACCGCATTCTTTTGTTAATAGAGAACGTAGACAGTATCAAACTCGCACATGGAGTCGCCGGTTTAATCGCAGGGCTTCCATCGTGTCCCGTGCTTGTCACCGCGCGCCTTTTAGGTTGCGGAATGTCGGCGGGCTGGCAACGCATTCAAGTCGGCGTGTTCAGCCCCAGCGATGCGCTGACACTACTGCGTGAGGAGGCGCCCAACTGCCAATCCAATGATGCTCAGCTAGCTGAACTAGCAAAAACTCTTGGCTACTTGCCGCTTGCGCTACACATTGCCGCTAGCCATTTGGAAATGGGCTCATCGCCAGACTTGTTCCTTCATCGTTTACGGGACCAAACGTCGTTTGCACTTAATCCTAGTGACCCGTTCGATCCGACCCTGCGCCCTGACCGCGCAAGAGCGATTCTGCATTCTTCGTTTGCGATTTCTTGGGAGGTGTGGCGTGAGCAATGCGCAACCGATCTTGCTCGGACTGAGGCTCTGGCTAGCTTGGCACACGGTCCGTCTGTTGATTGTGGCGCTTCGTTAGGCGCGGGACTTGCTGGGCTGCACGCACCGGAAGCTGTCTTTGCATATGAACACATGTGCCTTGATGCACAAAGCCTAAGTTTATTAACTATCGACACAAAAACAAAGCGAGCCAAATTTCATCCATTGCTAGGCGAATGGTTGCGCAATCTTTACCCAGCTCTGCAGAATTTGACGGAAGAACGCCATGGCGAGTGGTTGTTGGCGCGACTTTCAGAGAAAATTAATTTAACTTTGGACGGACTCCCGTGGAATGAACTGCACGAAGAGCGTGCTGCCCTTATCGAATGGCTCGGGCGTTGCAAACCCGCCGCCGGACTGCCATTGCGAGCCGAGTTTGTGACCTATGCCCTACGTCATGGGCCGTTCGCCGCTTGGCAGGGATTCGCGGCGCGGATGCTGACGGCAACGTGCCTAAGCGATGAAGATCGAAGCGATTGGTACGGGAAATTCGGATTGATGTCGTACCGTGCTGGTGACCTCGCGCTAGCCCTTGAAGTCGCAAACACCAAAATTGAGTTTGATTTGGAGCGAGAGTGGTTACACGGTATCGCAGTAGCGTTGGGTTTAAAAGCTGACATTTTACAAGCACGCGGCGAACTTGATGAGGCCTTACTCATTTACCGCGAATTACTCATCCCACACTATGAAAAGGCAACCGATTCCAGGGCCCGCGCGATCATATTTGGAAAAATAGCCGATATTCACCAGAGTCGCAGCGAATTTGACGAAGCGATGCGAATACTTAGAGAGGAAGAGCTGCCAACTTATGAAAAGCTTGGGGATCTGCGCGAACGAGCAGTTGCTTACGGCAAAATCGCCGACATTCTGCAAGCGCGCGGCGATATTGACGCAGCCCTCTGTATCCGCTACAAAGAAGAAATACCAGTCTTTGATCGCATTGGTGATTTACGTGAGCGTACGGTTACAATCGGCAAGATTGCGGATGTGCTGTTCTTGCGTTGCGAGTTAGACGAGGCACTTCGAATCCGTCGTGAGGAGCAACTGCCAGCGTTTGAAAAGTTGGGTGATTTGCGGGAGATTGCGATCACAATCGGAAAAATTGCTGACATTTACACCGTGCGCGGCGAATACGATGAAGCACTGCGCATCCATCGATTCGATGAACTACCTGTGTATGAGAGGCTCGGCGATACGCGTCAGCGCGCCATCGCAGTTAGTAAGATAGTCCAAATCTTGCAGATTCAAGGTGAATTTAGCGAGGCATTAAGACTATGTCGTAAAGAGGTCCTCCCAGTCTTTGAAAAATTGGGTGCTTTGCACCTCTATGCCCATGCGATTGGTCTAATCGCTGGAATACTTCAAGCGCGTGGTGAGTTCGATGAGGCATTGCGCATGCTACGCGAAGAGGTATTGCCGATCTACGAAAAGCTAGGCGACGTTCTGGCTCGAGCTGAAGCCATGGGTGATATCGCGAGCATATTAATAAATCGTGGAGAATTCGATGAGGCGCTCCGAATCCACCAAAACGAGGTACTGCCGGTTTATGATAAGCATGTCAATTCTCTTTTGTATGCCAAGACTTATGGCAAGATAGCTAATATTCTCCAATCTCGTGGCGAGCTTGATGAGGCTTTGAGGATACGTCGTCAAGTTGAAATACCAATTTACGAAAAATTCGGCGATATCCGATTACGGGCCAAAGCTATTGGTAAAGTAGCCGACGTGCTTCAACTGCAGGGCGAAGTTAATGAGGCGCTACGTATCCACCGGTATGAAGAGTTACCTGTTTATGAGAAGATCGGCGCAGATCACTCGCGAGCTGTCACAGTTGGGAAAATCGCAGGAATTCTTACTCTACGTGGTGAACTTGACGAGGCACTTCGGAATCATCGCGAAATTGAATTGCCGATTTATGAAAAGTTGAAGGATGAAAACTCGCGGGCTGGCACCTTAGGACGAGTTGCCGATATTCTTCAAGTGCGCGGCGATCTTACCGAAGCGCTGCGCATCCGACGTGACGAACAACTGCCTGTCTACACGAAGTTGGGCGATGAGCGTGGGCGCGTTACAGCTTTGGCAAGAATTGCCTACATCTTACTGTCACTTGGGGAATTCGATGAGGCACTACGTATTTTTCGGGAAGAGGTTGTGCCTGTCTACGAAGCACTAGGCGATATTGCCGGACGTGCCATAGCGATTGGCCACGTCGCCGATATTTTGGAAATGCGCGGGGAAATTGAAGAGGCGCTGCGGATTCGCCGCGAAGAAGTATTGCCTGTTTATGAGTTGTTGGGTGATGTACGATTACGGGCAAATGCGATCGACAAAATCGCAGACATCCTACAAATCCGAGGTGAGCTTGAAGAGGCACTGCGCATTCGCCTTGAGGACGTGATTCCAGTTTACAAAAAATTGGGGGACCGCCGCGCTCACGCCTATTCTATGGGCAAAGTTGCTGATATCCTGCACATGCGAGGCAACCTCGCAGATGCGTTGCGCATCCGACGCGAGGAAGAACTTCCGGTCTATGAAGAATTGAAAGATGTGCGCTCGTGGGCAATTGCTGTAGGAAAAATTGCAGACATATTCCAAACAAGCGGAGAACTTCGCGAAGCCCAACGAATCCGTCAGGAGGAGGAGCTCCCCATCTATGAAAAATTGGGAGATACTCGAGCAATTTTGGTAACGCAGGTTAAGATTGCACAATTTCTTATGCATAGTGCAGGGAGGTCAAACAACGAAAGAGCCCGAGAGCTATTGGAGGTGGCACTACTTGCGGCACGTCGCATGCGTCTGCCAGAAGTAGCCCTGATTGAGAATCTTCTTATGACTGTATCTGATCGACTTAAACCCTCTTAGAAGGACGAACTTGCCGGTTGCAACGCATCTACCGGAAACGAGTTAGAAACGAGGGAAGACACGTATCACTAGGCGAATCACAAATCCAGGTCTTTTATTTTTGCTTAACTATCCCGTAGCCGCCCCCTCCTGGCGTCTCAATCACGAATACATCACCCGCCGCCATCTCGGTCTTGCCGATATGGGCCAACTGCTCGGTGCTGCCATCGACCCGCTCAACGCGGTTGATACCGGTCGCGCCCGGACTGCCGCCGGCCATGCCGAACGGCGCATGCACGCGGTTGTTCGACAAGATCGCCGCCGTCATCGGTTCGAGGAAGCGCACCTTGCGCACGCCGCCGTTACCGCCGTGCCAGCGCCCCGCCCCGCCCGAACCATGCCGGATCTCGTAGCTCTCGAGCCGCACCGGAAAGCGGAATTCGAGAATTTCGGGATCGGTCAGGCGCGAATTGGTCATATTGGTCTGTACCACGTCGGTACCGTCGAAGCCTTCGCCTGCACCGGAGCCGCCCGAAATGGTCTCGTAGTACTGGTATTTGGCGTTGCCGAACGTGAAATTGTTCATCGTGCCCTGCGAGGCCGCCATCACGCCCAGCGCGCCATACAAGGCGTTGGTGATGCAGGTCGAGGTTTCGACGTTGCCCGACACGACAGACGCCGGAAAGTGCGGGTTGAGCATCGAGCCGGGCGGGATGATCACCTGGAGCGGCTTGAGGCAGCCCGCGTTGAGCGGAATCTCGTCGTCGACCAGGGTGCGGAACACGTACAGCACCGCCGCCATGCACACCGCCGAGGGCGCGTTGAAGTTGTTAGGCAATTGGCTTGATGTACCCGTGAAGTCGATCTGCGCGCTGCGGCTCGCGTGGTCGACCCGGATCGCGACCTTGATCTGCGCGCCGTTGTCGAGGTCGCAGGTGAACTCGCCGTCCTTGAGCGCCGTGATCACGCGCCGCACCGCCTCCTCGGCGTTGTCCTGCACGTGGCCCATGTAGGCCTGCACCACGTCGAGCCCGAAGTGGGCGACCATCTTGCGCAGCTCGTCCACGCCCTTCTGGTTGGCGGCCACCTGGGCGCGCAGGTCGGCCATGTTCTGGTCCGGATTGCGTGCGGGGTAGCGCGCGCCGCCGAGCAAAGCGCGCGCCTCGGCGTCGCGCAACTGGCCGTCGGCGCCGTCGACGAGCTTGAAGTTGTCGATCAAGACGCCCTCCTCGACGATCGAGACCGAGTCGGGCGGCATCGAGCCGGGCGTAGTGCCGCCGATGTCGGCGTGGTGCCCGCGCGAGCCGACGTAGAACAGGATCTGCGCGCCGGCCTCGTCGAACACGGGCGAAATGACCGTCACGTCAGGCAGGTGGGTGCCGCCGTGGTAAGGGTCGTTGAGCATGTAGACGTCGCCCGGGCGCATCTTGCCCGCGTTTTCGACCATGACGGTCTTGATGCTCTCGCCCATCGAGCCGAGGTGGACCGGCATGTGCGGCGCGTTGGCGATCAGGTTGCCGTCGGCGTCGAACAGCGCGCAGCTAAAGTCGAGGCGCTCTTTGATGTTGACCGAATAGGCGGTGTTTTGCAGCCGCAGGCCCATTTGCTCGGCGATCGACATGAACAGGTTGTTGAAGATCTCGAGCATGACCGGGTCGGCCGTGGTGCCGATCGCGCGCCGCTCGGGCATCGCCTCGACGCGCTTGAGCACAAGGTGGTTGTGCGCGGTCACGCGCGCCTGCCAGCCCGGCTCCACGATGGTCGTCGCATTGGCCTCGGCGATGATCGCCGGGCCCTTGATGAGGTCATCGGGGCGCATGTCGGCGCGCCGGTACAGGCCGGTCTCGTGCCAGGCGTCGCCGCCGAACATGCGCACCGTGTCGAAGGCCTTGAGCGCGCCTGCGCGCGGCACGGCCGTCGCCAGCGCCTCGGCCGGCGCGTCCGATTTGCCGACCGCCTCGACCGACACCGCTTCGACCACCAGCGCCTTGCCCGGCATGAGGAAGGAAAACCGCTTCTTGTAGGCGGTCTCGAACTGCGCCGTCATGGCGGCGACCTCGCCGAACATGACGATCAGCGCCGAGTCGGTGCCCTCGTAACGCAAATGGACGCGCCGCAGCAGCGTGATGCGCTCGGGCGCGACGCCCTGCCCCACCAGTTCCTGCGTCACCGTTTCGCCCAGAACGGCCAGCCGCGCGACCAGCGTGTGCTGGTCGATGTCGGCCAGGCGCACCTCAACCGCCGCCTCGCGCATCGCGCTCTGGTCGGCCAGCCCCATGCCGTAGGCGGACAGCACGCCCGCCAGCGCGTGGATGAAGACGCTCTTCATGCCCAGCGCATCGGCCACCAGGCAGGCATGCTGCCCGCCCGCGCCGCCAAAGCTGGTCAGCGTGTATTCGGTCACGTCGTGCCCGCGCTGCACCGATATCTGCTTGATCGCGTTGGCCATATTGCCGACCGCGATCTGGATGAAGCCTTCGGCCACCTGCTCGGGCGTCGGCGTGCTGCCGGTTGAAGCGCCGATCTGCGCGGCGAGTGCTTCGAAGCGCTCGCGCACCACGGCCAGGTCGAGCGCCTCGTTGGCGGCGGGGCCGAACAGCGGCGGGAAATGGGCCGGCTGGATTTTGCCGAGCATGACGTTGCAGTCGGTGACCGCGAGCGGGCCGCCGCGCCGGTAGCTCGCCGGCCCCGGGTTGGCGCCGGCGCTGTCGGGGCCGACGCGGTAGCGGCTGCCGTCGAAGTGGAGGATCGAGCCGCCGCCGGCCGCGACCGTGTGGATGCTCATCATCGGGGCGCGCATGCGCACGCCGGCGACCTGGGTCTCGAACACGCGCTCGAATTCGCCCGAATAATGCGACACGTCGGTCGAGGTGCCGCCCATGTCGAAGCCGATCACGCGCTCGAAGCCGGCCAGCTCGCTCGCGCGCACCATGCCGACGATGCCGCCGGCCGGCCCGCTCAAAATACTGTCCTTGCCCTGGAACGCGTGGGCGTCGGTCAGCCCGCCGTTCGATTGCATGAACTGCAGGTTCACCTTGGGCATCTCGGATGCGACCTGGTCGACATAGCGGCGCAGGATTGGCGACAGGTAGGCGTCGACCACGGTGGTGTCGCCGCGGGCGACCAGTTTCATCATCGGGCTGACCTGGTGCGACACCGACAGCTGGGTGAAGCCGATCGCGCGCGCGATGCGGGCCGTGGCCTCCTCGTGGGCGCTGAAGCGGTAGCCGTGCATGAACACGATCGCGAGCGAGCGCAGGCCAAGGTCGTAGGCGGCCTGCAGGCCGGCGCGGGTGGCGTCTTGGTCGAGCGCGCGAAGCATCTCGCCGTGCGCGCCGACGCGCTCGTCGACCTCGATGACGTGGCTGTAGAGCAGTTCGGGCAGCACGATGTGGCGCTCGAAGATGCGGGGACGGTTTTGGTAGGCGATGCGCAAGGCGTCGCGGAAGCCGCGCGTGATCGCGAGCGCGGTCGGCTCGCCCTTGCGTTCAAGCAGCGCGTTGGTGGCCACGGTGGTGCCCATCTTTACGGCTTCGATCGTGGCGACCGGGATGGACTCGCCAGTTACCAGGCCGAGCAAATGGCGGATGCCGGCGACGGCCGCATCGGGATACTGCTCGGGATTCTCGGACAGTAGTTTATGGGTCAGCAGCTGGCCATCGGGACGGCGCGCCACGATGTCGGTGAAGGTGCCGCCACGATCAATCCAGAATTGCCAATCCATGTGTTTTGCCCGGCCCGGTAAAGAAGCACGTATTGTAATGTGCAATTTGGGCGGGTGAGCGAAATCACATGGGCTGGCCGTTAAATCAATTAATGGTTCTGCTTTTGCTTCGAACCGCCGCCGGCGCCGGCGTCGCTGCCGGCCTTGACGTTGCTTTTGGCGTCTTTGCTGCTCTTGTCTTCTTTTTTGTGGTCATGCGATTTGACGTCTTGTTCGGTCACGTTGCTGTTCGAATGTGGCTTAGCTTGCGGACCGCTCGATTTTGATTCGTTCATGGGGAACTCCTTGTGTTTTAATGAATGGGAAAGCCTGCAACGAAATTAACATGCAGGGTTCGTTTTTGACTGTGCGCTAGCGCTCAGACTCCCGTAAAAAAATTCGCATCGGCGCCCCTCCCGCAGAAAACCAGAGCCACCATGAAATCACTGTATAGCGTTGCCCAAATCCGCGACCTCGAGGCCAACGCCGCGGCGGCCCTGCCAGCGGGTTCGCTCATGCAGCGCGCCGGCCAGGCCGCCTTCGAGCTCGCCGTTAAACTGATCGCCGATCGACAGGCGCCGCGGGTGCTGGTGCTGGCCGGCCCGGGCAACAACGGCGGCGATGCGCTCGAGGTCGCAGGCAAGCTCGGCCAGGTCGGCGTCGCGGTCAGCGTGATCCGCCTCGAGGGCGCCAACACCCCGCCCGACAGCGCGCGCGCGCTGTTGCGCGCACGCGCCGGCAACGTGCGCTTTGTCGACGCCCTGCCCGCCGACGTCGATTGGGCGCTGGTCGTCGACGGCCTGTTCGGCATCGGGCTCGCGCGCGCACTCTCCGGCGCGGCGCGCACGCTCGTCGCCGCCATCAACGAGCACGACTGGCCGGTGCTCGCGCTCGACGTTCCCAGCGGCCTCGACGCCGACACCGGCGCCCTGGTCGGGCCGGACGGCATCGCGCTGCGCGCCACCCACACCATCACCTTCATCGGCGACAAACCCGGCCTGCACACGGGCCAGGGACGCGACTACGCCGGCGCCGTCACGCTCGCGCCGCTGGGCATCGAACTGCCCGCGCAAACGCCGGCCGAGGCCCGTCTCAACGAGGTCGCGTTGTTCGCGCGCTACCTGCATCCACGCGCGCAGAACTCGCACAAGGGCAGCTTCGGCAACGTGGCCGTGATCGGCGGCGCGCAGGGCATGCTGGGCGCGCCGGTGCTGGCCGCGCGCGGCGCGCTGCTGGCAGGCGCCGGTCGCGTGTTCGTGGCCACGCTCGAGCGCGGGCCCGGGGTCGACATGGCCCAACCCGAACTGATGTTCCGCGACGCGGCCAGCTACGACGCGACCGGTAGCACGCTGGTGATCGGTCCCGGCATGGGCGACTCGGCCGACGCGGCGCGCCTGCTGCACCGCGCGCAGGGTGGCGCGGCGCCGCTGGTGCTCGACGCCGACGCGCTCAACCTGATCGCCGCCAACCCCGACCTGCAATTGCAGCTGGCCCAGCGCACCGGCACCACCTTGCTCACGCCGCATCCGCTCGAGGCGGCCCGGCTGTTGGGCGTGACGATCGCGGTGATCCAGGCCGACCGCATGGCGGCCGCGCGCGAACTGGCCGCGCGCCTGTCGTGCCACGTGGTGCTAAAGGGCTCGGGCAGCGTGCTCGCACGTCCGGACGGCACGGCCGTGATCAACCCGACCGGCAATCCGGGACTTGCGACGGCGGGCACCGGCGACGTGCTGGCGGGGATCTGCGGCGCGCTGCTGGCGCAGGGCTGGCCCGGCTGGGAGGCGCTGCTCGGCGCGGTCTGGGTGCATGGCGCCGCGGCCGACCGGCTGGTCGCGCAAGGGGTCGGCCCGATCGGGCTCACCGCCGGCGAACTGCCGGCCGCCGCGCGCGCGGTGCTCAACGCGCTGGTGCAAGAGATCAGGGGCTGAGAGTCAGAGGCGGGTCAGACCAGGCGGCCTGCCGCGATCGTGATGGTGCGCCCGCAGCGCGCGGCGATCGAGTTGTCGTGGGTGACCAGCACGAGCGTCGAGCCGCGCTCGCGGTTCAGTTCGAACATGAGCTGGATCACGGCCTCGCCGGTGGTCGCGTCGAGCGAGCCGGTGGGCTCGTCGGCGAACAGCAGCGGCGGCTCGGTCACGAAGGCGCGCGCGAGCGCGACGCGCTGCTGCTCTCCGCCGGACAGGTATTTGGGATAGTGCTTGAGGCGGCTCGACAGGCCGACCCGGCCGAGCATCGCCATCGCCTTTTCGCGCGCGCCGTCGTCGCCGCGCAGCTCGAGCGGCAGCATCACGTTCTCGAGCGCGTTCAGGTGCGCGAGCAGCTGGAACGACTGGAACACGAAACCGAGCTTGTGTTTGCGGAACACGGCGCGCCCGTCCTCGTCGAGCGCGAAGATGTCGACCCCGTCGAGCACCACCTTGCCGCTCGACGGCGAGTCGAGGCCGGCCAGCAGGCCAAGCAAGGTCGACTTGCCCGATCCGGACGCGCCCACGATCGCAAGCGTCTCGGCCGCATGCACTGTAAAATCAACGCTGTGCAAGATAGTCAGCTCGCCGCTGGCGTCAGCGACCCGCTTGGACAGGTCGACAACTTGAATCGCCGGCGCCGTTTTGGCGACTGTGCCAACGTCATTAAGGGAAGCTTCGGAAATGTCACGCATGTTTGCTGTTCTCAAAATTTCTGCTCTGAACCCGGTGGAGCTAAAAAAGTGGACGATCTGCGGTTTGCTCATGCTCTCCGCGTCGGTGAACGCCTATTCTGCACCAAAAACCGTGCTGGTGCTTGGCGACAGCCTCTCGGCCGAATACGGCCTCAACCGTGGTAGCGGCTGGGTTGCCTTGCTCGAACAAAAGCTCAAGGCCGAAAAAATCGAGGCGCGCATCGTCAATGCGAGCATCAGCGGCGAAACCACGAGCGGCGGGCGCGCGCGCCTGCCGGCGCTGTTGTCGCAGCATAAACCCGACTACGTCATCATCGAGCTCGGCGCCAACGACGGCCTGCGCGGCCTGCCCGTGCCCGCCGCGCAAGACAATCTGCGCGCCATGCTGACCTTGGCGCAAAAGAACAAGGCGAAGACTTTGCTGCTAGGTATGCGCATGCCGCCCAACTACGGGCGCGACTACACCGAACGCTTCTTCGGCATGTACAGCAAATTGTCGAAAGAATACAAAGCGCCGCTCGTGCCCTTCATCCTCGAGGGCGTCGCCGACAAGCCGACCCTGTTCCAGGCCGACCGCCTGCATCCGACGGCCCAGGCGCATCCGATCATCCTGGCCAACATCTGGCCCACCTTTTTTCCCATGATCAAATCGAAATGAAGTATCCCGCCCTCCAGGGTTTCAGGGCCGTGCTGCCCCAGCTCGCCGGTTTCGACGCCATCATCGATGCCCGCAGCGAGTCCGAATTCGCGCTCGACCACATCCCGGGCGCGATCAACTGCCCGGTGCTCGGCGACGAGGAGCGCATCCGCGTCGGCACGATCTACAAGCAGGTCAATTCGTTCGAGGCCAAAAAAATCGGCGCCGCGCTGGTGTCGCGCAATATCGCGCGCCACCTCGAGGAGCGCTTCGCCGCCATGCCGCGCGACTGGAAGCCGCTGGTCTATTGCTGGCGCGGCGGCAACCGCAGCGGCTCGCTGGCGCTGGTGCTGGCCAAGGTGGGCTGGCCCGCGATCCAGCTCGACGGCGGCTACAAGGCCTACCGCGCGCACGTGAGCGAGGCGCTGTCGGATCCGCCGGCGGTGTCGTTCAAGGTGATCTGCGGCACCACGGGCAGCGGCAAAAGCCGTTTGCTCGAGGTGCTCGCGGCCGACGGCGCGCAGGTGCTCGACCTCGAGCAACTGGCCGCGCACCGCGGCTCGGTGCTGGGCGACCTGCCGAGCCACCCGCAGCCCTCGCAGAAGATGTTCGAGACGCGCATCTGGGAAAAGCTGCGCCACTTCGATCCCGCCCTGCCCGTGTTTGTCGAATCCGAAAGCAAAAAAGTCGGCCAGTTGCGCGTGCCCGACGCCGTCATGGAGAAAATGCGGGCCTCGCCGTGCGTCTCGCTGACCTTGTCGCGCCCCAACCGGGTGCGCCTGCTGATGGAGGACTACCAGCATTTCACGACCAGTCCGGCCACGCTCAACACCCAGCTCGACTGTCTGGTCAAGCTGCATGGCCACGACAAAATCAAGCGCTGGCACGATCTCGCCAACAGCGGCATGATGCCCGACCTGGTCGACGAGCTGCTGGTCGACCATTACGATCCGGCCTACCTGCGTTCGATCGACCGCAACTTCACCGAGTTCACGCGGGCCGAGGTGCTGGAACTGGGCGACATCGGCGAGGCCGATTTCCTCGGCGCCGCGCGCCATTTGCACCGAGCTGTGTAAAGGTGAGGTTGCGCGGCGCGGGGAAGTTGCCCTCCCCTGCGGTTAACACTTAAGAATATCAAACCACGTCGTCCTTGCGGACGAGGCTGTCGCGAATGGCAGCAGCAAGACGCATCAGAAAGCGCGTCGCAAAAATATTAAACATCAAAAACCAACATCGTCCTCGCGAAGGCGGGGACCCATAGAACAGCGGCTCAAAGCAACTGTTCTATGGGTCCCCGCATGCGCGAGGACGATGTGGGGTGTTGCGAAGGTCGCCTTAGCCCTTAGCTGCTTCGATCTTACAGATTTACAGCACATGAAAAAAGACCCGGTCGCTTGAGCGAACCGGGTCTCTATTTATGGGCCTAAACCCGCGCTTACTTAGCTGCCGGCGCCGCCGCTGGCGCTGCCAGCATCTTGATCCCGGACTTGGCCTTGATCGCCTCGAGGTAGGCAAACAGCTCTTGCTGGGCTTGCGCCGCCGCGATCTGCTCCTGCTCACCGGCGCGGCGCGCCGCATCAACCGTGGCCGGCTGGCTCACCTTGTTGATGCGGTACACGCCATAACCCTTGCCGGGCAGGTCGACACCCACATAGGCCGGCAGCTTGCTGACGTCTGCCTTGAGCACCGCCATGCCGGCGGCCGGATCGATCGTTGGCGCCTTGACGCGCGAGAGTACCTGCGGCGCGCCGAAACCGGCGGCGTCGCCCGAGGCTTTGGCTTCGGCCAGCTTGGCCTGGCCGGCCTTGCGTGCCAGGACCAAGGCCTGTTCGGCCAGAACACGCTCGCGGATGACCGGCTCGACTTCGGCCAGCGGACGCAAGGACGCAGGCTTGTGGTTGACGATGCGGCCGGCGACCAGGGTTGCAGGCGCGACTTCGACCGCCTCAGTATTGTTGCGCTTCTTGAGCGAATCGGCCGCGAACAGCGCCGCGAGGAACTTTGGATGGTTGTAAGGCGCGCTCGCGGCGGCAGGCGAAGGGCTGCGCGTGACGCCATCGGCGGTTGCGATCGTCAGCTTGAGCTTGTCGGCGACCGGCTTGAGGCTGGTCGACTGCTGGTACAGGGTGTCGGTGAACTCTTCCGCCAATTCCTTGTACAGCTTCGATGCCTTGGCCTGCTTGAGTTCGGCCACGATAGCAGGCTTCGACTCGTCGAGCGACTTGACCACTTGCGGCTTGAGCGAGGTCAGCATGACGATGTGGTAGCCGTACTCGGACTCGACGAGGCCGCTGATTTCGCCCTGCTTGAGCTTGGCGGCCGCGCCGGCGATCGCCGGACCGACCGAATCGGGAGTGACGACGCCGAGGTCGCCGCCGAGTTCGGCGGACGCGCTGTCTTGCGAATTTGCTTTGGCGATCGCGGCAAAATCTGCCGGCGCGGCGCGCACTTGCGCCAGCAGCGCTTCGGCCTTGGCTTTCGCGGCGGCCTTGTCGGCGGCCGGCGCGCTCTTGGCGGCGTTGATCAGGATGTGGCTGGCCTTGCGCTCTTCAGGTGTGACGAAGCGCGCCTTGTTCGAGCTGTTGTTGTAGACGGCGGCGACTTCGTCATCGGTGACGGTGACCTGGTTGGCGACGGCTGCGGCGTTGAAGACCACGTACTCGATCTGCGCCGACTCCGGCAACTGGAACAGCGCGGTGTTCTTGTCGTAGTAGGACTTGATCAGCTCGGGCGTGACCGCGGCCTGGGCGGCGAAAGCTGCGCTCGGGAACAGCACCTCTTGCACTTCGCGCTCTTCTTCGGCGATGTCGGACAGGCGCTTGGTCACCGTGCGCGGCACGATGGCGCTGGACTCGAGCGCGCTGCCGAGCTGGCGTTGGGTCAGGTCGCGCCGGATGCTGTTTTCGTACATGGCCGACGACTGGCCCGAGGCGGTGACGGCCGCGTTGTATTGGTCGTAGTCGAACGTGCCGTCCGGCTTGCGGAACTGGCCCGAATCGGCGATCGATTTTTGCACGGCCTTGTCGCCGGCGATCATGTGGTTGCGCGTCATCTCGTTCTGGAGCGCGGCTTCGGTGATCAGGCGGTCGAGCACGGCCTTTTTTGCTTCGGGCGTTTCGAACATGCGCGCATCGAACTGGGCGCCCGCCATCTGGCGGTAGCGCGCGAGTTGCTGGCGCTGCGCCTCGTCCCACTGCTGCTGCGAGATCTTGGTCTTGCCGACCTTGACGACGGTGTCGCCGTCGCCGGCGGCGAATTGCGTACCCACGCCGGTGACGGCAAACGCGAGGATGATCAGACCCAGGAAGAACTGGACGAAGCGTTTTTGATTGCGAATAAATTCAAGCATGGTCAGCCGATTCGATGAAAAGAAAATGCGTTTAACTTGCACATATAAAAAAAGGCGAACTCGCGTTCGCCTCTTCTTGTTCTGCGGAGCGAGCCGCCCTTTGGGGCGACCCGTCCCACTAATGCTGGCGGAGCGGACGGGACTCGAACCCGCGACCTCCGACGTGACAGGCCG